>JAWBNO010000009.1:0-6517 GCA_039000725.1 Candidatus Aenigmatarchaeota archaeon | reverse complement strand
AGTAACTCCACCTGATCCAAATGGCAGTCCTCCTTATAAGCCTTCTGATATACTCCCTGTATCACTCTTTACTTTGCATGATAGATGGCAGGACAATCCTCAAGAGTTAAAAGATGCCATATATGTAAAAGTTGGTTTCGAACTACTTGGAAAAGTTGGTGGTTTTCTATCTCTTACAGATCTTGAAAAGAAATTTGTATTTGATTATCAGTTTGTCAACAGGGGACTCTTTAATTTGAAACCAAAGGAAAATAAGCTTGTAAGAAAAGGTTTTGCTACTCTATTAATAGGTAATTACAAATATGAGGTGGATGGAGCTCCTATAACTGGAATTCCTGGTATTTTTGATTTTACTGAATATTATGATTCTACTGGAACCAATGTAGATATGAATAATATTTCAAAGTATCATGGGGAAGGAGAGCCTGAGGCTAATGAATTTAGCACTGCAAGAATATTTACTCTTTTAGAATATATAAAGGAAAAGTATGGAATATCAAAAATTGACACACTCTTTAGAGACACTTCAACATCTTTAGAAAGATTTAAACCTTACATTTCTCAATGGGCAATTGCTAATGCAAAAAAGGATTATACCTTATTTGTATCTTTCCCAAAAGAGGAATCTACAACAGAGTTGAGATATGCATTTATTGAACAAGAGCCTTTTTCCTATGTAATTTATAATCATAATCCTGATGCAAGCACACATATTCTTAGATTAAGTTTTCCCGATGATGCTTCCTATTTTGATGCTCAGGGTAACTGGATTTCACCTATTGAGGTCTGGAATATAAATTATAAAGTTGATAATACAATAGAGGTTACTAAACTTTTCCCTGAGAATACCTTGAGACATACATATTCTGTTCTTTTGAATGATAATACAGTATCCTTAAAACAGCAAATTGTGGTTGTAAATACTGATCTTGAAAAGGTTTTCAGCACTGCAAGGGGAAGAGATTTAGAAGTTCCGTACCCCATTTTGATGGTTTTCCAGAACCCTGCTGTTGATAACTTTGTTGATGTATATCTCTGGAGTAGAAGAAAGGTTTATAAGGATGTTAATGAGGAAGGTGTGGAACTTACAATTTCAGAAGGTGGAAGGGTTATTGATGTTGATGAAAATCTTACAAACCTTGCAGGTTCTGCTCCAATTGCTCTATTTACTACATCAAAGGAACTTAAGAGGAAAAGCACTATCTATAACTTTACTGCTTATGTAGAAGATACAACAGGTAATGGAACACAAGTTGTTATTTCTGTTCCTGTTTTTTATGTAACTGGTGGAGGGACTTTTGCTTCTTCTGATGGTTCTATTAAAGTTAATATTCCATCCAATATAAATAATTCCTTTATGCTTACGTTTTCAAGAAATGATAAAATTGCTTTTGATTACATTGTTCCTGGTTCATCAGAAGGTTATTCAGATATTATAACAATTGGGCAGAATGGAAAAAGAATTTCCTCTAACTTTAGAGTGGAGATTATTGATCCTTCATTGAAAAATGAGGGAGTTACCTTTTATAGATATGAAAGTGGGATTGGTTGGATTCCTGTTGAGGGAATTGTTGATAGGAACGAGGGGAAATTCCTTTTTGAGACAAACACTTTTGGAGTATTCCAGGTAAGAAGCGGTGGAGGAGGTTTAAATACTCCATTGATAAAAGCCCCACCTATTATTAAAAAAGAAGAGGCAAAAATTTCCTTTTATATTCCTTTTAAAAAGAATGTTGAATTATCCCTTTATAATTCATCAGGAAGAAAGATTTCTGAATTACTTAAAGGTGAAAAAGAGCCTGGAATTTATGAATTTACTCTTAATATTCCTTCTCAGGGCACTTATTTCATAGTAGCTGATATTGATGGATTTTCAAAAATTAAAAAGAAAGTTATCGTTTTAGATTCTAAATAAGGAGGGTTAAAATGAAAATGAAAATGAAAATGAAAACTTTTTTATCTTTAACTTTGGTTTCTATGATATTTCTTACAGCCTGTAAAAAGGTAGAAACTCAATTTTCACCTGAACCCTCAAGAGATGAACTTCTTGAAAAAGCGTGGTTCTATTATGATAAGGGAGATTTTGCAAGTGCTGAATTCTGGTTTGATTCTCTTATAACATTAAACCTTCAAGATAGAGAGGCTCTTCTTGGCAAAGGCTACACGCTTATGGAAAGAGAAAATTATGATCTTAGTTCAGCACTTTCTTATTTTTCTCTAATTCTTGCTCTTGACGGAATTTCTTTAGTTGAAAAAAGATTTAAGGAGGTTGCAACAATAGTTCAGGGTCCCTCTCTTCCATATGGAGCGACTTGGGCTATAAGAACAAAAAAGAGAAATATTGTTTGGGTATCAAGTGTGATTGAAGCACCTGCAAATGTTAAAATTCCCTTTTATTTTGATGATACCCTTGTTTACTTTAAAGGCAGTGCTCCTGATACAGTAACTTTTATAGATTACAGCTATTATGTGCCCCAGATGGGAACAGATGATAAATTTTTATGGGCTTGGGCAGGTATAGGATTTATATATCTTGCTCAGGACAAAAATTCACTTGCTGCTGAATACCTCTATTCTTTGGCAAAAAGAAGTAGAGCTTTTTACTTCCCACATTATCCTTTTATAAAATTTACAAATATTATTGGTTCTGCTGCTTATGCTTATTTCAAGGAAGGTCTATTCGGAAATTCAGTTGATGTTTTGAAACTTTCTGGCTGGAATGATTATCCTCAGGATCCCTTTGACCCTCTTTCCCGTTTAAAAATTCTTTTAAAAATTGAAGAGTTAATGAATGATTGATTAAAATTAAAAAATAAAATGGGTTCAAATCCCATAAAAAAAGGAGGTTTTTAAATGAGTAATTATAAAAAAATAATAGGAGGAATGCTAATAACTACATTCCTCCTTGCGGGCTATATAACTCCTACTGTGAAGACACATTTTGTTATTGAAAAAGATGTTGTAAGCTCTCTTGATTATTACCTTGCATCTCCTCCTACATATACAACATTAACAATAGAGTTTGTTGATACAATGCCAAACCAGTATTCAACCCTTTATACTGCTGAAAAACCAATAAATACATCACCTGATCAATCCTGTGTTTTCTTCACTTATAGAAGATTATCAGATAATCCTAATTATCCAGGTTCAGGTAGATTGGCTCTTACATTTACAAAGGATGGTGGAATGACATGGAGCAGAGTATGGCCTTACAATGATGATGGTGGAGGAAGGTATCCACAGGTTGGTCCCTGGATGGGTAACTGTGATACATTCATATGCTCTTATGCAAATTTAACTCCTGGTTTTGGTGCTTCAATAGCAACTGTTCCATCAGATGGTGACCTCAGTCAGGGAAATATTATAAAGTATTATTATGCAACTAACAGCTTTGTTGGTTTTCAGAGTTTTGCAACTGGTTCAAATGACCTTGCCAATTATGTAAACTGGATGATAGGTGCTGATAATAACTATTTTACTCACTGGTGGTGGAGGTTAGGGTTTATTGATCCAGATCCTCCTGCAGTGGTATTTCCTAACCATCCTGGTGAAGTTTGGAATGTTGATTATTTAAATGGAACACTTGCAGCACTTGTAAGTCCTGATACAGTAAAAGTTTCTTATGATGATGGTGCGACCTGGTCAAGTATTTTTCTTAATGCACAGATTCCAGTTGATACATTTACTTTTTCTTATGATAATTCACAACATATTGTTGATGCTTTCTGGTGGACTAACTATTGGGATTTTGCACTTTTAGATGCTTCAACACCAGTAGCGCTTTTCTCTACAACCTGTTTATTTACCAATCCGATTATTTTTGGAACAGGGGATACTTTTGTTGCAGGTAATGGTCTTTATCTTGTTACTCCGACAGCGACATATACAGTGATTGATCCTGATGAGAATATTCCCTTTGTTAATGCAGAGCTTACAATTGATCATGTTAATAATGTTTATTATGTTACTTATGTTGGTTATCATACAATTGATTATGTTAATGGTTCAAGGTATGGTTGGACAGATATTTATGTTAAGTATTCAACAGATGGTGGAGTGACATGGAGTGCTCCGATAAATATAACGAGGGATGAGGTTTCTCAGCCGATGGATGATAAGATAGAACATCATCTTCATACTGTGAAGCATGTATTTGGAGGCTGGAATGTATGGTTACTCTTTAATGTTGTGAGGGGATGGGATGGTGCAAGGGCTGGATATGATATTCATTATGGTGTATTTAGGCTTGGTGCTGTTGATCAGACTTATATTCTTACAGGTTATTATCCTCTTATGGGAGTTGGAGAGGGTTCAAGGTCTTTTGTTAAAAGTTCTGGGCTTAAATTCAGTGGTAATGTATCCAGAAATGGGACAGTTAGATTTATTTCACCTTACGATGGGAAAATGGTGTTTGAGCTTTATGATTTGAATGGAAGGAAGGTTGAAACAAGGAATCTTTTTGTAAATTCTGGAACCAATGAACTCAGATTTAAGAATTTAAAATCTGGTGTGTATTTCCTGAAATACAGAGGCTCATCTGAGGGAACATTCAAATTTTTTGTTTCTGAATAGGTAAGGATAGAGTTTATAATTTTTCAGATTAGCCCCCTCCCTTATTTGGGAGGGGGTTTTATTTTAAAAACTTAATTTCTTATAATTAAATATGTTTAAATTTATTATTCTTTTATTTCTTTTAAATCAAACAGATGTTAAAATAATTGAGCTTATAAAAAATAATAGACTAAAAGAAGCCGAGAGAGAGTTAAAAGGATTATTAAAAGAGGGTAAAACAAATGAAAAAACTGATTACCTTTTAATATATGTTTATTATACCCTTAATAACCCTGATTCAGTTATAGTTTATTCAAATAAATTTTTAAATACCTACTCTGAAAGCAGTTATAAAGTTCAGGTTCTCTATATGCTTGCCAAAAGTTATGAGAAAAGAAATTTTATGCTCAGAGCCTTTGAAACTTATATTGAAATTGTAAAAGCAGGTGATTCTCCTTATTTTAGAGAATCAGAAGGTAAAATACTTAAGCTTGCAGAATCCCTTTCTTTAAGGGAAATTTTAAAAAATCTTAATAAATTTCAAAATAAAAGAATATATCCTGAAATTCTTTCTATTGCCTTTGAAAAAGCAAGAGAAGAAGGAGATTTAAAAGCACAGGAAGAAATTTTCTATATTTTAAAAGAATATTATCCTGAACATGAAAAAACAAAGGAAATAGAAAAAATATTTACAAGAAAAAAACCTGAAATTCCTTTTATAAGAGAAAAAAAAGGTTTAATTTTTCTTTATCTCCCACTCTCTGGCCCTGATAGCTCTCTTGGTAAAGATTTTCTGAGGGGGTTTGAAATTTCCTTTAAATATAAGGATAAAAGCATTTTTGATACAAAAGGAGACCCATTTCAAACTTTTAAATTACTTGAAAATCATCTTTTATTTTCTTCTGATTTTATGGTTTTGGTTGGTCCTCTTTTAAGTAAAAATCTTTATGCTGCACTTCCCTATTTCGCTAAGAAAAAAGATAAAGTCTTTATAGTTCCTGCACTTTCTTATATAAGAGCCTGTGAATTCGGTGAGAATATTATAACCCTATCAAATTCTATATATCAGGAAATAAGGGCAATTTTAGAAAGATTTATAATTCCTAATAATTTTCAGAAAATATCAGCATTTATACCAAGAACTGAAGAAGGTGAAAGTATTCTATCTCTTTTGTATGAATTTTTTAAAGAAAAAAGAGATATTCTTTATATAATGTTTTCACCTGATTCCCCTGATTTTCAAAAAAAAATTGATTTAATGATAAAATTCTTTAAGGATACACTCGGACCCGAAATTATTGTCTTTCCATCTGGAACAGATGAGTCCCTGCTTTCCCTTTCTTCCCAAGTGGTTTTTAAGGGGTTGAAATCAAAAATAATATCAACAGGAAAATTTACAACAGAAGATTTTGCTTTAAAATCAAATAAATATGTAGAAGACAGGGTGATTTTTGCAAGTTCCGGTATCTGGGATAGGTCAGTTTCTGAAAAGTTTATCTCTGAATTTAAAACAAAATATGGTTTTTATCCTGGAGAAGCTGCTTATATTGGCTATGATATAGGTAATATTCTAAATTATGCTTTTGAGAAAGATATTAGAGGCGCTTATTCCTTTTTAAATTTTTTAAATAATCTCGTTTATTATAAAGGTGCTTACAAATTTTACCTTTTCGGAAGATCTTTAGATAATATTAAATTTTATAAGATTAAAAATAAAAATTTTATTCCCTTTGAATATTGATAATTAAATCTTTTTTTTACTAAAATTAAAACATGAAAAATACCTTACCTTACAAAAAAGAAAATTATATTTTATTATCAGCAGGTTTAATTTTCTCCCTTATAGGATTCGTTTTCCTCTGGTTCGGTGATAAAACCATTTCAGTTATCTTTATGGTACTTGGATATTTAGTTTTAATTCCACTTGGACTGCTTTTGAAATTTAAGTAAATGAGAGTTTTTA
>JAWBNO010000008.1:0-6554 GCA_039000725.1 Candidatus Aenigmatarchaeota archaeon | reverse complement strand
AAAAAGCCCTGACGAAATATCGTCAGTGACGAAATATCGTCAGGGAAAATTAAAAAAAACAAAATAAAAAACCCACTATGGGGCACGCCCGCCCGCCTTACTCACAGCGAGCTACGACCCGCATAGTGGGTATGCGGGGAGTAGCGAAGCACAATTAAAGGAGTTATAATAAGTCTTTTATAGAATCAATATTGTCTGAAAATGTTTCAATGTCAAGATTATGATTTTTTATTAGTATAAATTCCTCGTTATCATCTCCATAGAGTCTTCCAGTATATGTTACTCTAAGTTTCACTGGGAAATTTTCAGTTAAAATTAATCCTCCTTCACTTATTCCTAAGTTACCCAATGGTGAATGGTAGATGTAAAATTTTAACATAACTGCATTATTAGGAGCTAATAATTCAATACTGCTTGATCCTCTATATTCGCATGTTGCATATATTGGAAATATAAAATAACTTATTTTGTTATCATTATCAGTTGGTCTTATAACGATGTTGTTTTTTTCAGTTTTTATTAATTCTCCGAACAATGGAAATATAACTTTTTCATTTTCATTAACAAAAAATTTATGAATCCACACTATAAATGATGGTTTTCCGTGTCTTTCACTTCCAAATTTAATAAAATAGAAGCGTTTTCCGTCGTTTTCTCTGATTTCTGGTTTTACTATTTTAATGATATTGAATCTCATAGTAACCTCCTTTTTTTAGTTTAAAACTGTTAAAAACTTAACACTGCTTTAAATTTCTTTCCGCTTCTACTACCCCCAGGCGTTTGTGGGTGGATCTCTAATACTCGTTAAGGGTAGCTCAATCAAGTTAGCTACTCCTTTTAATTTTTTGCTATTTATACTTTTTTACTGCTTTAATTTCTCTAATTTTCTACTCTGATTAGTTTTCTGCTTCCCCTACTGCTCAGGGGTAAGATAGCGTGGAAAGTGTTAAGTTCCAAATTTTTGTGGTGGCTTAAAGTCTTAGTTTTTTCACAAGGTAAAGTGTTAAGATTATTGATTTTCAATTAAATTTGTGTTAAGATGGGTTATTTTTTGTAAAATCGCAATAACAAATATAGGTGGGTTTTTGCTAAACTGTGATTATTTCAATGTTGTAGAGATTTGCTAAAAATTGAGTGTCTGGTCTTGTGAGTGGTGAGATTAGATATAATCTTACTGGCTTAGTGGGTTTATATTTTTTTATGTATAAGTCTTTGTAGGCAAGCAGTTGGTAAATTCCTCTTGGGGTTGCAATATCTTTTATCTCAAAAATTGCAATTTCATCGTCTTTATGTCCTATTGCGTCTATTTTTAATGATGCTAAATACTGCCAATTATTGATTAATTCCTTTGGTGTTGATGGCGGGGGTGGTGGTGGATCTCCTACGATAATGTCGTATTCAAAAGCTTTGTAGGTTTTTGCTATTTCTGTTTGAAGAAATCTTTCCCATATTTTTTTTTCGTAGTCTCGCAAGTGTTTAAATTTTTTCACATTGTTTTATTACAAGTTTAATTTTACTTCGTAGATAATTGTATATTCCAATTCTCCAGATGTATCAATTCGTGTTGGTCCGAAGTAAGCTTCTGATGCTGGGTTTACTATTAAATCTGTTGGCGTATTTAAATAATGTTCATCTACTTTTGAATTCATATCTGATCCGAAGTGTCCAGCGTGCAGAATAAATGTTCCAGGTGGATTGAATGTTGTAGGTGTATACAATACTGGATAGTGTGATTCTCCAATTTGTCTTGTTAACCTAAATCTTATATTACTTGCTGTTATATAGTATATAAATCTTGCTACAAGCGATAAAAATTTTGTTTGAAAATCTGGATATGTTGGAATATCTATATTAATCATGGGTCCAATATAATTATTAACGATTATTGCTGTTATAATATCTGTTGGTTTTGTTATAGTTATTGGTGGGTATGAAACTGATATATTATTACTAACATATCCAGTTAAAATATCAGCTATTGGTATTCCGTTTCTTCCGTAACCCTTCTGAATTGTAGCTTTTACGAAACAAGTTCCTACAAGAACATTTGTCTTAGTTTTTATTGTAAGTGATAATAAATTTTTTCCTGGTATTTTTATATAGAATTCATCAGTACCCGTTGTTAAATTTGCTTTAAAATCATATTTTTCAATAGTGATTTTACCATTTTGTAACTCTTCTGTTAATCCTATTTCGTAATCAACTACGTTATAAATTTGATATACTTTTATTTTTAAATAACTATCTTCAAATAGTTCCATGGTAAATTCACCCCTTTAGTAGTGCTAACAATGTTGTTACTGTCACTGGTGTAGCGTTTTCGTCTTGTGCAATGTCAATGAATGTGTTTGTTCGGTTTGCACTGTTAAAAACAGGAATAAGTGGAATACCTGTATAAAAGCTTAAGTCAACGAAAAAGTTTCGTGTCATCAGGTTTAAACCGCTTTCTCCTGGACCGCCTACTCCAAGATTTCCAAAATCACTGCTTCTATATCTTACAGCTCCGCAATCTGCACTGACTATATAGCCCATCAGTGCGTAATCTCTATTTGCTTTAAATAAATCAAATTCCGCATTAATTAATTCTTCTCCGCTCCATCCTCCAGCACTTCCTGGGTTTATTGTGTTTTCTACTGTAAAAAGATATTCAATTCTTTCGTTTAATTCTGACGGTGAAATGAAACGTCCTTCAATTCCAGGAAGATTTTCATAGTAAATAAGCATAAATGCTTGTTCAATATCTCCAGCTGCAGCTGATCCTGTCATTTCCAAAATTAGTGTGTCTTGTGGTTTTAATGTTTGCAAAAATCCATCTGTCATAAGTGGTTCAATTTGTCCTGATTTATGCCTGAATCGTAAACCTTGAACATTATCGTGTAGAAAAGGGGATCTTATTCTGAAAATTCCGCTACCTTGCGATTTTACCCAGGTTTGAAGCAAATAAATTTTGCTTTCTTCTGGTGCGTTTCGTATTGTAAAGCTGTTACCTGCGAATGGTGTTAATCCTGTTAAGTTTGTTCCTGGTGCTGTTACTTGTCCTCCTACTATTTCTAATGCTGGCATATTTATTTATCCTCCTTTTGTTTTTTGGTTTCTTTTTGTTCTTGTTTTTTCTTTTCTTCTTCTTCCTGCTTCTTTTTCTTTTTCTTAATCATGTTAATAGTTTGGATATTTTTTTTCTATTAAATGATTTAAAAAATCTAATAAAACTGTTAAGATTGCTATTAAAATTTTCAAAATGAGTCTAACTGGGAATGTTACAATGCCTAAAACTGATTTCATTTTTTAGCTTCCTTCTTTCTTTTTCCTTAATGCCATTGCTATTGCTTTCACTCGCTCCAGGTTTCGTGGATCTCCTTTCGGATATCGCGGTGGAAGTTGTGTTGCCTGGATAACGCTTGCGTATGGTGCAAAACCTGCCTCATAGTCTGGCTGAGCAACACTCACTCCTTCAGGCCATCTACGAGATCCTACTTCAAGTGCTTTTCTTTGCCACTTCGCAGTTCCCGCAGCTCTTACTCCTTTTTCAAAACTTCCTTTCTGAGCAGCTTGCGTGATTGCTTGCTTCCAATTATCCTTCGCAGCTTCTGTAGCTCTCTGCCAGTCTTCTTTGGGGTTTTGGACTCCTGCTTTATAATCTTCAGTTCGTGTTGGTGCAACACGAGCCCATTTTTGGGCTATCTCGGTTACTGATCTAATTTTCGCCATTTTAGTTTATCCTTTTTATTTTTAAGTTAGAAATTAAAGTTTAATAATGTCAAGAGCTAAACTTAATTACTTATTTTTTTAGTTCATTGTAGCAAGTATTGCAAAGTCTAACTGCAATTGTTTCGTTTAATTCGTAAAGTTGTTCGCAAGCGAAGCACTTAAATAATAATTTACTGTCTTGTTCTATAGTTTGATAATGTTGTTCAAGTGCTTCTCTTGCGTAATTATCATCAATTTTGCTAAGCTCGTAATCGTGGACCCACATTTCAACTGTTTGAACACTTGCTCCTGAATCAATTGCGTAGTTTAGTAATCTTTTCATCTCTCTTTCGTCGTCTACTCTTGCTAATGTAAGTGCTACTGACATTGAAATTTTCTTTTCATCAACTGCTTTTTGTAATTCCTTCGGCATTTCTAACAGTTTTAATCTGTCTATTATATATGTTGTGCTTTTATTTATCTTTTGTGCGAGTTCTTTTTGTGTTATGTTTAGTTTATCAAGCATGTATTTAATCCATTTTGCCTCTTGGATTGGTGTTATATCTTCTCTAAAGAAATTTTCGTGAAACTTTATAAGTTCGCTTTCTACTTTGTCTTTGTTAAGACAAATTGCTTTTATTGTTTTCTTTTTCAGCATTTTGTGTGCTAAAAATCTCCTGTGTCCTGCAATTATCTCGTATTTACCATTTTTCTTTTGTTTCAAAAGTATAGGCTGAATCAATCCTATTTCGTCAATGCTTTCTGCAAGCTCTTTCAGTCCTTCTGGGTCAATTTTTTCTCTTATTGCGTGTTCTGGCTCTTCTATTTGTGTTAAAAGTATCTCCTGTATTTTGATTTCTTCAGCTTGCTTGTTCGAATTCCTGTTTGATTTTTTCTGCTTCATATAGTGCCTCCTCAGTGTGTTTTAAAATTATTATTTCTAAAACTCTACTGCTAACCTTTCTTACTAAACAGATGTCGTTTGGTTTAATTTTCATTTCTTTGACAAGTCGCGTTGGGATGCTTACTGCTATTGTCTTTTTTAGGCTGAAAAATCGTCTTATAGGACTATTCATCGGCTACCTCCTCTCTTGCGTTTTGTGTTTTGTAAGACTTTGAAGCAAATATACAAAATTTTTCTCAAATGTGCAATAACGCACCTGCAATAACGCAAGAAGGAAAGGGCAGACGGGCGGGATCCTTGCCCTGCGGGGGATTCTTTTAAAGGGGGATAGTAAGGGACGAAGTCGCTACTGCCCGCAACGGCGGAGCGCGCACGGAGGGCGACGCCGTGCGGGCTAAAAAATGTTTATTATTTTTTTTAAAAAAAAGGCGGGCGGGCGTGCCCCATAGTGGGTTTTTTATTTTGTTTTTTTTAATTTTCCCTGACGATATTTCGTCACTGACGATATTTCGTCAGGGCTTTTTTATTTTATTTGAGTTTATTTAAAACAAAATTTTTAATGAACAATGTTAATTAAAATCCCTTCTGAAGAAGAAATTTTTAAATATGTAGTAGATTTAGCAAACAAAAACAGAGACGCAATAGGTTTTATACCGTCGCACAGATATAAAGAATATTATTACAAAAGAAAAATTTTAATTGAATTTGAAAACGACGAGCCTTGCGGATTTTGCCTGTTTAGCGGAAAAGATGAGTATTTGAAAATATATCAAATTGTGATTGAATATGATTTAAGAAGATTAAAACACGCAACAAATTTAGTTAATAAAATTTTTAATAAAGCAATTCAATTAAATAAAAGAGTTATAAGTTTATACTGTGCAGATGATTTAGAAGCAAATCTGTTCTGGAAAGCGTTAGGTTTTAAATTGTGTTGCAAGCGGGCGGGCGCAAAAGGAAGAATTCATAATCATTTTATATTTTTTATTGACACAAAAAATGTAACAAGTGAAACAATAGAGAAAACACACATTTTAAGCCCAGTAGCGGAAACAAAAAAAATAATTATACCAGCACACACGCCAGCCCGCCAGCCCGAAAAATTATTTTAAATTACAAGAGAAAGCCCGAAGAAATTTTTTTAATTTTGCCAGCACGAGCCCGCGCCCGCCCGAAAAATCATTTTAAATTACAAGAGAAAGCCCGAAGAATTTTTTTTAATTTTGCCAGCACGAGCCCGCGCCCACCCGAAAAATCATTTTAAATTACAAGAGAAAGCCCGAAGAATTTTTTTTAATTTTGATCGCGCCCGCGCCCGCCCGAGACAGAAAAATTATTTTAAAGCACGCAAGCACGACCGAAAAAATTTTTTAAAGCACGAAAGCACGCCCGAAAAAATTTTTTAAAGCAAACAAGCCCGCCAGCGCCCGCCAGAGACCGAAAAATTATTTTAAAGCACGAAAGCACGCCCGAAAAAATTTTTTAAAGCACGAAAGCACGCCCGAAAAAATTTTTTAAAGCACGCAAGCCCGACCACGCCCGCCCACGCCCGACAGGAAAAAAAATTTTAAAACATTTGCAAGCAAGCCCGCCCGCAACAAAGCAAGCAAACGCAAACTTACGCAAGCCCGCCCGCGCCCGCCCGCAACAAAGCAAGCAAACGCAAACTTACGCAAGCCCGCCCGCGCCCGCCCGCAACAACACACAACAAAAAAATTTTTTTTCGCAAAATTTTGCCCGCCCGCGCCCGCCCGAACCGTCTTGAAAAAACCAACCCGTAGCACGAAGTAGCCCAAAAGTAGCACGAAAAACCCATTGACGAAACAAGACCACTGACGATATTTCATCACTGATGAAATTTTATTTATTTTAGCGCCCGAAATAACGCCCCCAAAGTGTTAAGTTTTTTACATCCATTCCGCCCGCCCGCTGGCATATTTTTTGCAGTCGCTATCGCTCCAGC
>JAWBNO010000007.1:0-8203 GCA_039000725.1 Candidatus Aenigmatarchaeota archaeon | reverse complement strand
GAATTTCTTGACCCAGCACAACAACAGGTTGTTTTGCTGGTTGTTGTGTAAAAACTGGTTCTTGTCCTCTTTCTATTGCTTTATATCGCCCATATATATCAAGCGCGCCCATCGCCCCAGCGTAAAGTCCCGTGAAAACTTTTGAAGCCACATTTACAAATTTATCAAACCAGCTTTGCGTATCCTTTGAAACGCCTTGAACCCCTGGATTAAAAGGTTGCGAAACTGGAACAGGTTGCAATGGTTTCGGTTGCAAATATCCTATATCATAATTAACACCTCTCACTTCCGCCATTTTAACGCTCCAAATTTTATTTTATAATGCTGTTGCTCTTGCTAATGAAATATCTACCTTGTCCGCTCTTGGAATTAATCTGGAATAATAGCTTTCAACGTTTCCTGCTCCTGTTGTATTAATTTTATAAGTTATTCCCGTTGAAACAGCGTCCCTTATATCCTTGCTTTCCACAAATTCAATCGCTAAAAGATTACTTGACGCTTCAAGCAAATGTATCCAGTCCGAATAACTTTGCAATGCTCCCACTGCTCCATCAACGATCACCTTTCCATCTCTTGCAACCTGAATATTGTTAATTAACGCTGTTGGATTTTTAATATAAAATTGTGTTATGTTCTCAACTGGGATACTATCGCTAATATCTCCAGATCCACCACTAACGATTGTTCTCTTATAAATTCCGTGAATATAAGACATTATACCCTGTCTTGGTTTCCCGAAAATATAAACGCTCCCGCTTGCGATTTTCGTTGTTGTCCAGTTTAAAACAAATTCCACCTTGTCCTCATCTCCAATATCGTATATATTCGTTGTGTCAAACCATAGACCAGTAGGTATAAAAGCACTTGCTTTAAAAGCTCCGCCAGTCGTTGATGAAAATTCCGTAAAACCACCGTATAACCCCGAAACCATATTGAGAAATTCAAAATCAACATTAACAATATCTTGGCCATTCCATCGCACGATAACATTTCCCAAATCTGTTAATGAAACCGCCTGACCCGTTGCATTTGTCCCTTCAAATCTTATCAAAAACAAACCAAATTGACCTTTTTCAAGCTGATAAGATAACGACCCCTGAACAGCTGGAGCACGAAATAATTGCTTCATTTTTTCACCTCGCTATTTTGTTTTTAAGTTTTAGATTTAACGCCCAAAAGACGCTTCAAAAATGCGTCATAAACAAATAATGCAACAAGCACCACGATAACGCCCCAGAAAAGTTCGGTTATATTACGCATTTTGCACCTCTTTTTTTAGTTTTGGAATTTGTTTAACTATTTGACTATCACCCAGACAAATAAAATCACCTTTTTTTAGCGATTGAACCTTGTTTATATCAAACCCATATTGCTTTAAAACCTCCAAGTGTCTTGGTTCAACTTGATTGAACGAAATAATCAAGTCCGCTTGTGAAGTTATTTGCTTTGAAATTTCCGCTGTATTTCTGGAAACATAAATTTGATTTACTTTGAAATGCCGTCCATATTTTGCAAAGTCCAAAATTTTGCTATTGCTATTGTTCCGTGCATATATACTTGCTTCTTCACACACAAGCCACCAATCCCTCTTATAATGTTTAGCAAAAACCCAAAGCACTTTTGCAACATCTTCAAGCATTTTATCACTTTGAATTTTAACGCTTATCTGGAAATCGCTGTTGTTCTCAATTATTTGATTTAATCGTTCAATCAAGGTTTTTATATTGCTTATATTTTCAAAATCATATTCACCCAGAACATCTAACACGACAAAATTTTTATCACTGATGATTTTCTTTGTCAATGTTGTTTTCCCTTGTCCCTTGCGTCCCAAAATAACTATTATTTGGTTTTGCATTTTTGATTATTACAAGTTTTGAAGTTAAAACACTTAAAACAGCAAGGATAAACTCAAAATCAACGCTATATTTAAGCATTAGTGAAGGTAAGCGATAAGATAACCATTTAGTCGTTGCATTTGTTAATAAATCGCTTTCTGCTTCTGTTAATTTCAATCGCTCATCGTTATAATGCGTTGCAATCTTTTCAAAAATAAAGTTCCAAAACAACCGCACAATTTCGTTGTCAATCGGAAAAACCTGTTGCTGTTCCCGTTGCTGTTGCTGTTCGTTTTCATTTAAAACTTGATTAACTTCATTTAAAAATTCGTTAGACATTGAACCATAGAATTTTTTTTTGCTGTTCCTGTTTTTGTTCTGTTGTAATTTGTTTAACTTGCTCTTGTTTCTGATCCTGTTGCTGTTCGTTTATATTATCAACCTTAACAAAACCACCCCGAACTTGTCTGTAAATTTCTTTATTCCCGCATTTATCACATTGAAACACAACGAAACCTATTTCATATTTTCCGCCTTGTCTTTTAACCGCCATCTTTAAGTCCTCATAATTTTATTTTCTATCCGCATTATTCTGTTTTTTAAGTCCTCAATCTGCAATTGTAAAACCTTAATTTCAACTTTTAACGATTTTAAAAAGAACCCTATGCCAATGCCTGAACCAATGAACATTAAAACATAAAAAATAACCACAAGGTTATTTGTCATTTGCCCCGCCGTTTTGTTTTAAATCTTTAAGTCCTTCAACCAGAATATAAAACGCTGTTAAGCCAGCGAAAATATAAACAACTTCATTATCAACCCCGAAAAGATTTTTGGTTGTTCCAGTTAAAAGATAGAAAACAATCGGCATTAAAAATTTCCTTGATAAGAATTTTAAAAGCATAATGATTATTTGTTTTGTTTTAAAAGTTTAAAAATGTTAAGTGCAACCGAACCATAGGGATTATTTTTAACAAAGTTTTCAATCAAATTTTGAAAATCATTTTGACATCGTTCGCAATTTTTAATGTGCTTTGTTAAGTCCTCAACTTCAAACTCTTTGCTTATTATCTTCACAAGTTTATCGCACAATTTAATTTTCACTTTAAAACTTGTTTATGTTTTAACACTGTCGGAATGCCGACACTGTCGGTATTCCGACACTAATATAACACAAAAAAAATCAAAAGTCAAGTGTTATTGTAGTTTTACCGCCAATCCGCCCGTTTAGATTGATTTTTAAAAACTTTTTAAAAAAACCTGTAAAACAAAAATAACGCCCATTTGTGATTTGTATCGCAAAAATTTTTCGTTTTGATTAACACTTTCAAATAGCCCCGCCTGATCCCCACCCCTTCGGCACGCTCCCCAGCGTGCCGTTTTTATTTTTTAACCAAATTTTTCGTTTTATTAAAATCGTTGTAAATTTTTTTAATGTTGTATCCCTCAAATTTCCAAACTCCACCGAAAAACCCAGCGTTCGCTTGCTTTGGTTTCTCAATCACTTCAAATTTATAATTTATTTTGTTTTCATTAAGAAATTGCTGGAAACTATAAAAATTATCAACGCCCTTAACAATTATTTCCTCAATAATTTTTTCGTTTTCCCGTGTTATTTTTCCCAAATTATTAACTAACCAGCCAAAGTATTTAACTTTATCCTTTGGTTTTTTAGCTCGCAAATAATTAAGTATCTGTTCAACCTGTTCCTTTGTAAGTCCTTTTTGTTTTATTATTTTTGCGATTTTTTTCTGTTCTGAACCATTAAAACCTGTTAAATCAATTTCAAATGTTAAGTTAAGTTCAAATTTAATCTCATATTTCCCCCTATCTAATCGCTTAACTAATCCCTTTTTGATTAGCAAGTTTAAAATTTCCCAGATTTGCGTTTTTCCCTTTCCTGTAGTTTCGCACAAATCACTAAATTTGATTATTCCATTTCCCCCGTGAGACATAGCCAAAAGCGTTGAATAAACTTTTAATTCCCTATCACTTAACGACCTGATGGTTTTTAAATCAATTATCGCAAACATTTTTAACCTCAATTTTTTTGCACTATATAACTATGTTTAAACTATATAACTATGTTTAATATATAGCGTTTTTTTCGGATTTCCGAAAGATAATTTGAACATCTTTCGGATTTCCGAAATCCAAAAAAAATATAAAAAAAAATAATGTGATTGTCAAGCCCCCAGTTTAGAAAGGTAATTTTACATCAAATATTCCGCCCAGAAATGTTTTTTTCTCTTTTTCCCAATCATTAATCCACCGCTCTATTGTTTCCGCCCGCCAGCGTTTTAAGAAGCCCCGAACAAATGCGTATTTATTTTTTATTTCAAAACCTTTTTCTGTAAATCTATAAACTACCCAGTCAATAAAATCGCTTTCCAAATCAAAAACCTTTCCCTCTTTACTTTTTACCTTCATTTTCCCCTTTTTATTTTTTTGCAAATGCAAAATAACCCGCTAAAATCATTAACGCTATAAATAAAATCGTTTTCCAGTCAAACCCCGCTTTTTTAACGCTAATTTCCGTTTTCGCAATTTGTTGTTCCTGTTTTTGTAATGCCTGAACTTGTTTATATCCTAAATCTTCAAGGTATTTTTCAAATGTTAATTTTTTCCTTATATCAAGTAAAATTTCAACCACTTTGTTAAAAACATCAACCATAGCCGTATATCTCAAATGTTCCTTTGCACAACCACTTGAAACAGCACGACATTTTGGTCTTGAACGCAAAATTTTTAACCCTTTCCAGTATATTTCATTTTGAAATTCATCTTTTTTATTCAATCTGTCTAACCTATGCCCCAAATCATCTTTACGATTACCAGACATTGCAATTGCTTTTGCTCCTTGATAAGCACTTGCAAAAAAAGCTATTGCTCCGCCGATAACCGTTCCCAATCCCATAGTTAAAACCCCTGTTGCAACTAAACCACTTATAACGCCCCCAGTTATTGCGTGTGCTTTCCCAATGTTTTCGCTTACCTTTTGAAAATGCCCCAGAACTCTTTGCATTTCTTCCGTTGAACCCGCCACCGCCTCTAAATAGTCATAGTCCGCAACTAAACGCACCAGTTCGCTTAAACCTTTATCAACTTTTTCCAGAAATTTCCAGTCAAGTTTATTTAACGCCCCAATGATTTGCTTATATTGTTCGTATATTTCGCCGTATTTAGCAATTTTTTCCTGTTCCTCTTTCGGCAATGCCTGATAAGTTTTATAAACATCTTGAACCGCTTGACCAATTTGTGCTGTTGCCTGTTTTAAAACGCTTGCGATCATAAACGATTAAAAATTTGATTATAAAAACCTTAAAATTAACCAATTATCTACTCCATCACTTACAATTTCCAAAACTTGAAAACTTGCTAATGTTCTTGAATTTAAACCCTCAATTGTGTCTGTTCCTGAAGCTTGAATTGTTATATTCAAGCTTGAAATGTTTTTGATAATTAAGTTTTTCCCTATTGCTATATTAGCTGATGGTAATGTTAAAGTTATTCCGCTTTGTGTTGCGATAACAATGTTATCCTCTATGCTTAATTGTGCATTTGTTGCCACAAATCTTACATTGCTAATATAATTTTTTTCCCTGTTTATCTTATTGATTAAATCAAGCAATAAAACAAAATAACCCGAAATCGTATCCCAGGGATTAGGTAAATTATCATTTGTAAAATAAACCCAACCCAAATAATTTAGCATTTGAACAATAAATCCTAAATTATCCCTGAAATTTGTTTCTGTAAAGCCATAAAGTAAAGCCCCACGCCTAAAAAACAAATAATCAATATATCCGCCATCATAATCGCCCCGCAAATAATCTAAACTTGGTAAATAATTGTTCTCAAAAATTATATAAATATCTCCTGCTTCTACATCAAACCATTCCTTTGGTAAGCCCGCCCCCGGATTAAGTATGCTATACTCAAGCCCTAAATCGTGAATTATATCGGTAATAGTTTTATAATAGTTATAAATTTTAGCATCGTAAAAAGCAAAACTTTCCCCTTCTTCTGCTATAAAGCTTTCATTGACATTTAAAACTTCATCAACAAAAATTCCATCAATAGCTGGATAAAGATTTAACCACTGTTTAATATCACTGATAACATTTTTAAGTTTTCTGGTTCGGTATGATGTAAAAATATATCCTGCAATTTTTGCCCCTGCTCCTTTTAATCTGTCAATTGCCTTTGTAAAATTCCCGTCTCTAACATCACCAGGCCCATTTGAAGGATTTAAAATTATGATAACTGGAACATCTGGAAATGTTCTGATTGCGTCAATAACGCTATTATAAATTGGATTAGTGAAAACATTTGAAGGATAAACATATAACGGAACAATAACCCCAACCTTCCGTTGATTTAAAAAATCAATGTGTTTATTCCTAAACTTTATAATTTCCTTTTTTATATTTTGTTTTTTAACTAACATCACCAAGCCCAAAATCTTATATTTGCATTTCCTAAACTACTTTTAATTGTTAAACGCTCTGCTTTATAACCTCTAAATTCCAAACTTTCCCCGCCTTTAACTCTTGCAATAATTTTATCCTCATCAAAAATTAAAATATCAACTACATCGTCATTTGTAATTAGCAAATTGCAAAATGCACCTTTTAGAAAAAAAACTTTCCCTGTTTCGCTCACTTGTCCCTCAAAGTATTGCATTTATTTCTCTTTCTTTTCTTTTTCCTCTTTTTCCTCTTTCTCTTTTTCACATTCACATTTTACTTTTTCCTCAATGATAACGCCCCGCTGTTTAGCATATACCTTAACAATTTCGCCTGTTTCACCGCAAATTTTACAATCTTTTTTTGCCATCGCTTATTTCCTAATTAAGTTTTCAAAATATCGCCTATATTCCATAACTTTATTAGCATATCGCTTGGAAATATTGTTTTTTTCTGTTGCCCGTCCAATCCCTGCGTTATACTTGCGATAACCTAAATATCTAATATCTTTTGCTCTTTCTTTAACCGCTTGCTTAAAACACAATTGCAAATAGTGAGACCCCACCAAAACATTTATTTCTGGAATAAGCAAGTCCTCAAATGTGTAATTTGTCCCCAGCGAACGATTAACATCAATCAACGCTAATTTCCCAACTTGCATTAGTCCCAGCGATTTCCCTTTGTCTCCAATCGCTTTTTCGTTCCCAGCACTTTCAACAGCTATAATTGCTAAAATATCAACCACGCTCACAAGTGAATTTTTCGGAAATGCAACCGCATCATATTTTAATGCCAAATTGTTCCACTTGTTATAAACCTTTTTTGCTATTTCCTCGCTGAATGCAAAACCGCTGTCTTCTTTCATAAGCCAATATATTATTATGATTGCAATTATTATTAACGCAACTTGCATATTTCATTTTTCCACAAGGTTTAGATAATAAATGAAAATCGCAATTGAAACTATAAATGCAATTAAGCCAGCTGTTTCATCGTATAAAAACATTGCAAACGAAAATAACAAGTTCATCGCAAACGCAAAATATAAACCTTTCCGCAACGATTTTTTATCGTTTTCATTTTGCTTAAACTTTTCAATCGTAAAGATTGACGGATTAAAAACGCCTTGCGAATGCAATGGAAACTCAAACGCTAAAACTATACTTAAAAATCGCTCTGGTTTCATTTTGAAATGCCTAAAACATTTATTAGCACTATAACCGCAATTATAGTTATAGCCAGTGCGAAAGGTTTTGAAACCTCAATTATTTTTTCAACCTTTTCCAGCGTTAATAATGCCCCTATCGTCCCGATAATAATCAAAAGCCCATAAACAACAGCATTTAAAGGGATAGGATTTTCCAAAAGTTCAATTTCCGCTATAAAATAATTTAATTGCTTATCCGCATATCCCCGTCTGTAAATAATGCGTTTTCCTAAAACTTTAAATTCTTTATCTTGTTCTCCACCAAAATTATTTAGCAAAAAATATAATTGCGATGGATTTAATGCTCTAATGTTAAAATAAAATCTGTATTTCCCTTTTTTAAGCGATGTATCGCCTTTAATATTAATCGGAATTGCAATCTCAAAGACATCAAATCTTGTTTCCACAACATTTAAAGTTATTTCCTGTTTTAAAACCTGATCCAGTTTAGCTTGTTCCTGTTGTTTCCTGCATTCACAAGCCATTTTAACGCCTCAAAATTATTAGTAAAACTATAACCGCTAAAACAACCCCACCTATTATTAGATAGTTTTTCGGAATTTCTTGACCCAGCACAACAACAGGTTGTTTTGCTGGTTGTTGTGTAAAAACTGGTTCTTGTCCTCTTTCTATTGCTTTATATCGCCCATATATATCAAGCGCGCCCATCGCCCCAACGTAAAGTCCCG
>JAWBNO010000006.1:0-9193 GCA_039000725.1 Candidatus Aenigmatarchaeota archaeon | reverse complement strand
TGAAAGAACAATCTGGAGAGCAATAACCTTTGCAGTTTGTCTTCCTAATATAATTATTAGGAGCAACATCATCACAACAAGCATCTGCCCCACAGGCAGATTCACATTGAAATACATCTACCTTATTGCCTCCGTCCTTTGAACAAGACCATTGTTCAATTTTAGTTTTTCCACTACATTTTACACAAGTATTAGTCGAGGCGTCATATTTCCCTTCAAATTGACCACTACAATCCGAATACCATCTTAATTTACATGTTTGTCCGTTGTTACCAGTTTTTAACCATTTTGCTTCAGTTTCTCTATAACAACCACAATAGCCAAATTCATCGCAATAATACCAATAAAGTTGAGTAACTTCACTAGCAGCAAACCCCATTTCACAATCGCCAAACCAATCAAACCACCAATCATATACTGTTATAGTATTTCCGCTACAAGAAGAATCGACATAATAGTTGTATGTTCGTGATAGAGAACACGAACTAACAATCTCCGAAAATTCAATTATACTAACAATGACAAATATTAAAACTATTAATACCTTTTTGTTATCCATTCAACCACCCTTATTAAATTAATTTTGTTTGAACCACTTGCAATT
Organism: Candidatus Aenigmatarchaeota archaeon; assembly: GCA_039000725.1. Classification (GTDB taxonomy): domain Archaea; phylum Aenigmatarchaeota; class Aenigmatarchaeia; order CG10238-14; family SpSt-28; genus SpSt-28. The sequence continues at coordinate 8,589 of JAWBNO010000006.1, read as the reverse complement.
ATTACATAATTATTCTTTCTAATAATTAAACCATAACCAGGTATATAGTTTAAGGTCGCAATATTTCCTTCGAACTCAGAAATCTTAATAAATTCTTTATTGGATATTGTACTATTTACTTTTTCTAAAAAATAATCCATAAATTTCTTTCCTTCATTTTCGTTTTGGAAAAGAAAAGTTTCAACAAGATAAGTTTCATTATAGCCTCTTGAAATGTATCTCACAACCAATTTTTTGCTATAGTAATTTAAACCAATCTCTTCTATAGTAGAATTAACTTCTTCTTCTCTTATTATTTCAATCTTTTCTCTTAATCCAAATACATAATAGAGTAAAAAAATAGTCAAAACTAAGAAAAGTATAAGTAATACCAACAATCTTCTCATAATTTACTATTGAATTTAGCAATTTAAATATATTTTACTTGAATTATTTTAAAATATCTTAAAAAATTTGAGTTTTACAATTTTTAAAAATTATTTTCTCTATATAATTCAAAGATACTTATTGAGTTGTTTCTTCTAATTTAACTGTTTTTATTTTAAGCACTTCCATGATTTTTTACCTAATTCAATATTTTTTCTTTATAGAACCACATTTTAAATTCTTCTTATTCACGAGTTATAGAAAAATAAATGCTAATTTTTTTCATAAACTTTAAACTAATCAAAAAATATCGTAATAATTTTAAAGTAAAAAACTAAAAATAGAGAATGGAAATTTTACTATTTTCAGAAAAAAACAAGTATAAAAAATTAGAGGAAATATTAAAAAAGGACGATTTAGTTTCTGGAGCTTCAATAACAATAAGAGATGCATCAGATTTTGGTAAGGATGGATTTTACTTTTTAATTCAAGGTACAGAAGATAAAATAAAAAGAGCGAAAGAAATATCTAAGGATTTTTCTATAGAAGTTGTTGGAGAAGAAAAAGAAAAAGTTATAAAAAAAATTAAAGAAGAGGAAGAAAAAGCTCTAGAAGGTTTCGGATTTCTTGGAATCTAAACCCTATAGATATAAGAATAAAAGTGTCCTGTTTTAATTTTTTTAATTAACTTAAAATTATTAAATTTATGTGAAGCTGAAAGAATCAAAGTTCCATTTCTAAGTTCTCTCTTTAATTTTGGTTCAAGCATTTTATTTAACTTAGAAGACAAATAAACAAAAATAACTGTCGCTTTTCTTAAATTAATATTAAAGAAATCATCATTAATTATTTTTATTCTATTTTCAAGTTTTTCTTTTTTAACTCTAAATTCAGCTATCTTAGATAATATATAACTTTTTTCTATTCCTACACATTTGCATCCAAATTCTTTTGCTGCAATTATAACAACTCTTCCGTCCCCACAACCCAAATCGAAAAATATATCTTTTTTAGAAATTTTAGCTGCTTTCATAATTTTTCTAACAGTATTAATAGGTAAAGGTATAAATATAGCTTCATTTTTAACTAATTCGATCCAAGTCTTTACAAAAAAAAGAAGAATTATACCTATAAAAGTTTCTATTATCATTCTATAAATTGAAAAAATAAAAAGAAATATGAGCGATATAAATTTAAGTGAAGAAAATATACTGAAAGCAATAATAGAAAAAGAAAGTTGGGAACAAATTTTATATTATATAGTTAATGTAGAAAAAATAGATCCTTGGGATGTTGATATAGCAAAATTATGCGACGGTTTCATAAACTTCTTGAAAAAAGTTAAAGAATTAGATTTTAGAATTCCCGCAAAAGTTGTTTTCGTAGCAGCTATACTGCTAAGATTAAAAGCAGAATATCTAATGAAAAAAGAAGAAGAAGAAATAGAAGAAAAAGAAGAAGAAATACCAACATTTTTTGAATTCGATGTTAGTAAACTTAAGTTGGCATATCCAGTTAAAAGAATACCAAAAGTTCAAATTACTTTGGAAGAGCTTGTTATAGCTTTAAAAAAAGCAATTGAAATAGAGGAAAGAAAAAAAGAAAGGAGAAACTTACTTAAGCAAAGAATAGTAAAAAACATAAATTTTGAGGAAGATGTAACTAAAAGAATTGAAATAGTTTTTAAAAAAATTGAAGAAAAAAGTAAAGAAAAAGAAAAAATACTTTTTAATGAAATAGTTGAAAGATGGGAAAGTTCAGAAATAGTTAAGAACTTTGTTCCACTTTTGCATTTAGAAAAAAGTGAAAAGATATATACTGAGCAACCAGATTTTTTTAAAGAAATTTATATCTCACTAAAAAAACAATCAAAAAATGAAGAAAAGTTGGAAAGAAATCAAGATTATTAAAAAATCTGCCTCAATAGCAAACTATTGTGTCGATTTAATAGAAAATGTATTGAAAAATAGAAAAAGTATTAGAGAAAAAGAATTGGCTATCATTTTAGAAAAAAACATTAAATCTTTAGGAGGAAAACCAGCATTTAAAACTTTAGTTGCTTCTGGTAGGAGAGCTTACAAGATTCATGCAAATCCTAGCTCTAAATATATTAAAGGGTTAGGTTATATTGATTTTGGTGTATCTTATAAAGGATATAAAGTTGATTTGACTGTTCCTTTTATGAAATCTAAAATTGGAAAAAAAGAAGAAAAAAATTATAAAAACTTTAATAGAGGCTTACGAATTAGCTAAAATAGAAACAAAGATTGGTGCTAGTTGTTTTTCTGTTTTTGATAAAGTAGATCTTTTTCTTAGAAAAAATGGTTACAGAATGTTACATTCTCTTGGGCATGGAATAGGGAAAAAAGTTCATGAACTTCCGATAATAGGTATACCAAAAGAGAAATTAAAGAAGTTTAAAAATATTGAAAAAATCGAAAATTTGAAAAAAATTAAATTTGAAAATGGAATGGTGTTTATACTAGATCCTGGTATATATATAAAAAACGTTGGAGGCTGTAGAATAGAAAATACCTTTCTTTTCTGGAATAATAAGCTTGTTCAGCTAACTAAGGCTAGGCTTCTAAAATTTTACTGAGATAAATATTTTTCTAACTCTTTTATCAAATAGGAAACTTCTTCTTGCAACATCCTAATCTCTTTCGGCTTAAACTGCACTATAACATTATCTTTTTTCTCTTTTATGATCTCCAAAATGTGTTTATACTCAAGTCCCAAAATATTACTTAGCTCTCTTACTCTCCTGGCTAAGTAATTAATATCTATTTCGGCTTTACCTAAGAGAATTGTATAGATGTCTATAAGATGTTTCTCTTTTCCTTTTTTTGAAGTAATATACGCATAAAGTTTAACTGCAATCAAATCTTCGGGCGATGCATGACAAAAAGAATATCCTTCTGGGCATACAATTTTATTCCAAAACTCATGATCAAAACTATAAGCATCTATTTTTCCTGGATAAACATCTATATGAATACCTTTATCCCAATTATATATGGAGTATTTTTCTAGATCTTGGTTATAATAAGTTTGATACTCACTATTTTTGTATCTTTCAATAAGCTTTTCTGCACAATCCTTATCTTTAACTACTATATCAATATCAGATGTCTTTCTAGTTTCACGATTTGATAACAAACCCTGTACAGCCAAGCCCCCTATTAAAGCCATCAAAATGTCTTCATTACTTTCGAATAGAAAATTGGCCATATCTAACATTGTTCTTATAGATGGTGGATTGTATTTTCTACCTTCCATATTTATTACTTTTCAGTGGTATTTAAATATTTTATAAGAATAATAAAATTTAAAAGTTGCAAACCCATATAAACATAAATGGCTCTAAGACCTGGAAGAACAGTTAGAAGATTAGAAAGGCCATATACAAGAGTTAGTCAAAAAAATCCTAGAAAAAGCTATGTAGTTGGTGTTCCAATACCAAAAATACATCAATTTAGAATGGGTAACCCAAATATAGAATCTGATGTCGCCATTTACTTAGTTTCAAAAGATGGCGTACAAATAAGACACAACGCACTTGAGGCTGCCAGGATTGTGGCTCATAGTTATTTAGAGAAAAAAATAGGCTCTCAAAACTACTATATGCAAATTTTGAAATACCCATTCCATGTTATTAGAGAAAAACCAATAGCTACTGGTGCTGGAGCAGACAGATATAGTCAAGGTATGAGATTGGCTTTTGGTAGACCGACTGGAGTTGCTTTACAAGTTAAACCAGGTACAAAGATAGTTATGATAAAAACTAAGAAAGAATATTTAGAGGAAGCAAAAAACGCATTAAAGAAATTTAAATCTAAAATACCTGCAAAATGTTCTATAGAGGTTATTGATTAAGTTTTAGTCCGAAAAATTCTTTTGCATTAGCATCCGTAATCCTCTCTACTAAATTAACGTCAATTTTCTTTATTTCTGCTATTTTGGCTGCAACAATTTTAACGTCTGTGGGAAAGCATGGTTTTCCATCAATTTTCATCCATGGAGAGTCTGTTTCCAACATAATTCTTTCTATGGGAATTTTTTTAACTATTTTTTTATGACTTTTGCTCCTTAATATTATAGGACCTACAGATATTTTCCATTCGTTTGAAAGCACTTTATCTATAAACTTATCACCACCGAACATATGTAGAAGAACTTTTTGATAATCTCTATCTTCTAAAATTTTAATTGCGTCTTCGTAAGCTTCCCTTATGTGAACTACTATGGGTTTATTTATTTTTTTTGCAAACTCTATAATTCTGTAAAATAATTCTTTTTGTTTTTCTCTTAAATTTTCATCCTTAATCCAAAAATAATCTAAACCTATTTCGCCTAAGGCAGAAATTTTATTAATGTTAGATTCTACAAAGTTTTCAAAACCTCTTATAACTTCTTCATCAAATTCCTCTATATATTCAGGATGCAAACCTAGACAAGCATAAACATAATCTGGAAACTTATTTACAATAGAAATGGTATATTCAAAATCCTTAGGATGTGGTGATGATGTTACAATACACTTTAATTCTTCTTTACATCTATTTACAACATTATCTATATCTTTTCTAAAATTTTCGTGTTCTAAATGACAATGCACATCGATCATTCTAAATTTTTTCCTTTTTTTCTATTAAAATCATTTATGTTTTTGGGCTCGCGCGGATTCGAACCGCGATTACCGCCACGTCAGGGCGGCGTCCTGCCGTTAGACTACGAGCCCATAGATTATTTTAAGAATGTTCTTAATAAAATTTTATGGAAAGTGTGAGCACAAATAACGAAGATTTAACTTTACTTCAAAAAATTGCTGAAGAAATTAAAAACTGTAAAAAATGTCCTCTGTTTAAAGAAAGGAAAAATGCTGTTCCTGGGGAAGGAAATATAAATAAAAAAATTGTTATAGTGGGGGAAGCTCCTGGATACAATGAAGATATTATGGGGAGACCTTTTGTTGGCAAGGCAGGTAAGCTATTAGATGATTTCATAAAATTTATAGGAGTTGAAAGGAGGGACATATTTATTACAAATGTCGTAAAATGTAGACCTCCTAACAATAGGCAGCCAGAAAAAATCGAAATAGAAGCCTGTTTCGATTATCTAGAAAGACAAATAAACGTAATAAAACCTCGATTGATCATCTGTGTAGGAAATATAGCTGCATCTACTCTCTTTCATAAATTTGGCTTAGAATTTAAAAGTATGAACAAACAACATGGCATAGTGTATTCCATTTCTAATTTACAAATTCAACTAAAATTAGTAGCAACATATCATCCTGCTGCAATCCTTAGAAATCCTAACCTTTTAAATTTAGTCAAAGAAGATTGGGAAAGAATTAAAGAAGTGATTTAATGGTAGTTTTAATAATAAAAGATACTCCTATAGCTTATTTAAGAGATATAAGAGCCTTAGTTATAACAGATTTACACATTGGTTATGAATATGAGTTGGAAGATCTGGGTATAAGAATTCCACCAAAGGATGGTGATTTTTTATCTCAAATAAAAGAAGCAAAAGAAAAAACAAAATCAAAAAGACTTATAATACTTGGAGATCTTAAACACAAAGTACCTAGATCAAAAAAGGAAGAAATAATTAGAGTAAAAAAGTTCTTATCTGAACTTATGAGAGATTTTAAAGAAATAACTATATGTAAAGGCAATCATGATGATAGATTAGAATATATAGTGCCTGAAAGCATAAAAGTAGTGAGCTCCAGGGGTTTCAGATACAAAAATTATGGTTTTTTTCATGGACATGCTTGGCCTTTTTCAAATTTATGGAATTCCAAAATATGGATAGTTGGCCATCTTCAACCCATTATTGAAATATACAAAGATGGTAAAAGATCTTTAGAAAGAGTAATAATTGATGGTGTACCAAGAATAAGAAAGGGTAAATTAGAAAAAATAGTATTATTACCAGCATTTAATCCTTTTGTTGGTGGTTTTATTATTAATAAGTCTTATGAAATAGAAAATTCTATATTAAGCAAGCTTATTGATATAAACTCTTCTAGGGTTTTTTTGCTAGATGGTACAGAAGTTGGAAAAATTAAAGAACTGATGAGCCGTTAAAATAAAATTTTTAGTGGTTCTGATGATTAATTACTCTAAAGTAAATAAAAATACTTCTGAAAATTAAGCTTAAAAAGCGGAAAATTAATGAAAAAGAATATTGGAGGTGGACATAATGGCAAAGAAAAAGAAAGAAGAACAACCACAACAAACTCAATAATTTACCTTTCCTTTTCCTTTGTTTTCTTTTTTTATCTCTAAATCAAATATTTAAAATTGAAAGATTAAGATAAATTAGGTGAATTGCTTATGAAAATAATGGAATTCTTAAAATCAAGAAACGGAATGATAGTAACGGCCATAGCAGTAATACTCTTAGTATTAATAGTCTTAGTATTATCCGGAATGATAACATTTTAGTTAGTTCATTTCTTTTCTTCCTTTTCTTTTTCTTCTAATTCTTTTTCTATACCTAGCTTATTGGCTATTTCCTTTAACCTATTTCTAATTGTTACCTCAGTGATACCAAGTGTATCTGCTATCTCTCTTTGCGTTCTTCTTTCTCCAGTTAATATGCTAGCTATGTATATTGCTGCTGCGGCAACTCCTGTTGGTCCCTTTCCTGCACTTAAGCCCTTCTTTTCAACTTTCTTAAGAATTTCTAGTGCTTTAGCTTGAACTTTATCACTCAAGCCTAGTATAGAACAAAATCTGGGAACGAAACTCTCTGGTGGTATAGGTAGTATTCTGAGTTTAAGTTCTCTAGCTAGATATCTATATGCTCTTCCTACTTCTCTTTTTTCAACATTACATGCTTCTATAATTTCTTCTAAGGTTCTCGGATTTCCCATTTCTCTACATACAGCATAAGTTAAAGCAGCTATAACGGCCTCTATGCTTCTACCTCTTACTAAACCCTTATTAACAGCCTCATTATAGTACTTAGCTATCTTTTCATGTATTACCCTAGATAAACCTAAATACGATACTACTCTTTGAAGTTCTGAAAGGGCGTAAGATAGATTTCTATCTTTGCTTCTAATTAGTCTTTTGTGCCATTTTGTCATTCTATAATACTGAGCTCTCTTAGATGGTGCTACTTTATATAATTCTAAAACTCCTTTACCAATTTCTGTAGTTAGACCCAAATCATGCTTACTATATGTTATTGGTGCTCCTGTTCTTGCCCTTCTTGACATCTGTTCAGAATCAAATGCCCTCCAATCTTGTGATACATCTATCATTGTCTCTGAAAAAACGTATCCACACTTTTTACAGATTGTTTCCTCGGTTGTTGGATCTTTTATTATATCGCTACTACCGCATTCTGGACATACGAGATCTTTTTTAATTTTACCTTCATTTGCATCCTTTTTCGACATGTCACCACCTGAAAGTGAAACACTTAATACATTTAAATCTTAGTAAGAAAAGTATTTAAGCTTTTCTATTTTATATTTAAAAATTATACATAAGGTAAGTATTGTATTAGATTAGAGTGGAATAAAAACTTTTTTAAATAGATTAATATAATGTAGCAATACTTGTGGAAATGGAATACCAAAAACTAAAAATCCTGTCTTTGCTGGTCTTGTGTTTATTTCACTAGCGTATATAGTTGCTCCAACTGTTAAAGAATGTGCTCCTGGGGTTAAATTCCTAGGTAATTGACAAACGAAATTTAAAATAACATTTCCGTTCGAACTATCTGAATAAACATATAATGCGTGCTCTTTGTGCTTGCAAACTCCACTATTGTAGCAATACCACTTTCCGTTGGAAGTCCAATCCCCTCTTTTACATGATCTAGATGCAACATCTTGTTCTGAACCACTCCAACCAAAATTAGTTACAAGACCCTTTTCGTTTATAAAACAATCATTCCATGGAATATTATTAATTTTCAAAGAAAGAGTCAAATTTCTAACAGAATTAAAATTCCATTCATTACAAGTTATGTTTATAGTAATATTCAAAGTTCCACCAGGAAAAACTATTGGAGGATTTATTATCACATTTGGAGATACTTGACTACAACTTGGCAAACTCGGTAATCCTGAAGATACAACATTATAATTTGCACTTCCTTGGCCATAATAGCTAGTTGCTTGATTGTTTGTGGCTCTAACTGTAAAACTGTAAGTTCCAGCTTGTGCACTTGAAGATGAGGTTACTGTTATTGTTG
>JAWBNO010000005.1:0-10046 GCA_039000725.1 Candidatus Aenigmatarchaeota archaeon | reverse complement strand
CTTCTTAAATCTCCTTCTCTTAATAGCTTATTTAATTGGGTATTAATTTCAAATGGTAATTTTATGCCCATAGAAGCAAGTTTATCAAGAACTTCATAAGCTTCATTAACATTTAATAATTCATTTATTTCTGTTTTTGAGATGCTTCCAAATGGCATAATTCCTTCAATTATTTCTTCATTACTAAACTTACTAAATTTACCTCTAATTATCGTTAGTATGTTATATAAATCCCATCTTGATAAATATGCCCCCAAAATTCTACCTATTTCTTTTCCCGAAAACTTTACAACCTTTTCTATTTCATCTGAAAAAGCTCTTTTTAACATTTCAAGGAAATTATCTAAATTCTCTTCCTTCATTTGAGATATATATTCATTATACCAGCTATTTCTTAAATAATTTATAAGCTCACTTAGGGATTTATAATCCAAAAGTTCCTTAAAGACATTTAAATCTAAGAGTTTTGAGCTTCTTGCTAAAACACGGGCATTAACATATTCAAAAAGCATATTTGAAAATTTTAAAGGGTTTGAATTAGTTATACTTTAAAATTTTGAAAATTAAAGCTTGGTAGGAGGGTAGATATGAATAAATATGAAAATGAGCAAATTTTATTTAAATTTCAAGAATTACTTAGAGAACTATTCCAGTTTGAATCTTCTGACCTAGATTTTGGAATATACAGGATTTTAAACTACAAAAGAAAAGAGATAGAAAAGTTTATTAATGAAGGCTTGAAAGACAAAGTTGAATCTGCTTTTGCCAAGCATAGGGATGAAAGGTTTGCCGATATAGAACAAAAGTTTGAAGAGATAAAACAAAAAGTTATTGAAAATCTTGGAGAAGATGCCATAACACCATCAGGAGATATCAAAGAAGGATTTAAAGATACACCTATTGGTAAAGAATTTCTTTCAATAAAAGAGCGTAAAGAAGAAGCAGAAAAGATTGAGGAGATAAAATTACAAGTTTTTAACGACCTTTATAACTTCTTTTCACGCTACTATGAGGATGGAGATTTTATACCTCAATACAGGTATTCTATAAAAAAGCATAAGTATGCCATTCCTTACAATGGTGAAGAGGTAAAGCTTTATTGGGTAAATTACGACCAATACTACACAAAAACAGGGCTACTTTTTAGAGATTATACTTTCAAAGTTAAAGAATATAAAGTTATCTTTCGTGTTGTAGAAGCCAAAGAGGAGCTAAATTCTAACAAGGCTACAAAGGAAAGATTTTTTGTCCTTGATGATAATCCAATAACTTATGAAGATAAAACACTGATTATTTGCTTCCAGTATAGGGAGCTTACAGAGGAAGAAGTAAAACATTATGAGGTGGGAGGTGGAAGTAATACATCAAAACAAGAAAAGATTAATCAAAAAAGTTATGAAGAAATTTTAGGTAAGTTAAAGGATAACTCACTTAAAGAATATCTTTCCAATATTAAAAGTGAAAAGCCTTTACTTCTTTATCACTTAAATAGGTTTTCCGCCAAAAATACAAGAGATTACTTTATCCACAAAAACCTTAAGAAATTCCTTTCTGAACAGCTTGACTATTTTATTAAATCCGAGGTTTTGGATATTGAAACCATAGAAAGGGATAAATACTTTGATAAGCATATTACAAGGGTAAAGGTGGTAAGGGAGATCGGTGAAGCAATTATTGATTTTCTTTCACAGATTGAAGACTTCCAGAAGAAACTATGGGAGAAGAAAAAGTTTGTTTTGAAAACGGAGTATGTGATAACTTTGGATAAAATCCAGAAATATGCAGGTGAAAATTTTTTAAAAGAAATTTTAGATGAAATTCTAAAAAATGATAAACAATTGGAAGAATGGAGAAATCTTGGGTTTGGTGAGATTAAATCCAAAGAAGACTTATATTTAAAAAATAATCTCCTTGAGAAAGAATATAAGAAACTACCTATTGATACAAGATATTTTCCACTGGAATTTAAAGAAAAACTTCTTGAAAAGCTTACTGAAAATTCGGACTTAGATGATCTTTTGGATGGATTACTTATAAAGAGTGAGAATTATCAGGCATTAAATACGATTTTGCCAAAGTTTAAAGAGAAAATTCAGACAATTTATATTGACCCACCTTATAACACTGGAAGTGATGGGTTTTTGTATAAAGATAGATACCAGCATTCCACATGGCTTACGATGATTGAAAATAGATTGAGTTTAGCAAGGGAGTTGATGAGTGAGGATGGGGTGATTTTTGTGAGTATTGATGATAATGAAGTTGATAATTTATTAAAGTTATTAAAAGAAAAATTTAGCCTGGTTATACCTTTACATTGGAGAAGGAATAAAACTCCCCAATTGGCATCTAAGACAGTAGCTACTAGAATGGAATTTGTATTATATGGTGCAATGCAAGAGATTAAGTTGATAAGGGAGAGACAAAGCAAGGTAAGGCCTTTGTTCAATTTTGACGGTAGGGAATATAGAATTTTTGAAATACCAGAAGGAATTATTGTAAAGTGTGATAAGTTAAGTAAAGGAAAAATTTATGCTAAAAGAAACAAGAAAAATTGGATTGAAATTTTAGATGACCCTATTATCAATCAGGGGGTCCTAATGAATAAAATAAGAATTAAGGGACCATGGCGTAAAATAGATGAAGAATTACAAAAAGTTTTTAAAAACAAACTTATATTTATAAACTCTTCTGGCTTTCCTACTGAAATTTTAGATGAAGAGGATGCTGGTGTGCCTGTTGTAAAAACGAATGAGCTTATAATTGAGGGATGTTATAATGAAACCGCATTTGAAGAACTCACTCAAAAAATATTTACTTTTTCTTCAGAACTTGTTGGAAGGTTGAGGCCAAAACCAACTTGTTTAATAACCCACCTTTTAAATTCTGTAAGCACTCTACGCAAAAATAGTATCATCCTTGACTTCTTCGCAGGCTCTGGCACCACCGCCCATGCAGTTATGAAGCTCAATAAAGAAGATGGAGGAAAAAGAAAATTTATCCTTGTAGAAATGGCAGATTATTTTGATACAGTGATTATTCCAAGAATTAAAAAGGTAGCTTATTCTTTTAACTGGAAAGATGGCAAGCCACAAGATAATGATGGCATAGGAGTTTTTTGTAAATACTATGAACTTGAACAATACGAACAAGCTTTGGCAAACACCGTTTATGAAGACAATGATATATTCACCGCTGGTAAAAATCTCTATGAAAGATACCTTTTCCTAAAAGATGAGAAGATGTTAAGGGCATTGGAAATAGATTGTGAGAATAACAAGGTGAGAGTAAATTTATCAAAACTTTATCCAAACATAGATATAGCCGAAACCTTATCCAACCTTAAGGGCAAGTGGATAAAAAGGATTGAAAAGGATAAGGTTATATTTGAGGATGGAGAAGAGATAAACATACAAGACCTTGACTACAAGCATATAAAACCATTAATATGGTGGGAATAAGATGACCTTACAAGAAATTTTAGAGGATGAGATCCGATTTGAAGATTTACCAATTGAATGGAAAGATTTTGATTTAGAAAGTTTTTCCAAAGATAAAACTCTATTTGATTATCAAACTAATGCCCTAAAATTTGCCATAATGGGACTTTTTAAATACTACCAAGAGCTTGAAGAAAATAAAAAAGAGTTTTACAAGCTATACAAAAACTACGGCTTGGATGAGGACTTGGATATAAAGATAGACAAAGAACGCATAAGGAAATTGTTTGAATTGGCAAACTACAGGATTGAGAATAATAAAGTTCTATTTTATCAATTGATAAACCGCATGAGCTTTTGGATGGCAACAGGTTCGGGAAAGACCTTGATAATAGTAAAGCTTATAGAAATACTTCATAAATTGATGGAAGAAAATCTAATACCAGAAAGGGAAATACTATTTTTGACACATAGAGAAGACCTAATAGACCAGTTTAAAAAACATGTCAATGAGTTTAACAGCAACTCTGGAGTAAAAATTGAGCTTTATGATTTAAAAGAATATGAAAATATTAAACGTTCTCTACCTTTAAAGACAAAAAATACCATAAGAGTTTTTTATTACAGGGCGGACTTGCTTGTGGATGATGAAAGCAAAGAAAAGAAGCTAAACTACAAAACTTACGAAAACAACGGAAATTGGTATATCATACTGGATGAAGCCCACAAGGGGGACAAAGAAGATAGTATTCGTCAGCATATTTATGCCATAATGAGTAGGAATGGCTTTCTCTTTAACTTTTCTGCCACTTTTACCGACAGGATTGACCATCTTACATGCGTGTATAATTACAACCTTGAGAAGTTTATACAAAATGGGTATGGAAAAAACATTTATATTTCAAAACAGGGCTTTTCAGAGGAAGAAAAACAAAAGATAGTTTTAAAAACATTACTTCTTTATACAATCTTAAAAAAGCATGAAGTTCCAAAATATTACCATACACCACTTCTTTTGGTATTGGTAAATAAGGTGCATACGGAAGAATCAGACCTTGAGATGTTTTTCAAAGAGCTGGAAAAGATAGCAAAGGGGGAGATTGATGAATCTACCTTTGAAGAAGCAAAAAGGGAGTTAAAGGAAGAGTTTAAAGAAGGAGTTAAATATCAATTTGTGGATGATGAGTTTAAGTTAAGTGATGAAGAGATAGAGAGCTTGACAATGCAAGACCTGCTAAAAGAGGTGTTTAACGCCCAAGGGTATTCAAGCATAGAGTTAATAACTATAAGAGAAAACAAGCAAGAGCTAATCTTAAAGCTAAAATCCACCGAAAAACCTTTTGGTTTGATAAAAGTGGGGGACCAAACAAAACTGCTTAAAGAAAAATTTATTCACTATGAGATAACGGAAAGATTTGAAAAGGAAAGCCTTTTTAAAAACCTTGACACAGAAAAGGATATTACCATACTTATGGGTTCACGAGCCTTTTATGAAGGATGGGACAGCACAAGACCAAACATCATTTTGTATATCAATATAGGGGTAGGAAAAGATGCAAAAAAATTTGTGCTTCAATCCATAGGAAGAGGTGTAAGGATAAATCCTGTAAGAAGTGAAAGACAAAGACTTAAAAACCTTTGGCTTAATAAGAAAATCACACAAGAAGAATATCACCGTTTAAAAGACCATGCTAAATACTTGGAAACATTGTTTGTATATGGCACAAAGGCGGATAATTTAAAGAAGATTATAGAGTTTATGGAAGAAGAAAAAAGCAAGATGAAAAATATTGGAGAATATTTTGAGATAAATCCAGAAATAAAAGATAAACTTCTTTTAATTCCTACCTACAGAGAGACGGAAAAATATATCATTGAAGATGGAAATCATATATCCTTTTCCATTGGAAAAGAAGACCTTGAAAGAGTAAAAGAATACTTTAACTATTTGGGAGAAAAGGCCACTCTTATGAAGTATGATTGTCCACCAAAGGTTTTATGTAAGTTAAAAGATGCTTTTTGCAATGAGGAAAAGTATTTTACTATATCAAAAAACAACACCAATAAGGACCCAGATTTATTGTTGGGTATTATACTTAAACATTTTTCCACAAAGTATGAAGAATTTGATAAACCTAAAAAGCTGGAAGAGGAAATTATTCACTTTAAGCACATAAAGGTCCATAACAATGATGAAAATAAGCTAAAAAATATTGTGGAAAAGATTGAAAAAGTTAGAAACTTTCCAAAGAAGGCTGAAGAAGAGGAGAAATATAAGGAGCTTGTTAAAAAAGGAGAGATAACAATAAATGAATATACAGACAAGATTAGAGAAATGGACAAAAAGTATAAAAAGGAGGAAGAAGAGGATAAATTAACCCTAAAATATATACAAAACCACTACTATATACCAGTTGCCCTCTCCGAGGATGAAAAGATAGACTATATAAAGCACATCATCAAAGTTAAAAGTGAAGTGGATTTTATAAAAGACTTAGAAAAATACTTGGAAGGATCTGATAATTTCTTTAAAAGCTTTGACTGGTGGTATTTTTCCAAGATTGATGAAACGCTTGATGATGTTTATATACCCTACTACGATGGAGGAAAACGTTTAAAGTTCAAACCAGATTTTATCTTTTGGCTATGTAAAGGAGAGGAATACACCATACTTTTCATAGACCCAAAAAGCACTGAGTTTACAAGTGCTTATAGAAAAATAGATGGATATAAGGCACTTTTTGAAGGTAAAGAGTTTGCATATGGAGATTATAAAGTTAGAGTGTTGCTATTTATGAGAAATAATACAGATAAACAGCCAGCAAAAAAGTATGAAGAATACTGGTTTAGGATTTTTGAAGAATTAAAACAAAAAGTGAAAAACTTCTCGGGATATAATTTTTAGCACCATAATAGAACTGTGAATAATAAGAAGGATACGCTTAGTGAGAAATTCCCTTTTAGTATCCCTAAAAACTATTGGAGGTTTTTTACCAACATAGAAGTCGGGTAGGGTAGAATTTATGAAAGGAATGTATGGTTAGGGGGCTTGTGGAGATCAGATTATTCATTAAACATCAAATATAATAAAAGCTATAAATCCTCCATTTTCATTTTTGATTTCCATTTTATGATATGTAGGGCTTTTAATTCCTGTTCCAATTTTATGCTTTTTAGAATTATATATTTCACCCTTTGCTTTATAAGTAAGTTTATTATTCTCAATAATTACATCAAAACACTTTAATATAATAGCTTTTGTATCAAACTCAAAAAGTAATTTTTCTAAAAATAAATATAACATATCAATGAGGTTTTCTGCAATTATCTCACCTTCAATAATTTCTTTACATTCCACTTCTTCTAAATTTTCACAAATAATTTTAAACATTCCATAACCTGCTTTTTCAAATACTTCATTTAAACTACTTGCCCTTATAATAATTCCAATATCTGCTGTATGCTCAATAAATTCAATCATATATCTGTGCCTTAAAAATTCTTATATAGTTTTCAAAATCATTTATATCTACACTTGGGCTTAAATATAATTTTTTAAATGATACTTCAAGAATTTCTTCTTGTGATAATAAAAATTCATTTTCAGAAAGCTCAATAATTAAATTTAAAACTGCACTATCCTTAACCCTTTCAATACCATATGTTTTTATAATATCAATAAATCCAACATTTTTTAAATGTGCTATAAACTTGCCATTATTAAATCCTATAACTCTTGAAAAATTATCCTTTTTAAAAATTACTAAATCATCCGCTATAAAAAAATGCCCTCTATTTAATAATTTTAAAACTAATTCTGTTTTTCCAATTCCACTTTTCCCTTTAATAAATATACCCATTCCAAAAACTTCTACAAAACACCCATGAAGACCAATCAAGTTTTAAATTTTAAAGGGGGACTTGACAATTTAATTTTTAAACCATATAATTTTAGAATTAGGAGGTGTATTATGAGAACTTTAAATAAAATACATCTTGTGTTTGCTATTTTGAGCTTGTTTTCTAATGCTTATGCTCAAAGTAAGATAGTTTGGCTTAGTTATCCTACTGCTGGGTGTATAACTTGTCATAGAATAGCAAGTGTAAAGATGAATGATACATTATATCTAATAGGAAGTTTTCATTATCAAAATAATAAATCAAATCCTTTTATTATAGCTATTGATAGTCAGTTAAATGTAAAGATACTATGGTTAAGATAAATGATAGTTTAGTAGCAATAAAATGAATGCTCAAGTGGTAGTTGTTCTTTTTATGGACTATTTAATATAAAAACTCAAAATTTTATATGGGCTAAATATAGACAAACACCTGCTAGTGATGTTCCACAAGATATTCGTGCTATTGATTTTGATGGGAATAATTTAATAATTGGTGCAGGTCCTGATAAGGGTTATTCTTGGTTTGCTAAGGTAGATATTAACAATGGCAATATAATATGGCAAAAAAGTATAGGAGGGGATAATGAGTATAGACTTATGGATGGTATATATGATGGAACAGGATATGTATTTTTATTTTGTTGTAAAAGTCCTTCTAGAATAGTTAAAGTTGATACCACTGGAAATTTAGTATGGGCTAAGGAATATAATTTTGGTTCTTCCCGTTCATCTTATAAAATATTAAAAGATGTAGATGGGTATATTGTTATAGATTTTAGATGCACAGATAGTGGTAATTGTTCAACCTTAAGTAATGATAATATTCTTGTTTTTAAAACTGATTTTAATGGAAATATTATATGGTCAAAGTTGTATTATACTTCACTTGGAGGAGACCACAGGGCATATAATGGAACATTTGATTATGATGGAAATATCCTGATTAGTGGATTTATAAGAGCATCAAATACAATTAGTTATCCTCTTGTTTTGAAAATAAATAGAACAAATGGGAATTTAATATGGGCAAGATATTGGGATACACCTCCATCGGGCGAGAATTCAAATATGGGCAAGGGTGTAATATCCATAGGACCAGGGAAATTTTATTTAATAACATTTATTGGAAATGGAACGGATGCTTCTGGTGGTCTTGCTATTATTAAGGAAGATACAAATCCAAATTTAGTTGGTCATTGCACGAGATATATTACAACTTTTACAACTACTAATATAACCCCAACAATCTCCACCTTAAATCCAACTATTTCAGATGCCAATATCCAGATTTATGATTTAAACTTAATAGCTTATAATCCTTCTGTTAATTCAACTCCTTCCTGTGAAATAAACACTCCAATTAGCAATTATGAAAGTTATAATGACTGTGAAATAAAAATATATTCAAGGAGGAACTATTTAGAGATATTAAGCAGTGAAGAGAAACTTATAAAAATTTATGATGTTAAAGGTAGATTAATTTATTCAAGGAAGGTGAAAGGTAAAGAGAAAGTATTTCTTAAAAGAGGAATTTATATAATAAAAATTGACAATAAACTTACAAAGATATTTAAACTTTAAACTTTTGGCTATGTCTAAAAGAATTTTAATAACAAGTGCTTTACCTTATGCAAATGGACCTTTACATATTGGGCATTTAGCAGGAGCATATTTACCTGCTGATATTTATACAAGATTTCAAAAATTGAAAGGTAGGGATGCAATTCATATTTGTGGAACTGATGAGCATGGAGTTGCTATTACATTAAGTGCTAAAAAAGAAAATAAAACCCCAAGGGAATTAGTGGATTATTATCATGAGAATATAAAGAATACATTTGATAGAATTGGTATATATTTTGAAAACTTTTCAAGGACAACAAAAGAAATACATTATAAATTATCTCAGGAATTTTTCCTTAAAATTTACAATAAGGGTTATATAGAAAAGAGAGAAGTAAAACAATTTTATTGTGAATATGATAAAATGTTTTTGCCAGATAGATATATTATTGGAATTTGTCCATATTGTGGATATGATAAGGCAAGAGGAGATCAGTGTGAAAAATGTGGTAGATGGCTTGAACCTACCGATTTAAAAGAGCCAAAATGCTCATTATGTTTTAGAACCCCTATAATTAAAGATAGTTTTCAATATTTCTTTAAATTAAATGAATTTGAAAATCAATTAAAAGAATATATTCAATCAAAAAAAGATAAATGGAAGGAGAATGTGTTAAATTTTGTGAATAATTGGTTAAGGGAAGGTTTAAAACCAAGAGCAATTACAAGAGATTTAGAATGGGGTGTTCCTGTTCCCTTAGAAGAAGCGAAAGGTAAGGTTTTATATGTTTGGTTTGATGCTCCAATTGGTTATATCTCTTCTACAATTGAATGGAATAAAGATAAATGGGAAGTTTATTGGAAAGATAAAGATACAAAAATTGTTCATTTTATTGGAAAAGATAATATTGTATTTCATGCGATTGTATGGCCTGCAATGTTAATGGCAGAAGGTTCATATAATCTTCCTGATGAAATTCCTGCCAATGAATTTTTAAATTTAATGGGGGATAAAATTTCTACAAGTAGAAATTGGGCACTTTGGGTAGATGAATTATTAGATAGATTTGAACCAGATTTTATTAGATTTTTCATAGCATATATAATGCCTGAAAATAAGGATAGTGATTTTAATTTATAC
>JAWBNO010000004.1:0-12378 GCA_039000725.1 Candidatus Aenigmatarchaeota archaeon | reverse complement strand
GATTTTCTGAATAATATGTGTCAACTATCACTCTCCCATCCTCTGTCTGTAAAACTGAATCAACCCATTCACCAATCCCTTCTTTTAACACCTCACTTTCTTTTTTATTGAGAATATAACCATATGTTCCTTTCCTTTGGGAAGAACCACCTGGTAAAATTTCTCCATTTTTAATATCTCTTTTATCTATTGCAATTAAATTTGTTTCTATTTTTCCAAGTATTTTCGCAGATGGATCTTTCTTCCTTATTTCTTCTATAATTGGCTTCATTACCTCTTTATATTCCTCTCTTGTATAAATCTTCCCTGTTTTTGGATTTATAGAATAATAATCAAGCCATGGACCAGGAACATATATTTTTATTTTTCTTCCAGGTATTATTTCACCAGAAAAAGCAAATGGCCCTTCTATTTTTGTATTAACCTTCCAGTCATTTCTTACTTTGTTTATAAATGTAAAATAATTTTTCTCTTTTGAGGGATATATAGAAAATTCAAATTTATAACTTTTATTTTTATCAAGCCCAAAATGTTTTATTGTATAATTCAATGTATTTGCCTTTTTGGTTATTTCTCCTTGAACTCTTAAAATGTCATCTTCTGCGACAAACCCAATTGATGTATCCTTATATGAAACAAATATTGTTGGATTTTCTGCAACTCCAGTAATACCTGACGTTTCTATTCCTTCAACTCCACTTATTCTATAATAAGAGGGTAAATCTTCACATAAAATTTTGTGATTTATTATTATTCCTATTTCCTCATCTTTTTTATTTTTTATCTCCTCCACTACTTCTACTTTCTCTTCTTTTGCTTCTATCGTTCTAATTAAAACATAATAATCTCCTTCCCCATTTACCTCTATTTTGTCTCTTCCAATCCTTCTTATTTTTATATTCCAGTTGCCTTTATTTTGTGTATCAAAATGATTGTATCCTATCTTTTCTCCTGGATAAGAGTAACTACTGACAATTTTATATTTTTCTTTGTTTATTTTCAATTCCATTTCTCCATTCTCTCCTATTCCCAGTTCATATCCTTTTTTCCTGACCTTTTCTTTTATATTTATTCCTAAATATTTCTCTAATTCTGGCTGTGAGTATTTATTTATTATTTCTTCAGGCATATATCCTATTTCTAAATCTTCTATAATCATATCTATTTTTGAACCTGGTACATATCTGTTGAGATAAGTATTTATTATTGTAATTTTGTTTGACTCTGCCTTTTCTATTCTTTCATCCGCTCCAAATTCAATATAATTTACAACATCTGATATATTCAGCAAATACCAGTATCCTTCTTCTCTATAACTTATTACTCTTGGATCAATTTCCTTACCATCTCCAAAATAAATTAAAATTGTAGGATAATTTGATCTTTTTCCCCACCAATCCCTTTCATATACTGAACTTTTAAAAACATCTTTCCTGTTTACAAGACGATAATAACCAAAATCTGTATATTTATCTAAAACTTTCCCATTTATTTCTATAGCAAGATAATCATTCCAACCACCTGGTTTTTCTGTATGTAACCTTGCTTTAAATTTCATAACAACAACTTTATTTTTTTCTTTTTTTATTGCAGGTATTTCAAAAGAATATTTTGTTGGGATATTTTCTTCTGAGATTATTTTTATAAATTTTTCTGCCTTATATATTGGGATAAAATTTCCATTTTCACAAATTGAACTTGAAAAACAATACTCAGAAAGAAAAATTAGAAAAATAAAAATTAAGAAAATTTTTTTCATTTTTGCCCCCTTTTTCAAAATTTAATTTTAAATTTGGAATTGAATTTTTGTCAAATTTGGAAATTTTAAATAAAATTAAAATTATGATAAAAATTGAGATTTTCAGTAAAAACGGAAAACTTTTGAAAAAAGATTTCTTAAACTTAAAGAAGAAGGAATTTAAAATAATAAAAATTAACAAAAGGAAAATTGAAGCCTCAGAAGAAATATTAAATTTAAAATTCAAAATTCCTATAATTGATATTCACGGATATTGGACACCAGATATATTTTTACCTGATATGGAATTAAAATGGGAAATAAAATTACTTTCAGCCTCAAATATAAATTTTCCTTTTATATGTTTCGTTAATCAATCTCTGAAAAACAGGTTTGCTTTTGGTTCAACAAATTTAATAGATGATTCAATTTTAGTTGCAAAAATAAATCAAAAGGATGGAACATATGATATTGATTTCAATATCGCAATATGTAAAGAAACAGAAGAATTTGAATTAGTTTTTGATTTACGAGATAAAATTTGGACAGAAATAATAAATGATTTTAGAAAAAAAATTGTGCCATTAGATTTATATTATCCAAAAGAAGCATACTTGCCTGTCTATTGCTCCTGGTATGCATTCCACGCAGATTTAAATCAGGAAAAAATTGAAAAACAAATTAAAATTGCAAATGCTCTTGGATTTAAAACAATTATCATTGATGATGGATGGTGTTTTGATGAAAAAAAGAGAGTATCGCCTGAAACAATAGAAAACTGGTATGAAAATATAGGGGACTGGGAAATATCAAAGTCAAAATTTCCTAATTTTAAACAACATATTGAAAAAGTGAAAAAATTTTTTGGAATGAAATATATGCTCTGGATTGCTCCCTTTTTAATAGGAGAAAAGAGCAAAATTTATAAAGAAAATAAAATTAAATTTGTTTCCAGCGAAAAGCATGAAGGATATAGATTAATAGATCCTGAAGATATAAAAAATATAAAAACAATATTTGAAAATATTCTAAAAATTTTTAAAGAGTATAAACTTGATGGTCTTAAAATTGATTTCATTGATATAATAAAGCCATCTCTTGAAAAACCAAAAGGAAGAATAATTTACGAAATTGTAAAAAATTTTATAGAGGAATTAAAAGAGATAAATTCTTCTTGCTTAATAGAATTTAGACAAAAATATGCAACACCTATAAATCTTAATCTTGCAACTCAATTTAGAGCAAGTGATGTTCCTTTTGATTTTTTAGGAAATCTAAATAGAATTGCCCATATAAGATTGTGCCTCGGAGATAAAGTTCCTGTTCATTCAGATCCTGTATTTTGGTGTTTTGAAGAATCACCATTAAATGTTGCAAAACATATGATTGTCTCTTTAACTGGTGTTCCAATGATTTCAATGGATTTAAACAAACTATCTCAGAAACATAGAAAAATTATCAGAACTTACATAAATTTTTATCTGAAAAATCTTGAAATATTTAAAAATGGGAAATGGCAAATAAATTATGGAACTGGGTTTATAAAATCAATTTCAGTTTGTTATGGTTCAAAAATGATAAATTTTTTATTAAATGAAGAATGCGGAGAGAAATTAAAAAAAGGGTTTGAAAAAGAAATTTGGTTTTTAAATTTAGGAGATAAACCCATTTTTATTGAAAATTCTATAACCTTTGATTTTTATGGCAACCACTATAAAAAGAACATAATTCCACCTGGAGGTTTTGGATATCTATCTCATAAATAATTAAATAAGGGACATTTCAATCATTTTTTCTGCTATTTGAATTGCATTAAGTGCAGCACCTTTCCTAATATTATCAGCAACAACCCATAGATCAAGTGAATTTTCAAGACATGGATTTTTTCTTATTCTACCTACAAACACTTCATCTTTTCCAGAAACAAGCAAGGGCACAGGATATAAACTTTTATCAGGTTCATCAATTACCTTTATACCTGGAAAACTTTTAAGAATTTTTCTCGCTTTCTCAACACTAACTTCTTTTTCAAACTGTGCAGTTATACTTTCAGAATGTCCATTAAAAACAGGAACCCTTACTGTTGTGGCAGAAATTTTCAAATCTGGTAAATTCATAATCTTCCTTGTTTCCCTTATCATCTTAACTTCTTCTGTATAATAACCTTCAAATTCTTCACTTAAAGAACCAATTTCAGGGATAACATTTCCAAATATTTGATAAGGGTAAACTTCATTTTTTATTTCTTCTCCTTTTACATAACTTTCAACCTGTCTTTGAAGTTCCTCTACCGCTTTCTTCCCAGTTCCTGAAACTGCTTGATAGGTTGATACAATTATTCTTTTTAATCCAAACTCAAGATGTAAAGGATAAAGTGCAACAACCATCTGAATTGTTGAACAATTTGGATTTGCAATAAAAC
This sequence comes from Candidatus Aenigmatarchaeota archaeon, assembly GCA_039000725.1. Lineage (GTDB taxonomy): Archaea > Aenigmatarchaeota > Aenigmatarchaeia > CG10238-14 > SpSt-28 > SpSt-28. The sequence continues at coordinate 8,218 of JAWBNO010000004.1, read as the reverse complement.
CTTTATGGTTTCTTAAGGCATCAGGATTAACTTCAGGGACAACAAGAGGAACTCTCTCATCCATTCGGAAATCTGCTCCATTATCTATTACAATGCATCCCATTTCAACTGCAGGCCATCCAAACAATTTACTTGCTCCTTTTTCCCCTTCAGTACCTGCAAAGAAAGCAATATCAATTCCCTTAAATTTTTCAATAGTTGTTTCCTCTATTTTAAATAATCTTCCACATATTTCTTCTTCTCTCTCTCTTGTAGCAAAAATTTTCAATTCCTCAAAAGGAAATTTTCTTTCTATTAAAATTTCTACCATTTTCCTACCAACCATCCCTGCACCAACAACACACACATTATACTTTTTCATCAATCCTCCCTCTTATACTCATTGCAAAAAAACCTGCAATTATTGCCTTTAAAATATCAAATGGTATAAAAGGAAGAACTCCAATTATTAATAAATCTTTAAACCCTTTATAAGGGAAAAACAACTTAAGAAATAAAACTCCAAAAAAGTATATTATCAAACTTGCAAAAATCATCCCTAAAATTTTATTTCTTTTTTCTGAAAAATATCCAGCAATATAAGATGCAAAAATAAATCCAATTAAATATCCTATGGTTGGTCTGAATATCCCAGTTTCTCCTCCATAAAACCAGCCAATCCCAGAAATTCCACCAATGAAATAAAAAGTTTGAGAAATCAAACCAAAAATTTTACCAAGCAGAATACCAGAAAGCAGAACTACAAATGTTTGTAATGTCACAGGAACAGGGGTAAAAGGCAATTTTATATATATTTGTGCTGATATTCCTGTAAGGATAGAAAAAATAATTGAAAGTAATATTCTTTCAAAAATACTCATAACTTTGTAAATTTCAAAATATCTTAACCAATTTTTCTCCCACAATTCTTTTATTTTGTTCATTTTTATATCTCCCCGATAATTTCTTTAAGTTTTCCTTCATCTCCTTTAGGAGAAATAACAGCAAGATAAAAATTTTCATTATTAAAAATTTCTTTTGCGATTTCATTTACATCTTCTCTTTTAACTTTTTCAATTTTTCCAACTATATCCTTTATTTTCTCCATTCTGTCTCTTAACAGTTTTTGCTCACCTATAAAAAACATATATTCCAAATTATCTTCAAGACCCATTAAAAACTGAGAAATAAGAAATTTTTTGCTTCTTTCAACTTCATCCTCTTTCACTCCATTTGTTTTTATCTCTCTTAATTCCTTAATTATCTCTATCATTACTTTCTCTAAATTATCAGGAGATACACCGGCTGAAATATTAAATATTCCAGTATCTTTATATCCTTTTACATAACTTCTTATTTCATATGCAAGTCCCAGTTCCTCTCTAATTCTATTAAACAATCTACTGCTCATATTCCCACCAATTATTACATTCAAAACAGAGAGAGGGTACTTCCTGTCATCTTCAAAAGAGTAAGCAAACCCTCCAAAAGAAATATGTGTCTGTTCTGTTTCTTTTGTCATAAGAGTCACTTTAGGTCCTTCTTTTTTCCCTTCCCATTTTTCAAATTCATTTTCTCTTCTTTTTTGAATATCTGAAAAATATTTCTCAAAAAATTTCTTTAAATTTTTACTTTCAAAGTTTCCAGCAACACTAACGACTATGTTTTCTGCTGAATATTTTGTATTTATATAATTGAAAAGATCTTCCCTCTTTATTCTTAAAAGTGTTTCAGGAGTCCCAGAAATTGGCATTCCAAGTGGGTGATCCTTAAAAATTAAATTATCAAACAATTCATGAACATATTTTGCCGGAATATCTCTATACATATTAATTTCTTCAATAATAACATTCCTTTCCTTTTCTATATCTTCTTCTTTAAGAAGTGGATTTTTTATCATATCAGAAAGAATATCAAAACTTAATTCAAGATATTCATCAAGTATCTTTATCCAATAACATGTCCCTTCAGTTGCAGTAAAACCATTAAAAGATCCCCCTACTCCCTCAATTGCTATTTTTATCTCATTACAAGATCTGTTTTTAGTCCCCTTAAATAAAAGATGTTCAATAAAATGAGAAATACCCGCAAATTCACGTTCTTCAAATCTACTCCCAGTTTTTACAAATACACCAACAGCAACAGAATGAAATCCAGAAAGTTTTTTGTATATCAACTTCGTACCATTTTCTAATTCATATTCATGCCAGTCCATTTTTGACATATTTTTTTTATGTTTTATAATACCATAAAAATATGGAAATTAAAAGGAGGAAAAAAAATGAGGATAGGCTTTATGATGGCATTTGATAAAGAAAGAATTGAATTTGCAAAAAAAATTGGATTTGGTAGTTGTGAGTTAATGGTAAATCCACAATGTGAGTTTTTTCCAGGAAAGGACGGATGGGAAACAAAAGCAAAAGAAATTTCAGAATATTATAAAGAAAATAATATTAGAATTTCCTGTCTTGCAGGTTTTTATGTAAATCATATGGATCCAGAAAAAGAGGAAGAATACAAAAAACTTGTAAGGAATGTGATAATACTTGCAGAAAAAATGGGAGTTGATGTCGTTGCTGGATTTGCTGGAAGAATTGTTGGAAGGCCTCTTGAGGACAGTATAGAAAAATTTAAAGAAATATGGAGTGAACATGCAAAATTTGCAGAAGACCATGGAGTAAAAATTGCTTTTGAAAATTGTCCTATGGGTAATTTTCATACACCATGCAATGGGACAAATTTTATGTGTACTCCAAAAATGTGGGAAATCGCCTTTTCTGAAATAAAATCTGAATATATTGGACTTGAATGGGACCCAAGCCATCTTATATGTCAATTTATTGATCCTGTCATTACAATAAAAGAATTCGGGAAAAGAATCTTTCATATCCATGCAAAAGATGCTCATATTAACTGGGATATAGTTAAAAAATATGGAATTTGGTATCCAAATGCTATTGAACATTGTTTCCCTGGTCTTGGTGATACTGATTGGAGATTATGCATAAAGGAACTCCATAGAATTGGTTACAAAGGGGATTTGAATATTGAAGGATGGCATGACCTTGTTTATAATGATAGAGTTCAAAAAGGGAAAGAAGATGAAGGTTTAATAATTGCCTTCAAATATTTAAGTCAATTTGTGGTTCAGGATTAAAAAAGGTAAAATTAAATGAATATGAAAAAAATCAAAACTCCTTCATTAATTAATATTATGAGTGAAAAAGAAATAAATGAAGAATTTTTACCACAACTCGAGAATGCCACAAAAAATCTTTTCAAAATACTCTATCAACTAAACTCTTCTTTAACGTTACCACCGAGAGAATTAAGTTTTGCCCTTATGAAAGAAGCAGATGAAGTTGAGTCCTTTCTTGATGAATTTGGAGCAAATCAAAATAGAAAATTCTTCTTTTTTAGAGAATTAGTTGCAACTATAAGATGGTTTAATTTTTATCTTTTCCAAGGATTACACCTCTATGCAAGATTGAAACATTACAAATTACAGATACATACGAAAGAATTTAAACAGTTCAAAACTGAACTTAAAAATCACTTAATGTTTGCCTATAAAGTGATAAAAAAAATTTCAAACAAAATATTTGAAGAAGGAAAAAATCTTGGTTTAAAAAGCATAAAAAAAAGTACAACCCCAGAAAAACTTTTCCCTCAATTGCAGAGAAAAATATTACCTCCTGATCTTGTTATTGAAAAAACTGAAGAAAAAGAAGAAACAATCTTTAAAATACTTATTAAATATCTCAATGTCTGTGAAGAATTCAACCTTTTTTATTGCAGAAAAAGGGAATTTTTAAAAGAAGAACCTGTTGAAAAATATAGATCACTTTTCCATCAACTTGAATCTCTTTATGATACATATGTAAAGAACACAAACTATGAAATTGAAATTCCAGATTTCCAAAAAATAAGAGGGCATATTGCTGTCTCATGGCATTTACTTGAAATGGCAAAATCTATTGCACATTTTTATGAAAGACATATTGAAAAACTACAAAATTCAGACATATATTATAAAATTATGGATTGTATAGGAGATGAAAAAAAATTATTTGAAATTACAGAAAAATTTCTTTTTTCATTTGTTTTAAAATTTTCAATGAAAGGCAAAGAAATATGTGAAACAATTTTTAACAAAATGGGGAAAAAACCAGAAGAGTTTTTAATAGAAACAAAAATCTTAACAATCCCTTCTTATAGAATAGAGGATTTTCATATAAGACCTATTATGCCTGTCACTCAAATAGCAAATCAATATTCTCTTGATCTTTTCCTCTATTTTAAAAGAAAAAAATATAATCTGAAAAGTCCAATAGAAATGGCAATAGCAATTCCAGATATAAGAGAGGATTTATCAAAAGAAAATGTCCAGATAATAATTCAAGGGCCAAGAGCAGGAGTTTTGAAAATAGTAGAATTTTTTAAAGAAAAAGTAGGAGCATTTGAACAAGAATTAAAATGTGAAATTTTAATGTCTTGACAGATTAAAAATTAATAGGTATAATTTTTAATGAAAGTAATCTCTTAAACTTGACAAGTTCTCTTAAAAAAGTATAATTATAAATAAATTGTTCTTTGAAAATTTGAATTTATGGCCAAGCTACTAAGGGCTTGCGGTGGATGCCTCGGCGAGTCCTGGCGATGAAGGGCGTGGCAAGCTGCGATAAGCCCGGGGGAGGTGCAAGCAACCTGTGATCCCGGGATTCCCGAATGGGGCAACCCATCCATCCGTAAGGATGGATATCCGCTACTTTTTGTAGCGGAGGCGAACCGGGGGAAGTGAACCATCTCAGTACCCCGAGGAAAAGAAAGAAAAATTCGATTCCCTGAGTAGCGGCGAGCGAAAGGGGAAGAGCCCAAACCGGATAAGGTTATAGCGTAGGCGCGTTCCTTATCCGGGGTTGTAGGACCTGGCAGGGGAAGGCCTACCTTCCCAGCAGGTTTAAAAATCTCTCAAAATAGCCGAATGACCTGGAAAGGTCAACCATAGAGGGTGAAAGTCCCGTAGGCGAAATTTTGGGAGTACCTGCGCCAGGATCCTGAGTACCGCGGAGGAACCGAGGAACTTCGCGGGAAGCAGGGAGGACCACCTCCCAAGGCTAAATACACGGACTCGACCGATAGTGCACAAGTACCGCGAGGGAAAGGTGAAAAGAACCCCGGAAGGGGAGTGAAATAGAACCTGAAACCGCAAGCCTACAAGCAGTCGGAGCCCACTTTTTGGTGGGTGACGGCGTGCCTATTGAAGAATGAGCCAGCGAGTTACTGGCTGCGGCGAGGTTAACCAGCGTCAGCTGGGGAGCCGTAGCGAAAGCGAGTGGTCCTAATTGGGCCCATTAGTCGCAGTCAGTAGACCCGAAGCCGAGCGATCTAACCATGGCCAGGGTGAACCTGCCGTAACAGGCAGGGGAGGCCCGAACCGGTGGTTGTTGCAAAAACCTCGGATGAGCTGTGGTTAGGAGTGAAAGGCTAATCAAGCTCGGTGATAGCTGGTTCTCCCCGAAATGCCTTTAGGGGCAGCCTCACCTAATAAGGTGGTGGGGGTAGAGCACTGATAGGGCGAGTTCGCCGGTAGGCGAGCAAGTCCTTTCAAACTCCGAATACCACCACCTGTTTGGTGGGAGTGAGACGGTGGGGGATAAGCTCCATCGTCAAGAGGGATACAGCCCAGACCATCGGCTAAGGTCCCTAAATCCGGCCTAAGTGGTAAAGGAGGTGGAGTTGCATAGACAACCAGGAGGTTGGCTTAGAAGCAGCCATCCTTTAAAGAAAGCGTAACAGCTCACTGGTCGATGCAACTCTGCGCCGACAATTCAACGGGGCTTAAGGCCGGTACCGAAGCCATGGATCTGCCACATAAATTGTGGCAGGTGGTAGGGGAGCATTCCCTGGCGGAGAAGGTGTTCCGGAAGGAACACTGGAGCCAAGGGAAGAGAGAATGCTGGCATAAGTAGCGAAAAAGTGGGTGAGAATCCCACTGGCCGAAAGCCTAAGGTTTCCTGGGGAAGGTTCGTCCTCCCAGGGTTAGGCGGGAGCTAAGCCGAGGCCGAAAGGCGTAGGTGATGCACAGCCGGTTAATATTCCGGCCCCACCTGATAAACGTTATTACCGAAGGGGTGACGGATTAGGATAGGCCAGCCGGCGACTGGTAGTGCCGGTTTAACCCTGGAGGTCCTGCCTGTGGCAAATCCATGGGCGATATAGGACCAAAAGGGGAATACGAGCCCAACCGCAAGGGCGGGCGAAGTGGTCGAGTCCTGGTCCCAAGAAAAACCTCGTAGGGAGTTTATCAGGTGCCCGTACCGCAAACCGACACAGGTAGGCTGGGGGAGTACCCTAAGGCCCGCGAGTGAGCCCTCGCTAAGGAACTCGGCAAGTTAGCCCCGTAACTTCGGGAGAAGGGGTGCCTGAGTAGGGTGAGGTTTATCCATAACCAAGCCCGAAAAGGCCGCAGTGAAATGGCTCCCGCGACTGTTTACCAAAAACACAGGGCTCTGCAAACTCGTCAAGAGGATGTATAGGGCCTGACAAGTGCCCGGCGCCGGAAGGTTAAGGGGAGATGTTATCCGCCATTTTGGCGGAGAAGCATCAAACCTAAGCCCCGGCAAGCGGCGGCCGTAACTATAACGGTCCTAAGGTAGCGAAATTCCTTGTCGGGTGAGTTCCGACCCGCATGAATCTTGTAACGACGGGAGCGCTGTCTCGGCGAGGGGCTCGGCGAAATTGTGATACTCGTGAAGACGCGAGTTACCTGTGGCAAGACGAAAAGACCCCGGAACCTTTACTGTACCCTATCATTGGATTTTAAAGTAGTATGCGTAGGATAGGTGGGAGGCGATGAAGTCCCGCTTTCGGGCGGGATGGAGCCGACGGTGAAATACCACTCTTACTACTTTGAAATCCTAACCTGAGCATGTCCAACCATGCCAGGGACAGTGGTAGGCGGGCAGTTTAGCTGGGGCGGCTGCCTCCTAAAAGGTAACGGAGGCGTCCAAAGGTCCCCTCAACCTGGTTGGCAATCAGGTGTTGAGTGCAAAGGCAGAAGGGGGCCTGACTGCGAGACCGACGGGTCGAGCAGAGGCGAAAGCCGGGCTTAGTGATCCGGTGGTCCCGTGTGGAAGGGCCATCGCTCAGCGGATAAAAGGTACTCCGGGGATAACAGGCTGATCCTGCCCAAGAGTCCACATCGACGGCAGGGTTTGGCACCTCGATGTCGGCTCACCGCATCCTGGGGCTGGAGCAGGTCCCAAGGGTTGGTCTGTTCGCCCATTAAAGCGGTACGTGAGCTGGGTTCAGAACGTCGTGAGACAGTTCGGTCTCTATCTGCCACAGGCGTAGGAGACTTGAAGGGGGGCTGGCCCTAGTACGAGAGGACCGGGCTGGGCGGACCTCTGGTGTACCAGCTATTCCGCCAGGAGTAATCGCTGGGTAGCCATGTCCGTAAGCGATAACCGCTGAAAGCATCTAAGCGGGAAGCGCGCCCCAAGATAAGGTCTCCCTCTGCCAGAGTAATCTGGCAGATAAGGTCCCAGGTAGACTACCTGGTTGATAGGCCCTGCGTGTAAGACCCGTAAGGGTCTAAGCGGAGGGGTACTAATAGACCGATTGGCTTGGCCATAAATTCAAATTTATATAAAAGGGAGATTCATCTCTCCCTTTTGTTTTAATTTATTTTTGTATACAAAAATGAAAAATACAGAAATTGGATACAAAAATAAAAAATGGAAAATTGTCTATGATAAGGTAAAGAAAAAAATAGAAAGTGGTGTTTACAATGATAAAACTTTAAAATTAAAAGATATTATTGAAGAATTTGATATAAGTGACATAACAGCAAGAAGAGTCTTTAATGAATTAAAAAGGGAAGGATTAATTTATTCCCTACCGAGAAAAGGAACAATTATATTAACAAAAGAAAAAATTCAGGATATTTATTTAATAGTAAGAGATGAATCTTTGATATATAAAGACGCATTAAGTACACAGATTTTCACACGAATCATTAATGGTTTTGGTTTATCTTCTCTTTCAAAATTATTCAGGAAACATATTTTTTCATTTAACTTTCTCCTATCTAATAAAAAAGATTTTATTGGTAAAAACATAATTATTTTTGCAGAGACAATTTTAAAGATTGAAAAAGATAAAGTTGAAGTAGATGAAAAAATTACAGAAAAAATTAAAGAGTTTCATCCAATTATAATCCATAGTTTTGGTAAAA
>JAWBNO010000003.1:0-14096 GCA_039000725.1 Candidatus Aenigmatarchaeota archaeon | reverse complement strand
AACAAATATAGGAAGACCGGTGATACTAACAGCAACAGGTTCAATAACAGATGATAATGATGCACAAGTAGATATAGTTGCCAGAGACCTTACACTTACAGCTGAGACTGGAATAGACCTTGATACAGAAATAACAGGAATATTGACTGCTACAAATAACACAAGTGGTTCAATAGATATAAACAATACAGGAAATTTACGAATTGAATCGATAACAAATGAAGGAAGAGCGGTGATACTAACAGCAACAGGTTTAATAAGAGATGATAATGATGCAGAAGTAGATATAGAAGCCGGAGACCTTACACTTACAGCAGGGACTGGAATAGACCTTGATACAGAGATAACAGGGATATTGAATGCTACAAATAACACAAGTGGTTCAATAGATATAAACAATACAGGAGATTTACAAATTGGATTGATAATAAATACAGGAAGACCGGTGATACTAACAGCAACAGGTTCAATAACAGATGACAATGATGCACAAGTAGATATAGTTGCCAGAGACCTTACACTTACAGCTGAGACTGGAATAAACCTTGATACAGAGATAACAGGGATATTGACTGCTACAAATAACACAAGTGGTTCAATAGATATAAACAATACGAGAGATTTACTAATTGGATTGATAACAAATACAGGAAGAGCGGTGATACTAACAGCAACAGGTTTAATAACAGATAATGATGCACAAGTAGATATAGTTGCCGGAGACCTTACACTTACAGCATGGACTGGAATAGACCTTGATACACAGGTGAATAGATTAGCGGCAAGGAATATAACACAAGGAGGAATTGATATAATTAACATAGGAGACCTTACACTTGATGACCTTGCTAATTGGGGATATGCAATTGATAATGCTGGTTCAGGAAATATATCAATAGTAGTCAATTCAAATCTTACAATAAATGCCTCAGTAATTTCAAATGGTGGCGATATAACATTAAGAGCGAATTCAGGAGCGATAATACAGAATGCAAATGGAGATATAACTACAAATGGAGGGGATTACACAGGATATGCACAAGGAGCATACTATATGGAAGATGGAGCAGTAATTGATACAAGGAATTTAGGAATAATAGATATAGATGCAGGAGGAGATATAACAATTGGGCAATTAATAACGAATTCAGAAGTATATTTAAATTCAGGTGGAGCGATAATAGATGGAGGAGATACAGGAGGAAATGATATTATAGGAGCGGCAGTTGAGTTGGTAGCACAAAATGGAATAGGAACAGCAACAAATGCAATAGATACACAAGTAAACACATTGGCAGCAAGAACAACAAATGGACAGATATATATTAATCAGACAGGAATTCTTATAATTGGTCCTGTTGGTATAACAAATGGAGTAAGTGTAACAAATGGAGGACCAATCTGGATAAATACAAATGGTGGTTTATTAATACTTGATTCAAATCAAGATATAATTTCAAATGGAGGACCAATAACAATAAATTCTGTTGCATTAACACAAAATAATGATGCTGATATAATTTCTTCTGGTGGGGATATAACTTTAACAATAACTACTTCATTAACACAGAATTCAGATAGTAAAATAGATGCAGGAACAGGAAATGTAGAAATAAATGCTTTTGGTAATATTGCTCTTGATGAAATAAGAGGTAACAATGTAACATTAACTTCAAACAGTGGTTACATAGAGGAAAATGTTGCAGATGCAGGAATAGATATAACTGCAACAAATGCTCTGGTAATGAATGCTGCTAATGGTATTGGGAATCTTGACCAGTTGGAGATATCTACAAATTACCTGACTGCGAGCAATACAAATTCTGGTGCTATAAATCTGGCAAATACTGGAAACTTGATAGTAAATAGTATAACCAATGTTAATAGGCCGGTAATTTTAATTGCAACAGGTTCAATAACAGATAATGATGCACAAGTAGATATAGTTGCCGGAGACCTTACACTTACAGCAGGGACTGGAATAGACCTTGATACACAGATAACAGGTATATTAAATGCTACAAATAATACAAGCGGTTCAATAGATATAAACAATACAGGAAATTTACTAATTGGATTGATAACAAATACAGGAAGACCGGTGATACTAACAGCAACAGGTTCAATAACAGATGATGATGTACGAGTAATAGATATAATAGGAAGTGACTTAATAATTTGGGCAGTAAATAACATAGACCTTGATACACAGGTTAGTAGATTAGCAGCAAGGAATTCCTCTTCAGGGGTAATTGATATAATTAACACAGGAGACCTTGTACTTGATGACCTTGCTGGTTGGAACTATTCTTTATATAATGCTGGTTCGGGAACCATATCAATAATTGTCAATTCAAATCTTACAATAGACGACCCAGTAATTTCAAATACTGGCAGTATAACATTAAGGGCATATTCAGGAGCGATAATACAGAATGCAAATGGAGATATAACAACAAATGGAGGGATTTACACAGGATATGCACAAGGACCATACTATATGGCAGATGGAGCAGTAGTTAATGTTGGTTCTTCTGGAGTAATAAATATAGATGCAGGAGGAGATGTAACAATAGGTCAATTAATGGGTGAAATAGTTCTTTTAAATTCAGGTGGTGCGATAATAGATGGAGGAGATACAGGAGGAAATGATGTTATAGGAAATAGAGTTGAACTTGTAGCACAAAATGGAATAGGGACAGCAGCAGATGCAATAGATACACAAGTAAACACATTGGCAGCAAAGACAACAAATGGACAGATATATATTAATCAACAAGGTAATCTTTTAATTGATAATGTTGGGGCAACAGATGGAGTAAGTGTAACAAATGGAGGACCAATCTGGATAAATACAAATGGTGGTTCATTAACACTTGCAAATGCAAATCAAGATATAGTTTCAAATGGAGGTCCAATAACAATAAATTCAGGTGCATTAACACAGAATAATGGTGCTGATATAATTTCTTCTGGTGGTAATATAACTTTAACAATAACTTCATTAACACAGAATTCAGATAGTAAAATAGATGCAGGAAATGGAAATGTAAACATAAATGCTTCTGGTAATATTGCTCTTGATGAGATAAGAGGTAATGTAGTAGATATAAGAACAACAACTGGAAATATAGAAGAACAAACACCAGATACAGATAGAGATATAGTTGCAAATGACCTTATACTTGTTGCAAGAAATGGTATTGGTTCAAATAATATACTTGAAACAGTTGGAAGTAGATTGAATGCATATAATACGACCTCTGGAAATATACAAATTGATAATACAGGTGACCTTACAATAGATAATTTTGCTTCATTGTCTGACTATGGAGTTAGAAATAATGGTGGAAGTGTATATATAGATGTTGATGGTTCAATAGATATCCCTGGAACAAGTGGTTATGGTATATATGCTTCTTCTAATGTAGAATTAATAGCTTCAGGAAATATAACTGCAGGTTCAGATGCAGCAATAACTGCTATAAATTCACTAAATGGATATATTTCACTAACTGCTTCAAATATTATCTATCTTGGACAAAATTATTATGCAGATATATATGCTAATAATGGAAACATTACTTTGAATGCAAAAGATATAACAATAGACAATTATACATATGTTGAAACAAGTGGAGTAGTTACATTTAATGCAGATAATAATATTTTCATAATTACAAGACAGACAGGTCAAGAAACACGGGTTTATGGAGGAAATGGAGTTGACCTTAATGCAGGTAATAATATAAATATCATTGGTGGTTCAATAATTGAATCAGATAAGAATATTTATATTAATGCTGGGAATGATATACTTATAAGGAATTCTGAAGTTCTTGCAGATGATAGTGTTTACTTTGATGCTGGTGGAAATATTGAAATAGGATATGTTGAGGCGGGAAATTATGTAGAAATGGTAGCAGATGGTGCAATTCTTGATAATAATGGGTCTGCTATGAATATTGTAACAACTGACCTTGTGATGCTTGCAGGAGAAGGAATAGGAACTGAAAATGACCCGATTGAAACAACCGTATCTAATTTACAGGCAGGTTCAGAAGATGGTGGAATATACATAGCAAATACAGGAGACCTTAATCTTGTTGATATACTTGGTGACCCAGACCTTCCATTTGCTCTTGGTGCTGCTGATGGAAATATTAATGTATCTACAACAGAAAACTTAACAATAAGTGGTCTTGTAAGTGCAACTGGTTCTGTATATCTATATGCTGAAACAGGAGACATAACTGATAATAATAATGGAGTTGATATAATTGCAGGAAAGACAAGTGGACTTTATGCAGGTGGATTAATAGGAATTGAATCAGGTGCAACAAAATGGTTTGACCCAATTGAAGTTCAGATAAATGGAGACCTTTATGTATATGCTGGCCAAATGTATAACTTTGTTTCTGTTGCAATTGATGGAATAGTAGATCCAAGAGATATGATTATAGTTAATCCTAACTGGGGAATTCCACCAGGACTTATAATATTCAATGGTAGAGTAAATGGTGGAGAAGAGATAGAAAGATGGTACAGAGGGGTTGGAAATGCAATACACTATATAGGAATTGAGCCATATATCTATCAAACACTTATACTCTATATAATTGACCCGAGTTTCTTTGAACCAGCACCAACCTACTGGGATTTACAACAATATAAAAAAGCAATTGAACAGGGACTTGTTTTAAAATAAAAAATTAAAGAAAGATACTTTAAGGAGGAGATGGTATTTATAAAAAAATATTAATTTTTATATTTTTGTTTTTTGCTTATAATATTTTCTCACAGCCAAGAGGACAGGTTATAACCTTTGATCAAAATGGTAATATTACTCCTGTAGATGGTGCAAATGTTAGAATATGTGGAACAGATATAACTTCAAATACTGATCAATCCGGTGAATATACTTTTTCAGAACAATTGAATATTTATATTGATAAATACATTCTGAAGGTTACAAAACAAAATTTAGTCTCAACTTATACAATTATTTCACCTACTGGTTTGGTAGAGGATTTTGGTAAATTAAATTTAATAATGATGCTTCCTTCGGTTTACTCTCCACAACAAGGTAAATCAAATCTTATTGTTGTTACTTACCAGTATAACGAATCTGAAAATAGTTTTACACCTTTCTTTGGAGCAGAGGCAAGGGTATATAATTCAAATAACCAGAGAGTAGACAATTCAAATAATAGAAAATATATTAATTTGTCTCAATGGGACCAAAATGGAAAACCCTTAAAGATTGAATTAGTAAATGAACCAGGGGACAATACAGTTGGTTATGTTCTTTTAAATATTGACCCGGGTTATTATTCTGTCTCTGCTTACAAATCTGGTTATAATTTTATTCATAGACCTGCTATTGCTTTCCCAAATTCTTCAACATCCGGTATTTGTGAAATAGATGGTATCTGGATTGCAGAAGGAACTACTAATTTTGAAGGAGTTTTAAGAGATGAAAAAGATAGACCTGTTGAAAATGCTACATGTAGAACTGTTGGACCTGATTTTTATGCTAACACAAATGCAAATGGTATATTTCTACTTGAAAATCTGCCTTCCCCTTCACTTTTAACTTTAAAATTTTCAAAATCTGGATATAAAGATGCTTATTATATAAGGTCAATTGAAGAAGGAGAAAATGAATTTACGATAATCACTACTGAAACATTTAATCAGATATTACAGGATTTAGAAATTGAAGTTGGTCAAAATAAAGGTCATTTTGTGGGTGTAGTATTAGATTATTATGGTAATCCAGTTAAAAATATAATTGTGAAAGTTATAGATGAAAATGGGAATGAAGTTGGAGGAATAGGTGTATATTATATGGATTCTAATGGTTCAAAATTTGATAAAAATTTAACAAAAACAACTGATAAAAGGTATATTTCTTATCCCAAACCTTAACCCTGAAGAAATCTATTATTTATTCTTTGAAATTGAAAACATTAATTATCCAGATGTAGTTGATATGGCACTTGTTTTTAATAATGGAATAACTTTCTGGCCTTTATATCTTGAATATATACAAAAAGGACATCTTGAAATTATAAACCCGGGACAGGAAAATCCCAAGGTAGTCAATTCTGATGAACAAGATGTTTTAGGACTTAAATTTAATTTAAAAGAAACCACAGGATATGAGGATATTTTGTTAGAAGTAGATACAATAATAATAACTGATACTGGAAAAGGTGATTTATCAAAAGTCTCATCAATAGTTATTGTTTATGATGAAAACAAAAATGGTCAGAAAGATGGAAATGAAGCTTCTTATAATGGAACAATAGATTTACAAACAAGAAAAATTGTATTTCATCCTTTAAATTTAGAAGTTACAAAAGGTAATGAAATAAATCTTTTAATTCTTTATAATTTTAATGGAGCAAAAGAAGGAGATGAATATAAACCAGCAATTTTATATAACTCAGATATAGTTGCATTTGGGAAAAATTCTATTTTACAGGTATCTATTGAAGGTGCTCCTGTTGAAGGTAATAAAATTACCATTTTAACACAAGGACAACCTGATATTTCAGTAGAACCACTGACTTATGGTTTTGGTGAGGTAAAAGTAGGAGAAGAATCTGAAGAATTAACTATAAATGTCACAAATACAGGGACAGAGCAACTTGTGATTTCCCAGATAACTTTTTCAGGTAATACTTCAGATTTTGCTCTTATTGAAGATAATGCTCAAATCAAACACTTAATACTGGTGATATAAAAACAATTGTAGTTAAATTCAAACCACAATCAAATGGAACAAAAACAATTACAATAACAATACCTTCAAATGACCCTGATGAAGAACAAGTGCAGGTTGTGTTAACTGGAGAAGGGTATGGAGGGATAACTAAAGGAGGAGGTGGTGGAGGTTGTTTTATAGCAACTGCGTGTTTTGGAAATTACAATCATCCAATAGTTAAAATTTTAAGAGAATTCAGAGATAGATTCTTACTTACAAATAAAATAGGAAGGGCCTTTGTAAGATGGTATTATTCTAATTCACCAAAATATGCAGAAATTATATCAAGAATTTCAATTTTTAAAATCATAGTTAGATTTGTTTTAATACCATTTGTTATTTTATCTTACTTATGCATTAAAGGTCTGATTTTACCAATTACTTTACTTTCTCTTTCTTTAATATTACTCAGGGGAAAAATCAATTAAAACAGGATAAAAATCTTCACTTTATGATAAAAGATGTATTTTTAGAGAAAAGAAAAATTTCATTTAAAAGTGTTTACATTTCCTTCTTTGCGTGTTGTAATTTTAATAAGGGGAAATATATGGAACTGACGAAAGAACTTGAATGAGACAATTATAATAAAAGTACTGTCCAAATTTTTCTGTAAAAACTTTTTATAAAGGAGTCTCATATTTCTAATTTTTCAAAATTTTAAATTATTTTTATCTCAAATTGTCAAATTTTTTTTCATTTTCATAATAAATTCCGCCTCTCTTACAAAATTATACTACCTTTTTTCTTCAATAATTATACCTCTTTCTTTTTTAATTTATTTATTCAAATTTTTTCATATTTCATCTACTTCCTATCCTTTCCCGTCAGAAACTCCTTTTTCATAATACACTAAGTAACTAACTTCAAACATCCTTTCTCTATCAAAAATTATGGTATTATCTTTGTCCTTCTTCTTTCCCTTACAAAAATTCTCTTTATTAAATTCGTACTCCTTACATTTATCCTGTGTCTGTATGGTATTTTAAATAATGTTTAAAATAATGCTTCACTATCCTCTAATAAACATCTTGTAAAAATGAAACATATTTATCTTTGTATTTCTCTATAATTCTTCTAAATTTTCTCTTTTCCTTCTTCTCATAATCTGAACTATTCTTTAAACTCTCTAATTCTGCCTCTATTTTCTGCTACATTTCTTTTGGAAGTTTGTTTGATAAAATCCTTATCTTATGTGTTCAGTATCTTTATCCTGATCGATCTTAAAAATACTTCTTCTATCGTCTTTATTAAACCAAAGATTACCATCAGATGTTATTGAAAATGCTTCTTTATTCCTCTCTTTAGCATACCCTTATAAAAATCCTTTGCAAAATTCATAAGCCTCTTTCTTCCTTAATTCCATAAGCAATAAAACTTTTTATTTCCTGTTCTTATCCCACATCCTACTAAAACAGATTGATTCTCTTTTATATAATCCTTAGTGCTCTCATACATTGCATCTATTATTAAATAAATTATGTTATAACCAGGATAAATCACGATTGATAAAATTCTTATATTATTATTCCTGTGAAATATTGGTCACTTTCTCTATACTACTTTTGGGAAGTAACCTATTCCCTGTCGTTGTACATAATGCATCCCTATATCCCGTAAACTTAATTCCCTACTATACTATACATCTCTACTACCAATTTTCTTTATAAATATCTATGTTTGTCTTTAAAAATTCTTTTATCTCTGATTAAAATAGCTGATTTGTTTCTCTACCCTTTGGTATATCTAATTTCAATTCTCCTTCAATTGTCTTTAATATTTTACTTTTATATTCGTTTTTTCTATATCCTTTTTCTGATTTCTCTTTGTCCATCTCGTAATATCTCCTTCCTAAAAGTTCTTCTACATCTCTCCAACAATTCTTCTATTATTAAAAGTTTTGCTTTCTTCATTAATTCCTTTAAAGTACCCCTTCTTTATCATTACTTACATCACATTCTATTATCCTTTTTATAACTTTTCGTATATCCCCTCACTTGTGGTATCTTATTATTGCGCAGAAGGCTCCTTTCTTTCAAAATTTTCTCTATTATATTTTACAGGAGACCCTTTTTGTCTTTTACAGAAATTTTTATACATTATTACTTTCTTTGTCTTTTCATATGTCTGAATTATAAACTTCCTTGCCATTATCTTATCTGCCATTAACAATTCTCTATAACTGAATAATATATTTCTAAATTCTTCATCAGGCTCCATTCTTTTCTAAAAATCTCTTCTGTAATCTTTTTGCCTCTCTTTTACTCTATGGAATAAATACCTCTCTTAACCATATATTACTTCTCATATCTTATCTACCTTGTCTACCTAAAAAGATTTTTTATTGACAAAATAAATAATTGTAGATAAAATATATATAAAATGAAAGGAGGTGAGAAAGATGAAAAGAGGTTTTACTTTAATAGAACTTCTTGTTGTAGTGGCAATAATTGCGATTCTGGCTGCTATGCTTTTACCGGTTTTGGGAAGGGCAAGAGAAAGGGCAAGAACATCTTTATGTATGAATAATTTAAAACAAATTGCACTTGCGATTTTAGTTTATACCAATGATTATGATGGTTATTTTCCTTCAAATTATACTTGCAGACAGGGTTGGGGTGGTTGACCTGGTCCAGAAGCAGGATTAAACGCAAGATTTCCTGTTTGGAGTCATATATTATGGAGGGATGGATATATAAAAGATAAGAAAATTTTTGCCTGTCCAAGTTATAGAGAAAAAAAGGGTGTGCCAAATGAATGGTTAAATGGGAAATATGTTGGAGCAAGGGATTATGGTATGAATAGTTTCTTAAATGATTTATATATAGGTGGAAGAATACTTAAAATAGATAGGATTAAATCTCCTTCTTTTATGTTTATGATTTTAGAAGGATTTAGAGAAGATATAACAGATAGATATGCAGCGGGTATTTATGCTTATCTTAATGATGCGGCAATAAGATATTTTAGAGCAAGTGCACATCTTGAAACAAGAAATGTCTGGGGTTCTTCTCTTTATGGAAAAGGTGGGACAAATGTTGCTTTTTGTGATGGACATGTAGAATATATAACTGATTCAACAATGAGAGGAACTATGTTTGGAACTAAAAATTACTATTTATACTGGGATGCCAGAGTAACTTACTAATTTTAAATTATATAAAAAAAGAGAGAAAGATGAAAAGAGGTTTTACTTTAATAGAACTTCTTGTTGTAGTGGCAATAATTGCGATTCTGGCTGCTATGTTGTTGCCAGCATTATCAAAAGCGAGGGAAAGGGCAAGACAGATAAGTTGTATGAATAATATGAAACAACTTGGACTTGCTGTTTTAATGTATGTAAATGATTATGATGAATTTACTCCTCCGAGAGGATATAAATGGGGGACTTCATATCTTTACTTTCCCTAAACTTCTTACTTTATGTGGATATATAAAAGTTCCTTTAAAAGATTTTGATAGTCGCGGATTTACAGATAAAGGAGTTTTTAAATGTCCAAGTGCAATAATTCCTTACCCTGGATATAAATTTGGAGGTATAGGAATAGTTTTAGGGGTAGATACTGGTGGTCATTATATGCCTGGAGGTAATTTGTGGACTATGTGGTGGGATGATCACTGGCAGTTCCGTCCTCCTGCAAAATATGGGAAGATTAAACATCCTGACAAAAAAGCAATGCTTGGTGATTCTGAAGAAAGAGGAAGGAATGCAACATACATTCAATGTCCTATATGCTATTCAAATCTTGGATCTCCATGGCCTGAGATTGGTCAAACACAAATTATTGGATATCTTCCTTATAGACGACATTTAGGTGGTGGTAATGTATGTTTCTGGGATGGCCATGTTGAATGGGTGAGATATCAAGATGCGAAAGCAAATAAAAACGATATATGGGGTCATTATGAATGGTAATTATTAAGTGGAAAAAAGGAGTTAGTGATGAAAGTTTGTAAAAGTTTGATATTTTTTTTAATTTCTTCTTTTATTTTTTGTGAAATAATAAATATTAAAGAAATTGGAGTAAAAGGAGATGGGACAGATGAAACAGAAATGGTTCAGAAAATTTTTAATGAAGTAAAAGATGGGACAGGTATATATTTTCCTGCAGGTAAATATTGTATAAGAGCAGTAAAAATAGAAGACAAAAAAGGGCTAAAAATTTTTGGAGACGGAAGCCAATCACAGATAATTTGTGCCAAAAAAGAAGAACCAACTACTCATATTTTTGATTTTATTGATTGTGATGATCTTACAATTGAAAATTTAACTTTTGATACATCTGGAGCAGAAAAATTTGGAGGGATAGGGATTTATGGTGGAGATAGAATTAGAATTATAAATAATAGATTTACAGACCCTTTACTTATAGAATCTCTTGCAGAAAAAGGACCAATGACAGATAGATATGCTCTTTTAGCAATTGGCTGTAGAAACTTTTATTTTATAGGAAATATAGTTGAAAATTTACAAGTAGAATTTAACCATATAAAGAGTGGATTTTTTCTTAACAATAAAATTTATAATCCAATACATATGGGATTTGTTACAGCAACTACAACAAGAGGGACATATTTAGAAGATGTAATAATATCAAACAATATAATTGAAAATCCTTTGGGATATGCAATTGGAGCAGGTTATGATCC
The DNA here is from genome assembly GCA_039000725.1 of Candidatus Aenigmatarchaeota archaeon. Classification (GTDB taxonomy): domain Archaea; phylum Aenigmatarchaeota; class Aenigmatarchaeia; order CG10238-14; family SpSt-28; genus SpSt-28. The sequence continues at coordinate 2,677 of JAWBNO010000003.1, read as the reverse complement.
TTCATATGAAAATATAAAAATTAAAAATATTATAATATCAAATAATATAATCAAATGTAGACCAAGAATAACAACAGATAATTTTGGAATTTTTTTAGGTACAAGACCTGGTATTAAATTGCGTGCTAAAAATTGTTTTTGGCAGAATATTCAGATTGTAAATAATCTTATAATTTACTACCCTTTAAATAATCTAAATTCTGAATTTGGGGGAATTATGCTTTCTCAACCTGAGGGAACAGATATTTATTTTGAGAATGTTGTTATTAAAGGAAATCAGATTCTTTTTAATGGGAAAGTTGATCATAAATCTAAAGTTGTATACAAATATTCTGATGGAAAACTGGTAGCAGAATATCCTTTTTGGAGAGAAGGGTTTTGTGGAATATATGGATATAAAATAAAAAATTCATTGATAGAAGGGAATTTCATAAGAGGGTTTCCTATGGGTATACATCTAAAGAATATCGAAAATTTGACTATTTACAATAATGTTGCTTTAAATCAAATAGAATTTGGATATATAATTGAAATTTCAAATGGTAATAATATTTTTAAAGAAAATATATTTATAGGAGATATTAAGGATCCGATCAAAGTCAAGGATATTAAAGAAACAGATACAATTGCTCAGTCTATCGTTAAGAATACTAAAATAGACAATATGTTTGATTATTTATTGCCATGGCCTTTATTTGAAGAAAAGAAAGAATTTCAAGAAAGGATGATCGGAGAAATAGAGATGATTGGAGAAATAATAGATTTTTTACCTTCTGCTGATTGTATTATATTTAAAAGAGAAGATGGTCAGATTATGAATTTAAGAATATCTCCGTGGAAAAGAAAATATGCTGCAAGAAAGGGGATAAAGAAATGTAAAATAATTTGTGAGAAAATACTTCCTTCTGAAGAGATCAGGATTAAAAAGATTGAAAGTTTAAACAGTGAAATTGTTAAGTGATATGCAAATTAATTTTTTCTATACTTTTTTGAAATGTCTTTAGATACAAAGAACTGTTCTATTAAACCACCTCTATTTATTGTAACCCAGTAAAGTAAAAACCAGAAAGAATATTGATATAATAGTGATTGGATTTGAAGATTACAGAGAACCAACAAAAAAGAATTTATTAATTATTTGAAAGAAATTGGTAAAAATGATATTGCATAAAAAGTTGAAGAAAATAGAATACCTGAACCTTCATACAGTTGGGATTTTTATGAGGAATAAAAGATAATATCTAATCAACAAGACGATTTTTTAAATACCAAAGAAAATCATTATATTTTCTCCAAAAAAAATTTGACAAATTTATTAATACGTGTTAGTTTATTAACATGAGAGAAGTTACAATGAAAGATATTGCAAAAAAAGCAGGAGTTTCATATACAACTGTTTCTCTTACACTTAATGGGAAGGGGGATTTATATAAAATCAAGAAGAAAACACAGGATAAAATTTTCAGGATTGCAAAAGAATTAAACTATAAAGGAAATATTTATGCAAGTTATTTAAGAAAAAGAAGAAGTAATTTTGTTGGAATAGTTGGTTCTACATATAATGTTCCAGTAAGGCAATATAGACAAAATTTAATTGCAGAAAAACTTAAAAGAATGGGATTTGATATAATTATTCAGGATTTTCACTGGAGAAAGGATAGTTATATCTCGCTTATAGATGAAGTTTTAAAATTTAAACCAATAGGGCTTATAATTTCGGAACCAGATGATCTTTCTTTGATGTACTATTTAAAGGATATAAAAAAATGGATTCCTGTAATTTTAATAGATGGACCTGAATATAATGGATTTGACCAGATTAGAATTGACAGAGAAAAAATTCCTTATATTGCAGTTCATCATTTGTGGAAAAGTGGATATAAAAATATTTATTTTACAATTCCATTTACTAAGGTAATATCCTATTGGGCAATAAAGGAAAGATATATGGGTTTTAAAAAGGCTTTTGAAGAAATTTTTGGTAAAAATAATGGAATAGAAAAGAATATGCTTTGGATAGATGAAAGTATTCAAAATCCTTATATGATAGGTTATAAAATAGCAGAGAAATATTTTGAAAAGTTCAAAAAAGATACAGGAATTGTTGCTTTAAATGACCAGATTGCAATTGGAATTATGAAAAATTTACTTGAAAAAAATAAAAAAATTCCAGAAGAGATTGGCATTGTTGGAAGTGAAAATTTACCAGAAGGAGAATTTGTTATAATTCCTCTTACTACAATAAGTTTTTCAATTGATAAATTAGTTGATAATGTGATTGAAATATTTTTGAAAAGAATAAATGGAGATAATAAGGATGTATTTAAAATAAAAATAAAACCAGAGATAATAATAAGAAAATCCACAGAAAGGGGGTGAAAAAATGAGAAAGAATGGTTTCACTTTAATAGAATTACTTGTTGTAGTAGCAATAATTACAATTCTTGCTGCAATGCTTTTACCTGCATTAAGTAGAGCAAGGGAAAATGCAAGGAGAAGTGTATGTTTAAATAATTTAAAACAGATAGGTCTTGCAATTCATATGTATGCGCAGGATTACGATGACAATCTACCAACAAGATTGCCTCCACCTGGTTATGATGGACATTCTTTATGGTCAGGTGATGGTTATTATTGTGCACTTGGATTATTATTTCAAGGATATAGAGAATATGGA
>JAWBNO010000002.1:0-130353 GCA_039000725.1 Candidatus Aenigmatarchaeota archaeon | reverse complement strand
AAACCATCGTTATCGTAATCTGAATTTAAGAATTTCTGATACTCTTCTTCTTGTTTTTTCTTTATATAATTGTATATTCCAAAGGAAGCTAAAGCTGCAGATGCAATACCTAAAATAGCTATTGGCAAAAGGTTTCTACCTATTCTATTTTTAGAGTAAAAAATTTGAGTTGTACCATCTAAATAATCTTCATATTTTTTATCTACAAACAAATTTCTAATAAAAGACTTAAGCCTATTCATATTAGAAGTATTGATGATAAAAGATTTAAGATTTGCTAATTATATTGTGCATTGCTTTTAAATCTTTTTCAAATATTTTTAATTCTTTAGGAATTTCTATTTCAATCGGATCTTTTAAAGACACTTTTTTTTCTTTTTTAATTTTCCAAACAAAAGAATTGAATTCCAATATCTTTGAAGTATATTCGTCAAAATTATCTACGTCAATTCTATCATCAAATTTTTCTTTATGAATACTGGAAGAAGAATACAGTCTGGTCCAAATGTAATCTGTTATGAAGGGGGTAATTGGGGCAAGTAATTTCAAACAAATCCTAAAGACTTTGTGAAGTGTATAAATTGCTGCTTTTCTTTCTTCATCACTAAAACCTTCTCCATATGCTCTTTTTTTAACCATTTCTATATAATGAGACGCAAAAATGTTCCAAAGGAATTCTCGTATTAAATTAGAAGGAATAAAGAAATTAAAACTTTTATATCCATCTACACATTTTGAATATAAAACTTTTAATTCACTTAAAATCCATTTGTCTGATGGTAATAACTTATTTTCATCAAAATTTTCAACAACCTCAAATTGAGAAATATATCTTGCAATATTCCACAGCTTTGTAATAAACAAAGAAGCATTTCTAAATCTTTGTTCACTGGCCCTAAAATCATAACCTAGACTAGACTCACTAGCTCCCCAAAATCTAAAAGCATCGGCCCCATACCTTTCTATAACTGGTAATGGATCAATAACATTACCTTTACTTTTACTCATTTTTTCCCCTTTTTCATCAACACAATATCCACTAATCCAAGCTTTTTGAAAAGCTTTCTTACCAGTCAATTGATAACATCTGAGTAAAGTATAATATAACCATGTTCTAACTATGTCCTTACCTTGTGGTCTAATTGCGATAGGAAATGCTTTTTCAAAGAATTTTTTATCTTTCAAATATTTTGTTATAAAAAGTGGAGTTATACTAGAATCAAACCAAGTATCAAACGTTCTTTCTTCACCAATAAATTCATTATATCCACATTTTTTACATTTATCAAATGGGGCTTTTTCTTTCCATGGCTTATAATATTTCCCAGGCTCGGGTAAATGAGGTTCACCACATTTTTTACAATACCAAATAGGAATTTCAGTAGAGTAGTATCTTCTTCTTGAAATTGGCCAATCTTTCGTTATACTGTTTATCCAATTTATTAAAAGTTGTCTATGGAATTCTGGCAAAAATTCCAATTCTCTGGCAATTTTGAGCATTTCTTCTTTGAAAGGTAATTGTTTTAAATATATTTCTTGCATAGGTATTATTTCTATAGGATTATGACTTCTTTCACAAGTAGGAACATTATGAATTATATCTTCTACTTTGACAATCAAGCCTTTACTTTCTAGATCTTTAACAATCTCTTTTCTTGCGTCTTCAACTTTCAAACCAGCATATTTTCCTGCAGCAGAAGTCATTTTTCCATCCAAGTCAATTGCAATTATTTCTTTAAGACCAAGTTCTCTAAATAAAACTACGTCATTGTAATCTCCATAACTACAAACCATTTCTATTCCAGTTCCAAAATCCATCTTAACTATAGGATGTGCCATAATTGGAACTTTTCTATTAAATATGGGCAAAATTACCTTCTTTCCAATTAAATTCTTATATCTTTCATCTTCAGGATTAACTAAAATAGCTTGACAGGAACATAATAATTCTGGTCTAGTTGTAGCAATTATAATCTCTTCTCCATCTTCAACTTCAAATTTTATGTAAAAAAGTTTTGCAGGCAAATCTTCATATACAACTTCAGCATCAGCTATAGTAGTTTTACAAACGGGACAATAATTGTTAGGTCTAGTATCAAAATAAATTAAACCTTTATTCCACAATTCTATAAAAGTAGCTTGAGTTAATTTTCTATACTCTTCACTATCCGTTTGATAGTAATTTTTAAAATCTCCACTTAGCCCTAGAGTTTTCATGATTTCTATCATTTCGGCTTCTAATTCGTCCAAAGCCATTTTACAGTATTTTAAAAATTCTTCTCTTGACATAGAATGAAGATTTATATTAAACCTTTTTTCAGCATATCTTTCTACAGCAATCCCATTCCTATCCATACCTATGGGAAAAAAAACGTTGTATCCTAACATTCTTGAAGCTCTAGCTATCATATCTATTTGAGAATAATGTGAAGCAGCACCTATATGCCAAGGTCTTCCACTAGGATATGGAGGTGGGGTATCTATAACAAAAATACTGTCTGCATTAAAATCGCACTTATAAATATCTTCCTTTTCCCAATTCTTTCTAATTTCTTTTTCCCATTCTTTATTCCATGTTTTTTCAATAATTTTAGATTTCATTAATTTGTATTAAAATAAAAATTTAAATTTATGGAGATTGAAGATGCATTAGAAAAAATTAAAGAAAATAATATGAAAAGAATATTTGTCCAGTTGCCAGAGGGTTTGATACCAAAATATGAAGAAATAGCTAAAAAATTCGAAAATTTTGGTCTAATTCCTGTAATTTCTATTGAAACTACCTTCGGATACTGTGACATTAGAGAGGATGAAGCATTAAAATTAGGTTGTGAGGCAATAGTTCACTTTGGACATAATAATTTTGGTTTTGAAAATATTGTAACTAAGATCCCTGTTTACATCGTCGAATCTTATATTAAAGAATATAACGAGAATGTTTTGAATGAGATAATAAAAAAAATAAATAATGATGAAAATGTGGGAATAGTCTACTCTTTACAGTACAAAATAATCGCAGAAAAAATTTTAATAAAATTAAAGGAAAGAAAGATAAAAGCAAAGATTCTTGGACAAATTTTAGGATGTAATTTATCTTCTATTTTAAAGGATAATTCAACACAAAAGATTTTTATAATTTCGTCTGGAAAATTCTACGGCTTATATCCTAGTTTAAAGAGTGAAAAAACCATATATTTAGTAGATGTAGAAAGAGGATTAGTTTTGGATTTAAAGAAAGAAGCGCAAAAAATAATTAAAATAAAAGAATGGAATAAGAAAATTTTTGCCGAATCTAAGAAAGTTGGTTTATTAGTTAGTTGGAAAAAAGGTCAAATCAAAAATTGGGAAGAAACTTATTTAAGATTAAAAAATAGTGGAAAAGATGTCTATATTTTAGCTTTTGATGAGCTAGAAGAAAAAATGTTAGAAGGTATTAAGTTAGATGTTTTAATAAATTTAGCTTGTCCAAGAATAGGAGTTGACGACATTTGTAGATTTAAAATACCAATTTTAAATTTAGATGATATACTCTAGATATCAACTATCACTTGAGCTTTCCATACACTATTTTTTTCTATTTTTATTTTATGATAAGTTGCGGCCTTTACTGCAGTTCTAGTTTCATGTTTTGTTTTATTGATTTTTTCCCCATAACATACAGCTTTTAATTTAAAATTATTCTCATCTATATCAACTTCAAAATCCGAAAACACCATATTCTCACTATCTACAAAAATTAAAAGATCGTTTAACCAGTTAACAAGCAGTGATTCCAAGTCGTAACCATGACATTCTAAATATCTCTTTTCAATCTTTTCAACCTTAGAAGTATCTACCATAATTTCAAACATGGCCAATGCTGCATTAGAGAATAATTCTTCCAAAGTAGATCCATAAGCAATAAAGGCCACATCTCCTGTGGTTATGTCTACAAATTCGAATCTTTTCATAGAATTTATTTAAAAGTTAGTCTAAATAAATACACTCAATTTTTCCATTTTCTATTCTTAATAAATGCGGCTTACCACCATATACTCTAGTAGAGCTTATGGTCGTAACTCTAAAATTATGTTCATAAATGGGACAATATAGTGCTTTTCTTGGTTCGTGGCTTCTTATTATTTTTTCAACTCCAAATCTATTACAAAAATCTTCAGTAATATTATAGCCAAAAAGAACTCCAGCTCCCCTTGGATTTTTGAATTCTCCAAATTTTTCAATTGGGTCGCTCCACAATAAATCTTCTTCGATTTCAGATGAAGGATATTTTAGATCTTCTATACTTTTGATTGCCGAGGATATTCCACCGTGAACAAAAAAGATTTTCATTTTTTCGTGAATTGCACTTAATGGAAGAGAATTAAAGAAATCTTTCAGTGTTTTTTCATAATAATCTTTCCAGTTACCTCTTTTTAAAGTTACTTCTTCAATTAAATCGCAAGGATAAAATTTTGGATTTCCGTCAATATCATAGCTTTCATGGTTACCTTTAAGAACTAAGATCTTATCCGAGTGTTTGTTTTGATTATCTAATAAATCTTCAATTATCTCAACACCAAAATCGCCCCTATCTGCGTAATCTCCCAAATAGATAATAGAATAGTCTTTATTCCAGAATTCTTTAGTTTTTAAATAAAACTCATAATCCCCATGTAAGTCACCCACTACAATAAGTTTGTTATTTTCTATAAAAACCAGCTTACCTTCTCTCCTTATCATGGTTGAATTCTAGTTCTAGTTCTTGGAAACATAGTTACTTCTTGTATATTACTTTTCCCACATATTTTCATGGTAAGTCTTTCTAAACCAATGCTCCAACCAGAATGAGGAGGTGCCCCATACTTAAAGCAATCTATATAATATTTGAAATTCTCTGGGTCCAAACCTTTTTCTTTTATTCTTTTTTCCAATAAATCTGGTAAATGAATTCTTTGTGCCCCGGAAGAAATTTCAAGTCCTTCATAAATTAAGTCAAATGCTTTGACTATCTTCGGATTTTCTTCATACGGCATAGCATAAAAAGGTTTAAGCTCTTCCGGCCAATCTTTGAGTATAAAGGCTTTCCCAAAAATATCTACCATTTTTCTTTCTTGCTGTTTTGAAAAGTCTTCTCCATACTCGATTTTTTCTCCTATCTCTTTAAGTTTTTCTACGGCCTTTTCGTATCTTACTCTAGGTAAAGGTATTTTAGGTATTTCTAAATTTCTATTTAAAATTTTCAATTCTTCTTTACACTTTTCTTTAACTTCAGTAATAATGTATCTTAACACATTTTCTAGTTCTTTAATTACATCTTCATCATTAGCAAATGCCATTTCTATATCCATTTGTCTTATTTCATTTAAATGAGTTGGTTGATCGAATTTTTCTGCTCTAAAAACTGGAACTATCATAAAAACTTTTTCGAATGAAATTGCTCCCATTTGTTTATAAAGTTGTGGAGACTGAGCTAGATATGCTTTTTTTTCGAAATATGGCAAAGAAAAAAGTTCTGCTCCACCTTCGCTAGCAGAGGATATTATTATTGGAGGTTGCATTTCTATAAAGCCTTTACTTAAAAAATAATTTCTAAAAGCATTAAGTATTTCTGTTTGTATTCTAAATATTGCTCTACCTTCTTCTGTTCTAAAGTATAAAAATCTCCAGTTTAATTTTGTTTCGAAATTAGTTTTTGTTACCTCTCTAGGATCTAAAGGTAATTGAGAAAGAGATTTATTAATTACTCTTATATCCTCAACTTCAACCTCTACATCAAATTTTTCAGAAATACTCTTTTTTACTACGCCTTCGACTTCTATAACATCTTCATTATGTAACTTCTTAACTTGATTAAGTATATTTTCTTTCTTTATAACTAATTGTGCATATCCGCTGCAATCTCTAAGTATTAGAAAGTTTATTTTTCCTAATAGCCTAATATCATGTACCCAACCTCTTAATAAAACTCTTTCTTCTATCATTTTGCTAAGTTCCTTAATTAAAATTCTCATACTAACCAATTAAATTTAATAATATAGTCCAAATTATAAACCAAAGTCCAAAATACCCCAAAGCAGTTTCTGATAGAAATTTTTTTGGTGTAAAAATCTTTCTAAAAGCTAAGTAAAGACTAAAATAAATAAGTACCGAAGAAAAAACTGATAGTAAGTAGTTATTTAGAAAATAAGAAACACATCCAATAATCATTCCGAAAACATAAGTTATAAAAATCGCAACTTTTTCTTCTTTCATGCCTTCCCCCCAATAATACCTTTTGTAAAGAAATCTTTTATCTTTTTTTGCCAAGAATCTTGTTCTAATACTTCTTTTAAAACCCAAGGCTTGATTTTTTCACCTTCTTCTAACAGTCTTTTTGCCGCATCTTTAACAGTCTCCCACTTAAGCCTTAAGTATCTGGGTGGGACATCTTCATTTAAGAGAATTCTTTCTATGAATTTAATTGTTTTTTCATCGTGTGAATACCCTACTCCAAAATCGAATTTTACTTCTTTTTTTATTTCTTCTATTTCTCTGTCTCTTTCCACTTTAGCTATTATTGAGGCAGCCGAAACAACTGGAATTTTTTCATCTAAATAGTTTTCTACAACTAGATTGTATTCTTTATCTAAATACTCCCTTATCATATTTTCAAACCTAGTTGAATTTTGTTCAATTGAGTCTATATACGTTTTATCAGCATTTATCATCTTAACTATATTTGCCATTTTCATGGCTTCGATTTGATCGAGATTAATTTTTTTTGATTGATAGTTAGTAATAATACATGCTGGTATTTTTATAACCACTATATTTTGTGCTAAATGTTCTATTTCTTTGTAGAGTTTTTCCCTTTTTTGCGGAGTTAACTTTTTAGAATCTTTGACTCCAATTTCTTTTAATTTTTTTTGTTTTCTGGCTTCTAGTGATACTCCTGCAATTACCATAGGGCCTATGACTGCCCCCCTTCCAGCTTCGTCAATCCCCGCTATTCTTCTTGACATATTTCATTAATTTAGTTAGCTATTAATAATAATGTTGTGCTTAGATGGATAAGCTTAAATATTTTTCTAGTAAAATCTCAAATATGAGTAGTATTAAAAGCTTTTTAGAAAAAATATTTTTAGATAAAGAATACGAAAAAGAGAGTAAATCCACTGCTCATATTTTTTACTGTAAAAATAAGGTTGGGAAAGAGGTTTTGCCTCTAATTGTCCTTGGAGCAATTACTACTACTTTTAGTTGTATAGGGGTTTATGAATATTTGAAAAGAAGGGAAGAAAAAAAAGAAACAGAGCATGTGAACTCTTTATATTCAAGTTGTGAGGATTTTACGTTATTAGGTAAGAGCGATAATGAAGATAAATTAATCATTAACAAGCCATGTATTTCTATCATATACAAGTGGCTCCATAAGAAATATAAAGGTAAGTAAAAAGAGATATTTAAGATTTTAGTAGGAACTTAATTTCGAATTTTAAAATGCAGCAGTAATAATTTAAAGATAAGTTTTAAAATTATTAAAGGTGAAAGCATGAAAGACTTTCAGATTAAAATAGAAAATATAGTTGCTTCAATTTCACTTGGAGTTAAAATACCATTAAAGAAGCTTTTAGATGAAAATACAGAATATGAGCCAGAGCAATTCCCAGGAGCAGTTTATAGATTAAAGGAACCAAGAACAGCTGCACTAATTTTTAGTTCAGGTAAAATTGTTTGTACAGGCTCAAGAAATAAGGCAGAATTAACAAAAAGCACAGAACAAATATTAAAAAAGATAAGAAAGATAGGTGTAAAAATTCCTAAAAACTATAAAGTCGAAATCCAGAATATAGTAGCTTCGGCAAAGTTAGGGGGCAGTTTAGATTTAGATAAAATTGCTTTTGAGTTAGAAAATACAGAATATGAGCCAGAGCAATTTCCAGGAGTAGTATATAGAATAGAAGAACCAAAAGTTGCTTTCCTGTTTTTCAGTTCAGGTAAAGTAGTATGCACGGGAGCAAGAAAAATTGAAGATGTTAATAGAGCTATAGAAATAGCATATAAAAAACTAAAGGACATAGATGCTGTTCATTAGATTTTTCTTTTTTTACAATTTTTCATAGTTTCGTATAGTAAAACTTATATAACAAAGACAAAATTCTCAAATGGAAGAAAAAATATTAGAAAAATTTTTGACATTTTTAGAAGAATACTATAAAGAAAAAATAATATTAGCATCTAATGAAGGTAAGTCTTCAATAGAGATTGATTTTTCTGAATTAGAAAAATTTGATATAGAGTTGTCTGAATATATTCTAGATTATCCGGAAGAGAGTTTAAAAAAAATAGAAGAAAGTTTACACGAGATTGAGCCTAGTTTAATTGGAAAAAGGTTTCATTTAAGATTATACAATTTGCCAGAAAACAGAAATATAAGAATTAGAAATTTGAGATCTGAACATATTGGAAAACTTTTAGTTATCGATGGTATAGTTAAAAGAGCAAGTGAAGTCAGACCTGAGGTATATGAAGCAACTTATCAGTGTCCAGCTTGCGGAGAATTAATAAGAGTTAACTTGGATGAAGAGAGAACATTAAAAGCGCCACAATCATGTCCAAATTGTGGAAATAAAAAAGGATTTAAAATTATTGAGGAAAGGTTTTTCGATACTAGATGGATAGTTATAGAAGAGCCATTTGAAATTACTAGTGGTGAAAGACCATCAGATTTAATAATTTACTTAAAAGAAGATTTAGTAACACCTAAGATGCAATATAAGACAGATCCTGGAAACAGAATTAGAGTAACAGGAATTCTTAAACAGCTACCTAGAAAAGTTAAAGGAAGTATATCTAGACAAATGGAAATATACTTAGAGGCAAATCACATAGAAAGTGTAGAAACAGAATGGGAGGAAATAGAAATTAGTGAAGAAGACGAAAAGAAAATAATAGAGTTATCTAAAGATCCACAAATATATGAAAAAATAGTTTCCTCCATAGCTCCAAGCATTTTTGGTTTAGAGGAAGTCAAATTAGCTATAGCATTGCAATTGTTTGGAGGAGTAGAGCACATACAAAAAGATAAATCTAGAGTTAGAGGAGAAATTCACATTCTTTTAGTGGGAGAACCATCTACAGCTAAAACTTCATTGATGAGTGTTGTAGTTAATTTAATACCTAGAGCAAGATATGTTAGTGGTAAGGGTTTAACTGGTGTAGGATTAACCGCGACTGTAACTAGAGATGAAGAATTGTTTGGTGGTTGGGTTTTAGAGGCCGGAGCTTTAGTTTTATGTAATAAAAGTTTACTTGCTATAGACGAATTCGAAAAAATAGATAAGCAAGATATGATAGTTTTACACGAGGCAATGGAATCTGGTAGAATTTCTATAGCTAAAGCTAATATTGTTGCTACTCTACCTGCTAAAACTTCAATATTGGCTGGAGGAAATCCTAAATTTTCCAGGTTTGATCCATATTTGCCTATTAGAGAACAGTTAGATGTTCCTGAAACTATATTATCTAGATTTGATTTGAAGTTTGCATTAAGAGATGTACCAAATCCAGAAGCAGATGAAAAACTAGTCAATCACATACTTGAAGTTAGACATTTTGGAAGAAAAACAATAGAAGCCCCCATTCCACCAGAGTTATTTAGAAAGTATGTAGCTTATGCTAGAAAAAAATGTTTTCCGCAATTAACTGAAGAAGCCGCGGAAGAAATTAAAAAGTTTTATATAGATCTAAGAAAAAAATCAGCATCTGGAGGACCAATAGCTATAACCCCCAGACAGTATGAAGCATTAATAAGATTATCAGAAGCCTCTGCTAAGATTCAATTAAGGGAGTATGTTACCAAAGAAGATGCTTTAAGAGCCATTAAGTTGATGAGTGCCTCTTTGAGACAATTTGGCTTTGAGCCTGAAACTGGTGAAATTGATATAGATAGAGCAGAAGGAGCAAAAGCTACAGCAGTTCAAAGAAGCAAAATTAGAACGGTATTGAAGATTATCGAAGATATGGAAAGTCTGATAGGTAAAGAATTGCCTACAGATGAAGTGGTTAAAAAAGCAAAAAGTGCAGGAATTGAGGACATAGAAGAAATAATAAGGAAATTACTTCAAGAGGGTGTTCTTTATTCTCCTCGACCAGGTTTTATTTCAAGGGTATAAATCAAGAGTAAAGAATTCTATATATATTATCTAATTAAATATTAATTATGATAGCGAGTTTGTCAAATATCAAATTGTTCTTACTAGTAACGACATTGATATTAGCTATAATTCCAACTTATTCAAGATCTGCAAGATGGATTCCATTAGAAGAAGTGATTACAAATAAAACAGAAAGAGAATGCATAGTAGATGCAGAATGCAAAAATATTTTTTGTCCTCAAGTTGTAGGAATGGATACACCAAGATGCATTAGCGGAATATGTAGATGTGGACCAAATCCAGAATTAAACATATCTGAATTGAACTATACAATAATTAACAAGTGTCTAGAATATAGAGAAAGAATTAGAAATATAATCAGATGGAAGAATATAACAGAAGAGCCAGTTGAAGAAATAGAAAAACTTAAGACAGCATATAGAGAGTGCATAGGAGGATCATTACCTACAAAAATGGTAGAAATTCAAGATATAATCAATAAATACGAATCAGAAAAAAGAAACTTAACAATCGCTACAGTAGAAGCTATAAAAAGCCTAAACGAAATGAAGGTAGAGTTGATATTGACTTCAAACTTGACTGGTAAAGAACTTTCAGATAAGATTAGAGAAATTAATGAAGAAAGAAAAAAGATAATTAGGAATTATATAGAAAGTATCCATGAATTGAACATGGCTAAAAGAGAAGAGTTGAGAGAAATTATAGAGGAAACAAAAATAGGAAAAGAAGTTGAGGTTGATGGAATAAAAGTAAATGTTTCAAGGATAGTTATAAGTGTTAATGGAAAAGAAATAGAGATTAAGCCAGGAGATAATGTCACTATAAATGTTGAAGGATTTGTAGTTAGAACTAGATTAAATCTTAGAATAAGAGAAAATAGAATAGAAGATACAGAAACAAATAAAACTTTAAATATAACTCCAGAAAAAATCAGAGAAAGAGTAAGAGAAAGAATTAGAGAAACTGTTCTAGAAAGAAGAGGAAATATCTTAGTTTATTCAGTCAATGCTGAAAAAACTGGAAGAATTTTAGGAATAGTTCCAGTAAATGTTAATCTAAGATACGAGATATCTGCAGAAAATGGAGAAACAATTTCAGTAGCTAGACCTTGGTGGAGCTTTTTAGTTTTTGGATAAATTAGGGATTCCATCTTTTTTATTTTTTCTTTTTTATTATTCTTTATGGATGCTTATATGTGTTTAGAAAAACTTGGCATTAATATTGGAGATAAGATAGAAATAGATGGAATTGTAGGATTTTTAATGCCTAAGACCGAGTTTAGTCAAGGAAACGTAATAGTTATAAAATTAGAGAATGGGTATAATGTTGGATTAAAAGTTGATGACTGTAAAAAAATAAGAGTTTTAGAAAAGTTTGAAGAAAAAAAGAAAGAAAATTTTAGTTTTGAGCATATATTTGACAAATCTAAACCTATAGTATCTATTTTGGCTTGCGGCGGAACAATTGCAAGTAAAGTTGAGTATAAAACTGGAGCTGTTTATCCATCTTATAACCCAGAAGAAATCTTAGAATTTATCCCAGAAATAAAAGATATAGCAAATATAAAAGTTAGAAAGATTTTTGAATTATTTAGCGAGGATATACAACCAGAACATTGGAGGATTATAGCAAAAGAAGTTTATAGTGAAATAAAAAGTGGGGTTGACGGAGTAGTAATAATGCACGGAACAGATACTATGCACTACACATCATCTGCTTTAAGTTTTATGTTGAGAGATCTACCCATCCCTGTAGTATTGGTTGGTGCCCAAAGAAGTAGTGATAGGCCAAGTAGTGATGCAAGATTTAACCTGCTTAGTGCTGTTATGTTTGCAGCATACGGTGAAATAGCTGAAGTTTTGGTTTGCATGCACGGTACTATTTCTGATGATTATTGCTATATACATAGAGGAACTAGGGTTAGAAAAATGCATACAAGTAGAAGAGACGCTTTTCAGTCAATAAATTCTAATCCTTTGGCTAAAGTATATTTCTTAGAAAAAAAAATTGAATATCTAGCACAAGAATATAGAAAGAGAGATAAAAAAAGAGAGCCAATTTTAGATGACAAAATAAATCCAAATGTTGGTATATTTTATTTTCATCCTGGTTCTAAACCGGAACTATTGAGAGAAATGAAAAAATATTATGATGGTATTGTTATTGCATCAACTGGTTTGGGTCATGTTGGAATAAATCCAAAAAATGATGTTTTATGTAAAAATTTCTTGCCAATCATTAAAGAATTAATAGATTCAGGTATACCTGTAGTTTTTGCTCCACAAACGATTTTTGGAAGATTAGATTTGGATGTTTATTTAACAGGGAGAGAACTTCAAAAAGTTGGCGTTATAGGTAATGGTTGTGATTGGACAATAGAAACGGCTTTAGTTAAACTAATGTTCGTTCTAGGACACACAAAGAATATGGACGAAATTAAGAAAATGATGTATGAAAATTTAGCCGGTGAAATTAGTGAAAGAAGTGAAATTTAATTACAAAGAATTGGGACTTAAAGTTGGTCTTGAAATTCATTTTCAGTTAGATGTTAGTAAAAAACTCTTTTGTTCTTGTTCTTCAATGCTAAAAGAAAAAGATTATAAAGATATAGTAATAAGGAAATTACATCCAACTTTTTCTGAGTTAGGAGAAATAGATTTGGCAGCTAAATATGAGTATTTAAGAGACAGAACATTTTTATATGAAGTTTTTGAAAAGGAAACATGTTTAGTAGAATTAGACGAGGAACCGCCACACAATGTAAATAAAGAGGCTTTGATAATTGCTCTACAAATAGCTAAATTGTTTAATTGTAAAATTCCTGATGAAATTTATGTTATGAGAAAAATTGTCATTGATGGTAGTAATACTTCTGGGTTTCAGAGAACAATGATAGTAGGTTTTGATGGATATTTTATTTTTAAAGATAAAAGGGTGCCAATAACTCAAATTTGTCTGGAGGAAGATTCAGCGGCTATAGACAAAGAAGAAAATGGAAAAGTTTACTATAAACTAAACAGATTAGGAATACCTTTGGTAGAAATAGATACAGGAATTCTAGAAGATTTCGAACCAAGAGAGATAGAAGAAATAGCATATCACATTTTTTTGATTGCAGCTTCAACTAAAAGAATAAGAAAAGTTTTAGGATCCATTAGGCAAGATGTAAATGTTTCTATAAAAAACGGAGCTAGAGTTGAGATAAAAGGAATTCAAAGACTAAGTTTAATATCTAAAGTTATAGAAAACGAAGTTAAAAGACAGTTAGATTTAATCAACAGTGGTAAAAGGGTTGAAAAAGAAACTAGAGCTGCTCTAGAAGACGGAACAACAGAATTTATGAGGCCATTACCTGGAGCCCAAAGAATGTACCCAGAGACAGATATTAAGCCAATTAGAGTAGAGGAATTACTAAAGGATATCAAAGAATGTAGATCTTTAATAAGCATTATAGAAAAATATGAGAAAGAATATAAGCTTTCTAAAGAACTTATAAACTCTCTTCTTAAGAGTGATTATTTTTATCTAGTCGAAGAAATAGTTGATGAAACTGGTTTAGAAGCATCGTTAGTTGCTGGTATTTTAACTTCAACTATAAAAGAAATTGAAAAAAAAGAAAAAATTAAGTTTGATTTGAATGAAAATAAATTAAAAGAGTTTTTCAATGCATTAAAAAAAGAATTAGTTTTCAAAGAGGCGGCTTATGATATTTTAAAAGAAATGTGCATCAATAAAGAAGAAAAGATAGAAAATATTATTAATAAGCTAAATTTGAGGCCAATGAGCAAAGAAGAGATTAGAAATATTGTAAGAGAAGAGCTACTAAAGGTTAAAGATTTAAAAAAAATAGAAGGCATAGTAATTTCGAGAGTTAGGGGCAGGGCTAACATTAAGAAGGTTATTGAGATAATAAGAGAGGAATTGAATAAGAGTAAGGTATAAATACTTTTAATACATACTAAATTATGAGTAACTATTTTAGCCTAATATTTTGGGATCTGCAAAGAAAAAAAGGATTCATAGATTTGGAAGAATTAGAAAATATAAATAATAGTAGAGAATGTATGTTAAGATGTCTTTATAGTATAAAAGTATTATACGAAAGATTAGACATGCCTTATGAGGAGTTTGAAGAAAGGTATAAAAAGAAAAAAAATAGTGAAATAAGAAAAATACTAAACAGAAAAATTAAGAAGTATAACAAAAGTAGTAGAATTGAAAGATGGGCAGAAGAGTTGACTCTTCTTAGGTATGCTAGAAGATTAAAAACAAATAGGGCAAGATATATAGAATCGCCAATGTATAGTAGTGTAGACAGTATTATAGATTTTTTAATTGAAGTATCTTACGAATTTGGAAAAATAGAGTAGAATACTCTTATAATTAAATGTAAAGATATCTATCTATTTCTTTACCGTATATTTTTTTGTAATATTCTTCTATCTTTTTAAAATCAGAAACTATAGCTAGATACTCCGGTAAACATAGTTTATTTATTTCTCTATCTCTTACTCTGTTTCTAAAATTAACTTGAACTGTTTTTAATTTTGAGAATAGAATTTCGTTAATACCTTTAATTGGAGTATATGAAATTGTGAACTTATAGTTCTTTGATCTTCTTTTTTCCAGCAATGAATCATCATGAGAATCTATAATGAAAAATACTAGAAAGCCATATCCTTCAACACTTCCCATATAGTAGTCAATATTGTTTTTCTTTTTGTAAAGAAAATTTCTAACATAAGGTTCATATTTGTTTAAAGTCTCATAATAAATCCCCTTCAAATCCGAAAGTCTGACTAAATTAATGCCCATTCTGTAGTCTAAGTAAGTTCTCATAGATGCCAAATAGGAGGCCATATTTGCGAAATCTTCAGGATAAAACATCTTTTTTTCTAAACTCTTTTCGTAAATCTTTTGAATTTCAAAACCTATATCTTTTTTAAGTTTTTCGATAACTATTTTTTCCTCGTTCATTGCAGGTATATATTTTTGAAGAGCGTCAGTTATTTGTTCTAGTTGAAAGAAAACATTATTTTCATCAAGAAACAAATATTCTAAAAGCGTTAAAGCTTCTTTAAAACCCCTATCTCTTTTAATATAGCTTCTAATAAAGTTAGTGTACATTATTCCAATTGGTTTATTAACTAGAGTATAAAATTCTTTTTCTCCGTATAAGCTATTTATAATATCGCCTTTTTCTACTTCTATCATTTTTTCTCAATTTATATTAGAATATCGAAAATATATTAAGTTTACTTCAAAAACTGATTTTCAATACTTTTCATATACTCTACACTTCTTTTTACATCCACAAACCTTTTTTCGACAAATTCTATATCCTTTCTTTCAACAACATTTCTTTTATCCTCTTTAGCTACTTCATAAGCTGGAGCTAGTAATTGGATTGCATGCCTCAAACTAGCTCTTACGCCAATTTCCGTTAAATATTCTAATGCTTCCTCTTCAATTTTAATTTTTTCTTTTGTCGCTCTTATTTTTATTATTTCTTTTATTTCTTCCTTCGAATAAGGTTTTGTGTTTATTATTAGTAATCTGTCCAACAAATCTATTGGTATACCATGTGGAGATATTATATCCGTTCCTCTTATTGTTGTCATTCCTCTGTTAGTTGCAAATATCATTATTGGTGATAATTCTTGTTCCATAGCTCTATTCAAAAAGGCAAAAGTTTCTATGTCTAACATGCTAACTTCATCTATAAATATTACTCCAGGTAATAATTCACATTTACCTTCTTCAATTAAATTTCTTATATATTCATCAACTTGTTGTCTAACTTCTGGTTCTATTTCCTTGCTTTCCTTTCCACCAAAAAATAAACTAAA
Organism: Candidatus Aenigmatarchaeota archaeon; assembly: GCA_039000725.1. Lineage (GTDB taxonomy): Archaea > Aenigmatarchaeota > Aenigmatarchaeia > CG10238-14 > SpSt-28 > SpSt-28. The sequence continues at coordinate 114,368 of JAWBNO010000002.1, read as the reverse complement.
TAAATCACTTTGAATTTGTTTGCTAAAAGCCAAATCTAAAGAATGTAATGTTACAGAATAAACAAATTCCCTCTCTTTCAAAACTTCCCCGCTAGGTATAGGGTAAATTTTTTCAGAGGTTATGTCATAATTTTTTTCCTTCAAGCTTTCTTCTGATTTTCCAAGCTTCACTATTCTTCCTACTTCAGGATCTATTTGTACCACATCACCTTCTTCTATACCTTGTTGTAAAATTTGTATTGCGAAACTTTGATCCATGCTTAGTTTTTTGCTTTCATCCTTGGTAGCTATTTTTATTTTAGCAGAAACAGGTATTTGCTGATAAGGATTATAGGGGTGCGGAGCTTTTTCTATTTCAATTTCTTTAACTACACCCTCATAAACTTTTCTAATTTCATGAATTCTAGCACCAATTGCTTTTCTTAAAGTTTGTGTTAAAAATTCTGTTTTTCTCATATCTGTAGAAAAAATTTCACTTGCCGCCAAATGAACAAAAGGAACATCTTTACCTAATTCTCTAGCTATGGCTTGAGCTAAAGCAGTTTTTCCGGTACCTGGAGGACCAACTATTAAAACAGCTCTACCACCGAACTTACCTTGTTTAATTAATCTAACAACTAATCCAGCAGCTTCTCTAGCTTCAATCTGACCAACCATGCCATCTGCTATAGGTTTTGCTTTTAAGCCATCTAACCCTAAACCTGAGATATGGCTATGCGCAGAGATTCTTTCCCATTCTCTTATGTTTTCAGATATTTCTCTAACTCTTGCCATAATAAATTTTAAGAATAGAATCAATTTTTAAATTTTTCTTTTTCAAGACATTAACTATTTATAAACTTAATAAACTAAATATTTGAGTATGGCAAGGAAACTTTTCCCAGAAACAATAAAGAGATTGTACGATAGAGTTTTTGTTTGTAGAGTGTGTAAACATAAAATGAGAGCAGATCCAGCAAAAGTTAGAGCCAAAAAAGTTAAATGTAGGAATTGTGGATCTACTGCATTAAGACCTAAAAAAAGACCTATAATGTAAAAATTTAAGTTACAAATACATTACTAAAAATGAAAGATAGTAAATTGTTAAATGAGTGGAGATCTAAAGGTTTAAAAATTTCAGATTTTGAATTCTTTACTAACAGAGAAAAAATAGTTATAGGAAAGCTACCTGACGAAGAGGCTAAAGTTGAATATTATTGCCCATACTGCGGTTTTTATGAAATAAAAGTTATAGAATTAGAAAGACTAAAAAGTGATCCAACTAAATTTAAAAGGCCAAAGTTTAAGTGTAGTAAGTGTGGAAAAACTATAATAGTGGAAGATCTTAAGAAATGATTTCTGGAAAAAATTTAATTATAGTTGACTAAAAAAATTATTTTGCGGGCTCGTAGCTTAGCCTGGTGGAGCACCCGCCTTATATGGCGATGCTCCTAAGAGAGCGGGGGGTCGAGGGTTCAAATCCCTCCGAGCCCATTTTTTTAACTTTATACAGTCTTAAAATTTTAAACTTTTTAAGATATTACTAATATAATGCCTCGGTAGCTTAGTTGGTAGAGCGTCCGGCTGTTAACCGGAAGGTCGTGGGTTCGAATCCCACCCGAGGCGATATCTAATTATCAAAATATCAGAGTATTTCAGTTAATTATAGTAAATTTTTTCACTTTAATAAAAAATGAAAAAAAAATTTAAAAAGTTCTATATTATGGTTTCTCTTCCTTCTTTTTGTCTAGGCTTTTTATGTAGACCAAGTAAGTTAAGATTAAAATTACTAATATAATGATGGCTGTTTTTACACCTATTGGAGAAATAGTAGTTGTAATTGGTAATTGAAGCATTTTTTCTTTACTTAATACTTTAAGAACAGAGGGAGCATAAAAGTTGATAGTTCCTTTTCCAATTAAAATAAATGGATAAGCACCCTCACTAATATTACATGGAATAGAAGCAATTATTGCAATTGTTTTGGTTTCATTTGAGTATATACTAACTTTGTTTGGAATTTTAATGAAATTAGAAGCTTCTCCCTCCACTTCTAGATAAATTTCGCCCCTAGTACCTTCATTATTAATTTCAATAAATATTACATTATCTTCACATGCCCTTACTTCATAAATACTTTTTATATCAATAGAAGGAACCTCTCTTTTCGAGAGACAATATCCATAAATGCAACCATATGGACAAAAATCTAGGATTCTATAACTTATCCTACTTTCTGAATCTAGAATTTTACCAACCACATAATTTCCTTGACAGCTTCTTTCTAATATTTGTGTTGTTTGCCCACTAGCTAAAGTAGAAAGTAGTAAGATTACCGAAAGTATAGTTATTATTTTTTTCCATTTCATGATTTTTATTTGAATAGAAAAGCATTTATAGCTAACGCGTGTTGATAAAAAATAATAAGAACTTCATTTCGAATCGCTAATTTAAAAATTATGTAAAATACGTGCCTTAAAAATCGAATTTAATTATCAAATTAATCTCAGAGCATAATTTAGTATTTTTTATTAATTGCATTAAGTAAAAAGTTTTTTATTAGATTTTTTGTTAAACATTAACTATTTACTTTAATGTATAGTTGCAAAAAAAGAAAAGCATTTATTTAATATATAGTAAGTTTAGTTAGTTGTTGGGGGCAGAAGAAAATTTAATATTGGGGGCACAGTATATCATTAAATAGTGGTGTTTATCATTAGTGTTTAGCTTTCTAATTGAAGTATCGAAAACCATATTAAAATGGTTTTCGATACTGAAAAATATATTTTGGAGGATATAGGTAGATTGAATGGTAGTTGATAGTATAGTGGCAAGCGCACTAAAGAGAGCCGGCGCATCTGCCGAAGATAAAATTTCTAGATTTAGAATTGAATCTACAAGCGGGGCAACATTTAGCAATGTTGATTACTTTAAGTTGGCCGAACAACAATTCGGAATTCAGGTTAAAAAAGCTAAAATAGTTGTAGTTGGATGTGGAGGAGCGGGTTGTAATAGTGTAACTAGACTTACAGAAATGGGTGTTGAAGGAGCGTACACTGTAGCTTTAAATACAGATGCCAAAGCTTTGGCTGTAGCTAAAGCAGATAAAAAGATACTTATAGGAAAAGAATTAACAAGAGGTTTGGGATGTGGTGGGTATCCCGAGATTGGTAGAAAAGCTGCCGAAGAAAGTAGAAACGAAATTAAAGAGGCAATTGAAGGAGCAGATCTAGTTTTTGCAATAGCAGGATTAGGTAAAGGTACAGGAACAGGAAGCATTCCAGTGGTTGCAGAACTAGCTAAATCTATGGGAGCATTAGTTATAGCAGTAGTTACAATGCCTTTCAAAATAGAAGGAGCGAGAATTTCCAAAGCAGAAGATGGTTTAGCAGTTTTAAGACAATATGCCGATACAGTAATCGTAATTGAGAATGATAAGCTATTAAAATATGCTGGTAATTTGACTATTCAACAAGCATTTGCTGTTGCGGATGAATTAATTGCAAGTATGGTAAAAGGAATAACAGAAACAATAACTTTGCCGAGCTTGGTTAATTTAGATTACGCTGATGTAAAAGCTGTTATGTCTACTGGCGGAGGAGTCGCAGCTATAGGAGTAGGTGAGAGTAACTCATCCGATAGAGCAAGAGATGCAGTTATGAAGGCATTGCAAAATCCATTGTTAGAGGTTGATTATACAGGTGCCGCAGGAGCTCTAGTTCACATAACTGGTGGACCAGATTTAAAACTCGAGGAAGTTAATTTGATAGGAGAAACTGTGGCTCAATCTTTAGACCCATCAGCAATTGTGTATTGGGGTGCAAGAATATTACCAGAATTCGAAGGAAAAGTTCAAGTAATAACTATAATAACTGGAGTAAAATCTCCATATATTCTCGGAAGGTCTCCAAGAGAACAACCAATAATTAGAGAAGTTAACCCATTACTAGGAATAGACATTATCAAGTGACGCCTCCTCCTTTCTTTTTCATAGGTGAGAAAAGTGAAAGAAAAAGTGGACGAAATTTGGGATCCACTAGAAGACTTAGAATATTTGGATGATATTTAATCTTTTTTTGTTTTATTTGTCATTTCTTTTAATTTTTAGTAGATTTAGTAGTTTTTCTTTATTTTTTAGCTATAATAGTATTAAATATGGCCGCGATAGCGTAGCCTGGTTAGCGCGGGGGCCTGTGGAGCCCTATGCCCGGGTTCAAATCCCGGTCGCGGCCTTTTAAATCATAAGTTTAAAACAAAAAAATAATAATAATAGAATGAAGTATTTGGTTTTTGTTTTTGATGGAATGGCAGACTTTCCGGATGAAAATTCTCCTCTAAGGTTAGCTAAAAAACCTAATATTGATTATTTGTCATCAAAAGGGTTGATAGGAAGATTGAGGCTTATTGAAGAAAAAGATTGGAATGAAAATACAAGAGCAAGTGTAAGCCATATTGCAAATACTTCATTTTTAGGTTACAATCCAAAAAAATTTAGAAATGAAAGAGGAGTTTTAGAGGCAATATCTGCAGGCTTAGAATATAAAAACGGTTGGCTTTCCGTTAGATGTGATTTCGGAACATTAGAAAAAGGTATTATAATTGATAGAAGGGCCGGTAGAAACACTTTTGGATTGGATATTTTAGAAAGAGACATAAACGAAAATATTGATATAGGATCGAAATTTGTTTTTAAAAGAACTTATGGTCATAGGGCCGTTTTGCTAATTAAAGAAAAACTAAGTGATAAGATACAGTTAAATGATCCTTTATCGCCACAACTTCCTCCAAAGGAAATTATACCTTTGAATAAAGATGCAGAAAAGACTGCTAATATTATTAAAGATTTTGTAGAAAAAACAAGCGCTTTACTAATGAATCATAAGGTTAACAGAGAGAGAAAAAAAAGAGGAATTTTACCAGCAAATTATCTTCTATTAAGAGAGCCTGGAAATAAATTAAAGTACTTCAAACCCAAATTCGTAAAAAAGTATAAAGTGAAAGCTATAGCTATTAGTGAACCAGGAGTTATGAAAGCAACTTGTATGTTAGCTGGCTTTGACGTTTTAGACATTTTTGAAGAATTTGATTATAAAAAAGGTTTAAAGTTCATATTTGAAAAAATTGAAGAATTATTGAGTGAATATGATTTTATTTATACGCATATCAAGTGGACAGACGAAGCAGCACATGATAAAGACTCAAGTAAAAAAAGAAGTATTATAGAAGAATTTGACAGATATTTAGAAAATTATAGAAATTTCGAAGGAAAAATTATGATAACGACAGATCATATAACTTCTTGTAAAACTGGAAAACACGAATTTGGTGATGTCCCCTTTCTAATATCTCCATGCTATAAGTTAGCTAAAAAAAAGAAATTTGATGAGCTATCGGCACTAAGTTCTATTAAATTAACTCCAAAAAAGTTGTGGGAGATTTTCTTTTCTTAGGAAATTATTTCTAATAGGTCAGCTGAATTTTTCAAACTAGCAGACAATCCAGGTTCTGCAGCAAATATTATTACTTTTTTTCCATGCTCTTTCGCTTTTTGTATTAATGGGAGAAAATCTGTATCTCTCGTGGCTAAAGCCAAAATATTAACATCTTTAGTTAATATTGCTTCCATAGCTTCAACAGCCAACATAACATCAACATCATTTTTATCTTCTTCATTTACAGCTAATCCTATTTCAACTTCAAAACCCTCATTAATTATAGCTTCGATGAGTTTTTCGGGTGCGAATTGATTTACAAAAACTTTTGCAATTATTAACCTTCCATATTTAGATGCTCTTTTTCTTAGCTCTCTCAAATCTATTGAAAATTCTTTTCTAAGCATGTTGGGACCATCTACGAATAGTGCAATATTGGCTTCTTCATATTTTGTTTTCAACATTCTGACACCTATATTTACCAATGGCACTACCATCAAAAACAATAGAGCCATTAGTTATCTTAACTTCTCCATTGAAACTATTTAATTCTAAATATTCACATGGTGGAAAGTTAAGAATCAAAGATGGCTTATTTTCGACAGTATAAATTTCTAGCTTGCCTTCAATTTCTTCAATTTTTATATTGTTAGAAGCGATAAAGAAACTGCCAGAATTTGCTAATATTTCACCAACAATTTTTTCTTCTGTTTGATAAAATATTTCGTTTATTTCTAGAGACTTTGAAGTTACTTCAAAAGATATAGAATTTTTGTTTATTGTTATTTTTCCACTCGGTTCGTAAAATTTAAAGCTGCATAGATAATTTGTTAGATGAATTGTTGTTTTTCCAATTTTTACGGGCATTATGCAAACCCCATTTAGAGTGATGGTTTCTTTAGCAACAGAAAAAGATAAAGGTGTTTTTGTTTCCAATATAGTTAGAACTATTTTCTTTTCGGTTGTTTTCCAAATACGTGTTACAAGACCAGTTATAAAATCTAGTTTTGGAGTTTGAAATCTTTCTCTATTTAGTACAAATATAGTTCCTATTAGAGAGACTAAAAATAGCAAAAACAAGATTTTCCAGTTCATAATAATTTTCTATTTTAAGGATTTATATTTATACTTTATAATAGATATTAGCGTATCAAAAAGGGATAAAATTATGTTTTTACTACAATCTGAGATTTCAAACTTTATTTGGATATTGTTATTTTTCTTTTTCATGTTTTTTTACCCTAGACTTCTAATATTTCAAATAATTGCTAGATTCTCTAAGACAGCTCTTCTTTTGGATGAATTATGCGCTAAGGGAAAGAAGATAATAATAAAAAAGTTGAAAAATGGCAGTGAGGACGTTAAAAAGAAGTTAGAAAATTTTTTGGATTTTTTTGTTATAAGTCCAGTTAGTTTAGATCCGTTTGGAATAATAAATAAGCTTGAACATTTACAAGAATTAGAAGAAGATAAATTTGTTTATTTTGTTAGCAGAGTTGGTAAAAACTTAGATGATGACGAAAAATGGAATATTATTTCTTCTATTAGTGCCGAGATAGGCATTTATCAATATTCGAAACTAATTAAGCATTACATAAAGTTGATTCAAAAAACAAACGCTTATCAACTAGGACTAATACTACAAATGCAACTCCCTATCATAGAGAAATACTCTAAGTCACTTTTAAAGGCTATAGAAACTTTAAGTGAAGGTCTACCTATTGGTGATAGTGTTGGCCCTTTTGTCGCTTCAAATTTTATAACTAAAAAACCTAGAGAGATTGACAACATGGTTTACTCGGTTGAAAGAATATTTGGGAAGAAAGTTATAGTTGTTAAAGCTAAAGGACCAGGTGCAAGAGTAGGGAAAATTGGAAAGGTCGTTGATTTTTTAGTTAGAAAGTACAAAGCACAAAAAATAATAACTGTAGATGCAGCCATTAAACTAGAAAGCGAAAACACAGGAGAAGTTGCCGAGGGTATAGGAGTTGCTATTGGTGGTATTGGTGTGGAAAAAGCTAAGATAGAAGATATATCAACAAAGAGAAAGATTACTCTAGATTCTTATATAGTAAAAATGAGCAATGAAGAGGCTTTAATTCCCATGAAAGAAGAAATATTAGTTGGTGCCAAAAATGCAATAAGAATGATTGAAGACAACATAAGAGAAAGTAAAGAGAAGGTTATTATTTTGATAGGCGTAGGAAACACATCAGGAATTCCTAACACTAAGAAAGATTTAAGTGAAATTGAGAAAGTTATATTGGAAAATTCTAAAAAAATCAAGAGATGGGAAGAAGAAGAAAAGAAGAAAGAAGAAAAATCTAAATGGTTTCTGGGAATTTAGTTAATTTAAATTTATAAGTTTAATTATTTTTAATGGCCACCAGAATAATATTGCTCGATAAACCAAAATTAAAAAATCCAATATTTATAGAGGGTCTGCCAGGAGTAGGTAATGTTGGAAGGGTAGCGGCCGGCTATTTAATTGAAGAACTTAAAGCCAAAAAATTTGCTGAATTAATTTCTTCTCATTTTATGCCAATAGTAATTGTTCCTCAAAATTCAACTGTAGAAATGGTTAAAGCAGAATTTTTCTATTGGAAAAACAAAAGTGGAAAGAATGATTTAATTATAATGATTGGTGATAGTCAAAGTATAGATCCAGAGGGTCATTATGAAATAGTTGAAGAGGTTATTAAATTTTTAAAAGAGATTGGTGTTAAAGAAATATTCGCGCTTGCCGGTTTAAACATCGGCATTATAACCGAGAAACCAAAAGTAGTTGGTGCTGTTAATGATCCAAAACTTGAAGAAAAATATAAAAAATATAACATAGTCTTTGATACAAGTAAAAGAGTAGGTACTATTGTTGGTGCTGCTGGTCTTTTCTTAGGAATTGCAAAATATTATGGTATACCAGCTACATGCCTAATGGGGGAAACATCAGGAATGCCATTTTTACCGGACCCTAAAAGCTCAGAAGCAGTATTGAAAGTTTTAACTCAAATCTTGAATATAAAAATAGATACAAGCAAATTAGAAGAAGAAGTTAAGAAAATGAAAGAGTTTATGCAAAAGATTGAAGCTACTCAAATGCAAATGTTCCAACCACCAACTGCAAAAAAAGAAGAAGGTTTAACTTATATTGGCTAATTTAACTAATGCAGTTTTTTACAAATGAAACAAAAATTGGATGGGGCTCTAAAAATCTTGACTTAAATTCTGGATGAAATTGGGTTCCTAAAAAGAATTTATGATTTGGTAATTCGCCTATTTGCATTATGTTTTCATCTTCTTTAGAAATTCCAGAAAAAACAAATCCATTTTTTTCTAAGATTTTTATATAATTTGGATTTACTTCATATCTATGCCTAAACCTTTCTTCAACTTCTTCTTTTTGATAAATTTTAAAAGCTAATGTACCTTCTTTAATTTTAACTTTATGAGAGCCTAACCTCATTGTACCACCATAATTATTTTCTTTAAGTAATTCTTTTTGCCAAGGTAAAAGATCTATTACAGGGTGTGGAGTATTTTGATCTATTTCTGTAGTGTTTGCATTTTTAAGATTACAAACATTTCTAGCAAATTCAATTACAGCAAGTTGAAAACCATAACATAAACCTAAAAATGGTTTATTATTCTCTCTACAAAATTTTATTGCTTTTATTTTACCTTCTACTCCACTTGCACCAAAACCGCCTGGAACTATAATACCATTTAAATTATTTAATAAAGGTGAAGGATCATCATAATTTTCTATTTCCTTAGAATTTACGTAAATAATTTTTGGTTTTACATTTAAGTAGGCGCAAGCATGTTTTATTGCTTCAAGTATAGAAATATAAGAATCTGCTAATTCAAATTTTCCAATATCAAAATATTTTCCAACTATACCAATTTTAACTTCAGTTTTCGAATTTTTTATAGCATTTACTCTTTTTTCCCACAAATCAAAATCAGAATTTCTTTTTTCTAAACCAATTTTTTCCAAAATTTTATTTCCCAAATTTTGTTTTTCGAAATGGAGAGGTAACTCATAGGTTATTTCTAAATCTGGAGCGGATATTATATCTTCTTTTTTAACATTACACAATATAGCAAGCTTTTCCCTTCTTACATCATCAATTTCAGTTTCAGATCTACATATAAGAAAATCTGGTATAATTCCAAGTCTACCTAATAACTCAACGCTTTGTTGAGCAGGCTTAGTTTTCATTTCTCCTAAATGTTTTGGTATTGGTAAATACACAACATGAATAAATAAAACTTTTTCTCCTTCATTTTTCATTATTCTAGCGGCTCTATAATAAATTTCATTTTGGTATTCTCCCACAGTTCCTCCTATTTCTACTAGTACAAAATCTGCTTTTTCTTTTTCTCCTATACTTTTAATCCAATTCTTTATTTCGTTAGTAATATGAGGAATAGCTTCGACAGTTTTACCCAAATATTCTCCTCTTCTCTCTTTTTCTATAACCAAAGAATATATTTTTCCTGTAGTTATATTATGCTTTTTTGATAAAGAAACTCCAATAAATCTTTCATAATGACCTAAATCTTCATCTGTTTCCCCACCATCATCAGTAACAAAAACTTCTCCATGCTCTGTTGGCCTTAATGTGCCAGCATCGTAATTTATGTAGGGATCTATTTTAATTGCCGAAACTCTATAACCTTTTGAAACTAATATCCTACCAATAGAAGCAGTTATGGTTCCCTTTCCAATACCACTAATAACTCCTCCAGATATAAAAATATAACTAACCATATAGTTGTTTTATTGCTAATTTAAATAGTTTTACTAACTTTGGACCGGCCGGGATTCGAACCCGGAGCCTCCGCCTTGCCATGGCGGCGATCTACCATTGATCTACCGGCCCTACTATGAATTTTCTATATTTATTTAGGTAAATTAAAGTAAATATTATGTTTGGGAAGAAAGAAAAATGTCCTAGGTGTGGGGAAGAAATTAATAAGGATTGGAATTATTGTCCATTTTGTGGATATCCTTTAAAAAAAGAATATAGAAGAGAAGAGGAATTCAAAAGTATTTTTGGATTTGATGAATTTGATAGATTGATAGAGAAAGAATTAAAAGAATTTGACAAATTGTTTAAGATGGACTTCAAGATACCAAGAATTAAAATACCAGAAGAAGGAGGTTTTTCTGGTATAAGTATAACTATCCATAGTGGAACTGGAATTAAGCCAAAAATAGAGGTTAAGACTTACGGAGATATGAAAAAGTATGAACCTGAGATTAAGAAGAAGTTAGGAGTTAAGGAAAAAGTTGAAGAAATAGAAGAAGAAAGAGAAGAATATAAACCACCGAAAGTTACTGAAGAGCCTGAAGCAAAAATAACAAACTTAGGAAATAAAATAGTTGTTGAAATAAATTTACCTGATGTAGAAAACGAAGAAAATGTTGAGGTAATTCCTTTAGAACAAAGTTTAGAAGTTAGAGCAAGAGCCAAGGATAAGTTGTACTTTAAATTGTTACCAATATCCGGAAAAGTAGTAAAAAAGCAGCTAAAAGACGGTAAATTACTAATAGAAATAGAAAGAGGTTGAGTGATTTTATGAATTTAAAGAATCTTTTTATATTTGTTTTAATTTTTTTGTTCGTAGCTTTTTTAGTTTTTAAGAGCTCCAGTTTTCAAGAAAGAGAAGAGCTAAAAATTTTAGATACTTTTGAAGAAAAGACAAATGAAACATATACTGTATATAACGTAGATACCAAGGGTTTTATTAAAGCTAGAATTAATGTTGACTACATTGTTGGAGATGTCGCAGAAATTTCATTAATAGCAGACTGTTATTTAATAAAAGCAACAACAGACGCTTTTATAGGAAACGCCATAATAAAAGGGCAGGAGAAAAAAATAGAATTTAGACCTAGTATTTATGATGTAATTACAGACACTTTTAAATCACTAGGAATACAAGTTCTAGCGTTAAAGATAGTAGATATGAAAAACAATACTTATATAGGTCAATTAATTTTACAACATAGAGAAAAAGTGTTGTTTTTAGATATTAGGCCAAGCGATGGTTCAGCTATTGCAGTTCGTTTTGACGCGCCAATATACATAAATGAAAGCTTAGCTAAAAAAATGGGAGAATATATTTGTTAAATCTTTTGAGCAAATTTAATTTTTTTATTGTAATTTAAATAATGATAGATGTACTATTTTACTTAATTATATTTTTAGCATTTCTTTATTTCACATTTCGAGGAATAGTTACTATATTTAAAGGCTTAGTTTTTTTCTTAATTGCCTTAATAATTGTACATTTGTTTTTTAATAATTTTAAAGTTGGTAAATTGGATATATTCTCTATACCAATACTTGGAAGATTTTTAAAAATATTTGACTTTGTAGAAAATATAAACTTAACAAGTTTAAGGATTTTAGATTACTTTTATTATGGAAATAGTCTTTATATTGTAGTAAAAAATGAAGGAATACTCCCAATCAAGGATTTTGAAATTTTTTTAGATGATAAACCGACAAATATAAGAAACAAACCATTATTTTTAATTCCAAAAAGTATTGCAAATATAGAAGTGGATAAGAAGGAATTTAAAAAAATCACAATAATTTATGGCAATTTTAAAACAGAGTATATTAGGTAATTGCTCGCTCAGTGCCAGCCAATTATTTTTACTTCATCGCTTTGAGCTATTTTTATTTTATGGATTTAAGAAAAAGAGAATATACTTGAAGTAAAACATTTCTTCTAAAATTAGGTTCTAATTCTTGTATTTTTTGAAAATCTTCCGCAACTAAAATTTTTCTAATTAATTGCTTTATTGTTGAAATTATAAAGTCTACAGATTTCTTATCTATTGAAGAATATCTCCCTTCAACTAAGGACATTATTTTGTCTAAATTTCTTATTAGTACTAATTTATATCCTTCTAAGTAGTCTTGGTGAGTAGAAGGTATATTTAACTTTCTTTTTAAGTCAATTATAAATTGCTCAAATTCCGAATCCCTTTCTCTTAATAAAAGATAGTCACCAAAACTTGACTGAAAGTTTTTTGTATCAAACAAATCATCCGTTTGTATACAAAATGCTAATGGTGTAATATCGGCAAGAGTGGGTTCCCTCATATATTTGATTTATAAACTACTTTTTAAAGCTTCTTCAATATTTCTTATTATTTCATCATGCGTTATATAATAATCTACTGTACATCCTGCAGCGTTTTCGTGACCACCCCCATTGAATTTTTTTGCTATTTCTAGAACATTATTTCCGTTTCTTCCTCTGAACTCTATTTTACTTTTTATAATTTTTCTAAACTTATCAATCTTTCTATAAATAACTATTAGAATATCAAAATTTTCTTTAGTAGATAATCTATTATAAATTTCATATACAGGAATTCCGTAAAAGCCTTCAACTATTAATATTTTTTTGCTTGATATTTCATAATTTTTGACTGTAGATAAAGATTTTTCTATATTCGAGTTTAACCAAAAATTATACTCTTCAATAATTTTCGTCATACTCTCATCTTTTTCTAGTTCGGAAAAACCTTTAAAAGAAAGCATCTTAACTATTTGCCTAAATTTAATGTTTTGATATTGCTTAAATTTCCATTTTATAGCAGAGATTAAAGATCTAAAGAATTCTGCCTCAGGAGATTTAACATTATTAGTGTCTATCTCATTAGCAATATCAACAATTTTATCTTCTATTCCGAAAATTTTTGATACGAGCTTTGCTGTACTTTCGCTATATTCATTGATTAATTTTATATTACTTGGAATATCTGAAATTTCTATCTTGTGGTGATCAATCCAAACTACTTCGTCAAATACGCTGGCTATCGTTAAGGTTTTTCTGTTAGGAGAAATATCTAATATTCTCACTCTCTTATAATCTCTAAATATCAAGTTACACAAGCTTTTTAGTAGATATTGATGAGAAGAAAAATGTAGAGACGATTTAGGATGAAACTTGTAGAATATAGAAGCACTTATTATACCATCTGCATCAGAATGTGTAATAATTACTTCCATTAGTAAGATTTTTAAATAATAAAATATAAGTATAGATTTGAAGAGGGAGAAATTGAATGGAGCTGGGAAATAGAATACCTAAGAAGTATTTTATAACAAGTGGGATAGGAGAGAGCGATATAACAATTCATGCTGGATCCTTTGATCAAGCTTTAAAAGACGCAGGAATACACAATGTTAATATAATTCAGTATTCTTCAATAATACCAAAAGAAGCAGAAAGAATAGAAAAGAAAGAATTGCATTTTGGTTCTGTCGCCGAAACTATAATGGCAGTGTGTAACGGGAAAAAAGGAGAAAGATTAACAGCTGGTCTAATAATTGGTTGGGTATACAAAAATGGCAAAAAGTTTGGAGGTTTAGTTGCAGAATATCACGGTAATGATGAAGAAGAGAAAGCGAAAGAAATACTAAAAGCTAGTTTGGATGAGATGTTTTCTTCTAGATTTGGTAAAGATTGCGAGCTAAAAGAAGTAGAAATTTTTACTAGAAGTTTTATTCCAAAGAAAAATTACGGTACAGCAATTGTAGCTATAGTATTTGTATCATACGAATTTCCAGAGAAAGACTAGCCGCTTAATACGAGCATAGCATCTCTTTGCATTTCTTGAATTCTTTTTAGACTTATTTTTGCTTGAGACGATACTTTTTTAGGGTCTGTTAACAACTGTTTTAAGGTTATTATACCAAAATCAGCTAATCTATAAGCTTCTTCTAATTCTACGTTTTTTAGAATTGTTATCGGGTATAATTTATTTTCTTCAATAATTCTTTCTAATCCATAATCTTCTGGATATTTCCATGCTATAGCATCTATTTTCTTGCACGATGCATATCTTTTTGCATGTTCAGAAATTTTTGTATTACAAATAACTAATGCTTTTGTAAAATTAAAAGAATGTTTTCCTAATTTATAACCTTCTTTTAAATCCTCTAAGGTTGAATTTATTTCTAAGAAAACATCAAGCCCCGTATATTTATGAGGATTAACATGATGTTTAACTTCTACTAGTAAAGTTTCATCATCTTTTTTAGCAATGACATCAACTTCATGTTCTATACAAAAGCCCGGAACTATTTGATTAGTCAATGTTTTATAGCCAAGCACATCAAATATTATTCCTATAAACTTTTCAAAATCTGGTTTTGGTCTAAGAAGAGATATACTTTCTCTCAAATCTATTTGATATTTTAAAGATTTTCTATAAGATGAGGCATATTTAAAAATCATTTGAAGAATTTTTTTAGTTGATATACCTTCGTAGACTCTCTTTTCTATTTCTTTTGTTATTTCTTCTGCATCTTCATATTTTAGTCTCAATCTAAGACAGGTTCTTAAAATTTTGTTTCTATCAAATGGCTGCTTACTACCATCCGCTTTTGTTACATAAACCATTACTTAATTTAAAAAGTGAATAAAATAAATATATGATAAAATGCATATTTTATGGTTTTATTTTATTTATTTTAACTATATTTAGTACATCTTATGCACAATTTGAAGTAAATGTAGAACCAAACACTGTTAATAATTCCTATTCAAATTTTCTCAGTTTTAATATTTCATATCTTGGAGCAAATATAAGTTATTTTAGTTTGTATTTCCCTGAAGGTTTTAGTTTAACTACTTTTAATATAGAAAGAGGAGATTGCTATAGACAAGAACCATTAAAGATATTTTGTTCAGATATTTCATTAAATGAAGAGAATCAAACAGTAGTATTGAATGTATTAGTTAATGTTAATACAGAAAATCCAGGAAACTATGCATTTGTTTTTGAATCTGATAATTATACTAAAACAGTTAATGTTAATGTAATAGATGTTACAAATCCATCTATTATTTCTATAACACCAGTAAATAACACTAAGTTTGTTTATCTTCCTCTAAGAAATTACTCTATAAATATTAAAGTTGAAGATGATTCTAAAATAGATTGTATAGAGTTTTATTTTTTAGAAAACTTTACTCAAGCAAAATGTTTTGGCTCCAAGAGTGTAAATACCAGCTTTTATATAATTGATTTACCAGCAGGATCTTATAGCTTTTATTTTATTGTTAATGATACGAGTAATAATAGAATAAATAGCAGCGTATACTTTTTTGAAATAGAGAAAGCACATAACCCAATAAATGTTTATATTAATGAAGTTAAAAACGGAAACGTAACCATAGTCAATGGTTCTATAGCAAAAATAATAATAGAGTCTAAGGGAGAAATTTGCGGATATATTAATAATGAGCAGTTATTTTCTTGTAAAGAAGACATAGTAAATACTTCTTATTATTTTGATGGCGTTGGTTATTACTCTTTATTCGTAAATTCTTCTGGTAATCAAAATTATACCTCAAATTCTTCTGGTATAATTTATTGGATTAGAGTAATTTATCCTAGACTTTCTTATACAGTAATTAAGGCGCCTTCAAGCGAAACCTATTCTCCAGAGAAAAGTTATGAATTTAAAATAAATTTTACTTCACCTTCTCACCCACATAACAATATAACAAATGTTAGTTTTTCTATAGAAGGCAAAACATACTATTTACCTATATCAAATCCTAGAAGTCAAGTATTTTCATTTACAATAAGAGACTTGAAAGCAGGGGAATACCCATGGACATTTTGCGGATTAGATACTCAAGGAGAAATGGTGTGTCATTCTGGAACATTGGAGGTAAATAAAGCAATTCCACCTTTAGATATCTATAATACAGGAGATTATGTTGCTCCTGTAAATAAGACAATAATTGCAATTGGATGTCCAGAGCAACTTATTTGTAGATTTTATTTGAACAATACTAAAATTTTGGATATATATTATGACTTAATAACAGACAAACCCGGTTATTATATTTTTATATATAATACAACTGGTAATGAAAACTACACTTCATATCAAGTAATAAAAACAGTTAGAGTTTTGGCGCCATTAAAAAATGTTTCTGAACCAAAAGAAACGGAAAACAAGACAAATGAAACTAAAATTGATGAAGAAAAAGTGTTGATTGAAACAAAAAATATTTACAATCTTTCTTCTGTATTTCAGAACATTATAAATGTAGAGAACGAAGATTTGCTAAAAGTAAGGCAAATTATAATAGAAGTTAAAAATAATCAAAACAATGTTTATATCGAAATTAAAACACCATCATTTTTACCGACCAGAACCCCGCCAGGGAACGTTTTCGTATTTTTTGAAATTTCACATAATATATCAGAAGAGTTAGTTAAGAATATTAAAATTAGATTTAAAGTCGATAAGTTTTGGATAAAAAATAACGATATCGATACTTCAACTATATCCATGTATAGATGGGATGGTGAGAAATGGGAAAAGTTAAGCACTACAAAATTAACTGAAGATGAAAATAACGTTTATTTCGAAGCTAATAGTAATAAGCTATCTATACTTGCAATATCTGGAGAAAAAAACAAAAGCGGTTTTCCATGGTATATCTTACTAATACTTATTGTAGTAATAGTTATTGGAATAATACTTTATCTTTTCTTACCTGTAAGAAATGCAGGACTGGAGTACGAAAAATTAAAGAACAAATGGAAAGACAAATTAACTGGTAGTTAAGTTCATTAACTCTTTTCTAACCTCTTCTATACTTTTTCCAAAATATTCTTCAAAATTCTTTGTTAAAGTAATAATTTTGGTTCTACCAAACTTTTCCGTTTTTATTAATCCTTTCTTTTCTAAAATTTTTAGATATTCATAAACTTTGTTACCTTGTATTTTGGCTAGCATAGATTGTTTTATTGGCTGTTTTGCTATTATTATGGCAAGAGTTCTCTTAACCCCTTCAGATAATTCAGAAAATGGGGCTACTTTTTGGACATATTGTCTATATTCTGGTTTGACTACTAGTTCAAATCCTTCTGGAGTTTCTAATAACATAATTCCTCTTTCTTCTTTTTCTAACTCTTTTTTAATTTCTTTTAATATGTTTTCAATTTCCTTTGTAGGAATTCCCAGAAGATAAGATATTTGTCTTACTGTTAGTGGTTTATTTGATACAAACAGAGCCGCTTCAACTGCAGCTTTTTTGTTTATCATTAGTTAATATTCGTGTAAAAATTTTAATTTAAAAATTGTGTGGGCCTGGCGGGATTCGAACCCGCGACCAACGGGTTTCTTCATTTTTTCAGAGCTTTTTCAGCCTGTGGCTTAAAAGCCTCAGCAGCGTTTAGACGCTTCCGCTGCTCTACCAGGCTGAGCTACAGGCCCTCAAAGATTTTAATTTTACATATTTAAAACTATATTATTCTAGATTTTTAAAACTTAATTAAAATTATATAAGAACTGGAGAAGCGTATACTATCGTGTCTCCTCTTATAAGAATAGTACCAACTTTGATTTTTGTTTCTTCATTCTTTCTTATTTCTGCATCATCTAACCATAGATTTAGATGAAGGTCCAAAGCCCTTAGAGTTCCTGTTATTTCTTCTCCATTTTTTAATCTTACTAAAACTCTTTTGCCTTTAGCTTTGTCCAAAGCATCTATTGGTCTTTCGTTCATACTTAATTCTATAATACTTTAAGTATTTAAATATATTTTTATGGTTTAGAATCACGAAAATATTTCTTAATTTTTTTGTAAGTCTTTTCTATAGGTTCTGGCATAACTTTTGTAGAAGAAACTATTTCTACGAAACCTGCATCACTTCCGAATCTAGGGACAATATGAAAATGTAAATGCTTAACACTAGCACCGGCAACCTTTCCTATATTGCATCCAATATTAAAACCTTTAGGTTTTAAACATTTTTTTAACTTAATTATACAAAACTTTATAGTTTTCATAAGCTTCATAAGCTCCTCGTCATTCAATTCTTCAATACTACTTACATGCTTTTTCGGAAATATTAAAAGATGTCCAGTTGTGTATGGAAAATTGTTCATTATAACATAGAATTCTCCCTCTTTCAATATTTTAGCTTTAGTTTTGCCTCTTGCAATACTACAAAGAAGGCATCTTTTATCTTTACTTTTTTTCAAAATCCATTTCATCCTATTTGTCCATATGTACTCTAAATACATACTATCTTAATTATTCAATAGTAAAATAAATCTTTAGTTTTTCTGGAATTTCAAATAATTTCAAATGAAGTCCAACATCAATATAAGCCCAACTAATAATTATAGCTTCAAAAGATCTCAAATAATCCTTTTTTTTATAAAAATATTTAGAATCAGTGTAGTATGAAAGTGCTAAATTATAAATTTCTAAAGACTTTTCATCAACGATTTTAATACTATCTAAGACTTCTCTCATCTTAGTTATTTCTTTATTACATATTTTTTTTATTTCTGTAGATTCTCTCATACGATTTATAAGCAAAGAATTTTAATAATGATTAATGAATGTGATATCTTTGAATTTACTTATTAAATTTGTAATTTCTTTAGCTATGGGTGCTGTAATTGGAATAGAGAGAGAAAGAAGAGCGAAAGGAACAGTTTTTGCTGGTTTTAGAACATTCATGTTAATATGCTCATTAGGTTTAATAACAGCATTTTTACATGCAAATTTTAGTCAGTTTTTTTCTTTCTTAATAGTTCTTATTATAGGTTCATTGTGTTCTCTAAACTTCTATAGAAAAATAGCTAAAAATAAAGAAGCAGGTATAACGACAGAGGTAGCCCTTCTTCTAACTTTTTTCATCGGTTTTATATTCTATTTTGAAGAAGAACCTTACATATTTTCTTTAGGTCTAACTTTCATTTTAACATGGATACTTTTTTTAAAAGAGAAGATGCACGAATTTGCACATAAAATAAAAGTTGAAGAAGTTAGAGATTTCTTAATTTTTGGTTTAATATTTTTTGTAATATATCCTATATTACCAAATCAACCTATAGATCCGTTAGGAACATTAAATCTTAAATTTGTTTGGTTCGGTTTAGTTTTGATTTTAGGTTTAAGTTTTTTCGTATACATAATCATAAAATTATTGAAATATAAGGGGTTAATTTTAGATGCTATTTTAGGCGGACTTATAAATTCAATTTATATGTCAAATTTCTTTTCTTCTAAATTAAGTGAAGGAAAAGTAGCTAAGTATGCGATATTGCTTTCTCTTTCTTCTCTCTTGAATAGAGTTTTTATACTTTCTACTATAATTAATTTCAACAATTTTTCAAAATTACTGTTTTTGCCTATAGTTTCATTTATGGGCTATATAGTTGGTGTTAAAAAATTGAGAGAGTTAAGAATTAAAAGAGAAGATATTAGTCTTAAATCTCCATTAGACTTAAAGTTTGCATTCATCTATATTTTAATTTTCATATCAATTTTCTATGTAGCAAATTTGATGTACATAAAATTGGGAAAAGATTATATTTATTTACTTTTACCTATAGGTATATTAGATACAAGCTCTTTAACAGTCACAGTATCTTCTTTATTATCTAAATCAGAAGTTTCAAGATTCTTAACGTTCCTTATAATTTTGAATATATTAGGAAATTTTATTGTAATTTATAAAAATAATAAAAAAATCGCTAAAGAAGTTGTAAATATTCTTGTGTTTTTATCTCTTTCAATTTTATTATTTTATTTGCTTTTTAATTTTTGGTGAGACAAATGATAGTTAGTTTTTTGGGAGCCATGGGATGCGTTGGTGCTAGCGGAATTTTGGTTGAAGAGAAGGGAACTAAATTAGTCTTAGATTATGGAACAAAACCGAGAGAAATACCACCAAAATTTCCTCTACCAGTAGAAAAACCTACAGCTGTTTTATTATCACATTCTCATTTGGATCATTCAGGAGCAATACCAATTTTGGTTAAAGACTATTCGACTCCAATATATTCAATAAACGTTAATAGAGAATTAGTTGAGCTTTTACTGGAAGATTCAATAAAAGTCTCTGCAGAAGAAGGTTATGATTTACCATTTAGCTCTTATGACATTAAACAAACGATAAAAAATTTTGTTGATGTTTATTATAATAAAAAGGTAAAAATAGGCAACATTATGGCAACTTTCTTTGATGCAGGACACATACCAGGCAGTTCCATGATATTTCTAGAGACACAAAAAAATAATATATTATATACCGGAGACTTTAACACTATAGATACTCGATTAATAAATGGTTGTGAATTAGAATTACCCAGAATAAAAAATTTAATAATTGAAAGTACCTATTCAGATAGAGACCATCCCAATAGAGAGGAAGAAGAGAAAGAACTTATTAAGATAATTGATGAATCCATATCTGATGAAGAACCGGTAATAATTGCTTGTTTTGCAGTTGGAAGGGCGCAGGAGATATTGTTGATTTTACAAAATTATGGAATAAATTATCCTATATACATGGACGGTATGGCAAAAAAAGCAACTACAATTATAGCTAAGTATAAGAATTTATTGAGAGATCAAAGAAAGTTTGATGATGCTTTAGATTTTGTTAATTTCGTTAAGCCTGAAAAAAGAAAAAAAATAATTAAACAACCTTGCGTGATATTAACAACAAGCGGTATGCTAAATGGGGGTCCAATCGTTTACTATATAAGTAAATTGTATAAAAGAGAAAAAGCAAGTTTAATACTAACAGGTTGGCAAATAGAAGGAACTCCGGGTAGAATTTTATTAGAGACAGGAAAATTCATACACGATAATAGAGAAATAGAAGTAAAGATGAGAGTTAAGAGACTTGATTTTTCTGCCCATGCTGGTAGGAAGGATTTGTTTAAATTTGTTAAAAAATTAAACCCAGAAAGAGTTTTCTGTGTCCATGGTGATCATACTCAGGAATTTGCAGAAGAACTTAGGAGAGAAGGATTTAATGCTGTAGCTCCTTTGGCTAACGAAAGAATTTTTAAGCTAGAATAATTAACTACTTATTAATAGTCATAAAGCCATAAGGTTTAAATATTTTACTACTATATAGTAATTATGGACATTAGAAAACAGTTAGAAATATGCTATTCAAATTACAAGAAATGGAAAGAAAAAGCTTTTAGTATTGGTAATCTAGAAGTAAGGAAATCTTTAGAAAGAGCATTTTTCTGGTTGGAACTTCATTCTGCGTTATATGCTATAGGTTTATTAGAAATTAAAGCTAAAACGAAACAAGAAAAAAAAGAAATTTTAGAAGCTAAGAAAAAAATTATTGAAAAATTAAACGAATATGAAAAAACATTATCTGAAGAGATAAATTTCTAGGTTATTTTCCATGAATAATTTCTATTACATCGTTATCTTTAAGCTCATAATCTGCTGAAAGAGTTTTCTTAGTTTTAACATCTATACCAGCAATGAACTTACTTCCTATCTCTGTATGTATTAGAAATGAAAATTCTTTCAACTTAGTTCCCTTTTTTACGAGAAATGCATCTGGAAGAATATTACCTTCAGAGTCTGTTAATTTGTTCCTATCGGCGACGGGATAAACAACTATATAGTTTAACAAATTAAAAACTGTATAGTTTAAGCTTTCTTGAATTCCAGTTCCACCATATCTAAATAATATTTCCTTCTCTATTTTTTCTAGTGCTACTTTTTGCACTTCAGTTAGTTCAGAAGAGATCAGTTTAATCTTTCCATTTTCTATTTTTATTAGACCTTTTTTAATTGCAGTTTTTAGTGCTATTTCTGCTTCAGCAGAAGCAGGTATAATTTTATATTTGTTCTTTAACTTTTCATAGTTTCTTCTAGAAGATTCCAAGTCTATTTTGTTAGCAACAATCAAAATAGGTTTCGATATCTCTCTAAGCTTTCTAGAAAACTCTTCTAAGTCAGATAGGCCAAAATTATCTAAAACATATTCAATTTCTTTTCTTTTAACTTCTAAACCACTTAGTTGTTTCTCTAATATCTGAACGATTTCATCTCTTTTCATAGAATTTAAATTTCTTCTGTATTTTTCC
The DNA here is from genome assembly GCA_039000725.1 of Candidatus Aenigmatarchaeota archaeon. Lineage (GTDB taxonomy): Archaea > Aenigmatarchaeota > Aenigmatarchaeia > CG10238-14 > SpSt-28 > SpSt-28. The sequence goes on along the minus strand of JAWBNO010000002.1, from coordinate 92,032 downwards.
AATCCTCTTTCTATTATTCCTTTAAACCATTTATTGATTTCGTTTTCAACAAATTTTATATCATTTTCCGGATCATAATCAATTGTGGGTTTACCTTCTTCATCGGTAGTTCCAGAGAAGTCTACAACATGAATTAAAGCCTCACATTTTCTCGCTTCGTCTAAAAATTTTAAACCCAAACCTCTTCCTAAATGTGCTTGTGGAACTATTCCTGGAAGGTCAATTAATTTTATTGGTATACCTCTTATTCCATCATTACAATAGCCCCTTTTAGGATTACATCTCGTATTAAATTCTTTTTCTATGCATTCTTTTGTAACATAAGAAATAGCAACATTAGGTTCTAATGTTGTAAACGGAATTGGAGCTATTTTTACGTCAATCATTGTAGCCGCTTTTAAAAAAGAAGACTTTCCAGCGTTCGGTTTGCCTATTAGTCCAATTTCTACCATTCAATAATTAGATAAAAAAAATTAAAAGAAAGAGAAAAGAGTTCTAAAGATTGATGGATAAGCGAATAGAGCAGCTAGATATATTGAAATTATAAATGCTGTCGCTATTATCGCTTTAGAAACTATTACTGTTATTAAATCACACTTGAAGCTTTCTTTTAGTACTTTTATATTTCCACTGAAACCAATTGTGAAATAAAGCATGAAAAGAATCAAGCCTATAATTCCTGAGACGTATGGTATTGTCTTAGATATCAATGAAACTACTATTGTGCTGAAAGCCAAACCAAAATACGGATATGTCAATGCATCGAGAGCGTTTTTATAATTACCCTTCCCGCCAAACATTTTGAGCGTTACTGTTATAAAGAAGCTGATTATTAGTTGGAATATAATTCCCAATACTAAAGCAGCTAATGAATATTTGAAGTTTTCTAGCGCAACACCTATTGCAATACTTATTAATATCCAGTTCAAACAAGCTAGAACCAGAGTCGTTTCTGTTTTTTCTTTTTCTATCTTAGATAGAAAGTTATGAGGTTCTATTAGCAATTTTTTTAACATTTCGATATTTATTGCCATAAATATTCTTAATTTTTGAGGGTTTAAATATTATTTTCTTATTAACTTTTGGCTAGATCATATATTTCTTTAATCATCTTCTCTATTCTTTCCAACTTCTCATTTAACAGTTCATATCCTAATCTTAAACTTTCTATTTTATCTATAAGTAGTTTAAATTCGTTACTCTCTTTATTTTGTTTGTTGTCAAAGACGGTTTCGTTATTTTCTGTACTTTTATTAGATTGTTGAGATTCTTGAAAGAGGGGTTGTGATGTTTGTGAAAATGATTGAAGAGGATAGCTTTCCTTTTCACTCTTCTTTGGTTTCAGAAAATCAAACATTCCCATTTTTTTATTTTATCCTATATTTAAAATTTCTTTATAACCATCTCTTATTTTTTCACATAGTTGTTTGCAAAGTTCCAAGTATCTTCTTCTAACTCTAAAATAGAAGAAGTAGTTGTACATCCATAATAAACTTTTGTATAAGAAAGACTTTTGAAAGGGAGTATCTTGTTTATATTCTGTAGTTAATTTGGCTCCTATTAATACAACAACCTCGCCCTCTTTATTAGACTCTTTGGGCTGTTTACCCTGTATAATTATTTCAAAAAATACCTTGCTTCTGCTATCTAAAGATTTTTGAACTATTACTCTAACATAAAAACCTCTAGGGTCATCACTATTATCCCATCTGAAATCTCTTTCCCAATAGTCCGCAGGATCTATTTCTAAATATTTTCTACATATTCCAAATAAAGATTGATAAGCTAGAAACGGATTAGGCCCTCTGTAGGATATTTTAATATACTTTTCTGGAACTAAACAATCATCTTCTATAATCCAAGTCATAGTTATCTCTTTGGTAATACGTTTAGAAATTCTTTTAATTCGTTATAAATTTGCATTATTATTGCAACGCATTCTTCTTTGTATTTCTTTCTATTTTCTTCGTATATAAATTTATGATAGAAGGCCCTAAAAAGCTCATAAAGTAAACTTCTTTGCCATAGAGTGTCTTGAGGATATTCTGTCCTAAGAGCACCATCTATTGTTATTGAAAGATTACCTTCCTTTCCAAATTCTTTACTTGGTTTTATTTTACCTTTTATGGAGACCGTTATTTGAATAAAAGAAAACTTGTCCATATCCTTAACTACGTCAAAGTTTACGCTAAACTTTTCCTCTTCTCCACTTCTATCCCAACTAAAATCTCTTTCTATAATTTCATTTTCTGGCATTTTTGTTACTGATGCCAGAATTTTTTTTGCTTGATAGTAAGCTATTTGAGGATTAGGACCATTATATTCTAAGCTTACAAATTTTTTTCCAGGAAGAGGAGAGGTCGTTCCCATCGTGGCTAAACAATCTTCATGAATTATGAGTTTTGTTCTCGCAAATATAGGCATAAATATTTTTTGAAACAATATATTAAATGTTAATACTTAAGAAAATTTTGTCTGTAGCGATTTTTACTCTTGCTATTATTCTTATTTTTATAGCTGGCTTTACGACAAAAACCAAAACATTTTATTATTCAATCTTCTTTGCTTCTATTTTATTGTATTTATTTTTAATGGTGATGTAATGTTACGAAAGATTTTTGGACTATTTTCTATAATTTTTGGTATATGGCTTATAATTGGTTTTCCTTTTTTGGACAAATATCAACCAGAAGGCATGGCTAGATTTTCAACATTTATTGGAATTATTTTAATTGGAATAGGGATGTTCTTGCTAAAATATTAAGTTGTATAACAAAAATTATTAATGGTAAGATATCCAGAAGGACCGCCCCCTCTAGGAAAAGATCTAAAACCTGGAGAGGGAATAAATTCTAATCCATTAGATCAAGATATTACTCTAGACTATACTTCTCAATTGGGGGGGTGTACTAGAGCTTATTATGGTATATCTTTTCAATTGGGCAAATGGGGATTTGAAAGAGCTAAAATTAATGAAAGCATATTTGTATCACCAATAAATAAAGGATATTACGAATTAGTTTTGAAAGAAAAAGAACAACTAATGCAACAAATAAAGGTGGGCTTGCAAAGCATAGCTGAAGCATATTCAGATTTGGAACTTTTGTTGCATGATTTAAGAAAATATAGACGTTATGTTGAATACTTTGAAAAAATTAAGGAAATTGAAAAGAAAATTCAGAATGAAAAAAACGAAGAGATGAAAAAGAAATTAGTTAATGAAAAGATTAGTATAGAGCAAACCTTAAGAGCTGTTTTCATAGATGAAGTTGATATACACACTGATTTGCCAAACACACCAATTTCTCTAAGGTCAATATCATCTAGATGGCCAACTATAATTTCTGATTTTATGAAGTTAGGAGAAGAAAAATCACCAGAGGAAATAAAGCTAGATGTTTCTTATGCTGAGAAGGTCGTTCTTGCCACAAAAAATAAGTTATTTTTAGAATGGAAGAAAATGTTTTTAGAAACTGTAGTCGAAAGATATAGAAGATTAAAAGAGTTAGTTGAAGCTAGAAAAAGATCAATTGAAGAATATAAAAATTCTCTCAGACCTATAATAGCTAGATATAAGATGATTAATGATGCTTTGTCCTCTTCTGGAGGTAGGGCTGCAATTTTAAGAAGTTTCTTTAGGCCAGATGCTCAAGCGTTTTCTATCGATTCTATGACACTTTGGGCATGGAAAGCTATTACGCCAGCTGAAAAATGGAAAGCTAGTTATGAAAGAATAGCAAAAATTCTTCCAGAAGAAGCAGGTTTCACTCAACAAGAAATTGAAGAGCTTATTAAAAAAGGAATAATAAAACCAGGAGATAAAATCGATTCTCTACCAGTAGAGCCATCAATCGATAATGTAGTTAGAAAAATCAAGAGAGAAATAGAAAAAGAGTACAAAATTAGGTTAACAGCCTCTGATCTTTTTGAGGCAAGAAAAAGACTTTTGAATAGATATTCTGCAGGAGCTGCTGTTGGGACTGAAGGTGTACTTTGGCCATTTAGTCCTTATTTTGTTTTTGTAGAACTTCCATTAGAAAGAGCTGTTTTATTTTTACCTAATGGAGTACAAATAGAAGATTTGATAATTAGACTAAGAACTTATGTCAAAACACAAAATATAATAATTGGTCATATTTTAGAGTTAATAGCTAGAGAAAAAAGATTTGAATATGAAATAGGTGCATTATTTGGAGAATTTGGATTAAGTAAAGATAGATGGGAAAGCGTAGAAAATATGTTAAAAGAAGAGTTTGGGGAAATTTATGGAGAATATAAAGAGATAAAAGAGGATGAGCAAAAAAAGGAAAAAAATTTATTAGATCAGATATTGGGATTCTTCTCCAAAATAAGTGAATACGTTGGAATAAACTTAACCTTTATTAGAGCTAGAGGACCTTACGAGTTTATAGTTTCAGATAGGATAACAAAGTATTATTTAAAACAAGCTGGAGTATTATTTTCTGAAATAAGAAATTATTTCAATCTTGTTTTTAATGTACCTGGTGCTAGAGGTGTTTCTTTAGTATGAGTTATATTGTTGGTGTTTCTAGTGGATGGTGGAGTATTGCTAGGAACACAGATCTTTTAGGGTTAGCAAGTAAAATAGGTTCTGCAGCAACTTATGGTATAAATTTCGTTCAAGTGGATTTTGAAAGTATTTCAGAATTTCAAGAACCAGATGTTGTAAAAAATATAGTAAGACTTATAGATACTTTGCAAATAAATTGGGGAATGCATGCAGAATTAGGAGAAGGTCTTGCCTTAGAAAGTGCTTTAGAGATAGTTTGGAAGCAAAGTCATAGGAGATTGAATCAATATTTAGATTCGATTTATTACAAATTTTTTGTAGAAGAAAAAGATTATTTAGAGAGAAAATGTAGGGAAAGTGGAAAAAGAATAACAGATTATTTACCAAAGTATATAGTTTTCCACGCCTCAAATCTACCAACAATATCTATGGTAGTGGAAAGATATAGATACGCAGGTCATATAACTGTAGATATAAATGGAAATCCAGATTGGGTCCAGTTTTTTGAGAAAGAGAACGACATTGAATTAAAAGAAGCTAAAGCTAGAACAAAAAAATGGATTTTTAATTCAAACCTGCTTTACTTTATAATAGCAAGAGAAAGCGGTTTAGGATTCGAATCCATAGAAGATATAGAGTCGAGAATATTAAGTAAATATTTATCTGAATTAATTGAAAACGAAAGAAAAAAATTGATTGAAAGTGGAATAAAAGATGAAAGTGAAATATTAAAAAAATTGGATGAAGTTAGAAACAACTTTATTAATGAAGTTAGAAATAATCGAGATAAAGTTGAAGAGCTTGCTTGGAAATTTTTTGAAGAAATAACTTCATTAAGATTTGCTAGGGGTGCGATAACCTATGAAGAAATAGCATACTTAATAATAGCTCGTTACCTATATGAAGCTAGAAACTCTGACAAAGAACCACTTTGGAAATATTTTTTTGGCAATAAAAGTTGGGAAGAGTTAGAAAAAGAGATAGGAATAAAGTTTTTTGATGAGAATAAAGGAGAGGTTAGGTTACCAGATGAGATAGTTGCTATGGTTGCATCAAGATATATATTAGGTCATTTTATGAACAGAAATAAAGAAGAATTTATTTTAGAATCTAAAAAAACATTTTCTAAGGTAAATGAAAATGTAAGTAATGAATTTGAAAAATTTTTGAAGTTGACACCATTTTCAAAGATTAAAAAAATAGGAATAAGGATAGTTTTTGAAAATCCAGAAATTTCGAGATCAGGAGAAGAAGGATTACAAAGATTATGTAGAGCAGATGATATATATAGAATGGTCAAATGTGGTGATGAACTATGTAAGTATTCTTTGCTTTCGGATAATATTGATTTAAGTTCAGTTTCGCAAGATCCTCCATTAGGTATGGTTTTTGATCAAGAACATTACCTACATAACAATATGGATCCTATTAAAGAAATAGAAAGATTGAAGAATATCATGGAAATAGAAAAAGTAGATATAGGTAGATATTTGTTAGTGTTTCATGTAGGTTCACCAAAACCGTATCATCCTGCTCATGAGCCAATAGATATTGGTAGTGAAGCTCAGTATTGGATTTACAAATATGCTTATGAACTTAGAAAAATAGGTTTTGGAAAAGGAAAAAACGTTGGTATATTAATTTTTGAAAGAGGTGGTGCAAGAGGAGGACAAATTCCAGCTCAGTATATGGGTCAATCAGCAGCGGCATTAAAAATAATTGTCGAATATTTGGAAAAAGAAATTAAACCAGAAGAATTGCCAATGGAATTTTATGGTGTTAGTAGCAAAGAAATATTGTCATACGAGAGACAGCTAGCAATAATTAAAGAACATTTTTTTGATCCTTTAAAAGGAACTTTGAAAGTTCCGGAAGAGAGTCACACGTTTTTAGGAAAAAAAGCTATAGAGAGGGGTAAAACTTCTGAAGAATGGAAAAAAGAAGAACTCAAATAACTTATATTTTTTGATTACAATTTTATGAATGATTGAAGATTTAGAAAAAGAATTGAAAGATATTAAGTTGGTGGAAGTTGATAAAAAAGAACAAAGAAAAAAAGAACTAATAGAAAAGACAATCAAGTTTATGAATGAAATTAGAAAAAAATACAGCGAAATGGTTAAATCTGTCTTAATATTTGGTTCTGTTGCTAGGGGAGATTTAAAACCAACTTCTGATGCTGATGTTTTAATAATTTTAGATGATACAATAAGAAAAGCAGGTTTTGATATAGAAAAGGTAAGAGAAGATATTTTGCTAACTGCTTCTTTTTACAAGGATTTACATATACAGCTATCTCATTTAACAGAGTTTTGGGAATGGCTAAGGTTAGGATCTCCAGAGATTGTAAATTATTTAAGATACGGTTTGATTATCTATGATACTGGTTTTGCCAAGCCAGTTCAAAGAATGCTCGAAATGGGACTAATACCACCTAGTGAAGAGACAATTAGAATAAAAACTAAGTCATCTATTGCAAGATTAGAAAGAATAAAAGAAGCTTTAAAAGGTATTATATTTGATTTGAGATATTGTGGTAGCGATATAATTCAAGCTGTAATTATGCATATTTATAAGGTTCAGCCAGATCCTAAGGATATTTCTAACTTTATTAGAAAAATGGTAGAAGAGGGTAAAATTGAAGAGGAATGGCTAAAAAAATGGGAGGAATTAAATAAAATGTGGAAAGATATAGATCATAAAATTGTTAATGATGTTGATGGATATTATTTACAAAAAGCTTTAACCTTATCTTCAGAGATAGTTGATAGATTTAAACAACTCTTACCAAAAGAATTAACGGAGGATTAGAATGAATGAAGAAACTAGAGAAGTTCTTAAAAAATTTACCTCAAAGTGTTTGGAAAAATATAATGGTTTAATAAAGTCTATTATTGTGTTCGGATCTGTTACAAGAGGAGAAGAGAAGCCAGAGAGCGATATAGACGTTTTAGTAATCTTAGATGATACAATAGAAGAATTAAGTCCGGAAAAAGTAGAAGAAATAGATAGAGATATAGAGAATATAGCTAAAAATATTTCAGAAAAAATTTCTTTACAGCCTTCATACACTTTAACTGAATTTTTTGATTATGCAAGATCCGGCCATCCAATAGTTTATAATTTTATTAAAGAGGGGGAAGCAATTTTTGATACTGGCTTTTTCTTACCTTGGAAAAGACTATTAAAACTTGGAAAAATTCAAGGTACAAGAGAAGCAATAGAAAGTTATATGGAAGATGCTCCTAAAAAAATAGCTAGAGCTAAAACTGTAAAACTTTTAATGCTGGCTGAAGATTGTTATTACGCTATAGTTAATTCTGCTCAAGCGGTTTTAATGTTCATGGGTATTGAACCACCAGTTCCTAGTAAGCTTTATGAAGAATTTAAGGAATATTTAGTTAAAACTGGAATAGTTGAAGAAGAATATGCTGAATATATAAAAGAAATTGTTAAAATTAGAAAAGATATTGAACATAAAAAGCTATTGGAAGTTAAAGGAGATTTTGTAGATAGCTGGATTGAAAAGGCAGAAAAATTTGTAGATAAGATGTTTAGCATTCTGAATGCATTAGAGATTAGAAAGAAAGAGAAAATACTTGAAAGAACATATGAAGTTTTACATAAAGCTGTAGCTACTGCTTTAAAAAATTTGCATAAGCTACCTGAAGATATGAGTATAAATGAATTAGAAAAAAGTTTAGGAATGAATATAAAAGAAGCTTTCAAAAGAGATTTTGTTGATACAAGAAAAATTGATGGACATTACTTAGAAATTTGGGATAGGATTGAGAAATTGAAAAAAGAAGTATTAGATAATAAGAAGATAGAACTCCTTAAAGGAAATGAAGTTGAGCAATTAAGAGAATATGTGAGAAAACTAATTAATGAATTATCAAAATCTCTTAAAGAATAAACTTATTAATATGTAATAGATTTACTTTTTATGCCTCTAAAAGAAGGGTATCCAGAAGAAGGAGAATTGGTAGTTTGTAAGCTTACTGAAGTTACTCAATTTGCTGCTTGGGGCGAGCTTTTGGAGTACAAACTAAAAGGGATGATTCCTATATCAGAAGCTGCAGGTAAGTGGATTTTTGATGTTAGAGAAGTGGTAAAAGAAGGAGAAATAGTTGTTGCAAAAGTTATGAAAATTGAAAAAGAGAATAATCTAGTTCACTTAAGTTTAAAAAGGGTTTCTAAGATTGATGAAAAAGAAAAGTTGAATGAGTTTAGAAAGGAGCAAAGAGGAGAAAAACTTTTGGAATTGGCTTGTAATAAATTAAAAATTCCATTAGAAGAAGGATATAAACAAGTAGGATTTTTGCTAATTAAAAAGTTCGGTTCATTATTTGATGCTTTTATTAAAATGGATAGAGAAAAGTTAGAAAAATTAGGAATTGATAATAAATGGATAGATGCTTTAATTGAAGTAAAGGAAATGAGTATAAAAGAAAAGGAGACAATTCTAAAATATGAGCTTGAAGTTAAAAGTTTAGAACCAAATGGGATAGAAATAATAAAGGATTTTCTTTTGGATTTGGAGCAAAAATGTGGAGGTAAAATTTATTATATTTCTTCTCCTCTTTATAGACTAGAAATATCTACAAAAGATCCAAAAAAAGAAGAAAAGAGAATTTCTAAGATTCTTGAAAAAGCGGGAAATGATAAAATATCTTTTAGTTATAGGAGATTGGAATGAAGATGAGAAAATGTGGGAATTGTGGAAGATATACTTTTAAAGAAATTTGCCCTGTCTGTGGATCAAAAACATTCAATCCAGAACCTCCTAAATATTCACCTACAGATAAATATGGAGAATTTAGAAGAAAGATGATTGAATCTCTAAAAGAAAGTGAAGCTTAAGATTTTTACTCCAATTCAATTTTTATAATTGGCCTTTTACTTGTTTCATTAAACCCTATATTTTCAATTTTAATTCTGTAGTTTCCTTTTCCAATTTTGAAATTAGAAATAAAATCAACATTGTAAATTGGTAAAATTAAATTAATTTCCTTAGAATCAAAGTTTCCAACTATTATTTCACTAACATAAATTTTTCCATCGGGATTAGAAAAAACAATTTTTGTATTATTAAAGTTATTAACATTTATCATCCCACTATTTTGCAACTTTTTCAATCCTTGCTCATACAAAAATTTAATTTCTTCTTCAGTTAAACTTCTATTGTAAATTCTTACTTCATCTATTGTACCGTTAAACCAAGAACCCCAATTACAGTAGCTGCAAACACCTATTGAATCATCATATTTAGCAGTGTTTGGTATTCCAACAAGAGAACTTGAATCTAAGTTTCCATTTATGTATATCATTTCGTGAGTACTATTAAAAGATACAGCGACAAAACTCCAGTTTTTGGGTTGTATTCTTATTTTAGAGCAATTGTAGATTACATTAGCTCCAGAAATGTATATACAAACTCGACCATCATTTTGAAGGTTAAAAAAAGTTCCCATAATGTTAACAATCTCCATTCTACCATATGATTGTAAATTAGGATATATCCAGGCTGTCAATGTTCGCGAAAAATTTCCATTAGAAATATCAGGTAAATCTACATAATCGCTCCTTCCATCAAACGTAATACTATTTCCAAAAATTCCATATTGTCTTTCACATAAGCTAGCATATCTTATGATAGAGGTTGTTATGTTAGTGTTGCTAACCTCATAAGTTATTGTATTTATACTACCTGAAGTAAAATTATATCTTAATATATTATTGAAACTTATAGTTGTTCTATCACTAGAATTAAATTGACCTATATAATTTCCATTGACAAAGACTCTTACCATCTCACCGTTTATAGTATTGTTTCTATAACTAACTGTCAGATTTACGTCACTTAAAATATCTTGATTGGGGAAGTCGAAAATATGTGTTCTATTTGTTTTTATTCCAGAAGTTTCATTTAAGTTTGTAAAATTCCTCATAATCTTATAGTGTATACCAATTCTGTTATTTCCACTATAATCATAAACTATGTTTCCACCACCTTCATCAAATGTTAAATACAAAACTAAATTTTCTGGAGCTGGATCTAAAAATAGTTGACCTAGATTGTTTTCACTTGAAAATCTAGATGAAACAAAAATAGAATTATAACTTCCATTTATTGGAATATAAATTGTTCCATTAATTCCTTCCAATCTATTTTTTATATTCCAGTTTCCAGAAATTATTCTATATTTATCTAAATTGTTATTTGCAAAAAAATCATAAAAAATTGTTCCTATGGATAAAAATTTATCTCCAATTTTTCCCAGTAAATCAACTTTTTGTGGAGAATTGTAATAAAATACTAAGGAATTTTTTTCTTTATCAAAATAATATTCTCCATCAGAAATTGTTAAAGATATAGTTCTTTTAGAGCCAGGAGCTTCAGAAACCACATCCTTTATTATAGAGGAAATTATTTCTAAATTAATAGAAGCTTCGTTAATTATGTTTATAGCTCTATTTCTTTCTATAGTTGGTTTTATTACAGTTAATGAAAGTGTAGCTATAAATATACTTATTCCTAAAACCATTACAAAACCAACTAAAGGAGATATTAATTTTATTTTTATCATTTTATTAATCATATTATTAAAATTAATTTCGAATGTCTAAAGTAAAAATCAAGTCTGCTAATTAATTCTTCATTACATCGTTGCAAATATCTAAACAATATTTTTGCTAAGTATGTTAAAATTATAAGAGCTCGGGGAGGGATTCGAACCCCCGTAGACCGGTGTTTGCCTTTCATTAATCAATACACCAGTCTGCAGCCGGTTGCCTAGCCCCTCGGCCACCCGAGCATCTATTTTAATTTTAATTAAAGTAATTTTATTAATTTTTAAATAACCTAAACAATTTTTTATAATGGAAGGCAAGAAGATAGAAAAACAATTTTTTGTTGGAACAATTTTAGGTTTAATTATAGGACTTTCAATTTTAGCTTTAGTAAATTTTGGCCTCCCTTTAATACAAAAAAACAAAGTAGCAGAGGATGTAAGAAAGTTGTATGAAATTGCTAATCCCGGCTCTTCAGTCGAAATAGTTAGTATAAAAGAAGAAGGAAACCTTTACAAGATTTTGCTAAGAATTAATATTTTTGGTGGAACAAACTATTTGGAAACATATGTTACTAAAGATGGAAGATATTTATCAGAGAACGTTATATTTGTTAGGGAATCGATAGATAGAATAGAAAGAATGAAAAAGTTTATAGACTGTTTATTTGATAAAAATGTAAGAATATTTGGGGCCATGAATACAAATGTTTCTGAAATCAATACAGCTACTCAATTACAATTAAATATTCTTGGTAGATATTCTGGAAAAATTTATGTAAGTTGTGACGGGGATGCCATACAACAATGTATTAATATAGGTTTGACTTCTTTACCAGCATTAGTTTATCAAAATCAAGCATATTACGGAGTATTTACTGCAGAAGCTATAGCAAATTTGACTGGTTGTAAACTGTAAGTCAAAATTCGAAGTAAATTTTACTATCTAATGTATCAATTTCTACTTTTCCACCTTCTCCTATTATTAAACTTTCGGCTCCAACCTCTTTTGAAATATATTCAGCATTTTTTTCTACAATATTTAAAATATTTTCATCTCCATTAATTTTTAAATTAATTTTATCCCAGACATTCATCTTTCTTTTCTTCCTTTCCTCTTGAATAGCTCTAATAACTTCTCTAATTATAGCTTCTTCTTTCAAATCATCATATAAATTAACATCCAAAAATACTTTACCAAATTTAGTTTCTTTTGATCTAAAAGACAATTCTTCTCCAACATTAATTTCTTTAACATTAGCCAAAACTTTTATAACTTCTTTAGCATCACCAACATCAATTGGAATTAAAGCTTTTCTAAGAGGCCATCTTGTCTTTATTCTATTTTCTTGCCTTAATGATAGAATAGCCTCAATAAATTCTTTAGCTATTTCAAATTTTTTCTCTAATTCTTTATCTATTAATTTTTCATCTTCTTTTGGATAAACTTCTTCAAACACACTTTTTTCATGTTTTCCTTCCAACCTTTGATAAATTTCTTCGCTTATAAATGGAGATATTGGAGCTAACATTTTTGCTATTTCTATTAAACAAACTTTAATAACACTTAAGGGAATGTTTCTTTCTTCAGAATATGTAGATGCCCTATCTCTAATAATTTTGATATAGACCCTACTCAAGTCTTCAACTGCAAAATTTATTATTGCTCTTCCAGCTTTTTCGAATTCAAAATTTTCTATATGATTTCTAACCTGCTTTATAGTGGAGTTTAATCTTGATAATATCCATCTATCTTCAACTTTTAGATTTTCTAAGGTAAATTCAAAATCTTTAGCATAAGTTTCAAAGAACTGTAAAGTGTTCCAAAGAACCAATAAATTTCTTTTTACTATTTCAGCACTATTAAAACTAAAGTTTTGTTGTTCCCAAGGAGAATTTTCCCAGCAGAAATATAATCTAAGAACATCAGCACCTAATTTTTCTAAAGCATCAAAGGCCCAAATAACATTTCCTAGACTTTTGCTCATCTTTTCTCCTTTTTCATCTAAAACCCAACCATTCATTGCTACACTTCTATAGGGTGCTTCTCCAAATACAGCAACACTAGTAAACATTAAGCTGTAAAACCATCCTCTAATTTGATCTTGACTTTCATCAACCAAATCAACTTTCCACAATCTTTTGAAAATCTCTTGATTTCTATATGGATAACCTAAAGATGCCCACGGAGCAATTCCACTATCAAACCAAACATCCAATATATCTGGTACTCTTTTCATTTCTCCATTACATTTATCACAAATTAGAATTATTTTATCAACTTCATTTTTATGTAAATCTATTTCTTCAGGTAATTTTTCTTTTGACCTTTCTTTCAATTCTTTATAACTACCTATTACAGATATATTTCCACATTTTTCACAAACCCAAATTGGTAAAGGAATCCCCCAATATCTTTGTCTCGAAATACACCAATCTACAGCATCTTTAAGCCAATTCCCAAATCTTTCTTTTCCAAAAGGAGGAAGCCATCTAACTTTTTCATTTTCTTCAATCATTTTTTCTTTAATTTCGTCAATACTCAAGAACCATTGTTTAGTTAATCTAAATATTAAGGGTGATTTACATCTCCAGCATAATGGATAAGAATGCACTATAAATCCTTTATAAAGAAGATAACCATTTTTCTCCAATTCTTCAATTATCAACTTATCTGCATCTTTAACAAAAATTCCCGAAAATTGATCGGCATCTTCTGTAAATTTTCCTTCATTATCTATTGGAGATATAGCAGGCAAGTCGTAATGTTGCCCTAAATAATAATCTTCTGGACCATGACCAGGAGCGCAATGAACCAAACCAGAACCTTCTTCCATACTAACAAAATCAAAAAATTCTTCTTTCATTTTTTCCGCTTTTTCTAAAATTCCATGCTTGTAAGATTTTGACTTAAGAACAGGAATCGAAAGATAAACTTTTCTAGCTTTAATATTTCCATTCAATTTTTCTTGTGCTTTAACTTTTAAAACTGGTTCATATTCTAAACCTTCCAACTCTTTTCCTAAAAATCTTTCTTTTACTTCAAACTTTACTTTAAGCAATTCTTCCAATGCATTTAGTCTTTTTTCTGCAATTATTAGTTTTTCTCCATTATAATCAACTTTAACATAATATTCATCGCCTTTAACAACAATTGCTACATTACTAACTAAAGTCCATGGTGTTGTTGTAAATATAACCAAATATTCTTTTTCTTTTCCTTTAATTGGAAATTTGACATAAATATAAGGATCTTTAACATCAGCATAGCTATCTGTAACTTCATATCCAGATAAAGAAGTTTCACAATGAGGACACCAATATGTTGGTTTTTCACCTTGATAAAGCATTCCTTTTTTCCACATTTCTTTAATTGTCCACCAACCAGATTCTATATAATAGTTTTCTAATGTCATATATGGCTTAAAATAACCCCTCCAATCACCAATTTTTAAATAAAGGCTCATCCAAACTTTTTCATTTCCTCTGGCTTTTTTTCTACATTCTTCTATGAAATTATCAACTCCAAATTTTTCTATATCTTTTTTAGACTTTAATCCAAGTTGCTTTTCAACCATGTTTTCAATTGGTAAACCATGGCAATCAAAGCCAGGTTGGAACCAAACAAAATGGCCATTCATTAGCATATACTTATTCCAAACATCTTTAAAAACTCTAGTTTTAACATGCCCAACATGAGGTTCAGCATTAACATATGGAGGGCCATCTAAAAGATAAAATTTTGGCTTATTTTTATTTCTTTCCCAATCAGTCAATTTTTCAATTATTTTTTTCTCTTCCCAAAATTTTCTGATTTTATCTTCTAGTTGTTTGAAATCCATCATAGAATCACCTTAAAATTTCGAATAAATAAATTTCTATAGAAGGTTGAGAATAATCCGACAATCCATTCTCTAAATATGAATTCTAAGTTTATAAGCTTTCTTTTTTTAATTTTTCAATTATTCTTGAATAATTTTCTGAATCTTCCTTTATCCAATCTCTTGTTTCTACAGTTTTGTATTTATCTATCGTTTTTATAACAACCTTTTCTATACCAGCGTTTATTAGTATTCTTTTACATCTATTGCAAGGTAAAGCTTCCACAATTTCTCCACTTTTAGCGTCCTCTCCATAAATGTAAAGAGTACCACCAACAACTTTGCTTCCATTTCTTGCAGCGTTAATTATTGCATTTTCTTCTGCATGAACGGCAGGACAATAGTCATATGCGCTTCCATGTGGTAGATTTAAAATATCTTTTATACATCCAACTTCATAACAATTTACAACACCTCTTGCAGTTCCATTGTAGCCAGTTGAAACAATAGAATCATTTAAAACTATAACTGCACCATATTTTCTTCTTAAGCATGTAGATCTTTTACTAACAGCTCTAGCAATTTCTAAGTAGTACTCATCTTTTGATAGTCTTTCCATTAAATATCTTAGTCAAAAAATTTAAATTTTCCAAAACTTTCTTGTTTTTAAGAAATTTTTATATGCATTAAATAGTTCTTCAAAAAATTCTTCTTCATTTCTATATTTTTTTTCCAATATTTTTTTTGCATTTTCCAAACCAATGCCAATTACAGAAATGCAAATGGCAAACTTTTTACCATAAGAAATGAACAAGCTGGCATTTTCTAACAATTTTTTGAATTTTGTTTTTTCCGACATAGACAGTTTACTTTTTAGTGTATATTTTCTAACAATTTTTTCAGCAGTCAAATCCTTTTCTTTTACCACAGATAAAAGTCTAGCTCCGCAATTTCTACAGCTTACGTTTTCTGGTAAATTCCTCAAATAGTATGTTTCTTTCCAAGCACCACAATTTAAGCAAATAAGTTTAACTTTTCTTTCTAGTATTCTTTCTTTGAATCTTTTTATTAGATCTTCCGTTGGAGTTTCAATGTAATCTATAAAAACTTTCTTTAGGCCTAATTCTGATAATTTAGAAAAACCAACAACAATAAAAATTTTTAAGTCTTTTTTCTTTATTTTTTCTACAACCTTTTTACAATTTTCTATGTCAAGTTTTTCTGTAATTATTTCTTTCAAAGTTTCATAGTAAAGAGGAGTATATTTTAAGTTTTCAGATATTTTTTTGGCAATAGAAAGATTAATATTAGCGTTCTTTTCTATAACTCCAAATCTTTTTGCAACATTTAAAAACCTAATTAGAAACAAATCAGTAGAAGGTAATATGTTTTTTATTTCAGTTTCTATTTCTTCGGGTTTCAAATTTTCTATTATTTCTTTAACTCTTTCAGCTAAAGCTATATCTACATTTTCATTGAAAACTAATATTATTCTATAGGCATCATTTTTGTTTTTCAGCGGTTTACCCAATTTGGAAATTATAATTTTTGCTAAAGTTTCATTTACTTTATTTCCAAAAGAAGCATGTATAATTAATTTGTTTTCGAAATATTCTATGAATATTTCTTCATCAGAGGGAACAAACTTCTTAGATTGTTCTTCATAAAAAGATTTTAGAGCGTATATACAATTTTCATCCAATCTGTATTTTTCTTTGAGTTCTTCTTCAGTAATTTTGTTGTTGGCAATAAGCTTTCTTAACCTACCAGCTTCGGTAGCAATTTCAAAAGATACAGGAACTAACTCTCCCATCCAACTAGGAATAGCTGCATCTTTTTCATGAGTTTCTTCAACATATACTTTATCATCCTCTATAGAAACTATTTTATAAGTCTCACCTTTAAGGACAAATACAAAACCTTCTTCGCCATAGAGCGCAATAAAATCTTCATCTAAAGATCCTATTATGGAACCATCTAAAATATTAACTACCTTATATTCTTTTACATCAGGTATTGTTGATATTTGGGAAAAATAGTAATCATAAGCTCTTTTTCTAATAAATATTTTGTTATTTTTAATGCTAATTATGCCAATGTCTTCTAAAAATTTAACAACTTCTAAAAATTCTCCTTTTTCAAGATTATGATAGGGGTAAGCTCTCTTGATAATTTGATAAACTTTTTCTATTTCCACATTCTTATTATTGTCAAATGCTATTCCTACTATTTGGTGCGCCATAACATCATAACACTTATTATGAGTAGTTAAACTTTCTAGCTCATAATTTAAAGATTTTCTCGCAACAACTGCCGACTCTATAATATCATCTTCATCAGTTGTAACAATAATACCTTTACTCAACTCTCCATATCTATGTCCACTTCTTCCTATTCTTTGTAGAAATTGAGTAACTTTTCTAGGAGATTGGTATTGTATAACTAAATCAACGGAACCAACATCTATTCCTAATTGTAAGCTTGAGGTACAAACTAAGGCCTTTAATTTTTCCTCCTTAAATTTTTTCTCTGTCTCTATTCTTATTTCTTTACCTAAACTAGAATGATGAACACCTATAGGCAACTCCCTTTCTATCATTTTTAATCTATTTGAAAGAATTTCTGCAAATTCTCTAGTATTTGTAAATATTAATGTAGATCTGCTTTCTTTTAATTTTTCTACTATAAATTTTAGTCTAGCTAAAGTTTCGTAAGATATTAAATATTTTTCAGAAAATTTAGCATAGTCTTTAACTTCTCTCGGGAAGACAACTCTTATATCAAGGGGCTTTTTATACTTCATAGTAATTACTTCTAAATTCTTTCCTCCAAAAAATTTTGCAACTTTTTCGGGATCGCTAATAGTTGCTGACAACATAATTAACTGAAATCCGGGTGATAGTTCTCTTAATCTTTCTAAAGCTACAGATAATTGAACTCCTCTCTTACTTTCAATAATTTCGTGAACTTCATCTAGTACAACCCATTTAACATTTTTTAAATGCTCCCTTATCTTTTTACCAACTAATATTGATTGTAAAGCTTCTAAAGTAACTATTAGTAAATCATTAGGAAATTCTGCTTGTTGTTTTCTTTCATAGGAAGAAGTATCACCATGTCTAACAGATATGTTCATCTCAAGTTCTTTAGCCCAAAAAGACAAATGCTCCTCTTGGTCCCTATTTAAAGCTTTCATAGGTGATATATAAAGTATGCTAGTTGGCTTAGGTTTTTCTTCTAGCCATTTTTTAAATATAGGTAATAAAGCTGCTAGTGTCTTTCCAGTTCCAGTTGGTGAAATTAATAGACAGTCTTTCCCCTCATATATGGGCTTGAATGCCATTTCTTGAATTTCAGTTAGTTTACTAATACCAAGTTTTTTTAAAATTTCTTTTAGTATATCGTGCATTTTTAAAATTTGTTATAGGGTTATTAATCTAAAAAGATTATGTTTTTAAATCTCAAGAAACAATAAAAATGAATGCCAGAGAAGCTTTTAACAGAGAGGAAAAACTATTTAGGATATGGGGTGTACATTGGAGGTAAGAGCGTAAGTAGAGATATGAAGGAATTCGTTTATAAGACAAGGCCAGATGGATTAGTTATACTAAATGTAAGAAAGACAGACAAAAGAATTAGGGTTGCCGCTAAGTTTATTGCAAGACACAAGAATATTTTAATTGCTAGTAGAAAGAAATTTGCTCATAAATTGGTTGAAAAGTTTGGAGAAATTATAGGAGCTAGAGTTTCTATAGGAAGATTTTTACCAGGAACTTTGACTAACCCCAATTCAGATAATTATTTTGAAGCAGAAGTATTGATAATAACAGATCCTGAAACTGATAAAAGGGCTTTAGAAGAGGCTGTTAAAGCTAGGATACCAATTATAGCAATTTGTAATAGTTCTAATGAAACTAAAAATATTGATTTGGTTATTCCGTCAAACAACAGAAGTAGAAAACCTTTAGCATTGATCTTATTCTTACTTGCTAGAGAAATAGCAAAAGAAAGAGGAGAGATAAAAAATTATGAGGAATTTAAGTATAAAATTGAGGATTTTCTAGTTTAATTGCATAGATTTAAATTAATTTATGGAAATAGAGGTTAAAGAAATTAAAGTAAATTCTTTAATAGGTAGAAGTAGTATAGCTGATTACTGTATAAATCCTTATATAGGATGCCAGCATGCTTGTAAATATTGCTATGCAAACTTTTATACCAAAAAAATTTATGGAATTAAAAAACAGTGGGGATCTTATGTTTATGTGAAAATTAATTATCTAGACCTTTTAAAGAGAGAAATATTGTTAAAAAAGAGGGGATGTATTTATATTTCGTCTTTAACTGATGCTTATCAACCAATTGAAAAAAAGTATAAAATTATGAGAAAAATACTTGAAATATTGCAAATACATCAATGGCCTATAATAATTCAGACTAAATCATCTTTAGTATTAAGGGATTTTGACTTAATTTCTAAATTTAAAAGACCTAGAGTTGGAGTTACTGTAATTTCTTTAAATAGCGATATATCTAAAAGGTATGAGCCTTTAGCTGATAGTATTGATAAAAGATTGAATGTTATTAAAGAAGCCAAAGAGAATAAAATAGAAAATTATGTGTTTGTTGGTCCAATATTACCTTTTACAGATTTTAAAGAAATAACTGATTTAATTATTTTTACTAAAGAATATTGTAATTTTTTCTATTTTGATAAATTTAACATTAAACCTGATTTACTTGAATTTCTAGAAAAAGAATTTTTGAAAGAAAAAACTTTAAATGATATGGAAAAATATTATGAAGAAGTTAAGAAAAAAATAAAGGAATTTTGCATTAAAAATAAAATTAATTTCGAGGTGTTGTTTTAGATGGAAATTTTTACCGGA
Source organism: Candidatus Aenigmatarchaeota archaeon (assembly GCA_039000725.1). Taxonomy (GTDB): domain Archaea; phylum Aenigmatarchaeota; class Aenigmatarchaeia; order CG10238-14; family SpSt-28; genus SpSt-28. Next base: position 72,219 of record JAWBNO010000002.1, on the reverse strand, counting down.
ATTGAAACTATTAACGGATTTCCAGCTTTATATTTTAGAAAATTAGATTTAGTTGCAATTTCTGATTTGCAATTAGGAGAAGAAATGTACTTAGCTGAAGAAAAAGGTATTTTTGTTCCACAAATTCAGCTAAAAGAGGAAAAAGATCTAATAAGAAAAATTTGTAAAAAAGTTAAAGCTAGAAAAATTTTAATTAATGGAGATTTTAAGCATGAATTTGGAGAAGCAAGCAAGCAAGAATGGAGAGAAGTTATAGAATTTTTGAACATTTTAAAAGAAAAATTTAAGGAAATAATTATTGTTAGAGGTAATCATGATAATTATTTGATAAATATTGTGAAAAAAATGGGATTTGAGATTTATGATCCTTTTTATGAAGAAAGTGGATATCTTTTTACTCATGGTCATAAAGAAATAGAAATTCCGAAAAACATTCATACAATTATTATAGGACATGAAGAACCAAGTATTTTAATAAAGAGAGGATTCGATAAAGTTAAATTTAAGGTTATTCTTTTTGGAAAAGCTAAAGATGGAAAAAATTTTATATGTTTACCCGCATTTTCTTATCTTTCTAGTGGAACTGATATAAATTTAATTGGAGAGGAAGAAATACTAAGTCCAATATTAAAAAATCGAGTTAATTTGGAAGAATTGGGAGTAATAGCATTGGATGAAGAAGTAGGAGAAATATATTTAGGAAAAGTAAAAAATTTGAAAATTTAAATTTTTTGATGAGCGAAAAGTATTTAATAACTTGTGATCCTGGTTTAGAAGATATAGTTGAAAAAGAGATTGGAGAAAAAATTGGAAATGTAAGTATTTCTCGATTTTTTAATTTTCAGGGAAAACTTATTGTTGAATTAGAGGATTTTAAGAAATTATTTGAATTACATTCAATACATCATATAATAAAACTTAAGAAAGAATTTTATTTGAAAGAAGCTTCTATAGATGAAATAAAAAAAGTTATTGAAAGTTGTGAAATAGAAGAATTTAAAGATGTGGAAACATTTAGGGTAACTAGTGAAAGATATGGTAATCATAATTTTACTTCAATAGATATGCAAAAAATTGCCGGAGAAATTTTATTAAAAAAATATGGTAAAAAAGTTTCTTTAAAGGGTTTTGATTTGAATGTTAGGTTTGATTTAATTGGGAATTTTGGTTATGCTGGAATTCAGTTAACTAAAAATTCCTTGTATAAAAGATTTAAAAAAAGTTACCATCATATAGCTGCTATAAAATCTACTTTGGCTTATGGTATGATAAGATTGGCTGAAGTTAAAGATGGAGATATTTTTTTAGATCCTATGTGTGGTAGTGGGACAATTCCTATGGAAGCTGCAAGCATATTTAAAGATAGAGTAAAAATTTATGCGAGTGATTTGTATGAGGATATAGTTATTAAAGCTAAGGAAAATGCAAAATTGAATAATTTGGAAAATTATATAGAGTTTAAAGTTGCAGATGCTACAAGATTAGAAGAATATTATAGAGAAATAGATAAAATAGTTGTTAATCCACCATATGGAGTTAAAGTTGGAAAAAGGAAAGATTTAAAATCTTTTTATTGGAAATTCTTACAATCTTCTTATAATGTTCTAAAAAATAATGGTAGATTGGTTTTAATAACTTTAAGAGCAGATATGTTCAGAATTATTGTTCATAGAAGCAAATTGTTTAAAATTGTTCATGAAAGAGTAGTTGAAAGCGGAGGAATTTATCCACATATCTTTGTTTTAGAAAAATTATAATAAGTCGTAATCTAAAGATTGAAGAAATCCTTTTAAATATGGTAAAATTTTAAACCAAAATTCTATACTTCTGTCTCCAAAAGAGTAAAAAAGTTTTCTTAAGATTAATCCTTTTCTTATACCTTTACCAAGTTTTTCTTTCCACGTTTTTTCATAATTTTCAAGTAAAAATTCTTCAGTATAATTTTTTTGTTTATAGGCTTTAAGAATTGCCAAGGAAGCTATTTGAGATGCAATTAGATTATAAATAATACCACCACCACTAAAAGGCTTTACTTGCATTGCCGCATCACCAACTACTAAAACTCTATTAAAAACAGTTTTTTTCATTAATCCAATTTTTATAATTCCAACAGTATCTGGTTCAAAATAATTTTTGACTCTTTTTCTCAAAAACTTTTTATAATAATATAATGGTTTTTCTCTAGTAGCTAATCCTATTCTAGCTTTATATTCATTAATCGGAATAACCCATCCAAAGAAATTTGGAGCTATATTATTTCCAAACCAAACTTCAACTTTTTCTTTTTCAAATTTACCTTTAATTGTTGATTGATATCCTATAAAGTATTCTGAATCTTGGAATAAGCCAAAATTTTTTGCTACAGTAGAAAAAGAACCATCAGCCCCAACTAAAATATCACTACTATATAATCCTTTATTCGTTTTTACTTCTACTCTATCATTCAAAACATTTGCACTTAAAAATCTTTCTCCAAACTTATATTCAGCACCATTACCAATTGCTCTTCTATAAAGAATTTCATCAAGTTTAATTCTATCAATAACAAACACTCTATTTTTTGGTTTTAACTCAATTCTCAAATCTTTAAAAATAAATTCTGCAGATTTAATTTCATTCAATATAACTTCATTAGCTATCATTGGCAAATAATCAAAAATTCTTTCACTCACTAAACCAGAGCATTTTGAAGGAAATCCTACTTTTTTATGTTCTTCCAATACTAAAACTTTTAAGCCTTTTTTACTTAAAGATTCTGCAATTTTATTTCCAGCCAATCCAGCACCAACTATTATAGCATTATAATGCATGCTATCTACCAAAATTTCTTTTTTGTTTTGAAAACCATTTTAAAATTTTTATAAATTCTTCTTTGCTAAAATCTGGCCAAAGAGTTTTTGTTACATATATTTCTGCATAGCTAGCTTGCCAAAGTAAAAAATTGGAAAGCCTTTGATATCCACCAGTCCTTATAATTAAATCCAAAGGTTCTTGAACATACAAATTTTTTTCTATATCTTTTTCTGTAATTCTAATTATTCCTTTTTTAATCATTTTTTTAGCTATTTTTTTAAAAGCATTAACAATTTCTGATTTTCCACCATAAGCTACTAAAAAATTTAACACTCTTTTTTGATGTTTAGCTGTTTTTTTCATAAGCTTATACATTAATCTCAATAATGGTTTTGGTATTTTGTTTAGCTCACCAACAAATTTTATTCTAACATCATACTTTTCTAACAAAGAAAATTTTTCCTTATCTGTTAGTAAATTAGTAACATATTCTTTAAGTATTTCAAATATTTTTTCAACCTCTTCTTTAGATCTATTTAAATTTTCAGTAGAAAGAGTATAAAGGGAAATTTGTGGAATTCCCATTTCTAAACACCAGTTCAAAAATTCATCCAACTTTTTAACACCTGCTCTATGACCTACCCAAGGTGGTAAACCTCTTTTTTTAGCCCATCTTCTGTTTCCATCTAATATTACTCCTAAATGATTGGGTAGCATAAGTTTCATAAAATATTATGCTAAAGGTAATTAATAAAAATCTAATATTCTACAATTTCTTTAAGTTCTTCAATTGACTCTATTTTTTCTATCTTATCTATATCTATTTTTGGTATTATAGAAGTATTTTCTTTTCCAATGTAAAATGCTAATGTTTCTAAAAGTTTAGAAATATTGTATGCTTTTTCCTCCTCTTCTCTATTTATTTTTCTACTCAAAACGATTATTCTTTCACTAGATTTTCCCACAAGATTTATATTTATATCTAAGCTGCTATTTTCAATTCCTATTTTTTCTAAAGAATAAGATATTCTTTTTTCAATTATTGTTTTCGGTTTTAAAATTTCTTTGGTTGGAATTTTGAATTGATTTTCTAAAATTAATGAAGTATTGAAAAATTTTTCCAATTTTATTGCTGTTTCTTTTGTAGGATAAGAAATATTTTTTTCTATTTCATAAAGAGATTTTTTACTAATTTTCAAATAGGAAGAAAGCTTTCCTAAACTTATTTTTTTCTCTTGTCTCAGTTTTTTCAATTTTTGTGTATCAATCTTAACTATATGCTTACCCTTTATAGCAAAACTTTTAAAATTGCCCTCTTTTATAATTTGAGAGAATGTATTTAGGTTTCCTGAATAAATGTTATACCTAAAATAAATTACACCATCTTCCAATTTTTTCTCATTTGATACTTCAGAAACTATAAAAGGGAAGCAAGACATGAAATAGCTAAATACTCTAATATTTTTTGCCTCATTTTCTTCTAAAGAGTCTAAATTATATAGAACTTTAATTAGCCATCTATTTTCTTTTTTAGCAACAATATCAAAACATTTACCATATATGAAAAATTCATACCTATTCATTTCCAACAATTTAATTACTTCATTTAGTAAAAATTCTTTAACTCTCATAATTTTATATTATATAAAATAACTTTTATTTCATGGTAAAAACAGAAAATGGAAAAGATAGGCTACCTTCAGAAGTAGCTAAAAAAATAGAAAAGATGAATTTAGAGGTTAGATTAAAAATATTGAATTCTTTAAAAGAAAATGCTTTACTAGATATTTTACCAGAATTGTCTGCTTCAACAAAAAAGGAGTTTTTTTCTTCTATAAATAAGAGTAAAGCTGCAGAAATTTTGAACAAGTTGCCTTTAGATGAAACAATTGAAATATTGCATAGCTTAGATGCTCAAACTAGAGAAGAAATACTTAACAATATAGCTGAAGAAAAAAGAGAATATTATTTAAGAATTTTAAGGTATGGCCCTAAAAGTGCAGCATCCATAATGACAAATCAATTTATTTCTTTAAATTGGGATTTAAGCTGTGTAGATGCAATAAGAATTTTGAGAAAGAAAAGAATTAAGTACCCTATTTATTATATTTATGTTGTTGATGATGAAAATCATTTAATTGGAGTTGTTTCAATTAGACAATTAGTTTTATCCCATCCTAAGAAAAAACTAAAAGATATAGCTAGAAGGAATGTTCTTAAAGCTTATCCTGAAACTTCTAGAGAAGAAGTTGCAAGAATTGTTAGAGAGAATAACCTTTATGCTCTACCAATTGTTGATAATGATAATAAACTCCTTGGCATAGTTACTGTAGATGATGTTTTAGAAGTTATGGAAAAAGAAACTCATGAAGATATTTCTTTACTTTCTGGAAGTATGCCATTAGAAAATGTAATTTCAGCCAAAACTTCTTTAATTATAAAAGCAAGATTACCGGCATTGATAATTGGATTTTTTGGTGCTTTGATAGCATCCATGATAGTTGGTGGTTTTGAAGATGTTTTAACAAAATATTTACCTTTAGCATTTTTCATGCCACTTTTGGTTTATATGAGTGATGCAACAGGAACTCAAACAGAAGCAACAACCATAAGAACTTTAGCTTTAGATCCTAATGTATCTTTTGGTAAATACTTTTCAAAACAGTTTAAAACAGGTATAGCTTTAGGTTTTATAGTAGGTTTATTTGCATACATAATAATAGGTTTCATATGGGGTTTTGAGTATGGCTTAGTTGCAGGAGTTTCAACATTTATTTCAATGAACTTTTCAAACACTTTAACTTCTTCTTTGCCATTTTTATACAAAAGATTAGGACTAGATCCAGCAGCACTTTCTGGACCTATAGATACTATTATAAGTGATATAACAACTCTTATAATTTACTTTCTAGTTGCACATCTTCTCCTTTCCATATAAAAATATATTTCATAGGAAGAAATGCTTCTAAATCAGATTCATAACCACATTTAGTACACTTATAACCAACAACTATTTCTTTGTTTAGTAAATTTTTAATTTTTCTTTCTTCTACATCAGCTTCACATATTGGACATTTTTCTATTTTTTTCATTCCTACAGATTTTTTAGTTTTTGCTTTAACTTCTATTTCTTTAATTTCTAGTGCAATTCTTTTAGCTCTAGTTGGGGTTATTGTATATTTAGGGTCAATTTTTTTAAGTTCATTTTGTACTAAAGAAGCTAATTCTTCTTGTGATTCAATAATTTTATACCCCCTAACAACTTTTTTTATCATTTCAGAAACCAATCCTTTTTCTGGAATTTTTCTACCATCCATATTCAAATTTAAAAAAGTAAACTTATATTATATGCCCGGGTCGCCTAACTGGTAGGGCGCAGCCCTGGAGTTTTATAGAGAGGCTGTGGCCGTTGAGGCCGTGCGGGTTCGAATCCCGTCCCGGGCGAAATCTATTTATCCAACGCCCATACGTGGAATATGCAAGTAGTTAAAGAAAAATGGATTGAAATCCTAGCTAATTTTAATTTCTTTTTTTCTTCCAAGCAAGCAATAATAATTTTCTGAATCTATCCAAACGTCTTCTATCTTAAAATATTTGTTGAATTCTTTTATCAAAATTTTAAACACAGTAAAAAATTGAAAATTTTCTATAAATTTAGCTCAAGGGAAAAGAATAGTTTAGGCTTTTGGTTTGTAAATCCAATTAAAAGAAAAGAGATAAAGCATTAGTTACCTCTAAACAATAACAATTTTAAGGATTAAAATGTAGGTAAAACGGTATAGATTCTTATTGTTTATAAAATCAGGGCAATATAGAATTGAATTTTTTCCCAATTGGAAACTTATAAAAACAGCTTTTAGCATTTGTTTACTAGAAAACAGAAAAATATTTAAATGCCAATTGTAACTATTAATTGGTGGTGACATGCTCGGTAAGAATTGTAATGAGGAATTTAAAAAATGTTTAGAGAGAGTACTCATAAATTTGAAAATATGTGAAAATGGAATACTTAGATTTTTAAATACTTTTCTCTAGGGGTGGTTGTTACGACAGAAAAAGATTCAACAAAAAAGCAACAAAAAGAACTTACTGAAGAGCTTTTTAAAGAAGAACTTTTAAAAGCAAAGGATTTCTTGAAAAGTGTTGGTTTAATCTTTATTTATCCTGAGCGTGAGGATGTAGTTAATATATTTACTAACAAAGAAATTATAGACACTATCAAAAAATATGAAGGCGAGGTTGCTAGAGAAATTGCTAGTAATATAACTAGTGCTGCTTATTATTTAAAAGATAAGAAAGCTATTATTGAGATAGCTAGAATTATTGGAAAATATGAAGGCGATACTGCTAGAGAAATTGCTAAGAATATAGGTCGCGCTTCCCTACGTTTAGGTGAGAATAAAGGTATTATTGATATGGGCAGAACTAAGAAAGCTATTATTGATATGGCTAGAACTATTGGAAAATATGAAGGCGAGGTTGCTGAAATAATTGCTAATAGGATAGGTCATGCTGCTTATACACTTAAAGATGAAGATGTTATTAAGATAAGTAAAATACTTGGAATGGATGAAATTGTTAATACTATCAAAAAATATGAAGGCGAGGTTGCTGAAATAATTGCTAATAGGATAGGTCATGCTGCTTATACACTTAGAGATAAAGATGAAGATGTTATTAAGATAAGTAAAATACTTGGAATGGATGAAATTGTTAATACTATCAAAAAATATGAAGGCGAGGTTGCTAGAAAAATTGCTATTAATATAGCTCATGCTGCTTATGATTTGAGGGATAGTTCAAAAATAATTAGAATAGTAGGAATGCTCAATAAAGTTGGTAAAGATATGTTTGACGTCCTTAATGATAATGGAATTTATGAAATAATTAATCTTGGATTAGATAATTTAATTAAAAATAGAAGAGATTTTGATGCTATTACTCTTTACATAAAATCAGACAAAAAACTTCCATTACCAACAGAAAATAACATAGATAGTTATTTAGATTTGGCTGCCAATTATGTAAAAAGAAAGTATGGAATAGAAAAAAATCTAAATTATAATCAATTGCTTATGTTTTTTAGTACTGAGGAAAAAATTAGAAAAGAAGTTGTTAATTTTGTAAATAACTCAAGAGAAATAAATCCTAAATACTATTCTCTCTCTATAAAAAATAAAAATAATTCTTTGAATTATAGTAGAGATGATCTTGAAAAATATGCTATTATAGCTGTAATTGGTTCAAGAAATAAAGATCTAGAAAAAGAAGCAGTAAATATTATTTCTAGTATTGTTGGTGAAAAAACTGTAAATAGGGCAAGAAATGAGTTTTATAAAAATTATAAAAATTTAATTAAAGAAATAGCAAGTGCTTTTAATCAAGGAAACTATGAAAAAGCAATTAACATACTAAAACAAACAAATAATGAAGCAATAAACGATGTTATTAATTCTGTTAATTATAGAGATATAAATATAAATAGTAATGTTATTAAAGCTGTTGAAAGCAAGAATCCTCTAGATTATGATAATAGAGTACAAATGGCTTGTGTTTATCTTCCTTATGGAAGTAATATAGAAGATGGTATTCTTAAATATTGTAAGGATAATAGAATTAAATTAGTTAGATACGATATTGGAGATCAGCCACTAGGAAGTGCTATTTGTTATTTAGAAGATAAAAAATTATTAGTTGATTCTGTAGAGGGGCATAGAAGATTTAGAAAAGAGGAAATATTTGAGATTGTTTATAATGATTTAATTGAGAGAGCAAAAGAATGGGGAGCTGAAGTTGTAGTATTTAGTAAAAACACTTTAAATGAAACATCTAGAAAATTCTTAGAATATTTAAGTAGTAAAAATTTAAAGTATGATGAAGTTGAGATGAAATTAAATACAAGTGCTTATATTGAAGCAGAAAGACCAGTAAAAGGGTATGTTGTTAGAGTTAAAATTCAAAATCGTTAAAGATGATAGTTAAATTTATAAGTTTTTCTATTCAAAACATTTTGTGGTGTTTGAGATGTTAAAAAGAAATAAACAAATTGTGAATGGAGAAATGAGATGTACAGTAAAATTTGAAAGGGAAGAATGTGAAGAACTTAGAGGCTCTTCTCCGGAAAAAAGTGTAATCAAAAATATATTATTTTGTCACGAGTAATATGTGAATTATACCAATCATATAAATCAACTAATACTAATAGAAGTTTTGATTCTATAGTTCATATCTACAGTGGTGTTCCTCACAGATATGGCAATTAATGTACTAGAAGTTTTAGATATTAATATATTATTTTGGAAAAACAAAAAATGAAAGTCCTCGTACTGAAGAACTAACTGCATTTGTATTTAACTATAATCATTCAAAGAACGAATACGACAACTATGTAGTATTTGGTAAATATAAGCCACTTGATTAGGAGTATGCTTGTTATACTCTAATTGAATATGAGGGTTATTTAAACTTACCAACAAAAACTGGTAGAGAATTTTATGAAAACTTAAGAAATTTTACAGAAGCTATTCGCCAAAGATATCCTAAAATACAAGAAAATCCTTTAACAATAGATATAGATATAAAAAAGAATAGGGAAATTTATAAGTCTCTAATCAACCTGGATAATTTAACAAAAGAAGCAGCAGCTTTCTTAAAAGAGGATATTAAAGTAGCAAAAGAAAAACCTTTGTATATAGAAGAAGTATCAGTAATAAAAGATTACATAAAAAGAAAAAGGAAGTTAAAGCTAGGAAACTATTCTTATGTTCTTTCTACACATGATTTATGTGTATTTCATTTACTAGAGTAATATAACCCTTATACTATCATACTCTCCATATGTTCTAATAGATAGAATGTTTAATGAATATATTAGAGAATACATTAGTTTAATAGAAAGTAGGAAGCAAAAACAAATAGAGTTTCAATTACAATTATAACTTTGTTTGTTAGCAACGTTTTGGTAAAGATTTTTTGATTATAAAAGAAATATATTTTGTAAGTATTCAAAAAATGCAAAAAAATAACAATAAAAACGCAATTATTAACTCTATAAAGATATAAAACAAAACTTAGAATTAATTTTCTATTAGGTTAATATAAAGAAGTTAAAAATTATTGTTAATAGACTCTCTAAAGAATTGAAGAATTTGCAAAAATAAAAATTATATTTTCATTTGTAAAGAATTTGACAATTTTCACAATAGTAAGTTCTCCTGTTGTATTTTCCAAGATTCATTATTCTTACCTTAGAATTACAAGAAGGACATTTTCTTTTGCCATATATTAACATGAAATCTTTTAGTGGTTTATTCCTTTTTCTACACAAATAAAAGATGTTAGAAAATCTAATAACTTCTTCTATTAAATTATCAACTATCTTTTCATCCAAATTTTTTGCTATGCTTAATGGGTGAATTTTAGCTCTAAAAAGTGCCTCATTTTTAATTATGTTTCCAACTCCTGAAAAAATATTTTGATCTAATAATACATCACAAACAAACCCTTCATAATTTTTAACCTTATTTTTTACTAAATTTTTATCAAATTTATTACTCATTACGTCAGTTCTTTCATCTATATTAAAGTCAGATTTTTCTACAATTTTCACAGAAGTATTATAAAAGTTAATAATGTTATTGTTAACAAGGATTTGTAGTCTTTCTTTCTTATTTTCTATTTTTTCATTTATTCTAAAACTACCATACATCAAAAAATGAATTATAAGATAGACATCTTCAAGATCAAAAATCAACCTTTTTCCAAAAGACTTAATATCAACAATCCTTTTATTTAAAATTTTTTCTTTATCTTCCTTAGTGTTTCCGGAAACTTTCTCTATGATCTTTCCCTTTAAAAATTCTAGTTTTTCTTTAATTACTAATACTCCTGGGCCTTCCATTAATAATATTTTGAAATAAATATTCTTCATTCTTTATTTAACAATTTGCAAACAGAACAAACTTCTTTATTTGTTGGTTCCCCACAAATTTTACACTCAAATATTTTTTCTTTTCTAGTTTCAAAATTCAATTCTTCTAACCCTCTAACAAATTCTATCAAAAATTTTCTATCTTTTTCTTCAATTAACGAAATTATTCTATAAAATCTGTCTTTCATCATGTAAAAGGAGCAAGAAGAAATAGGATTAAGATTGTTTAACTTTACATAGTTTAAATTTTCAAATTCTAAGCATTCATATAAAGGTCTTATTCTAGTTACTTGTTTTGGATGCTCACTATAAACAATAGGCTTTAACTTTGAAATGTATTCTAAATTTTTTCCAATTAAATTTTTAATAAAAAATCTAGCAATATCATTAGCACAATGTCCAGTTGCTATTTTATTGAAACCATTTTCTCTAGCAAATTTATTAATTGCATATCTTTTTAACATTCCACAAACTGAGCAAACAGGGCGCTTGATTTTTCTTTCTTTTATCCAATCTTCCAACTTTTTATTAAATCCAAAGTAATCTTTAAAAGAAATGAAATTAAATTTAACATTAATCTTTTTACTAAAATCTTCAACAAATTCTTTTATTTTATTTGAAAAACAGTAAGTATTAACATCCATAGTTAGTATCTCCATTTCAAAATTAAGCTTATCTCTTAATTTAGATAAAACTAAAGCACAACTTAAGCTATCTTTTCCACCAGAAACAGCAACTAAAACTTTATCATTTTTCTCAATTAACCTAAATTTTTTTATAACCTTTTCAACTCTATTTTCATAACTAATTATAAAACATTCATTACAAAGAGGAGCTAAAACTTTAATACTAGCTTCTTTACCACATCTAACACATTTCATAAATTATAAATTTTTAAAAACTTTAAACATTTGCTACAATTCCTTTTGCATTCGGCTTATATTTTATATTCTTAAATCCAACATTTTTAAGCCTATTTCTAATCTCTTTCCAAAATGTTTTACCTTTTTTTATCCAAACATCACCAACATAATGAAAAATTTTTCCATTTGGATTCAACTTATCTTTTAAAATAGAATAAAATTCTTTGCTATATAATTCTGGAGCTAAACTAAATCTTGGAGGATCAAAAATTATAACATCAAACTTTCTATCAATCTTTTCTAAAGCAAAAAACGCATCTTCATTAATTATTTCTATATTTTCCAATTCTTTAGACCAAGGATTATATTCAGCAACTTTCAAAACATTTTCATCTTTTTCAATTGTAATAACTTCTTTGCAACCAAATTTTTTTGCTAATATTGCAGTATAACCTAAACCAGTACAAATATCTAAAACTGATTTATTCTTTACATTAACACAAGAAACTTTAATTTTACTATCTTCCCAAGGAGTTATACCTTTAATCCTATGCATATGTATACCATTGATTTCTAGAGTTGGAGCAGTATTTGGTTTAACCAATCTAAGCTTATAAACATTTTCTTTAAAGAATAATATTTTTTTAACATTTTCATTTTCTATTACATATATCGATTTAGACTTATCATTGCAAATTCTTTTGATTTCTTCTAATTTAATATTATATTCTCTGATTTTTACATATTTTTCTTCTATTTGAATATTTTCAACAGACAAACCTAGATCTAAACTTACAACTTTTTCTCCTTCTAAAATTTTCTTACAGTTATAATAATGTAAAAGTGGTAAGTTTTTAAACTTGTAAGTAAATTTCTTTAGTGTCATATTGTCAAATTCTATCTATATTTTATTCTCTAAATCTTTTTTGCACATTTTATAAATTTTATCTATGGTTTTTTTCAAATCGTTTTCATATATAATATAAAGGTAATTTAAAACTGCTTTGTATGCTTTATCTTCTTCATACCCGTCTTTTTTAAGCTTTTCTAAAACACTATTTCCTATATACATCCTTATTATGTTTCTTCTTGTCGCCAAACCATCACAACTCATATAATAATTTTTCATGGTAAGCTTTATAAGGAGGAGATAAAGAAGAATATGAAAAGTCTAGTTTTTATATCTAAGGAAAATAAAGTAAAAAAGATAAACAAAGTAGATATAAATTATTTTTTGCTGAAAAAACTCTCACAATTTATACCCAAAATTAATTCTAAAGATTTTAGTGGATTTTCCCCACCGGAAGTTTTTGTTGGAAGAATAGGATATCCTAAGGTTTTTGCTGGTCCTGTAGTTACAAAATTTAATAATCCAGAAGATCTTTTATATACAGAAAAATGGTTTGGTAAGAATTTAGATGAAATTTTTGCTTTGAGAATGCAAGCTATTAGAGGAAAAAGTTTAATTAGGATAAATGATGTAAATAATAAAATTGTAGAAAAATTGCAAGAAGGTATTCTAAGTAAAAATTTTGTTTCTACAGAAGTTAGATTCAAAAAAATAGTTCCAAATTTTAAACTCTCATTTGATCATCAACCATATGGTCCATCTGCTGTTATCGAAGACTTTAAAATAAATCCTAGCTCAACTGATTTTAAAATAGAGAAAGTTTTTTATGATAAGGACTTAAAAGCAAAAGAAGCAGTTTTTAATTTATATTTAAATGGCGTTCCTGTATCAAAAATTCAACAAGCATTTAGCATAGGTATGATTGGGGTTAAAAGAAAGCTTGTGCCAACTAGATGGAGTATAACTGCTGTAGATGACATAATAGGTAGAAGTTTTTTAGAAAAAGTCAAAGATTATGAAACCATTGATGAATATAGGGTTTATTATACGGAGTATTTGAATAATAAGTGGATTATTCTTATGTTTCCGAGTTTTTGGCAATATGAAAGTATAGAAGCATGGTATCCAGGGACAATAGATAATTATTTTGGTATAGGTGGAGATTACGAGATTTATGAATTTAAGAAAGATTATGCTAGTATTGGTGGTTGTTGGTACGCCGCTAGAGCCATGATAGCCGAACATTTATATAAAGAAAAAAGACAAGCTGGAGTATTAGTTTTAAGAGAAATTCACAAAGGCTATATTCCCGTTGGAGTTTGGAATGTCAGAGAAACTGTAAGAAACATGTTGAATGGAAAATTTGAAAAATTTGATAACTTAGATTCAGCACTAAATTATATTAACTTAAGGTTGACAATACCTTTAAGGGTTTGGTTATTTTACTCTAAGATTTTAAAAGACTTAAAATCTCAAAAGAAAATAAAAGATTTTGGAACAGAGTCTAAGCTCCGATGAGAAATAATATTAGTGTGGTTTCTCTTGAGCCTTTAGTTATATATTTATTTAAAGATAGTATAAAATAAAGGATTTTTTGAACATAATTCAGATTTTTTATTCTAGAAAATTTGGAAAATCTTTAGCGAAAAATATTATAAGCTTTACTTTTAACTTAGCTTGTTTTTATTATTAAATAATATTGTATAAGGGTATACCTAGTAAAATTTTTAAGTACGAAAAAGACTTTATTATGATGCTACAAATATTAATAAAATGCAGGAAAAAGGGAAGTCTAGTATGAAAATCGCTATAGCTAAGACTAGAAACTCTAGGATTTCTCTGAAACACGCGGTAACTATATGCAAATATTTGAGAGGTAAAAAACTTTCTAGAGCAAAACAATTTTTAGATAATGTGTTAGCTCAAAAAGAAAGTTATGATGGTAAATATTACACAAAGGCAACAAAGGAATTTATTTCTTTATTAAAATCTGTAGAAGCCAACGCTAAGAAAAAAGGACTAAATACGGAAAAATTATTTATTAAAATTATAAAAGCAGATAAAGGCGAAACTATGTATTTACCAAAAAGAGCAAAGTTTTTACCTAGAAGAGCAAAAACTACACATTTAACAGTAATAGTGGAGGAAAGATAATATGGCAGTAGAAAAAATATTTGTAAAAGAAGGGCTAAAAGAGATGGAATTACAAGAATATTTAAAAAAGAAATTTGAAAGAGCGGGATATAGTAGGTCGATAATAGAAAGAACTCCAATAGGAACAAGAATAATAATATATGCTCATAGACCTGGTTTAATTATTGGAAGGTCTGGTAGAAGAGTTAGCGAATTAGAGCAAGAAATTAGGGAAAAATTCCAAGTAGATAATCCAATGATTGATATTAGGGAAGTTGAAAATCCTTTGTTAGATGCCAATATAGTGGCAAAAAGAATTGCTAGAGCGATTGAAAGAGGAATACATTACAAAAAGGTTGCAACTTATTATTTGGAGCAAATTATGAAAGCTGGAGCTATTGGTTGTTTAATAGTTATTTCTGGAAAAATTATGGGTAAAGAAAGATCTAGAAGAGTTAAGTTTAAAGACGGATTTATTGCTACTAGTGGTGAATACGCAGAAAGACTTGTTGATAGGGCTCAAGCTCAAGCTTTAATTAGATTTGGTATTGTTGGGGTTGAAGTTAGGATTATGAAAGAAATGCCAAAAGAATTTATTTTTGAGAAAAAAATAGGTGAGGGTAATGAAAAGAAGGGAGTTCTTGAAGAAAATAAGGGAGGAGAACCTGGAACAACTGAAAAAAAGGCTGAATGAATTAAGATTGGAATTAATGAAAGAAAGAGGATTTATTGCTAGTGGTAGGCCAGTTAAAAATACTTCTAAAATTAGAAATCTAAGAAAAAATATAGCTAGAATACTAACTATAATTGGGGGAAGAGCCAAAAAATGAAAATTGATAAATTAACTGGCTTGCCTGAAGAGCTTGGAATTGAAGAAATATTGGAAAAAGAAAGGGCTAGAATAAGAGTGTATGTTGAAACTAGAAGGTTCGGAAAACCAACTACTATAGTTGAAGGAGTGACTGGCGATATTAAGCAAATTCTTAAAGAACTAAGAAAAAAGTTGGCTTGTGGTGGAACATATAAAGAAGGAAAAATTGAGCTTCAAGGAGATCATAGAAAAAGAATTAAAGATATATTGCTATCTTTTGGCTTTAAAGAAGAACAAATAGAAATAATTTAAGGTAGTTGAAAATGCCAATAAATGAAAGAAATTTGGTAAGACATGAGCTTATTGGTTTAGAAGTTGAAGTTATTGAAAGTAAGAATCCTTATCAAATTGGTATTAAAGGTAAGGTTGTTGATGAGACATATAAAACTTTAGTAATAGAAACTCCTAAGGGAGAAAAAAGAGTTGCTAAAAATGATTGCGTGTTTGTATTCAAAATACCAAATGGGAAAAGAGTTAGAGTAGAAGGTTGGGTTTTAGTTGGAAAGCCAGAAGATAGAATTAAGAAAAAATTTCAACTATGGTAGCTCAGATTTTTTAATAAAAAACAATTTAAATAATGTTTCCTGAAGAAGTTTTAACAAAAACAAAAAAAGGAAAAATTGAAGTTAGAAACTTAATAGCTAGAGGAAAGTTTGTCTGGTATGATTATAGAAATCCAGAAAGTTATGAAAATGAAGAAAGTGGAAAAAGTAGGCTTTTTTTAAAAGATGTAGAAGGAAATGTTTATTCTTTTTTTGTTATTCCTTTAAAAGAAAAAGGTAAGTATTTAATGCTTGAAGCAGAAAAGGAAGAAGATAAAAAAATTTGGAATAATAAGAAAAGGCAAGTTGAAGATCTATGGTTATAAAAGAAATATACAAAAAAGCTAAGAGATTAGTAAAAGAAAATAGAGTTAGATTGGATTTTGAAACGTCTAAAAGAATTTATTTTACAGTATATAGTAGAGAAGTACATTCTGTTATTTATGAAAAATCAAAGAAAAATTTTATTTGCGATTGTAAATATTTTTCTGTAAAGCAAAAAGAATGCTCTCATATAATAGCATGTAAAATATATATGGGATTATTATGATTGAATGGATATTTATTTTGTTAATCTCATTAATAGGGCTGTATAAATTTAACGATATCTTAGTTGAAGAATTGGAAAAATTTGCAGAATATTCGAATATTGGTGGTTTAACTATAGGTTTTATATTTCTAGCTGCTTCTTGTTCTTTACCAGAACTATCAATATCTGTGGCTTCTTCAATTTTTGAAATTGGTAATTTAGGTATAGCTACAAGTATAGGAAACATAATTTATGATTTGCTTTTAGTTTTAGGAATAGTAGCAATATGGTACGGATTTAAAATTGAAGAAAAAAATTATGAAAGAATAAAGAAGATTTCTTTGGTTGCATTAATAAGTTTGTTTCCACTTCTCTTTCTTAGAGAATATAATTTTGTATATGGTTTAGCTTTATTAGTAGTTTTCATAATATTTGGATGGTTTTTATTATACGAAGAAGGTAAAAAGGAAAAGAAATATTATTCTAAGGGGGAGAAAATGAAAAACAAGATAATTATAGCTAGCTCTCTAGTTTTGGTTGTTCTTTTTTCTTATTTAATTTCAATATCATCAAAAAGGATAATAGAAAGAACTACAATTTCAGCAATGTTCTTAGGGGCATTGGTAACTTCTTTTTTTACATCATCAGGTGAGCTATTTTCTTGCTTAAATGCAGCTAAAAGAAAAAGATATGATTTAATTGTGGGTACTGCCTTCGGAGTTGTTTTTATAGATTCAACTTTTGTTCCTGGAATTGCTATGCTCTTTTCTTCTGGGATTTTAGAAAAACAGTTTTACTTACTCTACCTTTTTCTTTTAATTTCACTAATTACGATTTTGGGCTTTGCTAAAAGAAAAAAAGAAATTTGGATACAAGAAGGTTTACTGCTTTTACTTTTGTTCCTATTTTACACTATTCTAAACATTTTATTTATTAAGTAAGAATTTTTTCTAATGGAAGAAATTGATGGAAGTATAGGCTATGGTCAAGTTTTAAGAACAGCTCTTGCAATTTCTTCAATAACTCTAAAACCAATTAGAATTTTTAACATTAGAAAAAACAGACCAAAACCTGGATTAATGCCCCAACATTTAACTGGAGTTTTAGAATTAGCTAAAATTACTAAAGCTGAAGTGAAAGGAGCTAAAATAGGATCAACAGAAATATTTTTTATGCCTAAGGATTTTGAAATTCCTGAAAAATTTCTTATAGATATAAAAACTGCTGGTAGTATAACTTTATTGTTGCAAACTTTATTACCAGTAATAATTTTTTCCGATAAAAAAGTAGAACTAACTATATATGGAGGAACTGATGTTAAAGGATCACCAACAATATTATATTATCAAAAAGTTTTTTTATACTGGTTAAGAAAAATTGGAATAAATATTGAAATAAATGTAGAAAGGCATGGTTTTTATCCTAAGGGTGGAGGAAAGGTTTTTGTTAAAGTTTATCCGTGCAAAGAAATTTCGCCATTAAAAGTTTTGGAAAGGGGAAATTTTGAAAACATAGAATGTTTTAGTATTTCTTCTAAAGATTTAGAAAAAGCTAGAGTTGCTGAAAGACAAATTGTTGGAGTAGAAGAAATAGTTGGAAAAACATTAAGCAGTTTTAAATATGTGGAAAGTTTAAATCCTGGAAGCTCTTTATTAGGATTAGTAAAATATGAAAATTGTATTCTTGGCTATGATAGTTTAGGCGAAAAAGGTAAAAGAGCTGAAGACGTGGGTAGAGAAGTTGGAAATATGATTAAAAAAGGAATTGAGTCTAATGCTTGCTTAGATAAGTTTATGAGTGATCAAATTTTGATTTTTGCATCTTTAGCTAATGGAAATTCAGAATTTATAGTAGAAGAATTTACAGATCATGTTGAAACAAATATGCTTGTTTGCGAAAAATTGTTAGGAATTAAATTTGAAAAAGAGGGTAAAAAAGTAAAAGTTTATGGAATTGGCTTTAAAAAATAGAATAGTAGGTTTCTCTCGCTTTCTTCAAACTTTCTTCATTTCCTATATCAAACCAAAATCCTTTTAAAGGATAAACATAAAATTTTGTTTTTCTATTTTGTAAAATTATGGCATCTGTTAAATAATATTCTCCACTTTTTTCATTCGCTTTAACATCTTTAAAAACATCGAAAAAATCTTTTTTGAATTTTAATATTCCAGCAAAAATATATCCTTCTCCAACTTCACTCTTTTCTTTTATTTCTTTTAGATAGTTTCCATCTATTTCAACTTTACCAAATTTCGAAACATCTTCAACCTTAGTAACCCCTATTGCATAATCTCTATCTATAATTCCTTCTAAACTATCTTCAAAGAAAATATCTCCATAGATAGTCAAAATATTTTCATCAACAATATTTTCTATTGAAGATTCTAGAGCAGCTAAAGTTCCTTTTTTCAATTTTTGTTCAACAATTTTTATTCCATTATGAAAATTTTTTAAATAACCTACAATTTCTTCTTTTAGATAAGAAACCACAACAATTATTTCTTCATTTTTTATTCCTAGTCTATTTACCTTTTCTATTAAATGACTTATTATTGGTTTTCCGCCTATTGTAAAAAGTGGTTTTGGAGTTAAATTTGTGTATGGTCTTAATCTAGTACCTTCACCAGCAGCCAAAATTACAACTTGCATGATATTCACTTCAAATCCATTCTAAATTCATAACCAAATCTTTTGAATCCAAGTTTTTCATACCATTTATGTATATATTCTCTTTCAAACCTACTAGTTGCTAAAATTTTATAACAATTTTTTTCCTTAGCTAACTCTATTGCTCTTTTAACAAGCTCTGTTCCTATTCCTTTTGACCTATATTCTTCTAAAACAAAAACATCTTCTAATAAAGCATATGGCTCTTCATGCAAATCATTTTTAATTAAAAATATGAAACATCTTCCAATTTCTTTTCCATATTCATCTTTAGCAACAATTTTATAAAATTTACTATCCCCTTCTCTAATTTCTATTTCTTTCATTTTACAGTCACCGATTTAGCTAAATTTCTAGGATAGTCAGGATTATAACCTCTCTTTACTGATAGCAAATAAGCTAGTAGCTGAATTGGAATTATTTGTAAAATGGGAATTTCTTCTTCACAATCTGGAATTTTAATCCATACATCAAAAACTTTATCTTTAAAAGGAGACACACCTATTATAAATCCTCCTCTTGCTTTAACTTCATGAGCATTTGAGATTATTTCTTCATAATTTTCTCTATCTACAAAAACTATGCAAGGAGTACTATTTTCAATTAAAGCTAAAGTTCCGTGTTTAAGCTCCCCACCAGCAAAAGCCTCAGCATGTATATATGAAATTTCTTTTATTTTTAAAGCTCCTTCTAATGAGCTAACATAACTTAGTCCTCTTCCAATTAAAAATATGTGTTCTTTATCTTTTAACATATCAGCTATTTTCTCTATATACTCTCTTCTACTTCTTCCAAGTAAATCTAAAATCTGGGATGAAAGATGTTTCATACTAAAACTTTCATTTTTCAGTATTTTGTAAAGAATGTAAAATATTATTAATTGAGATGTAAAAGTCTTTGTTGCGGCAACACCAACTTCAAAACCGCTATTCATTAACAAATAAAAATCGCTCTCTCTCATTAAAGTAGAGCCATAAACATTAACAATTGAATAAACTTTACAATTCTTAGATTTTGCTATTCTCACAGCTTCTAGAACATCTGCAGTTTCGCCAGATTGAGATACAGCTATTAATATAGTATTTTCATCTAAAATGTTTGAGAAGTTTTTGAATTCAGAAGCCACAATTGGCTTACAATCTATTCCTAATTTAGAAAATAGATAATATCCATAAATGCAAGCATGAAAAGAGCTACCCGCACCAACAAGCAAAACTTTTTTTGCCTCCTTAATTTTATTTGCATATTCTTTAAATTTTTCACCATTTTTTTCTAAAATTCTAAAAGGTATTTCCCCTTGCTCCATTATTTCCTTAATCATAAAATGATGAAACCCTTCAGTTGAATTTTGCTCTAAAGAAAAATCAATTCTTTCAATTGGCCTATTTACACTACCTTCTATCAAATTCTCAATTTTTACCAAATTTTTTTCAAGAACAACAAAATCGAAGTTTTTTAGAAATATGAATTCATTAGTATATGGCAATAAAGCATAAATATCGCTAGCTGCAAAACTTTCATTTTCTTTAACCCCAATTACTAAAGGAGAATCTTTTCTGATACCCACTATTTTTTCTTCTTTAGAATTTATAGCAAGAACAGCAAAACTTCCTTTAAGTTTAGAAAAAGCTTTTTTACACGAATTTTCAAAATCGTAAAATTTCATGTATTCTTCAATCAAGTGAGCAATAACCTCACTATCTGTTTCACTATTAAATTTATGACCTCTTTTTATCAAATCTTCCTTTAACTCATAAAAGTTTTCTATAATTCCATTATGAACAATAGCAATATTTTTACTACAATCTAAATGAGGATGAGCATTTTCTTTTGTTATTTTTCCATGAGTTCCCCATCTAGTATGGGCTATAGCTAAGTTTGAATCTTCTTCCAAAAAATTTAATTTAGAGGCCACTTCTTCTATTTTACCTACATCTTTTTTAACAATTAAAATATTTCCTTTTTTATAACATATTCCTACAGAATCGTATCCTCTATATTCTAGCCTTTTTATTCCTTGATATACAATTTCATTCGCATTCTTATTTCCTATATATCCTACTATCCCACACATATTTACTCATCTATGAAAGGATTTTTGTTTATTTGAAACTCATAACTGCAATCAGAGCATTTGTAGTAATACGGAAAATTTAAGTTTATAGCAACTAAATTTTCAGATCCACATTTTGGACATTTCATAAAAACTTAATATAGAAGAATATATAACTCATTACTAAAATCTCTTTTAAAAAAGAATTTTTTAGGTCAAATTAAACAAAAAATTTTTCAGCTTTCTATTAAAAAACATTTTTTAGTATTAAAAAACATTTTATAATAATGTGGTATTTTGTAAAAGATGAAGAAGAAGGGCAAAAAATTTACAAAGCTCTTGAGCTTGAGCCTAAAAAAATGAACGTTTTTGGTAGTGATTTAGTAATTGAAATAATTAGAGTTTTATCCAAAAAACCAGCATGCGCAATGGATATAGCTAGGGAATTGAATGAGCATGAGCAAAAAATTTATTATCATTTAAGAAGATTAGAAAAAGTTGGAATAATTTCAAAGTTAAAAGAAGAAATAAGAGCTGGTGCTTTGACTAAAATATATCATATACCTTACCCTTATATTGCAGTAAAACTTTATGAAGAAGCTCCTTTAGAATTAAAACTTAGAACAGAAGAAGTTGAATTTTTGTATCCATTTATTGATAAGGGAAAAATGAATTCCATTATTGTTGTTAGCTCTCCAGATCCTCATGGTAGATTTGGTGCTCAATCTTCTGATGGCTATGCTGCAATAGATTTAGCTCTATTTTTTGGCAGTTTTTTAAAAGAGCCTTCTATTAACTACAAGCTAGATACTCAGATTAGAAATGAAGATCTGGAAAACAATTTAATTTTGGTTGGGGGACCTAAAGCAAATATCCTTGTTGATAAAATTAATTATGAATTACCAATTTTCTTTGATGAAAAAAATGATTGGCAAATTGTTTCTAAAATTACAAACAATATTTATAAAGATGAAGACGTGGGAGTTGTTATAAAGATGAAAAGTCCGTTCAATCCTAAAAATTGGGTTTTAATTCTAAGTGGTAAAAGATTTAAAGGAACTAGAGCGGCAACTATAGCTGTAATAAAATACTGCAAAAAATTGAAAAAGGGGAATAAATTTAAAGATGGAATTGCTAGAATTGTTAAAGGTATAGACAAAAATGCAGATGGAATAATTGATGATGTTATTTTTGTAGAATAATTTGAAAATTTACCAATCAATGCACTCTAATAGATATGCACTAAAAAATAAAAATCATCAGTAAGAAACATAATATATTATGAAAAATTTAACAGAATTAAGAAATAAAATAGGAGAATTCATAAAAACTATCAATTCTCCAGATTCTATCTATGAGTTATTTAAGTTATTAAATTATCCAAATGACGTATTATTAAACACCCAATACACTAGAAAGTTGGAAGATTTCGAAATTAAAGAAGATGTTAAAGAAAAAATAAATAAAATATATACTGTTTTACATTTTGATAGAGATTTGTTTGTTTTTTTAGTTGAGCTTAACAAAAAAGTTCATTTTTCTTCAGCATTAATTAGAGAAATAACTAAGAGTTTTTCCAACAAATATCCAGATTCTAAATTTATTTTAATTTTTAGTAATTCTGATTATTATACTTTTATTTTTGTTTTTCCCGAGTTAGAGAAAATTGAAATAGGAAAATACAAACTAAAAACAACTAAACTATTCTTGCAAAGAGACGATCCATACTATACAGCAGTAGAGCTTTTATCAAACCTTTATTATGACGGTAGTGAAAAAAGTTGGGTAGATGTTTATAAGAAATGGAAAGAGGCTTTTAGTGTAGAAAGAGTAACAGAAGAATTCTTTGAAAATTATAAAAGGATATTCTTCAAAATTAGAGATAATCTAGAAAATCAAAAAGTAAGTAAAGCGGATTCACACGAATTCGCCTTACAACTTTTAAACAGAATAATGTTTATATATTTTTTAGCAAAAAAAGGATGGCTAAATAATGACAAAAAGTTCATGAGAACCTTCTGGAATAGTTATAAAGAGGAAGTTAAAAAACGCAATACGCAAGAAAATACTTTTTATAGTATTTGGTTGAAAAATCTATTTTTCAAGGCTTTCAACAACAGACAAAACGAAATAACAAACATGCCAGAATATTGGGTAAAAATTTTTATGGGATTTCCCTATCTAAATGGTGGTTTATTTCAAGAAAACAGACTTGATAAATTAGAAGTCAAAATAGAAGACAGTCTGTTTTCGGAAATTTTTGATTTTTTTAACAAATATAATTTTACCATAAGAGAAGACATGCCGTTTGACCAAGAAGTAGCTGTTGATCCGGTAATGATAGGTTATGTTTATGAATCTCTAGCACAAGTTGCCGAAGAAATTTACGATAGAAAAGATTTAGGTATTTTTTACACCCCTCGTATTGAAATTGACTTTATGTGTAGAAGAGCTTTAGTAGAATATCTCTCTAAACAACTTCCAGATATTCCTAAAGAAAAAATTTATGAATTTGTTTTCGATGAGGAAAAAGAAAATGTTGAGAAATTCCTTACAGAAATCAATGCTTGGAGGAAAATAGAAGAAGCTCTAGATAATCTTACCGTAGTTGATCCTGCTTGCGGTTCTGGTAGTTTTCTAGTCGGAATGATGAATGTGTTATTCGAACTCTATAAGATAGTTTATAAAAACTTAAACAGGAAATGGAATGCTTTTAACTTAAAGAGCTCTATTATAGGGAGGTCTTTATATGGAGTTGATGTAATGCCTTGGGCCATTCGTGCTGCTGAATTAAGATTATGGCTTCAGCTAATTATAGAAGAAGAATTTACTCCAGAGCAATTGAAAGAAAAGCCTTTGTTACCAAATTTTGAGTTTAATTTGCGTGTAGGAGATTCTATAGTACAAGAAATAGATGGTATTATTTTTGATTTAAAAAATAGACAGTTATCGGAAAAATTAAAAAAGAAGCTTTATGACTTAAAAAAAGAAAAGGAGAACTATTACAACAATTTAAAAACAAAGTTTCAAAGTAAAGAAGATATTTTCGCTGAGGAAATAAGACTATTTGAAGAAATAATTGATGAACGATTATCAAGTTTAAGAGAAAGCACAGAAAAACTTAAAGAAGAGCTTAAAAAAATGGAAAAAGGTATACAGAAAGATTTGCTCGGAAGAATAGTAAAGGTTCCAGAAGAAAAAATTAAGAAAGTTAGAGAGGAGATTGAAATAAATTCGTCGGAAATAAATAAATTAGAGGAATTGAGAATTAAACTAAAAGATGCATTAATACATCCTGAATTTAAACCATTTGTTTGGGAAATAGATTTTGCTGAAATTTTTAGCACTAAAGGAGGGTTCGATATAGTCATAGGAAATCCACCTTATGTTAGACAAGAAAATATTTCTCCTCCAACTAAAATCAAGTCCAAGGTAACCTTAGAAGATAAGAGAGAGTATAAGGAAAAATTATTTAGAGCCGTAAACTCTAGATTTCCAGTGGTAGAAAAAATAGATAAAAAGAGTGATTATTATGTTTACTTTTACTTTTATTGCTTATCTTTATTAAACGAAAAGGGTGTTTTTTGTTTCATAACTTCAAATTCGTGGCTAGATGTAGAATTTGGTAAAAATTTGCAAGAGTTTCTATTGAAATATGTTCCGATAATTGCTATTTATGATTACCCAACAAGATCTTTTGAGCACGCAGATATAAATACGATAATAGCCTTATTTGGAGCACCATATCCTGAGGCGAAAAACAAATTTTCTAGTTTTAAATGGCCGGCATTAAATAACTTTGCAAAATTTGTGGTGTTTAAAAAACCCTTTGAAAATATTATGAATTCTAAAATTCTTATAGAAATAGAAAAAATAAAGCCGAAAGTAAAAGGTGGAAAAATATATGATTTAGTGAACAATATAGAAGAGAATGAAAATTATAAAGTTTTTTCGATATATCAAGAAGATTTGCTAGAAGATGGTTGGGAATATCCAGAAGGTTATGATAAAAGTAAAGGTAAATTTAAAGAAGGTAATTATGTTGGTAATAAGTGGGGTGGAAAATATTTAAGAGCACCAAAGATTTACTGGAAAATCTTAGAGAAAGGAAAAGATAAATTAGTAAGATTGGGGGACATTGCTGAAGTAAGGCGTGGATTTACAACAGGTGCTAATGAATTCTTTTATCTTAAGCCTGTTGGAAAGACTGTAAAAGAAGTTGTAGAAATTGCAGAAAAAAATCCAGATACTTTAATTAGAGTTAGAAACGGTGCTGGATGGGAAGGAGAAATTGAAGCAAAATTCTTAAAACCAGTAATTAAAAGTCCAAGAGAATTGAAAACAATAATTGTAAGACTTGAAGATTTACATTATCTTGTTTTCATGTGCAATAAATCAAAAGAAGAGTTGAAGGGAACGAGAGCCCTAGAGTATATAAAATGGGGGGAAAAACAAGGATATCATAAAAGGCCTACATGTTTAAATAGAAAGTATTGGTATTCTTTACCAAGTATTAATCCTGCAGATATTATATTTCCCTATATTGTTGGAGAAAATCTTCAGAAAATTTTAAATGATTTGGAAATATATAATTCGGACGATATGCATTGTATATATACCGAAAAAAGTATCAAATATGCACTATGGTGGTTTCTAAACACTCCTATAGGTTATTTACAATTCGAAATTATAAGTAGAGCTATGGTAGGTATATACAAATTACAAACTTATGAATTAGAAGAAATTTTTGTTTTTGACGAATTTCTACTTAAAGAACTTTGTCAAAAAATCAAAAATAAACTTACCATAATGGAGAGATTGCCAGTTTTTATTGAATTTGGTATCAATTCTAAGCAATCTGTTCGTGAGCAAGAACCAAATCCACTTCCAGATAGAAAGGCTTTAGATGATATAGTTTTTGATGCTTTGGGATTAACGGAAGAAGAAAGAAAAGAGGTTTATTGGGCTGTTGCAGAGTTAGTAAAAAGTAGATTAGAGAAAGCAAAAAGTCTAAAAAAGAAAAAACTCGAATAAAGATGTTAAATTTTTAGATAGCTGAATGGTAATCTGATGGAAACTTAAATATGATGGAAATTATAATTTTCTTATGAATATTTATGAAAAAGAAATAATAGATAATAGTGAAAATAACAAGTTATCAGATTATATAATCAGTTATCTTAAAGAGAAACCAGAAACTAGCATAGATATAGCAACACCATATTTTGATATAAAGGCTTTCATGATGGTTAAAGATTATCTTAAAAATGTTAAAAGATTTAGATTACTTTTAGGAAAACCAATAGAATTAACTAAAGAAGAAACTACGTTGGGTGAAGAACTATTAAAAATGATTAAAGAAGAAGTAGAAAATTTTGAGCTAACGATAGAGAATGAAAGTGGTGTAAAGAGTTTTATAGAGTTTCTTAAAAAGGATAATGTTGAAATAAGGTTGTTTAAAGGTTTTCTTCATGGGAAAGCAATAATTTTTGATGATTTAGTTATAATTGGTTCTTCAAATTTTACACAAGCTGGGTTAACAAGAGAAGGCGAATTAAATTCTGTTTCAAGAAAATCCTATGCTGAATATGCAAGAAAAGAGTGGTTTGAGAAATTCTGGGAAAAATCTGAAGACTTTAAAAATAAGTTGATTGAAGAGTTGGAAATATCAAGATTTGGTAGTAAAGTATATACGCCATACGAAGTATTTATAAAGGCAATATATGAGCTTCAAAAAAATGAAATTAGGACGAAAGATCAAGAAGATAAATACAAAATACCATCTAAGGTGGAACTAACGGAATTTCAAGAGGACGCAATACCTAGAATATATTCTAGATTAAATAAATATGGTGGTGTACTTATAGCGGATTCTGTTGGACTAGGTAAGACGTGGATTGCGAAAAAATTAATTGAAGATTTTGGATTTTATAAAAGAAAACCTTATTTGGTAATTTGTCCTGCGCAACTTAGAGAAAGTTTATGGATAGAAGAACTTAAAGATTTAGTATTGGCTGAAAATATCATATCTCATGAGGAATTATCTCTATCTGATTTTCTAGAAAGAGTAAAGAAAGCTATTGGAAAAAACAAAATTGGAGACATTCAATTAATAGTCGTAGATGAAAGTCATAATTTTAGAAATCCTTACTCCAAAAAATGGGAAAACTTTTTCAAATTATATGAAACTATAGTAAAGGATGGTGGGTCACCAAAAATAGTCTTCCTAACTGCAACTCCAATCAATAACACAATTTGGGATCTTTATTGGCAGATAGCTTTGTTAGTTGGTATGAGAGACAATGCTTTTATGAAAGAGAATATTACTAGTCTTTTTAAATTTTTCAAAGAAGTTGAAAAGAAAGATGAACCTTCACTATTAGGCGAATTATTAAATGAAATATCAATTCGAAGAACCAGAGATTATATAATAAAAAACTATCCCAATGCTACAATAAATGGAAAACCAATAAAGTTTCCAAAAAGAAATTTAGAAAATATAACATATAGCTTAGATGAAACTTATAGGGGAATGTTTAAAGAAATAGCAAATATAATAACTGAAAAACTTACAATGGCTTGTTATAAAATTCTGGAATACAAAAAAGGAGGAAGGACGAAAGAGGAGGAAGAAGAATTAAGAAGGATGGATGCATTAACGGGAATACTTAAGACTATATTCTTGAAAAGATTTGAAAGTAGTGTAGAAGCATTTAGAATTAGTATAAAGAAGCAAATAGACTTCCTATCAATTTTAAGAAATTATCTCGAAAATGGAAAGTATATCTTAAAAAAAGACTACAATAAGATAATAGAAAAGTACATAATGAAAGCCGATGAAGAATTAGCTGACTTCGAAGAAGAAGAAATGAAAAATTATTTAAAAGATATAAATTTGGAGGAATATGACAAAGAAAAATTGTTCAAAGATATAGAGAGTGATATTAAATATCTTGAAAAAATTCTCAAGAAAGTTGAAGAAATAGATCCATCAAAAGATGAAAAATTGAATAAAGTGAAAGAATATCTCTTGAAGCTGCATAAAGAGGGACCAATAATAATATTTACTTATTATGAAGATTCTTTGAATTATATATATAATCAGCTTATTAACTCTGAAGAGTTCAAGAAATTAGAGTTAAGAATAGAAAAAATAAGTGGAAGCACTAATATTGCCGAAAGAGAAGAAATAAGAAAAGAATTCTTAAATAAAAATATTCACATATTAATTAGCACTGATGTTTTATCAGAAGGAATGAATTTACAAGCAGGAAAAATAATTATTAATTATGACTTACATTGGAACCCTGTTAGAATGATACAGAGAGCTGGAAGAATAGATCGTATAGGATCTCCATATGATGAAATATTTATATTCAACGTTTTTCCTGACAAAGAGCTTGAGGAATTGCTAAGGTTAGTTGAAATATTGCAAGAAAAAATTAGAAATATAGATGAATCAATAGGTTTAGATCAAAAGATCTTAGGTGAAAAAATAAACCCCAAAGTTTTTGGTATTATTAGAAGAATTGTGAAGAAAGATACTAAAGTGTTAGAAGAATTAGAGGAAGATAGTTTTGGTGGGGGAGAATTAATTTATCAGCCATTAAGAGAGTTTATTAACAAAATGGGAATAGAAGCTATAGAAAGGATACCCTTCGGCATACATAGCGGACTAAAGAAAAATATGTTAACCGGAATTTTCTTTTATTACAAGTATAAAAATGAGTATGACTTTTGGTATTTATACGATTTAAATAATAAAAAATTCATAAAAAATAAGATTGAAATAATAAAACATATATCTTGTTCTCCAAACGAAAAAACAGTAATACCGGACTTTTTCAATCAGGTTTACGAAATAAACAAAATGGTTATTGAAGATATTAAGAAAACTTATATGGAGATTCAACAAAAATTACTCGAAAGTAGACCAGATACAGTAAGAGATAAGATAATAAGAGAAATAGATATTGCTATAGAAGGACAAGATAGTTCTCAAATATTAGATAAACTAAAAGAAATAAGAGAAAAATTGAGAAGTATCTCTCTTACCAAAGTAAGAAAAAGAGAATTGAGAAAAGTTTGGAAAGAATATAAAAAAGAGAAAAATTTTGAAAAATTTGTAGAAAAATTACAAAATTTTGTTAGGGATATTCCTATCAAAGAAGAAAAAATAAAGCTAGAAGAATTTGATCCGAAAAATCTAAAGTTGGTAGTTATAGATTTTATTTCTTAGATTTTTTTATCTCTATTATGATTATAGATAGATTTTTCGCCCCCGGCGGGATTTGAACCCGCGACCGTCACCTTAGGAGGGTGCCGCTCTATCCAAACTGAGCTACGGGGGCATAAATATATTTTTCAAACAAAAATGAAAATCTTAAATCTTTTTCTATCGATTTTTAAATTATGAATCGGAAAATAGAAAAAATTAATGTTTTTATTTTTGTAGCTGTTTTTCTAACAATAGTTTTTATACCTTCTTATGCTCAACAATATGGAAATTTAGTAGTAAGAGTTATTGAATGCGGATGTAGAAATCCAATAGAAAATGCTAGGGTTGAAGTAGTTGGAGTGAATGATCCTACTAGTTATACTAATTCGCAAGGCTATGCGTATTTTTATAACTTACCAATAGGGCAATATTTGATAACTGTAAGTAAAGAAGGTTATAAATCAGTTTCTAAATATACTACAATAGAATGTAGTAAAACAACTTTTGAAGAAATATGCCTAGAAAAAATTAAAGTCTGTAACCCTGGAGAAATAAGAAATAGAAGATGTGCTTGTCCTACCCAAGTCGCTTATGAAATATGTAAAAGCGATGGAACTGGATGGGAAACTGTAATAGAAAATTGCCCTTCTGGATATGTTTGTGAAAATGGAAAGTGTGTATTAAATAAGGATGGTTGGTATGATACTTCTATAACTAGATGTAACAATGGCGTTTTAGAAAGAATGCAGGAATATAGAGATTATACTTGTTTTGGTGTAACTTGCACATATACTGTTATTCAACGCAGATGGATTCCAGTAGGAGAATGTGCATCTCGAGTTTTACCTCCTGTTCAAAAAGAAGAAAAGGATGGCTGGTATGACACTTCTATAACTAGATGTAATATGAATGGTTATCAATGTGGTTATGGAATTAAAGAAAGAATGCAAGAATATAGAGATTATACTTGTTTTGGTGTAACTTGCACATATACTGTATTAGCAAAAAGATGGGTACCAATAGGAGATTGTTATACTACTTGTCCATCTGGATATGTTTGTGAAAATGGTCAGTGTATACCAGAAAAAATTAAAGTCTGTAACCCTGGAGAAATAAGAAATAGAAGATGTGCCTGTTCTACTCAAGTCGCTTATGAAATATGTAAAAGCGATGGAAGTGGATGGGAAACTGTAATAGAAAATTGCCCTTCTGGATATGTTTGTGAAAGCGGTTTTTGTCAGATGAAAGAAGTTAATTGTATGGTTAAAATAGAAGTTAAAGATGCTTCAAACAATTATCCTATTAGTAATGCGCTATTATGTTACAATTCGAAATGCTATTTTACAGATTATAGCGGAATAGCTAGTTTCTATGTTTCCAAAGGTGTATATGCTCTAACTATTTCAAAAGAAGATTACAATCCTAAGACTATTTACATAAGTTGTGAATATGGAAAAGATGTAAGACAAACAATATACTTAGATAAAAAAATAAAATTGGTAAGTTGTGATTCTCTTGATGGTTGGTATTATACTCCTCAAACTTATTGTGAAACGGGAAATGCAGAATGTGGTGGCGGAATTATGTTAAGGAAGGAAGAATTTAGAGATTATTTTGGTTTTGCTTCAGATATTTCTCAATGTAAAGATTATAGAATAATTAGTATAAGATGGAAAGAAGAAGGATTATGTAGAAAAGAATGCAGAGAAGGTTATGAATGTAGCGAGGGTTTTTGTAGAAAAATTGAAAAAAGAGAAATAACATTTAATGGAAATGAATATAATAAGGTTTATATAGAGGGCAAAATATCACAAGAAGAAACTAATTCTCTTATTTGGATATTTTTACTTCTTCCAATTATATTTCTTCTTTTACCATTCTTTTCGAGAAATAATAGAAGAGAAGAAACAATAATAGATTGCTTTAAAAAGCCATTTATAAATATCGCTTCAAATTAAAAATTAATGCAAAATATTAAGAAAGAAATTAGAATTTTAGGTATTGATGACGGCCCTTTTGATAGAAATAGAAAAACTGTCTTAGTAGTTGGGGTTATTTTTAGGGGCGGAGAATTTTTAGACGGTTTGCTTTCTACAAAAGTTAAAGTAGATGGTTTAGATGCTACTAAAAAATTAACTGAAATGATAAATAAAAGTGGGCATAAAAAACAATTAAAAGTTATAATGTTGGATGGCTTAACTGTTGGAGGATTTAATGTTGTTGATGTTGAAGTTTTAAATAAGAAAACTGGATTACCAGTAATAGTTATAAATAGGAAATATCCCGACTTAAAAAGCATAAAATCTGCTTTAATTAAACATTTCGATGATTGGAATATTAGATGGAGTATTATTTTAAAAGCTGGAAAAATTAAAAAATTAGGAATGGAAAAATTCAACATTTACTATCAAAATATTGGAATTGGGAATGAAGAGGCCGAAGAAATAATTACGCTTTCTTTGAAAAGAGCACAAATTCCAGAACCTTTAAGAATAGCTCACATAATTGCTACTGGAATAACCAAAGGAGAAAGTGAGGGACATGCTTAAGAATGTAAAAAAAATTTGGAATGAAATAACAGAAGGTTGGTTTGGGTATGTGGTTTATGCTATACTTGGTATATTAATTGCTTATTTTGTTAACTATGTATTAGGCATGACTCTTAATACAAAAATGCCATTAGTTGTAATTGTAAGCAATTCAATGTCACATTCTCCAAATTCACATATTTGTGGTACTTTTATTTATAACTATAAGAACAACTTTGATGAATATTGGTTAGCTTGTAACAAAACTTATGAGAAATTTAATATTACAAAGGAAATTTTTATTAAATTCCCTTTTAAAAACGGGTTAGAAATTGGAGATGTGGTTGTCGTGATGGGAGATAAAGTATATAAAGTTGGGGATGTAATAGTTTATCAACCAAAAAATGCTAGATATTCAGTAATACACAGAATAGTAGCCATAAATGAGGACGGTACATATCAAACTAAGGGTGATAGAAACAATGCACAATTTCCATATGAAAAAAACATTCATGAATCTCAAATATATGGAAAGGCTATATTTAGAATTCCATTAATTGGATGGCCTAGAGTATTAGTTAATTGGGTGATAGGAATATGAAATTTTGCTCCAAGTGTGGAGGAATAATGAGCGTTATTGAAGAAAAAGGTAAGAAATATTTAAAGTGTAGCAGATGTGGTTATAAAGAAGAAGCAAAAAGAGAAAAATTTATATTAAAGGAAGAAATAGTGGAGGATGAAAATAAGAAGTTAATAGTTTTTAAAAAGGATGAAGATTTAAAGCAATTACCAACAACAAAAATAGACTGTCCAAAATGTGGTTACGAAGAAGCATATTGGTGGATGCAACAAACTAGAAGCTCTGACGAACCTCCTACTATTTTCTACAAATGTAAGAAATGTGGATATTCTTGGAGAATTTACGGCTAGACTACCCTAACTAAATTGCAACTAGTAGAAACTTCCACGAAATGTTTAGCTTTTCTTTCGTAATAAAAAGAACATTGATTTTCTTTTAAATCATCTATCGGTTGTCTTGGTTCGTTAACAACATCACATACCCATTCTGGTAGCTCTTCGATAGGATTTAATAAACACGGTCCATCAAATAAGTCCCTTCCCTTTAAAAGTTCATTTCTACATGTTTCTATACAAATGTTTATAGCCTTTTCTTTCTTCTTACCCTCTTCTAAATAGTAAAAAAGTATTGGTAGTATTAGGATAATTAAAACAGAGACAGCAATAACTAAGATTAAAATTCTTTTCTCCATATCTTTATAATTTTACTTTCAAAATTATAAAGTTATGAAAAAAGTAAAATACATTTTCGACTTAGATGGAACATTAATTTCATATGAAACTACTTTAAAGATTTATTCTAGAGTTTACGAAAAAACCGTAGAAACTTTAGAAAAATACGGCCTATATTTACCTGAACATCTAAGAAAACACAGTGAAAAATGGATAGAAGCTTTTTCCTATAGTAATTTTAGAGAATTATTTAATGAAATTTACCTTAAAGAGATTAGTAGATATAATTTTTCAGAAGAAAGAAAAAGAATTGATAAAATTTTAAACTATGTGAAAAATAGGTTTAATAACTGCGAAATATATGTACTAACAGATAATCCTTTTGCAAAAGAAATACTTAGCATAATTGGTGTTGAAAATCTAAAAATTATAGTAATAAACGACAAGAAGAAAAAAGTAACTACAATTGATGAATATTATCATGAGTACATAAGAGTTAAATCGGAAGAAATAGAAAGATTAAAAGATGAGTGTAAAGATTGTGAGATATTTTATGTTGGAGATTTATTAGCCGATAAAACGATAGCAGAACTAACAAAGGTTGAATTTATAAACATTACAGATCTAGAAAAACACATATATGAGCAAAATATTTAAATATCTCTATTAAAAATATTGTAGTGATTAGTATGGCAGCTTAAGCTCAAATTGGTTTTGCGATGAGCTAGCTGCCACTTTTCTGACACTTCTAATGATGAGGTGGACACCTAGCTAGCAACCATATATGCAACTCTTTAGCTAAAGCTAAAGGGTGAAGAGTTGATGTCGATGAATAGACAAAATATACAGATTTAAAGATGATGAACGAACTGTCTTTACGAGACCATTGCATGAAACTACCATAGGATTTCTGGGATCGAGGGGTTTCCGGTCAAGCTACGCCACCTGGTGGATGGCTCGGCTCCAGGGCCGAAGAAGGACGTGGCAAGCTGCGATAAGCCCGGGTTAGGCGCACGCAGCCTTAGACCCCGGGATTTCCGAATGGGAATCCTGCCTCGTTAAGAGGCACTCCAGGTCTAAAAGCCTGGAGAGGGGACGCGGGGAAGTGAAGCATCTCAGTACCCGCAGGAAGAGAAATCAAATGAGATGCCGGGAGTAGGGGCGACCGAAACCGGCAGAGAGCAAACCGAACCGGATAGCGAAGAGTTATCTGGGATGTGGAGTTGCAGGACCTGGGTACTCCCTAGCTCTTCGACCCGAAGTCAGCTGGAATGCTGCGCCGTAGAGGGTGAAAGCCCCGTAGGGGTAGGGGAGAAGGGAGATTCCAGGTATCCTGAGTACCGTTGCCTGATTTGGCAGCGGGAAGCTGGGTGGCAATAACATCCAACTCTAAACACACCTGGAGTCCGATAGAGCACTAGTACGGTGACGGAAAGCTGAAAAGCACCGCGAAAGCGGGGTGAAAAGAGCCTGAAACCAGGTGGTTATAGTCTGCCGAGGCGGGAAAGGTGCTGCTTCGAAGCTTAAAAGCGAGAAGCAGCTTACACCGTCTCGGCGTCCGTTTGGAAAAACGGGGCGAGGAGTGTAGGTGAGTGGCGAGGCTAAGTGGTGAAACCACGAAGCCTAAGCGAAAGCGAGTGACACGCAGCCTGTAATTTTACAGGTGAGGTGTGGGGTGTGAAAGCGCCCTATAGTCACTCACCTACGACCGGAAGGGCCGCGATCTAATCCTGGCCAGGGCGAAGCCTCCCGAAAGGGAGGTGGAGGCCCGATAGAGGTGGTGAGATGCCAATCCCTCTCGTGAGCCAGGATTAGGGGTGAAAAGCCAATCGAGCGGCCTCATAGCCGGTTCCCCCCGATATGTACCACAGCACAGTCTCACCCGAGGATTCCGGGGAGGTAGAGTTACTGATCGAGCGGTCAAGGGCCGAAAGGCTCAGCCGCTCTGTCAAACTCCGAACTCCTCGGATCCGTAGACGGTGGGAAAATGACCGCTGGGGTAAGCTCGGCGGTCGTGAGGGGAACAACCCAGACTGGGGTTAAGGTCCCTAAATGCTCGCTAAACGTCGAAGGGGTTCATCCTCTTAGACAGCGGGGCTGTGGGCCTAAAAGTAGCCATCAGCTAAGAAGTGTACAACAACTTACCCGCCGAGAGGATGGGCCCTGAAGATGGAAGGGACTAAGCGAGCTACCGATACCCCAGACCTCGAAAAGAGGTGGTAGGGGGGCGTGCTGTGTGGGTAGAAGTAGGGGCTTGAGCTCCTATGGACCACACAGCAATGCAGATCTCGCCGTAAGTAGCAGCATAGCTGGGTGAGAATCCCAGCCACCTGAAGCCCAAGGGTTTGCCGGCAATGTTTGTCAGCCGGCAGTAAGTCGGTCCTAAGCGTGCCCTTAATCGGCGCACGCAAGAAGGGAATCCGGTTAATATTCCGGAACCTGGGAGGTACGGGCCGTGAGGCTAGGGTGGACTACCAACGCTTCGGGGTAGACTGACGTAAGTCAACTGCTTAAAGCTCCGGAGTCTCGTAATGAGGAGAAGGAGCTGAAGGCAGGATGAGCTCCTCGTATGAGGAGTTCGGTCGATCCCTGGAGCCCGTGAAAAGGTAGTCCACAAGGATCCTCCCAGACCGTACCGAGAACCGGCACAGGTGGGCTTCCTGAGAAGGGAACGGTGTGTTGGGATAACCCTCCCTAGGGAAATCGGCAAGTTGGCCCCGTATGTTCGCTAGAAGGGGTGCCTGTAGTCCTGACTACTCTAAGCCTTCTCAAGAGGGTAAGGAGTAGAAGGGACTGCAGGTCGCAGTGACAAGGCCCAGGCGACTGTTTAACAAAAACGCAGGGGACTGCTAGTCCGAAAGGATGCGTACAGTCCCTGAGGTTTGCCCAGCTGCGGTGTGTGAAACCCGGTTCCAACCGGGCGAAGCCCCGCAGAGCGGCGGCGGTAACCC
Organism: Candidatus Aenigmatarchaeota archaeon; assembly: GCA_039000725.1. Taxonomy (GTDB): domain Archaea; phylum Aenigmatarchaeota; class Aenigmatarchaeia; order CG10238-14; family SpSt-28; genus SpSt-28. The sequence goes on along the minus strand of JAWBNO010000002.1, from coordinate 36,040 downwards.
TGACCGTCGTATCTCAGGCGGTCATCTGAATAAAATGATTCGCCGCCTTGGGCGACACAAGTAGCGTAATCCCTTGCCGCTTAAATGGCGGCCGGTTGAACAGCTTAACGACCTGGGCACTGTCCCGGGGAGGGGCCCAGCGAATTTGCCATTCCGGTGAATAGGCCGGAGACCCCCGGTGGGAAACAGAGACCCCGTAGAGCTTTACTGCAGTCTGGCGTTGCTGTAAGCTTCTGGTTGCATAGAGTAGCTGGGACCCGTTATCAGGCGTAGGCTCCGGCCGAAGCCGAGGGGTAAGTGTAACACCAGCCTTCTGGGAGCTTACGGCTTACCCCAAAAGGGGACAGCGCCAGATGGGCAGTTCGGCTGGGGCGGCACCCCCTCGAAAAGATATCGAGGGGGCCCAAAGCTCGCCTCACCCGGGTCATGAAAAGTAGAGAATGAGAATGTCGCTCCCGAATGATTTAATGATTAACGGGGTAGCTTTTGATCTCTACTTTTCACCCGAAAGAAATCCGGGGTAGAGTGTAAACGCAAAAGGCGGGCTGACTGGAACCCACAAAGCGAGGGTTCCAGCCGCGAAAGCGTGGGTTAGCGATACATCGGTTCCCTTTATTGGGGGCCGGTGGTATCAGAAAAGCTACCTCGGGGGTAATGGGCCCGTGGCCGGTGAAAGCCCACAGTAAAGCTATCTACTTGGGGTCTCTTTCCCAAGAGATAGCGACAGGTAAATTGACCCGGCGCGTTGGTGCGTAGCTGTCGGCTCCCCCCCTCCTGGCCGTGCAGCAGCGGCCAAGGGTACAGGTGTCCACTGGTTAAAGGGGGACGCTAGCTGGGTTCAGAACGTCGTGACCATAGTTGGGGTCACTTTCCAATGACATAGCTTTTTGCTAAGGATGAATTGGATATCGTTGCTGGGTCGATAAAGCTCAACTATGGCGATAAAGACAGTTCGGTCGCTATCTACCGGGGGTGCTGGCCGTCTGACCGGAAGGGAGCGCAAGTACGAAAGGAACGCGCTCTCGGGGCCTCTGGTGTACCGGTTGTCCTAAAGGCATGCCGGGCAGCTATGCCCCAGTGGATAACCCCTGAAGGCATCTAAGGGGGAAACCACCCGGAAAAATAGACGGCCATTCTCTCTGCTGGGGAAACCCGGTAGAGAGACGAGGGCTGTTGTAGACCACAACGTTGATGGGGTGGGGGTGGATGCAGCAAGGCTTCGGCCGAGCTGCGAGCCTGCCACTCCCAATCGCCCGAGTTGACCGGAAATCCGATAAACCCAGAAATCCTATGGTAGTTTACCCAAAGATTTTAATTTCTCTATTTTTAGAAATAGCATCAAGTAAAGCTTTTCCATTATCACTTTCTTTAGAAATTTTTATTCTACCTTTTTTTCCAATCATAGCTGTAAATAAAAACTTACCATCTACATAAAAACTAACTATTTTTCCAGAGAATTTTGGATCAAAAATAAACTCTAAGCTATTACCAACATCAGAGTAACTAAATTCTATTTCTTCTCCTAGGCTCTTATACTTCGGAACTACTTCAATACTAATTCCTAATTTATTTTCAAGTTTAGATATGTTTTCTCCATTTTTTCCAATTATTTTTCCTATAATTCTATTATCAACTTCGACAATTGCCTTGTTATTTAATATTTCTATCTTAGCTTTAGGATCGTATTTCTTTATTTCAAAATAAACTCTTTCCTTAGCAAGTCTTAATACAGAATTTTCTTTCTCTTCTTCTATTGGAACAACAACCTTTTCTTCACCATATGTATATATTTCATATTCTAATTTTCCAGTTTCAAAATCTCTCACTTCAACAACAGGCCTAGCTAAATCTTCCATAGTCATGCCAGTAGGAACTTTAACTTTTAGTGATAAAACTAAAACTTTTTTTACCATCCCTTCTTTGACAAAAATTATTGTATCCACAACATGAGGCAAAACACCTATATCTAATCTTGAAATAAACCTTTGAATAGCATCTATAGGATCGCTAGCATGTACTACACCAACCATTCCTACTCCAGCTAATCTTAAATCTGCAAATATTTCAAAATCTCTAGTTTTTCTTACTTCATCAAAAATTGTATAATCTGGCCTTACTAAAAGTAATATTTCTGCACTTTTTTCAAAATCTCCTTCTAAAGGACCGTATTGCGTTATTTCTTCACTAACTTGCATATCTCTAGGAGACTCTAACGTCTTTACAACCTTACCCAAATTCTTGTAAAATTCTGCCAAACTTGCTGCAAAAGTTGTTTTCCCACTTCCAGGAGGACCAGCTATAATTATGCCTTCTGCTTTACTCTTAAGTCTATCTATCAATTTTTCAGAAAGTTTGTAATCTTCTAAACTCAACTTAACAATTGGTCTAACTATTGTAACTTCTAAACAATTTGAAAATGGTGGTCTGGCTATGGCTATTCTATACTTTCCCAATTGAATAACTAAAGCCCCATTTCTATTAATCTCAACATTTCCAACTTCACTAATTCTTGCAGCTTCTGAAATTTCTCTAATTATTTCATTTATATCATCATAACTTAGTGGTTTATCACCAACTTTAACTAGTTTGAAATTTCCAGGTTTACCTCTTTTAGCCAAAGGAATGCAATTTTCTTTTAAATGTACACTAATAGTGTCTTCGGAAAAAAAATCTTCAAATTTTAAACCAGAAGTTTTTATTGGTATTTGAAAATATTTTACTTTAACCCCTACAGCTTCCGCAACTAACGCTTGAACATAATCACAAGTATAAAGATATGCATCGTATTTTTTTGCGACTTCCCTAATTATAGCGTCTATTCTTCCCGAGTGAGCTAGTTTTATATCTTCCAAACTTGGTCTTTCACCTTCAAATCTTATCTTTATTTTCTTCAACCTACAAATTCTTCTAGCCTCTTTAAGTTGCTCCAAACCTATAAAACCTACTTCCCTTCCTTTAGATGCCTGAGCTTGTAATTCATCTAAAGCAGCAATAGGTATTATAACCTCTACATTTTTCTTTATTTTCTTTAATTCTTCTACCAATATTCCGTGTATTATTGCTGATGTATCTGGTACTATCTTCATCTTTTTAATTGGAAATAAGAATTAAAATAAAATACCTATTAATACAGAATTATATCCAGAAAAGAAAAGCATGGTCGGAAATAATAAACACCCCATACAATGACTTCTTTTAACTTTTAGAAGAATTGGTAGTAATCCTATTGAAGTTGAAGTTACACAAACAGCAACTCCAAAAAGCCCTGTAAAATAGTAAACGCACAAAAATATGAAAAATATAATTGAAATATTTAGGAGTGTGTAATTTACTTTAAGAAGAATCTTGTATACTTTTTTTGAAACTACTAAAAGAATTGGAATAGAAATAGATAATACTAAAACTATAGTTGATATCAAAATTAAAAATGTAGTATAATCTATTTCTTTTAGTATTCTTTGCAATGCTACGGAAGTCCCAGATCTAGGGTTTCCAACCAAATACAAACTATTTAAAGAAAAAATTTCGTTTGCTAAATTAATAGAAGATATTGTGGCTAAAAAGCTTCTTTCATTATAAATATTAAGAATGTTTTGTGCCATTATAGCTGCTTGGCTTACTCCAACTCCTGGTAAAAAACCTACTATTAATCCAAAAATAGTTCCAATTAAAGATGATTTAATAAGCTCTTTTTTATCAATATTTATTTTTTCACTAATTTCTTGTTTTGGTAAATATGATTTCTCTTTTAAACTTACTATTAAAGAAGAAATGCCAAAAAAACCTGATAGCATAGGGAACATTAAATTTGATGATGGATATGGAGAATTCAAAACTATTAACCCTAAAAATCCCGATAAGGAAAAAACTAGAACGGATTTTAAAATTTTAGTTAAAGTTTTTTCTGTTAGTATTGTATAAACAGAAACAAAAAATATTAGATAAAAGACATATTCCCTAATAAAATAGTAAAATTTTTGAAAATAGCTTTGAATTAAAAATATTAGGATTGTAGAAAAAATTAGTGATAAGAGACATGAAACTAAGCAAATCTTATATGCTTCATAACCTTTTCCTTTTAATAGAAGTTTATGGCCAGGCAATACTGAAATTGAACTACTTTCATTTGGTGCTCCTAAAAATATTGATGGAAAAAATTGAGAAAGTATTTGGGAAATTGAGCAAGATACTAAAAATATTGATAATTCAAAGTTAGAAAAAATAGTTATAGATAGAAAGATTGGTATTAAATTGTTTATACTTAAACCTGGAAGAAAACCAGTTATTATGCCAGTAATTATTCCTAAAAAAGAAATTAACAAAATCTTCAAACTCATTTTATTACCACATCTTGAGGTTTTCTAGGAATTATTTGTAGTTTTCCATTATACTCACTAACAACTCCAGTTATTATCAAATTATCTCCTTTTTTAGGATATTTCTCTAGAAATTTAGCAACATTAGAAAATATTGCAACGTTTATAGATTTTTTATCGTATAAAGTAAGAAAAATATGTCCCTTACTATAAGTTATTGAAGCAACTTTTCCTGTAGTAGTTATGGTTTTTCCTAAATAACTATTATCAATTTCTTCTATAGGAATTTTTTCTATTTCTTTATTTTTTACCAAATAAAAAAGTGAAATACTACCAATTAAAGAAAGGACTAAACAAATCAATATTTCTATCTTCTTCATAATCTATATAAACAGTTAATTTTCCAATCATTTTCCATAACTTTTACATATTTTTGATTAGGTTTTTAATTAAAGCCAACATATCTATATATTTACTGCCTGGGTAGTTGAGTGGTTAAAACGCCGCGCTCATATTCGATGAGCTTTGATATAATGATAAGAAACGCGGAGGTCGCGGGTTCAAATCCCGCCCCAGGCAAAGATGTAAACTGTCATAAAATATATGAAAAATACACAACTATCTTTATCTTATTCTATTTTTTGTGTTGTAATGTTTATTTGTAGCTTTTTTTAGTTGGATGGCTGTGATCTTTTTGCTGAAGAGCAACAGATTTAAGCTTTTTTATATATTAAAAAAATGAAAGAGAAGTTTATTTTAGTTTTATTTGCAGTATTATTTCTTAATGTTGTGTATGCTGATTTAATTTCCGAAAATAGCGTATTAACTAGAAATTGTAAGACGATAGTAAGTGTTGATATGGAACCTAGTGTAATATACTTGAATGAAACACTAAGAATATTCGGTAGAGTAGATGTTTTAGATTTTCCGTAAATTTACTAAACAAGAATATCATACAAACTTTAACTCTTTAGAAGGAAAAGCAAAAGACTTTCCAGCTTTATGTAATGGATATTTCCAAAATTCTCTTATACCATAATTATCGAGACTTCCTTCACAATTTTCTACTTTACCAAAGAAGAATGATGTTTCTCCAAATTCAACTTCTTTAACAACCTTACACTCCATATAAGCCAAAGATTTTTTTATTATTGGAATATCAAGTTTTTTGCCAACAAAATATTCAATGCCGAATTCTTTAACTTTATCTATCTTTTCTCCACTACTAGTTCCAACCTTCCAAATTAAGTCAATATCTTCCACAACATTAACAGAAAACTGTTGATGTTTTTTAATCAATTTGTAAGAATAGTTTCCTTTCCAGCAAGAAAATCCAACAATTTTATTATCATCATCTACAGGAGTAATCCAACTGCAAGCAAAAAAATTTATTTCATTCTTATTTACACTTCCACTCCCAATTACAACAGCTGGTCTGGGATGAAGAACATAGTAAAACTTCATAAAAATTTATAAACTTTTAAATTAATTAAATCCTATGGTTGGTCGCTTTTGTCAATAATCTATTTCTAGAAAAAAATTCTTATTTAAAATTCTTTGGGGGTGATAAAAATTAGAATTAAAATCTATAATACTCTATCAAGAAAAAAACAAGTTTTTAAGCCAATTGAAAATAAAACAGTTAAAATTTATACATGTGGTCCAACTGTTTACGATTATGCGCACATAGGCAACTTAAGGACTTATGTGAATGAAGATATGATTAGAAGAACGTTTGAACTTTTTGGATTTAAGGTTATACACGTTATGAACATTACCGATGTTGGTCATTTAACTAGCCAAGCAGATACAGGAGAAGATAAAATTGAAAAAAGTGCAATGGAAAAACAAAAAACTGCTTGGGAAATTGCAGAATTTTATACTCAAGAGTTTTTTAAAGATATAGAAACTTTAAATATAAGAAAAGCTCATATAATTCCGAAAGCTACTGAGCATATAAAAGAAATGCAAGAATTAATAGAAAAATTGAAAGAAAATGGCTATGCTTATATTTTAAAAGATGGAATCTATTACGATACTTCAAAATTTAAAGAATATGGTAAACTAACTGGCATGTCTTTTAAGAAATTGAATAAATACTTAATAGAAGGTGCTAGAGTTGAACCTGTTGAAGGAAAGAAAAATATAACAGATTTTGCTCTTTGGAAGTTTTCTCCACCAGATAGAAAAAGGCACATGGAATGGGATTATATAACTGAATGGAAATTGAGCAAAGAAGAATTTGAAAAAATTAAAGATTATGCAAATAGTAATCATAACATTAAAATCTTAGATGTTAAAGATTTAGGCAATGAAGTTTTGGTTAAATTCAACTTTGTTGGCTTTCCTGGCTGGCATATTGAATGTTCTGCAATGAGTATGAAATATTTGGGAGAAACGTTTGATATTCATGCTGGGGGAATAGACCATATACCAATACATCATACTAATGAAATAGCGCAAAGTGAAGCAGCTACTGGAAAAAAATTTGTTAATTATTGGATACATTGCAACTTTCTTTTGGTAAATGGACAAAAAATGTCTAAAAGTTTAGGGAATTACTATACATTGAGAGATTTGTTAGCTAAAGGATATTCTTGGAGAGAGATAAGATTTCTATTTCTATCTGCTCATTATAGAGATGAGCAAAACTTTACCTTTGAAGCATTAGAAGCAGCAAAAAATAGCTTAGAAAAAATAAGAAATTTCCTACTAACTTTAAAAAGTTATGATGGTGGAAAACATAATAAAGAATATACCAAAATTTTAAGAGAAACTAAAAAAGAATTTTTGAAAAGTTTAGCAGATGACTTTAATATGCCAAAAGCTTTATCTGTTTTATTTAACTTTATAACAGAAACAAACAAAAGAATTGCTTCAAAGGAAATTTCTAAAAATGATGCTAAAAGAGCTATTGATTTAATTCTTTATTTCGATAACGTTTTGGGATTAAAATTAGAAGAATTTCTTAAAGAAGAAGAAATACCTGAAGAAGCTAAAAAATTGATAGAAGAAAGAGAAAGATTAAGAAAAGAAATGAAATATGAAGAAGCAGACAAAATTAGAGAAATTCTTAAGGAAAAATTTGGAATTTTAGTAGAAGATACAAAAGAGGGAAGCAAGTGGAAAAAGATTAAATAATAGATTTCGAATTAAAGTATGATAATTTCGGTAATTTCAGACATGCATTTGGGTTTTTCTTATGATGAAAGATTAGAAGAGGATAGCTATAAGAATTTTGAAATTGCAATGAATAAGGCCTTAGAAGATAGTGACTTAATAATTTTGGCTGGAGATTTATTCGATAGTAGGGCACCAAAAACTAAAGCTTGGGCATATGCTTTAAAAATTTTATCTAAAGCGACTTTAGTGGAAAATAGAGGAGCAAAACTTGTAGAAACTGATAAAAAGTTAAAAGAAGCTAGTATTAAAACTTTATCTCATATTCCAATTATAGCAATTCATGGAAATCATGAGATTAGGGCTAGAGGAGAAACTAATGCCATAGAAGCTCTTGAAAATGCAGGATTATTGATATATTTAGATAAGAATTATGTAATATTTGAAAAAGATGGAGAAAAAATTTGCATATATGGATTATCTCATGTTCAAGAAAGATTAGCTAAGGAAATTTTAGATAAGTGGAATCCTTATCCTAGAAAAGATATGTTTAACATTTTAGTTATGCACCAAAATATTTCCCCATTCATATATTCTTCTCTTGAGCAACCAACTATTTCTTTAGACAATTTACCTTTAGGTTTTGATTTGATAATAGATGGTCATATTCATATTAAAACCTTAGAAAAAATAAATAATTCTATATTTCTAATACCTGGAAGTACGATTATAACTCAGTTCCAAATGGAAGAAGCCGAAAATCAAAAAGGTTTCTATAAAATAAATACAATAACAAAAGAAGTAAACTTTATACCAATAGAATCTAGAAAATTCTTTTATGAAATTTTTGACATAAAACAAGGTGAAAATGGAAAAGAAAAAATAGAAAGAAGAATTAGAGAAATAATATTTAAAAATATTCAACCAGTAATAAAGTTTAAAATAAATGGGGATATTTCTGAAAAGGATTTGAAAGATTTGGAAAGAAAATATTATGATTCAGCTATATTAATATTTTCTAAAACACTAGAATCTGAAGAGCTAACTAAAAAGTTAGAATTTTTAAGAAATATTAAAGAAGAAAGATTAAGCTTGGATGAACTTGGAATATCAATATTAAGAAAATGTTTAGATGAAGCTGGATTTAAACATAGCTTCGATTTTTACTCAATTTTTAATTTGTTAAAAGATGAAGAAGTTGATACTGCATTAAAAATAATTCTTGGAGAACAATCAACTTTGAGGATGGTAAAATGATAAGAAGGGTAATTTTAAGAAACTGGAAAAGTCATTTAGAATCTGTTTTAGAATTTCCTAAAGGAGTTAACATAATAGTTGGTATAAATGGTAGTGGAAAATCTAGCGTTTTTGATGCAATTTGTTTTGGTCTTTATGGAACTACTCCAGACTTACAATCGAAAAAAATAAAGCTAGATGATCTAATAATGAGAAAACCTTACCAAAAGGATGAAGCTGAAGTTTTAATCGAATTTGAAGCTGGTGGAAATATTCTTACTGTTAAAAGATCCATAAGAATGGGAAAGGGAAGTAGCGCAGAAATAAGAGAAAATGGAAAACTTATAGAAGCATTTAGTACTCAAAGAGTTAATGAAATAATAGCAGAAAAAATAAAAACAAGCTACGAACTATTTTCTAAAATAATCTATTCAAAACAAAATTCTTTAGATTATTTCTTGAATTTATCACCTTCTGAAAGAAAGAAAAAAATAGACGAAATTTTGATGATAGAAAATTTTGAAAGAGCTCGAGTTTCTTGTAATCTGCTTATAAATAGAATAGAAGACAAAATCATAGAAAAGGAAAATTTTGTTAGAGTTTTTAACTATGAAAAAATTTTAAAAGATAGAGAAAGTAAGGAAAATGAAATTAAAGAAATAGAAATATGGTTAGATGGATTAAAAAAAGAGCTAGCAGAAATTAGTGCCAAAAGAGTTATTATGGAGGAAGAGTATTCTAAGTACAAAAAAATTAAGGAAAATCTAGAAAAGTTAAAAGTTGAAGAAGTTTCAATTTCATCTAAAATAGAACAGCTTACCAAAGATTTAGAATTATTATCTTCAAGCTATCAAAGCTTGGATAAATCTTCTTTAGTTAAAGAATTAGAGAAAATTAAAAGGGAAAACAAAGATCTGGAAAAATATCTTTCGGATATTAAAACAAACTTAGAAAAAAAGATAAATGAAAAAGCCGAATTGATATCATCGATAAATTTAGGAAATAAAAAGATTGAAGAAATAAATAAAGAACTGGAAGAAATAAAGAAAATTGAAGAAGAAATTTTACAAATTGAAAAAATATCAAACTATCAAGAATTAGAAAGAAGAGAAAAAAGTTTAATAGAATTAAGATCTTCTGTTGTCTCTTTAAACAATGAAATAAAAAACATTCAAGATTCTTTAGATAAACTTAAAAGCGCTGAAAGCAAATGTCCAGTCTGTGATAGCAAATTGACAGAAGAAAAGAAAAAAGTATTGATAGACAAAAAGAATGAGGAAATAGAAGAAAAGAAAAAAATTATTAATGATACAATTGAAAAAATTAAAGTAACTGAAATTGAAATTGAAAAAATTAAGAATGATTTGAAAAAACTAGAAAGTCTTAAAATTAAAATTGGTAGAAAAGAGAATTTAGAAAAAGATTTAGAATTATATAAAAATCAAATTATTATTGATAATGATAATTTAAAGACCGTTGAGAAAGAAATTGAAAATATAAAGAAAGAGATTGAAGAAAAGGAAAAAGTATTGAAAGAATACTTAGAGAAAAGGTCTGAGCTAGAAAATTTATTAAATAGAATAATTGAATTTGAAAACAAAAAAGAAATGCTTGAAAATTTGAGAAAAAAGTATGAAAATATTAAAATAGAAATAAATAGTTTGGAAAGTCAAATGCCATTAATTTCTTTAGATCAAATTGAAAAAGATTTAAGAACTTTAGTTTCAAAAGAAAGAGAAATAGCTATAGAAATAAAAAATAAAGAAGAATTAATATCTAGATTAAAAAAAGATTTGGAAGAAATTTTGAGACAAATTTCTATTTTCGAAAAAGAAAAACAAGAAATAGAAAGACTGAGAAAAATAGTTGTCGATCTTAAAATATTTAGAGATGCGTTAAAAATAACTCAAGAAAGACTTAGGGAAGAATTCGTTGAGGCAGTTAACTCCTATATGAATGTAATTTGGACTAATCTTTATCCTTACAAAGATTTTATTTCCATATCTCTAAATATAGATGAAGGCGACTATGTTCTTCAACTTCAAGAAAGATCTGGAAAATGGATAAATGTAGAAGGTATAGCATCTGGTGGGGAAAGAAGTTTGGCTGCTCTAGCTTTAAGAATTGCTTTTTCCTTAACATTAGCTCCTCAACTAAAAGTTTTGATATTAGATGAGCCTACACACAATTTAGATGCTAAAGCTGTAGAAGAATTGGCTAGAGTTCTAAGGGAAAGTGTTTCTGAATTTTTAGATCAAGTATTTATAATTACTCATGATGAAAGGTTAGAGGAAGCTGTTACTGGTAAAGTTTATAGATTTGAGAGAGATAAAGAAAAAGATGATTTTACTAAAGTTGTAGAGATTTAAAAATTGAAAAATATATTAAAGTAATTGAGGTGTATAAAAAATGGTAAAAGGAACGCCATCAATGGGAAAAAAGCAGCATGTATTGCATATAAGATGTAGAAGATGTGGTAGGACTTCATATAGAGTGGATAAAAAATATTGTTCTGCCTGTGGATATGGAAAAACCAGTAAAATTAAAAAATACTCTTGGCAAACACACGATTTACAAAGAAATAGAAGATTTTAATTTAATCTATTTCTTAAACCATTTATCCAAACTTTTTTGCTGCTGTTTTTGTATAGCTTGTTTTATTTTCTCTATAGCGTTTTTTATTCTCTCTTCAGAAAAATTATGCTCTTCTACCATAAATTTAATTAAACCTTCTTCATCTGGCTCCTTCCAAACTAAATTATAATTATCAGTGACGGGAGGATTTAAGAAAAAATCATAAATCTCTTGTGGACTTATATCGAATTTCCACTCAATTTCTTTTAATATATTTTCAAGTGTCTTCTTTTCTTTAACCAATTTTAATGCCTTTTTTGGTCCTATGTTTTCTATTCCGTTTGGATTATAATCTGTACCAACCAATATACCAATTATTATTAACTGCTCTCTACTTATACCAAGATTAGTCAAAACTTCCTCCAATTCTATTAATTCTGGTTTTATTTCAACATAAACCTCCTTATTCGGCAATTTTCTTCTTCCAGTTAAATTTAAATTTCTTATTAATCTGGGGGAACCAACTAACAAAGAGTCGTAATCTTGGGATGCTGAAGCCCAAACATCTCCTTTCTTAGCCATATAAGCTGCTTGCATTTCTCCTTCACTCGGAGCTTGAACATAAGGAACACCCATAAGATCCAACAATTTCTTAGCATCCTCTACTAACTCTTTTGTCAATCTCGCAGTAGCTTGTGCATACTTCATAATTTCTTCAATTCTTCCTTCTTCTATTGCAATCTTTAACTTTTCTTCAGCTTCTTTCTTCAATTCCTCTCTTTTTTCTTGGGTTAGTTTCTTAAACTTTGGGGGTTCACCATCAAAAACATAAACAGTCTTTATTCCTTCTTCTATAAAATTTACTGTTCTATAAAATAGGCCAGACAAATGAGAAGTTATTCTACCTTTGCTGTCCTTTAGAGGCTCTCCGGTATCCTTATCTCTAACTATTGTTAAAAATTGGTACAGAGCGTTAAAAGCATCTATAGCTATTTTTTTACCCACTAAATCTTTTAATTCTATCTCCTTTTTAGGAACAATAGAGCCTATTTGAACTCCCATAATTCACATTTAAATTTTATTTTATAAACCTCTACAACTATTAAAAATAATGCCGATTAGTACTGCTCCGTACAAAAGAAAGTATGAACACACTCACGCTAGAGGTAGTGAAAGCGTAGTGGAGTGCAGTTTTTGCGGTAGAAGACTACCAAGATATAAAGCTTTTGTTCTTAAAAGAAAATTCTCTATAAATGACCCTACATTAAAAAAACAAATAGATCCTAAATACGTTCATTCTTTTGAAAGAAAATATTACATTTGTCCGAGTTGTGCAAGATTTAGAGGAATAGCTCAACCCGGGAAAAGTGTGAGAAAGAAGCACCTTCAAATTTAAGGTTTAAAGTCAAGAATTAATTAAAATTATGAATATTATTGAAAAAATAAAAAGATTAAGAGGAGCTGGTTATAGAAAGTTAGTAGAATTTTCTTCTCAAAAAGAAGAAGAATTCTTGCCAGGTTTCGCAATTAAAAAAATTTCAACAGTTCAAGAACTACCAACTTTTACAGATATTAAACAAACAGATGTTACATATCCTGTATTAGAACCTTTTTCTTATGTCAACATTAAGTGGGATGAAAATCAAAATATACTAATTTATAATGTAATAGAACCTCAGTTAGACGAAAAAGAAAAAAGTATTTACGAAAAGGTAAGTAAAACTCTAATAGAGATGGTCGAAATCAGTTTAGAAGAAGTAAAAGAGGAATCTAAGGCTTTGGAGTATTTAGAAAATAATGTAAATAAAGTAATAAAAAACCTAGGAATAGAATTAACCTCGACACAATATCTTAAAATAATGTACTATGTATATAGAGACTTTATTGGATACAATGAAATCAATACAATACTTAACGATCCCTATGTAGAAGATATAAGTTGTGATGGTGTGAATATACCTGTATATGTAGTTCATAGAAAATTTGGAAGTCTAAAAACAAATGTTGTTTTTAATGATGCCGAAAAATTAAGAAAATTTATAATAAAGTTGGCGCAGAGAAGTGGAAGATATGTTAGCTATGCTGAACCTATCTTGGATGCTACACTACCAGATGGTTCTAGAGTTGCTGCAACCTTAGCTCAGGATGTAGCTACTAGAGGTGGTACTTTTACTATAAGAAAATTTACGGAAAAACCTTTTTCTCCAATAGAGCAGTTGGAACTAAAAACTGTAAACGAAGATATTTTGGCGTATATATGGTTTTTAATAGAGCATAGAGCTTCTATGTTAGTAGTTGGTGGTACAGCAACTGGTAAAACTTCTTTTCTTAATTCTATCTGTATGTTCATAAAACCTGAAGCAAAAATAGTTTCAATTGAAGATACTAGAGAGTTAAGATTGGTTCATGAGCACTGGGTACCTGGCTTAGCTAGACCTGGTTTTGGAATTCCTTTACCTTCGGGCGAAAAATACGGATCTGTTACTCTTTTCGACCTCTTGAAAGAAGCTTTTAGACAAAACCCGGATTATGTAATAGTTGGTGAGACTAGAGGTGAAGAGGCTTATGTTCTATTCCAAGGTATTGCTTCTGGTCATGCATCTTTAAGTACCTTTCATGCAGGTTCTGCATCAGACGTTATAAAAAGATTAATAACTCCTCCTATAGAATTACCGCCTTCCTTGTTAGAAAGTTTAGATGCAATTATAGTTATGACTTTTGCTAAAGAAAAAGGAAGACCTTCTAGAAGAGTTAAGGAAATTGAAGAAATTGTAAACGTGGATGAAAATGGTAACATTAAAACAATTACTGTTTTTAAGTGGAACCCAACAAAAGATACTTTTGAGAGAGTTGAAGAAAGTATAAAGTTGAAGAAAATTGCGCAAAACTTAGGAGTAAGTTACGAAGATGTTCTTAAAGAGTTAGAAAGAAGAAAAAGATTTTTAATTTGGTTAAAAAATCAAGGAATTAGGGATTATATCCAAGTTACTTCATACATAAATGAGTACTATAAAAATCCTGAAAAGTTTTGGAAAATAATAGGAGTTGAAGATGTTGAAATAGAGAAAGAAGAAGTGGAAATAGAAAAATCTTCTAAAGAACAAAAGATAAGTAAAATTGCCCCTTCTTTAAAACTTCTAGGATTAATGTTTATGAAAAGAAAAGCTAAATAAGTAAATGGGATTAATATCAACAATAACAAAAATATTTAGTCCTTTGATAGAAAAAAATGAAGATTTCTTTAAGCCACTTAAAGAATCTTACTTAAAATCCGGATTAAAGATGCCTTTTTTGAGTTATGCCAGTATAATGATATTTGTTTCAATTTTGTCTTTTATATATGTGTTTGCTATAACCTATTTTATTTTATCCATATTTTCCGTACCGAGTAAATTATCTTTTGTTTATTCAATTTTTTCTGGTATGCTAACTTCTGCTATTAGTTTTATTTTTATGTATTTTTACCCTTCACAAAGAGCATCATCAAGAAAAAGAAACATAGATAATTCATTACCCTTTGTATTAATTCACATGAGCGCCTTAGTAGATTCTGGTTTACCACCATATCAAATGTTTAAACTAATATCAAACTTTGAAGAATATGGAGAAATATCAAAAGAGTTTAAAAAAATTGTAAGAAATATTGAAGAGTTCGGATTAGACCCAATGACAGCAATCAAAGAAGTTGCAACTAGAAGTCCTTCAGAAGATTTACAACAACTTTTACTTGGTTTCGTTACTACAACAGAAAGCGGAGGAAATATTAAGCTATACTTAAAAACTGTAGGGGAACAAA
Source organism: Candidatus Aenigmatarchaeota archaeon (assembly GCA_039000725.1). Taxonomy (GTDB): domain Archaea; phylum Aenigmatarchaeota; class Aenigmatarchaeia; order CG10238-14; family SpSt-28; genus SpSt-28. The sequence continues at coordinate 20,998 of JAWBNO010000002.1, read as the reverse complement.
CGCTATTCGATTATAGGAAAAAAAGAGAAAAGTACATAAGAACTTTAGACCTAATGTCTGAATTGTACACTGGTATAATAGTTGCATCACCTCTCTTTCTAGTTGCTATGCTAGCAATAATGAGCATGATTCAACCAACATTAGGTGGATTTACAATAAAAGATCTTGTTTGGTTAGGAGCATATGTTATAGTACCTGCTATAAATATCTTATTCATTTTATTTCTACACACAATGGAGGTTGAAATGTGATAGAAAAAGGAATATTAATTGTTTTGATTTCAAGTATATTAGTAGGAAGTATACTCTTTTTTATAAATTTTTCTCTGTTTTCTAAAATACCAGAATTTACACTAATTTCTTCCCTTCTTAATATATTTTCCGCATTAGTAATAATATTACCTATAGTAGTTTATCAGATATCTAATTATACAAAACTAAAAAGAATAGAAGCATTTTTCCCTATATTTTTAAGAGATCTTGTAGAAGCGTCTAGAGGTGGATTGACTTTGCCACATGCTTTGAAATCTGTATCTAGAAATGATTACAAAGAACTGACTCCAATAATAAAAAAACTTGCCCACAGATTAGAGTGGGGTATTCCTATAGATGAGGCCTTGTTAGCTTTTTCCAAAGAAACAAAATCAAAACTTATATCAAGAATAGTTGCTTCTGTAATTGAAGCACAAAAGTTTGGAGGAAATGTAGTCGATACATTTCAGTCTTTAACTAACGTTGCATTGGAGATTGATAGATTGAGAAAGGAGAGATCAACATATCTGCAAGGACAAATAGTAACTGGTTACATAATCTTCTTTGTATTCTTGGGGGTAATAATAGCAATAGAAAAATTTCTACTTCCTGGCATAAGTGCTGGTACTCCAAGTTTAACTCAAGCGGGAGCACAAAACATACAGCAAGCCGATTTAACTACTTTCTTTAAAAATGTTTTTAGAGATATAATAATAATTCAAGGTTTATTTGCTGGCTTATGTGTTGGTAAAATGTCTGAAGGTAATGTAGTTGCTGGGATTAAACATAGCTTATTTATGATTTTTGTTGGAATGATAGTTTTTACTCTACTTTCAGCTTAAATGATAAAAGAAAAAGTAAATAAATGAAAATAGCATTTTTACCTGGATTTGAAAAAAAATTTAAAGAAATATTGGGAGAAGAATTTTGTAAATTAGAAGAGTGTTTACACATAAGACCTAAAAAAACTATTAGAATAAATACTCTTAAAGTGGGTGTTAAAAAAATAAAAGAAAGATTAACTAAAAAAGGGTGGAAACTAGAAGAAGTTCCTTGGTATAGGAATGCTTTTTTTGTTGATTCAGATGAAAAAATATCCAAAGCTGAAGAGCATTTTCTAGGATACTTTTATATACAAGACGCTGCAAGTCTTGTACCTCCTTTAGTTTTAGATCCAAAAGAAAATGAAATTATCTTAGATCTCTGTGCCTCTCCTGGCTCAAAAACAACTTTTATTGCAGAATTAATGAAAAATTCTGGTCTAATTATAGCTAATGATATTTCTCCAAAAAGAATTGAAGCTTTATCATACAACTTGCAAAAAATAGGAGTATGTAATACTATAGTTACTATGATTGATGGTAGAAAAATAGAAAAAATTAATATGAAATTTGATAAAGTTTTAGTAGATGCTCCTTGTAGTGGGAGTGGGACTTTTATAAGTAGTTTTAGTGTTTTGAATTTCTGGAGTGAGCATATTGTTAAAAGATTGAGTAATCTACAAAAACAACTAATAAAATCTGCATCAAAAGTTGTTAAAAATGGTGGAGAAATAGTTTATTCAACTTGCTCAATTGATCCAGAAGAAAATGAAGAAATTCTTGAATATGCTGTTAGAAAGTTAAATTTAGAGCCAGTAAAAATTGAAGTAAAGGGCTTAAAATATAGAAGAGGAATTCAAAGCTATAATGGAAAGGAATATAAATATTCAGAATATGCTATAAGATTTTATCCATTCGATAACCTAACAGAGGGATTTTTTGTATGCAAGTTGAGGAAATGAATAAAAACGAAATTCAAAATCTGGAGAAAATTTTAGTAAAGAATTATGGTTATTCTATAGATTTTAGTAATTTCCGTGTTTTTAAAAATAAAGAAGGAAAAATTTACCTTCTAAATAAAATTAATGTTAACTCTCAAATAATAAGTAGAGCAAGCTATTTGGGTTTGTATTTTGGAAAAATTAAAAGGAATGAAAAAATTCAGTTATCTGTAGAGGGGTCGCAAATGATTGGAAAATATGCCAATAAAAATATTGCAATTTTAGATAGAGAAAACGCTGAAAGATTTATGGAAGGATTAAATTGTAAATGGGTTGAATTAATTAATTGTGAAGTTAACAATTTTGTTTTAATAAAATTTGGAGAAGATTTTTTTGGCTCCGGTATTTTAAGAGAAAATCATATTGAATCTTTAATTCCAAAAGGAAGAAGAATTATGAAAGAACTTAAAAAAATTTAGATTTATTTAAAAAGTTTAAATTAAATATAATGAAATTTAGTGTTTTGATTGGTGGAAAAGCGAGTGATGGAATAGAAAAATCCTCTATAATTCTTGCGAAATCTTTAATAAAATTAGGATTCTATTGCTTTGTTTATAGAGAATATGGTTCTTACATTAAAGGTGGGCACGATTTTTCAATCTTAACATTTTCAGATAGAAAAGTAAATTCTCATGAAAAATATTTAGACTTAATTTTAGCTTTTGATAAATCTTCAGCAGAAAAACATGAAAACGAATTAAAAAACGGGGGAATAATAATTTGTGGGGAAGAATATAAATCTAAAAATTGTATTTTTCTTAACTACAAAGAAATAATTCAAAAATTAAATGCACCAGAAATTACTAAAAATTCGGCTTTTTTGGGAGCATTCTTTAAAACTTTTAACCTTCCTTTAGAACCACTTTTAGAAGAAATAAGAAAAGAGATAGGAGAAATAAACGAAAAGGTTGCAAAAATTTCTTATGAAAATTTTAATTTTTCAAGTAAAAAAATCTCTCTCCCAAAAAATAGTAAAACAGGGAAAAAACTATTTTTAGATGGAACTTCTGCAGTTGGTTTAGGAAGTATTTATTATGGCTTAGATTTTTATTTTGCCTATCCCATGACTCCAGCAACAAAACTTTTACATTTCCTTTCTTCCTTAAGAGAAAAGTATGATATAAAAACTTTTTTACTTGAAAATGAAATAGCCGTTGTAAATGCTTCTATTGGCTCAAATTTTGGGGGAGCTATATCAATGGTTGGAACTTCTGGTGGTGGTTTTGATTTAATGGCAGAAACTTTAAGTTTGCAAGGTATGACTGAAGTACCATTAGTAATTTATTTAGCACAAAGATATGGTCCATCAACAGGAATGCCAACATATACTTCACAATCTGACTTGAATTCGGCAATTTATTCCGGTCATGGTGATTTTCAGAAAGTAGTTGTTGCTCCTGGGGATGCTGAAGAGGCATTTGAAAAAACTGTAGAGGCTTTTTATCTTTCTTATAAATATGGCATACTCTCAATAATACTTTCAGACAAACATCTTGCCGAAAGCTATTTTACTTTAGATTCATTAAAAAAACCAAAAATTAAGCCAAGCAAATTTATAGTTGAAAATCCAAAAGATTACAAAACTTATAAAATTACAAAAAATTATGTTCCTATTCGAACTTTTCTAACAAAATTTATGGTAAAATGCAATAGTTATGAACATGATGAGTTTGGATTTACAACAGATAAAAAAGAAATAGCTAAAATCATGCAAGAAAAAAGAATAAAAAAATTTGAAGTATTAAAAAAAGAAGTTGAAAGTAAGTTTGAAATGTATAAAGTTTTTGGTAGAGGAAAAAATTTAATAATAAGTTTTGGTTCAAATAAAGGAGCAATACTAGACGCTTTAGAAGATTTACCAAATTACAAATACTTACATATTACTTATTTATCCCCTCTTCCCACAAAAATTATTGAATCTGAGAGTAGTAAAGCTTCTAAAATCTATGTTATTGAATGTAATTCTTCTTCTCAATTTTACAATCTAATTAAACCATATTTGAAGAAAAATGCCATAAATATTTTGAAATATGATGGTAGGCCATTTACTCCAGAAGAAATTCTGGAAAATCTAAAAAGGTGAAATAGAATGCTTAAAAGCAATCAGAATATAACTTGGTGCCCTGGTTGTACAAATTTTTTCATACTCAACAGTTTTGTTAATGCTTTAGAAGAATTAGAAAAAGAAAAATTAATAGAATTAAATAAAGTTATAATTGTTTGTGGAATTGGATGTCATGGAAAAATTTTTGACTATCTTAATCTTTCAGGCTTTAACGCTCTACATGGAAGAGCATTACCTTTAGCACTAGGTATAAAAGTTGCAAATAAAGATTTAAAAGTTATTTGTTTTGTTGGAGATGGTGATATATATTCTGAAGGAATAGAACATTTAATACATGCAGCAAGATATAACATTGATATAAAAGTTTTTGTTCACAATAATCAAACTTTTGCTTTAACTGTTGGTCAATCAACACCAACATCACAAAAAGGATTTAAATCAAAAGTTAGACCTGAAGGTGAAAAAAATGAGCCTCTAGATCCAATTCTCTTACTTTTAGCAAGTAAAACATCTTTTGTTGCAAGATCTTATTCTAATGATGCTGAAAATTTAAAAGTTATTATGAAAGAAGCTATTAAACATAAAGGTTTTGCTGTAGTAGATATACTACAACCTTGCATATCTTTTAATAATTTTGGGAAAGAAGTTGAAAAAAAGATGGTTAAATTAGAAAGAACTTACAATAATTTTAAAGAAGCTTTAGAAAATTACTTAGAAATGAAAGAGAAAGAACTTGTGCCAATTGGGATATTTTTAAAAAATGAAAGAAAAACATTTGAAGAATTAGAAGGAATAAATAAAGTTTATTCTGAAATTAAGAGAAATGTTAATTTTAATAAACTTTTTGAAAACTTCTTTATTAAATAAGCTTTTGAACTATTCCAATCTTTTCTAATAGAAACCATATAGTTAGAAAAAATATTAAAGAAAAAATTATAACAAAAGAAATATCAAATTTAATATTGCCTTTTGCCATTTCTTGAAATATTATTATGCAACCATACAGAATTAATAAATCCCTTAAGAAACTTCTTAATCCCATTATTTCACCTTTTTTACTCTAACTGCAGCAAACTTAAAATTTGGTGTAAAACTTCGATTATCAAATTGCAGTGGATATAATTTATTTACTAATAAATTTTCAAAATGAAAATGAGCACCTATAAATCCTTTTCTAACTTTATCTGATATTATAGCATATCCTTTAACTTTGCCGCAAATGCTTTCAACTATAATCTCATCGAAATTTTTTATCTTCATATTCTTAGCATCTTCAACATTCATATAGAAATACGGCCCATATCCACCTTTATTAAGTGTTTTCGATTTTCCTGTAGCTTCATTAGTTAAGAAATTATACTTAGATCTGAAAGTGTATAAAAGAAAAGGATATTTAGAATTAGTCTGTTTATCAACTCCTATAAATCTTGTTGAATTTAATTTAAGATATTTAATTTTCTTATCGGCAAAGTAATCTTTCTCTTTTATTTTTTTCACATCTATTGAAGAATAACTTTTAATTATTTTTGTTATTTCATCTAAAATTTCTAACTCACAACTATATTCAAATCCCTTTACTCCAAAAGTTCTAGCTACTTCTTTAAGTATTTCCCATGTATTTTTACATAAACCAGGTGGTTGTCTTACCTTGTTTATCCATTCAACTCTTCTTTCACAATTTGTTATTGTACCTTCTCTTTCTATTAAAAGAGGTATTGGTAATATCAAATCAGCAAAATAAGAAGTTAGGTTAAAATAGGAATCTAACTGAATCAAAAACATATTTTTCAAATTTTTGTGAACTTTATTTAAGTCTGGCAATGATTGGGCTGGGTTAAATCCTACAATAAAAGAAACTTTAGCATTACCAAAAGAAATTGCTTCTATAATATTCATACCCTTTTCCTTAGGTAATTCGCATTTCCATATTTTTTTCAGATTTTCTAAATTTACATCTGAATGAAACTGAATAGGTTGTGGTATAGTCAACATGTCTCCACTACCCTGTACGTTTATTTCTCCTCTTCCACTTAAGATTTTACCTTTCATTAATACAACTAGATTTAATATTGATTGTACAGTCTCTACGGCATACATTCTTTGTGTAATGCCCATTCCATGAATAGCACCAAAACATTTACACCTTATTATTCCTTCTACAATTTCATTTATTTCATTCCTTTTGACACCACAAATTTCTTCCACATCTTTTATACTATATTCTGAAACGATAGAGTATAATTCCTCTAATCCTAAAACTTTTCTTCTAAACGCTTTCCTCTCTATTATTTCCTTTATTATCCAATTCAATAGAAGTATCTCTGTACCCGGATTTATTAAAACAACTTTATCGGCGAATTCTGTAGTCTCTGAATAAACAGGAGAGATCACAACTATTTTCATGTTTCTTCTGTTTTTCATTATTTTACTAAAAAAGGAGGGATAATTAGATGCTGGATTAGAACCAAGAACTAAAAGATAGTCAACCTTATATATATCTTTAAGTAAGTATGGATTTGCCGAAATTCCAAAAGTATCTTTATAAGCTATAACAGAAGGCATGTGACAAAGTCTAGAACAACAACCATCAATATTGTTAGTCTTAACTACAACTCTTGCAAACTTTTGAATTATATAGTTATCTTCATTTGTTATTTTTCCACTACCTGTGAAAAAAATTTCTTCTGGAGAATATTTACTTATCAATTTATATATCGTAAATAATGCTTCTTCCCAAGATATTTCCTTAAGCTTACCATTAATTCTTTTCATAGGCTTTAATATCCTCCCTGAATCAACAACCTCACTTATAGTTAGTCCTTTAATGCACGGTTTTCCTTCAGAAATTTCATCTTTATCATAAGGTAGCACTCTTTCTATCTTATTGTCTTCAACAATATACTTTAATTTGCAACCTATTCCGCAGTACATGCAAGGTGAAATAATTTCCATATAGAAAATACAAAATTTATAATTTAAAATTACAATAAATGTTAAAATGGAGAGTTTGAAATTTAAGAAAAATACTCTATTAAAACTTGCTAAAGCTGCTGGAATAAAAAGAATTTCGAAAGAGGCTTTAATAGAAGTAGATAAAACTTTGAGTTTATTGTCAGAAAAAATTGCAAAAAATGCTATAGAATTTTCTAAACATGCTAAAAGATTAACTGTTAAAAAAGAAGATATAGAATTAGCTATAAGGTGATAATATGGCAGAAAAAGTAACCCAAGTAATAAAAAATATGAAACCAGGAAATTATATTTTGATAGATGGTGTTCCTTGTAAAGTTGAAAAAGTAACTACCTCTACTAGTGGAAAACATGGTGCTGCTAAAACTAGAGTAGATGCTGTTGGTCTTTTGGATGGAACAAGAAGAAGTATAGTTAAGCCAGCTGATGAAGAAGTTGAAGTTCCAATATTAGAAAAGAAAAAAGCACAAGTAGTTGCTATAGAAGGTAATATAGCTCATTTATTAGATTTACAAACATATCAAGAGCTTCAATTAGAAATACCTGAAGAAAGAAAAGAAGAAATAAAAGAGGGGGAAGAAATAGAGTATTATGAAATTTTGGATATAAAAACATTAAAGCCATTAAAATGAAAAAATTATTGAATACAAACCTTTCAATATTAAAGCTATTCCAAAAATATCTATTCTAAAAATAGAGAAGAAGCCAAAAATACCTACGATAGTATCTATAAAACCAAAAATCGTAAAAAAATATTCTTTAGCTAAAAAACAAGACACCACACTCCAAACTCCTTTAATAAACAAAATTAAATAAAATAGTGGAAAATTGAAGCAAAGCAAATAAAAAATCCCACTAACTATATCAAATAAAGAAAGAAGAAGAAATATAATGTTCATTTCTTAATCCCTAATGATAGCTTCTAAAACTTTATCTTCCGTTTGAACTCCTACCAAAATTTCTTTTTCATTTATTACTGTATGGGGAACAGCACTAACATCATACTTTTCTGCTATTTCTTGATTTTCAAAAGCATCTATACATTCAACTTCAATATTCTTATTTTCAATAGCAAAATTGTTAACTAAAAATACTTGATATGGGCAATATGGGCATGGAGGGGTAACAAAAACTTTAATGTTAACATTTTTCTTTAATTCCTTTAATTTATCCTTAGTCTTCTTTTGTAAATTGCTAGAATCCTTAGAAACTTGAATTATAGTATCTATAAATGCCCAAGCTTCTTCACCTATAGGAGAACCAATATATTTAATTTTATATCCTTTTTTAGGATCTATTAAAAAAGTTGGAATTTTTTCTATTCCATACTTTTTTGCCTCATCCTGATTTTCATTAATATCAAATTCTCTTACAATTATTTTTTGCGAAGAAAGCTCAACTAATTCACTCAAAAACTTCCTCATAAAATCGCAAAAGTGGCACAAATCTTCTGAATGGTTGTGTTCATGTTCTGAAATTAACTCTTCATAAGGTATTTCTTTATTTTTATCTGTAAAGAAATATACTTCTACTTCTCTCTTAAGCTCCTTTTCGAACTTCTCTTTCAATATTTCTTTAGATTTTTCATCTATTATCATCTTATCTATTGTTTTTCTATATAAAAGCTTTATTACCTATAATTCATTATGGACTACTATTATTATGAGCCTGAAGTAAAAAAGAAAAAGAAGTTTAAATCTTTGAAGAAAGATTTTAGAAGAAGGTTTGGAAATGTAATCAGACTTAAATAATTTTTATTACGTTTGTTTTTTTCTGACTCCTAAATATTTGAACTGTTTCTCCTTCCCTAACATTCAAAATTAAAGGATTATTATCAGCAGCCAATTGTGCTTCCCCTCTATTTAACCTAAAAACAATTTTTTCACTACCTTTAATAACATAGCTTTTTGTTTTCAAATTTCCACAATTATTAAAGCACAAACCAATCCCATTTTTAAACAACTTTCCCCCAGCCGCTCTATAATAGCCATAAGCACCTATTGGAGTAGCAACTATTATTCCATCTCCTATCACATTTTCTATCTTCTTTCTTCCTATTAAAACATTGAATCTAATAGCTTCCCTTAAATCTTTATTTCTAATTTGCACTTCATTTAAACCAACTAAATTTTTCTTTTTAAAACTAGCTTCAACTTTATTAAAAGATAATATTTTGTAGTATCCTTTCTTAATTTTTATTACAGCGTTTTCTAATTCTTTTTCTAGAATCTCAAAATCCAAAACTTTTTTTTCTAATCTAACAACTAATTTTGGAACCTCTGGATAATTTCTTTCCGCTGAAAGAAATGTTCCATGTCCGCCATAACTAACAACTATATCTGGTTTATAGGCCGTGACAATAAAACTTTGACGAAGAAAAAGTTTTTTAATTTTTTTAGTTGGCAAATTTGAAAATACACAAACTCTCATTATGAATTTTCAAATTAAAAAATAAATATTTTACTTAAATATAACATCATTACATACGTCTAAACAATATTTTGAGCAAACTCTAATTTTATCTATGTCATTTATTTCTAAATTTAATTCTCTTATAGATAGCATACAATCTTTCCCTAAATTACAATCTATTTCAAAATTGTTTTGAATTGAACTTCCATTTTTTAGATTAGAAAAATAGATAAAGCTTTTTCCTAAGGAGCCGGTAGGAGCCCCAGAATAATGGAAATAGAGAAAAACCGTAGAATTTTCTTCATTATCTATAACTATTTTTGGCTCTGGATATGAATATTTTCTAACCAATGTTCTTCCAGGATAATTTAATGTTGAATAACCATAATTGTTGTATAAATCTGAAATTTCTTCTGCAGTTAAGGTTCTATTATAAATTCTAACTTCATCTATTGTACCATTATAAAAATGAGCCATTCCCGAGAGCTTTCCTATCGTCAAATTTCTGTTTGTGTCCGCCAATTGAAGATTAGAAATAGATTTAGTTGGTCCGTGTTGAATACCATTGATAAACAGCCTAGCTTCTTTTTGATTTATTGTAAAAGCAAGATGGTACCAAGTACTAATCGAAAAAATATAGTAATATACAGAACCACCAAAGTTATTTCCTCCCCCAGCGTATCCTCCTAAAGAATTACCAAAACAAGTATATAAAAATTCTTTTTTGTTATTTCTATTATCGTAGGCAAACCACCAACCATAATTAGGAGCCATGGTATCTGGATTTCCTTTGTTAGCAATTCCGAGTAACTTTCCGCTCCCGTCACTATAGTCTAAAAAATTAAAATTTACGAACGCCAGAACAGTCATAGCATCATTAATATTCAAACTTGGTGCATTGCCCGCATCAACATAATCATCAATTCCGTCAAAACTTAAAGCTTTTCTAAATACTCCATCAACCCATTGAGGACAAGTTGTATTATGAGTTGAGTTTCCTGCACATACTTGAGTTCCATTGTAAATAGTTCCATGATTATTATTTCCACTATAATCATAAGCAATTGTTCCAGAACCTTCATCAAAAGGTAAATATAGAACTAGTCCATCAATTTCTCTTATAAAAGTATTTTTTACACTACTTAAAGAATTCAAATTAGAATTTCCATAATATAAATAAATTGTTTTGTTTGAATTTGCAGGAATATTTGGAACTTTTACCCAAATTTTTGTGTTTTGAGAATTACAAGTATTTGGCTCTATCCAATAATTCAATAAAGTTCTTTTATCAGAATCTGTAATTCTTATATCTCCGCAATCATTTCTCATTTTATTAGCTGAAATTAGGCTTGCTGTATCTAAAGTTATTAAAATTTGGTAATCATTTAAATCGTTAGAGTTTTCTGAATTGTTAATCAAAATTTTTCTTCTATAATTTCCTAAGTTATATGAATATACATCAAAATATGTTCCCATACAAGCAATAACTTCTTCCCTTCTTTCTTCTTCTATAGAAATTAAATTTCTTAGAGTACCAGAAGAAAAAGAATAAATTATAATTCCTACTGAAACAACTATACCAACTATTAAAATTGAAGAAATAAAGCTGCTAATAGATTTCATATTGGATATGATTTTTTAGAAATAAAACTTTACTACTTAACTTTTTCCATAGCTTTTCTTACTCTTTCTTTAGCCAAATCCAAAGCTTCTTTTCTCAATGATCTCCCACTTTTCTTACTTTTTCTTAAAACTATTCTCACATTCTTAACAATCTTTTTCTCTATTAATTCAAAAGCCTTCTTTTCATCATATCCTCTATATTCTGCATAGCTAGAAATTACTCCACCTGCATTAGCTACAAAATCTGGTACTATTAATACTCCTCTAGAATGTAAAATTTCTTCTATATTTTCTTCAATTGGAATATTAGCTCCTTCTACTATAATTTTTGCTTTTACTCTATCAACATTCTTTTCATTAATAACATTTGGTAAAGCTGCTGGTATTAAAACATCAACATCTAATTCAAAAATTTTTTCATTAGGAAGTACTTCACCATCTTTATAATTAACTACACTTCCTTCCAATTTTTTAACTTCAATTAACTTATTAATATCAATACCATTAGGGTTATAAATTACTCCTCTACTATCACTAACTGCAACAATTTTCGCTCCGGCCTCATATAAATATTTAGCAGTAAAACTGCCAACATTTCCAAAACCTTCAACTGCTACTTTACTTTCTTTAACATCTATCTTTTTAAATTTCAAAGCTTCTAAAGTCGCTAAATAAACGCCATATCCTGTACTTCCTAATTCATGTGGTAAACCACCTAAATCTTTTGGTTTTCCAGTTGTAGATTTTGGATTTCCATTTCCTTCAACAAACCATCTCATTTCTTCTTCTCCAGTATTAACATCTGGAGCTGCAATGTAAATCTTGGGAGCTATGTTTTTCAAGGCTCTCCCAAATGCTATCATAAGCTCCCTTTTTCTTTCTCTATTTTTAATTTCTTCACTACTTGCAACAATTCCACTTTTAGCTCCCCCAAATGGTAAATCAGCTAAAGCAGTTTTCCACGTCATCGTTCTAGCTAACTTAAAAACTTCTTCTATTGTTACTGTAGGAGTCATTCTTATTCCTCCTTTTCCTGGACCTCTAGCAGTATTATCTATAACTACAAAACCGTGTAAATTAACTTTTGGATCGTAAACTTCAATTATTTTTTCTGGCCCAAATTCATCTTTCAACTTTTCAATCATATTATCACCCCTTCCAATCTACTTTAATTCCAGCTCTACCTTCTTTTTTAGCTATATAATTGTAAGCACTCAAAGCTGCAATTGCCCCTTCAGATGCCGCAATAACCAATTGTTTATATGGAGAATCGGTTACATCACCGGCAGCAAAAATACCAGGGCAACTTGTTTCTCCAAGCTTATTAGTTATTATTTCTCCATATTCATTTAACTTAACCAAATCTTTAACGAAATCTATTTTAGTCTCATGTCCAATTTCTAAGAAAACCATTTGCACTTCAATCTCTTTAATTTCTCCGCTTTTTAAATTCTGAACTCTTATTTTTTCAAGTTTCTTATCACCCAAAAACTCTATTATTACACTATTTAAAACAAACTCTACATTTGGCAATTTTTTAACTTTTTCAACAGTAACTTCATCTGCTCTAAATTCTTCTCTCCTATGAATCAAATAAACCTTAGAAGCAAACTTAGAAACAACCTCTACTCCCTCTAAAGCAGAATTTCCACCGCCAACAACTGCAACAACTTTATTTTTAGCAAATGGCGCATCGCATGTCACACAAGTACTAATACCTCTTCCTAAAAACTTTTCTTCACCAGGAACATTTAACCTTCTTGGAACCTTACCAGCAGCTACTATAACAGTTTTAGATTCAAACTCCCCAACATTACTTATAACTTTAAAGCCATCATTAGATTTTTCAATCTTATTTACATATCCCAATAAAATTTCTGCTCCAAAATTTCTAGCTTGCGTTTCCATGATTTTCATTAATTTAGGACCACTTTTATCTAAATAGCCTGGATAATTTTCTATTTGATCTGTTAAAAGAGCTTGACCCCCAATATTTAAAGAAATTACTAATGTTTTTAGCATTCTTCTTCTAGCATATATTGCCGCTGTTAAACCTGCTGCCCCTGCACCAACAATTATTACATCATATTTTTCCATAATCTCATCCCAAATTCTTTTCTATCCATTTTTCTATTTGATCTTCAGGAATAAATCCTACAAAATAATCCACTATATTACCATTTTTAAACATAAGCACAGTAGGTATACTCATTATATTATATTCCATAGCCAAATTTGGATTTTCATCAACATTAACTTTTGCCAATATAACCTTCCCATTAAATTTTTTAACTACTTTTTCTATTACTGGAGACAACATTTTACAAGGATAACACCATTCTGCCCAAAAATCAACTATAACAGGAATTTTATTAGACATTTCAATAACTAGATCTTCAAAATTTCTTTCATTAACATTATAAACTACCCTATTCTCTCTATCTAAATACTTTTTAATTTTGCTTTCTATAATTCTTTTTTCCTCATCATCCATTTTCTCCACCATAGGTATAATTTATATACCTAGTATATAAATTTAACTATGGAAGAGAAAAAGCTAGAAAAAATTTCAAAAATATTTGGAAATGTTTCAAATCTAAAGATTATTTTATTTCTTTTAAAGGAAAAAACTAACTTTTATAGGCTAAAAAAAGAGTGTTTAAATTGTCCGCCTTCATTAGTAAATTCTCTTAAAATTCTAAAAAAATTCAAAATTATAGAGTATAAAAAAGAAGGAGGAAAAAAATTTATTGCATTAACAGAAAGAGGAAGAAAAATAGCAAAAATAATTAAAAATATGGATTTTATCTAATTTAACCACAAGAAGCTTGTGTATTAGTTCCTCCAGTTAAAGGACCTATTCCTGGTGAAGCAATCTCAGTAGATAATTTTTCTTCACATTCTTTTGGAGGATTAACAAATGCGTTACATATAGCTTTTTTGAATTCTTCTGGAGATCTACTTAATCTAACTTCAACGTCGTTTATAATTATAGTTGGTGATCCTCTAACCTTATACTTTGCATTTAGCTCATCTTCAATTGGAAATGGCGGATAAACGCCATTAAGCCAAGTACTTTTATCTTTCAAAATTTCTGTTATATTGTATTTTTTATCTAAGCTGCTAATACAATAATCTAACTTTTCAACATCAACATTAGCTTCTTTAATACATTTTTCATAATCTCCACTTTGAACAAAGCATAACATATAATCATAGAACTTATCTTTTTGTTCTTTTTGAATACAGTATTGCCTTAAATTTTCCCAAACCTCTTTTTCTCCATGCATTATGTAGTTAACAAAATGTATACTAATATCTGCTTTATCTCCCAATAATTTCATAACTGGAAGCAAAGCTTTAACTGCTTGAATTCCAAAAGGACAATAACTCATGATAAAAACTTTAAATTCTGGTTTTTCTTTTTTTGGTATATCTTTTTGGGTTTGAGAAGTTTGTTGTGTCTCTATAGCTGTTTTTTTAAATTCATCCATATCTATACCTTGTAAAAACAAAACTTTACCATCTTTTGAAACATAAACTGGAATATAATTTCCCTGGTATATTGTCATTATTTCATAATAGGTTCCTTTATCAGTTATATTTAATCCTTCAGCTTTTGCTCCCGGTTGAATTAAGTATTGATTTATAAATTCTATAGTATCTTTCATAATTTTTTCTTTAGAAGGATAAGATGCAATTGTTTCGTTTGTTCTAAGATAAAAACCGGTCACGTTAAAATAAAAAGATGCTAAGAACAAAATTGAAAAAATTAATGCCAAATATTTCCAAAAATTATAATTTTTCAGGTTTAAAGATGGTATCTTAATGCTAACTTTTATTTCTTTACTCATTTTCTTTACTTGGGGTTAAAATATTTAAATCTTATACATTGAACTAAATTTTGGAGGGTGAGCCTGTTGAGCAGCTTCGCCCTTGCATAAAAGCAAGGGTGAGGAAATTCCGCCCGTTGAAGCTAAAAAACTCGAGAGGGTTTGCGCGAGTATCAGAAACGAGACCCTCAACAATCGATAACAATGATTTAAATATGAGTTGGTTGTTGGGGGGTGAAACGGACTCGCGCAGCTGATGAGACGCAAGCTCTTAGAGCGCTTAGACTAATGCTGCAAAAACAAAAGGCGGGTTACAACAGGCACACCCTCCTACCAGTTTTTAACTATATTAAATTCTGTGCCCATCTCTGATACTTGAGACTTAAGTGTTATTCTAAAACTAACGTTGACGAAACTTTGATTACAATTTTCAATGCTATATTCAAAACCTATATGAAAAATTTCATAAGTATCTTTTATAATTTTTTTTAACTCCTCTAGATTAAAATTAAGATCTTCACAATCTCTACTTATATCTACTGTTTTTATTGATTTTGAAACAATATTGTTGAAAGCTAGAAACTCATTTCTAAATACCACCTCATAAGTGGAGGGGATGTTTGAAAATGATAAAATTCTGGATATTGCCGATAAAATTATTATCAAAGATATTGTAGAAAGTATAAAGAATTGACCTTTTTTAGATTTTAATGTACTGCGCATGCGGAACACCATCAAAATATATAACATTATCCAAAGAAATTATTCCAATTTCAACAGCCAATTTAACTATCTTCTCCCCAAAGAGGTTCAATATAGTTGCCTTACTCATCAATTCTTTAGCTTCTACATCTGAAATCAGTCTTTCTTTATAAAAAATTTCTGCTATATGAATAGAGAAATCTTTATCTACCTTAATTTTCTTACCCAAAAGTTCTTTATCACAAATAGCAACTATAAAATCGGTTTTAGTCTTATTAACCTTACACCAAAATTCATTTTTCAATGGCATATCTCGCACCACAAGCATCACATTTTATGAAATATATTCTATCTTCTTTTTCAAGTTTAGTATCTGGCTCGTTGCAAAACCTGCACATTACATAATTTTTTATATAACTGTTTATCCTATCTAATAATTGTTCTTTTCTAATTTTAGAATATAAAATTAAAGATTTGCCTTTAATTTCTCCCAAAGTAGCTAAAGAGTTCATCATATACCTAGCAAAATGCTTAACATCTCTTTTCAAATAATCAGCAATATCACTAAAATTTTTTATTATTGTTTTATTCGAAACATACTCTATTTCAGCTTGAGGCGGATTGAATCTATCTTTAGTTTCCCTTTTGACCATCTTACTAAAAGCTTCATTTAAAAGTTCTTCATAGTTCACGATCTCACCTTTATTTTTCCCGGCTCAACTTCGTAAATTTTACCTTCATTTAGTAGTTCTGTTAGTATAGAATCTAATATTGATGACTCTAAATTTATAGCACTAAAAATCTCGAAAATTTCCACACCATCACCTTTATCTAATTCTTTTATTATACTTAATACATAATATTTGAAATCTTTCTTTTCCTCCTTTTCTTTCAATATAAACTCTAACTCATCAATACTAAATCCATACTTTTCTTCAACATAAGTTTTAAAGCTTTCTTCATCCAGTTTTTCTCTTAAAGCACGAATCTCAGCAACTATTTTTTTCCTTTCTAGCAATTTTTTCAGTATTTCAAGTTTTCTATAATTTTCAAAATTTGGGTCTTCTATAATCCTTATTATTTCTAAGACAACATAAATCTCATTATTCCAAAGGCGAGGTTTACCAATAACAACAACATTATTTCCCAACTCGACTTTTTTAATCTTATCTACACTATCTCTAAATGCTTTGACTCTTATAGCACCACTAAAATCGTTTAATACTAACGTGGCATAGCTTTCGTCTTCTGAAACAAACTTATCAACTACTGTTCCGAATATGTTTACTCTGAATATTTTTTCTCCATATTTAGTTAAAACATAACTAGGTATCATCTCTTCTTTATTTCCCTCATAAAATTTTCCACTAGAAATCTCGTCTATACAACACTTTATTGCAATCTTTCTTTCCATAAAATTACTTCTTTTTTCTAATTAATTTTCTTTTTTTCATGTATTTTCTTATAATATCCTTTATATCATCTTTAATTGCATAACCTATGCCTATAGAAATAGGTAGTATTAATGCTATTAGTACTATTATAAAGAGTATAGACAAAATTGTAGTATCTATTCCTAGTATAGGTAGTGTCATAACTAAAACTATGTATATACACACATAATACAATATTTTAGAAACAAAGTAGTTGAAATCTATATCGCTTTCTTCTATTTTCTTTCTTATAAAGTTAGAAATTCCGACTCCTATCAAGAAGCTTATTAGAAAAATTATTATCCTACCTATAAAATTTATTATAGATTCTAATATTGTGGAAATGTAAGCAATATTTAGTAAGTCTATACCTACTCTAATGAATATTAGATATATTGAAATTGCTATCAAAAAAGAAAATAGAGAATCTAAACCTATAATTTTTTTACCAAAGATGTACTCCTCTATTTTTGTTCTTTCTATAATTTCTTCTATAATTCGACTAAATATTTTACCTATCAAAAATCCTATTGCAATGGTAAGTAAAGAAATAAAAGCTAGAGGAAGATATGTAATAACTTGATTTATAAGTGATGAAAAAATTGTCAAAATTGCTTCTTCCATAAAAATATTTTTTTTCTATCTTAAAAACTTTCTTAAATTTCTAATTATTTTTTCTATAGTTGTTTTACTCGATTCTCTAAGTATATAAAAATAAATTGAAACAAATCCGTCTAAATAGCTAGTTATTTTATACATAGATATTATAGATAGTGTAAATACGTGTTTTCTACTTATTTTTTCTTCCATCACAAGAAAAATGAAGGAATATAAAAACCTCAGTATGAAAGAAAGTACTAATGTCTGTTGTATGCCGATTTCTTGAGATAAATATCCTCCAAAAAATCTACCAGCTGTTGAAAAAAGATTGACGATCGAATAGTATAGAGCAAAATACTTAGATGGGTCTTTTTCAGAAATATTAGAAAGGTAAACGAATGTACTTGTATTAAAAGCGACCCACCCTAATTCGCAAACAAAAGTAACTAAGTATATCCAAAGCGGTTTTGTTCCAATTGCATAAAGGAAAGGATATATAGAAATTAATGGTAAACCAAAAAGAATTATTATTTTTGTCCCCAATAAATCACAAGCCTTTCCGACGCTCTCTGAAAAGAAATAATAAACTAAAAGAGAAATCACAGAAACTATGGTTATTTTTATGCTATCAAAGTTCAAATTCCTAATTAAATGTAAATCAAAAAGTGGTGCTCCTATTCCAACAAAAAACATAAAAAGTGATATCAGTAAAGTAAATTTTAAAAAGAGTCTATCTTCTAAAATACTTTTGATATATATTTTGTTAGCATTACTATTCCGATTGATCACTTTAACGTTAATTAGAAAAAGATTGCTTAAAACTCCGTAGAAAAAGAATGAAAAATAGAATAAGTAAGGAATAAAGCCAAATTTTCTTATCACTATACCTCCGATTATAAAAGAAATTAAACGACCTATTGTTGATATTGTATTAACTACTCCTGCTTCTCTTCCTCTTCTCCATTTAGGATAAACTTGAACTAGAATCTCGTTCCAAGAAATAGATGACAATGAAATCATTATTGACTGCAAAGAGATAAAAAAAATTAAATTATATACATCATTAACATAAGCTATTGGTATAAACAATATTCCTCCTAAAAAACTAAAAATCAAATAAATTTTAATTCTGTCTCTAATATAACTAAAAAACGGTATAGAAAGTATTTGAAATATAGAGTTTGATAAAGAAACTACTGCCGATAGAATTCCAATTTCAAAGTTTGTTGCTCCCAAGCTAACTGCAAACATTGTTAGGAATGGGTTTATCAAACCTAAACCCAACGAATCTAGAAAAGTAACTCTGTGAATTTTCTTTTCTATATCCAAATTATCACCTAAAAAATTATTCTTTTATTAGAACTGCGTTTACTATTCCATCTTGTGAAGGTCTAGAAGTAACCTTAGCATTACCTATTTCAGTTTTAATTATACAACCTTTAGTTATAATTTTTCTTCTTACAAAATCTACATTATCTGGACTTTTAACTACATCAAGAATTTTTACTTTATGAAATTTTTTTGATGTTGGATCATAAACGTTAGCATAAGCTGTATAATAAAGTTTAATCTTCTTGTTTCCTCCATAAGTTTTAACAATTTTCTTTTTTTCAGAGCCAATTTTAGTATGGGTTGGTTCTGAACCTAGCTCTCTCTTTTTCTTTTTTCTCGCTGGTCTTAGTTTTGCACCTGTATAGCTTCTTCCTGTTAACCCTCTTTGCCAAATTGCCATAAGGATGATATAGTTTTTTGCTATTTATATTTTTTATCCATACTCAAAATATGGTAGAAAACAGAAAAATTAAAGATCTAAGAATAAGTAAAGAAGATGGTATAGATTCTATTTTTGACAAGATGAAAAATATGGGTGGTTTTCAAGGAAGATATATTGCTTTAGCTGCCGAAATACTAGAAGAAATGATTAGATCTAAAGATGTATTAAAAATAATTTCTTTCCCAGCTTGTATAGTTGCTACTGGTGTTAGAGGTATAATAAAAGATATGGTTAAAAGAAAATGGTTTGACCTAATAATAACAACCTGTGGTACTTTAGATCATGACATTGCTCGATGCTTTGAAGATTATTATGAAGGGGAGTTTAACTCTGATGATATAGAACTGCATAAAAAGGATATACATAGGTTAGGCAATGTTTTTATTCCAAAAAAATCTTATGGAATAATAATTGAAGAAAAAATGAAAAAGTGGTTGCCGGAAATATATGAAAGTAATAAAAATATTTCTACATATGAATTTTGTTGGGAAGTCGGAAAAAGATTAAATGAAAGTTCTATCTTATATTGGGCAGAAAAAAATAAAATTCCAGTAATAATTCCTGGAATAACAGATGGTGCTGTAGGTTATCATCTATGGGAATTTTGGCAAGAAAAAAAAGATTTTACAATTAATATATTAAAAGACGAGCAATTAATTAGTGATTTGGTTTGGAATGCCAAAAAAAGTGGAGCATTAATATTAGGTGGTGGTATTTCTAAACATCACGTAATATGGTGGAATCAATTTAAAAACGGCTTAGATTATGCAGTCTACATATCAACTGCTGTAGAATGGGATGGGAGTTTAAGTGGAGCTCAAACTAAAGAAGCCATAAGTTGGGGTAAAATAAAAGAGAAAGCAAAACAAGTTAATTTGTACTCTGATATTACGCTATCTCTTCCCTTTCTCTTTTGGTACCTTGTTAAAAAATTATAAAAACTTATTACATCTTCGTCTATTCCTCTAAATTATTAACTTTTGGCTCATACTTCATTTCCTGATAATCTTGTATCTTTTCTTATCTCTTTTCTTTCAGAATATAGTAAGTTTGGGGTTTTTTACATCCCTTCTTATTATCCAGTTAATATCCTCTTTTCTTAAATAAAAAATTTACAAACAGGATTTCAAAATATTTATTATCCTACGTATAATTTAAATGCGCCAGTAGTCTAGCCTGGTTAGGACACGAGCTTGCCAAGCTCGGAGCCCGGGTTCAAATCCCGGCTGGCGCAAAAAACCCTTAAATCTTTTATCATCAATACTTATAATATGAATAGGCTTAAGTCTTTTATTAGAAATTTGTTTGTAGATAAAAAATATGAAGATTATTTAGATGGTACGACTCAAATTTTTTACTCTAAAAATAGAATAGGTAGAAACCTTATGCCAATAGCTATTTTAGGTATTGCATCTGCAGCTTTAGCTTCCTTTGGAATATACAATTATATAAAGAAAAAACAAGAAGAAGAGTATCAGAAATTCTTAAATTCAGATTACGATAACGATGGTTT
>JAWBNO010000014.1:0-5018 GCA_039000725.1 Candidatus Aenigmatarchaeota archaeon | reverse complement strand
GTTAGTTTTCCTCAAGAAATTAGGCAATGGGTTAAGTTTAGAATGGCTATGAAGTTTGGAGATTCTTATTATGCTGTGCCAGGTTTTACCAGTTTATGTTCTTTAATTGCTATTGGCAACACCCCAGAAGAAGTTTTTGAGCAAATTAAAGAAAGGGCAGAGCATATTAAGGCATATTTAATTGAAAAAAATCTTTCTGGAATTGAAAATTTGAAAAAAGTATTCGAAGAAGCACGTCAATATGGGATTATATTTTAAAAAGTTCAAAAAAACAAAATTTTTAAATAAAATTTTAAGAAGTATTAAGATTTTTTAAAATGGACGAAGGGGCTGAATTTTATGAAGAATTTTTAGAACAAAGTGAAGAAGTTTTGAATGAATTAAAGCAAATTAAAGATGCTCTAATCTTTTTAAAATCTAGTTTGTCTTCTGTTAAGATAGTTGGATGGGATAATTTGCTTAAACAAAATAAAGAAATTTATCAAAAGTTGAAGGAAATACAAAATTCAGATTTGCAAGTTAAAGATTTGGAAGTTTTGATTCAAAAAAATGAGGAAATTATTAAAAATTTGCTTAGCTTAAAGGAAATTGCAAGAGATTCTGCTTTAATTTCTCAAGAGGAAGCAAGCTCTATTGTCCAGAACTTGAAAACCCTAGAAACATCTATCAGGAAGAATCTTTCTAATGTTTCAAACTTAATCCAAAAAATTTTAGAATTTTTAAAAAATAATGAAAAAGAAAAAATAGATTTAAAGCCGTTAAATAACATTGTAAGCTTGCTTTCTCAAATCAATGAGAGGTTGAATAATATTAAAATACCTGAATTTAAACTTCCGGAAATAAAGAATCTTAATTTACCTCAAATTGAAAGCCAGCTAGAAAGCATTAAAAATCTGTTAAAACAGCTTATTTCAAATTTTGAAAAGTTCAATTATAGACAGGAATTAGAAAATCTTGTAAAAGCTATAAAAGATATTGACATTACAGTAAGTGGCTGGGGTTATCCTTTAGAGTTTGTTGATACAATTGATACCCAAAAAAAGGCTATCAGAATATATGCAGTTGGTGGTAGCGTAGGAGGAATAGGTGGAACAATATCAGTTGGACAAATTGCATTTGGGGTAAATGAAAATGTTATTGGTGGTAGTGAAAGCTTGAAATGGGATAAAACTTCTCAAACCTTATTGACTCCAGCTTTAAAAATAGGTAATCTTTCTGGAATTTTAAAGGCCAGTGGTGGTTATATATTGGGTGAAGCAACAACATCTGATTTGCCAGAAGGAACAAATCTTTATTATACGGACACTAGGGCAAGAAATGCTATTTCTGCCAATTCTCCAATTACTTATAATCCTTCTACAGGAGTTATAGGTTTAAATACTCCTCTTTCAGTTAGTTATGGTGGAACAGGATTGAGTAATTTAGGAAGCTCTAATCAGTTATTAGGCGTTAATTCTACAGCAAATGCTTTGGAGTATAAAAATATAACTTCTCTTTTAAATGCTGGAGCTGGTATTTCGATTTCTGGAACAACAACTGCTACTATTTCTAATACTGGCGTTTTATCTTTGAATAATTTAACTGGTTCCTTAACCCTACAAGGAACAGCAAATCAAATAAATGTTTCTTCTCAAAGTTCAACGATTACACTTTCTACACCCCAAAATATTGCTCCTTCTTCTTCTCCAACCTTTAGTGGTTTAACTCTTTCTTCGCTAGCTGCCGGTTCCGTGTTGTTTGCAGGAAGTGGTGGCTTAATTTCTCAAGATAATTCAAATCTTTATTGGAATAATACAACTAAAAGATTGGGAATTTGTACAGCAACGCCACAATATACCTTACATGTAAGGGGCGACCTTGCAGTATCTGGTTATACTATTTTTAATGGTGTAATGTATCAATGGCCTAGTGATGCTGGAACTGATGGACAAGTTTTAACTACAAATGGTTATGGTCAATTAAGGTGGTCTACTCCATTTGTAGAAATAATTAAGAATTTACGTAAGGGAATGATAGGAATTGTAATTGGTGATGGCGTAAATGAAATAACACCAGGTTTTAAAGGTGCTGTTTTAATTCCATTTAACGCAGATATGGTAAGATGGACAGTTATGAGTATTGATAAAAATCCTCCAACCCTGGGTGATATTGTAATTGATGTTTTAATTGCGAATGTATTTTCCTATCCTGGTTTTGTAAGTGCTGTTGGAAACGGCGTAAAGCCATTTTTAAATTCTAATTACCTTAATGGCTTAAATGCAAGTGATATTCCAAATACTTGGGGCATTTCAACGTTATCAAGTGGTGATATAATTGGTTTCAATGTTGTTTCAGCTTCAAACTTAAAAAAAGTAATTTTAATAATTGAAGTTTTTAAACACTTATATGGCTAACGTAACAAGCATACAATCGGGTTATTGGAGTAATCCATCAACGTGGGATACTGGTTCTGTTCCTGCTAATGGAGATACTGTTACTATTTCTTCAGGACATACTGTTATATTTGATGTCGACCAGAGCGGATTTTCAACTGGTCTTGCTGGACTAACAATTAGTGGAATATTAAAAATGCCAAGCCAAGCAGAAGGTTCGAATATGCCGAATTTTGTTTGTTTGAAAGTGAATACAAGCATAACAGGAACTGGTTCGCTACTTGTTGGTTCATCAACTTATCCGATTACATATCCACAATCAGTTAAAATCATGGTAAATGGAACAATTACGGTTACGACATTTAATTGTTATGGTGAACAAAGATGGCCAGCTTTTGACTACCTTGCACAAGATGCTGCAGCAAATGCTACTCAAATAGTTCTAACTGAGGGAATGCCACTAGTAGCAGGAGATGTTATTGCAATTGGAAGAAGTGATGTTTATACTTATTGGACTTCTGGTGATAACTTCACTTACACTGTTACTGCTTACAACCCACACACTAAAACAGTAACGATTTCTCCAGCATTAACCAAAGCACGTCGAGGAGGTTTTCCATATGGTTGTTTAGTTCTTCTTTTAACAAGGCCAATAATACTTTCTAAATATGGTACAAATAACGTTACTCTAATCAGTGGTAGCAATAGATATTTAGAAGGGGTAATGTTTATAAATGAAAGTGGAGCAACTGTTCATTCTTTTACCGGCGTTTCAAATTCTGTTTTGTCTTATTGTAGTGTGGATTCTGGAGGTTATCTTACTTACGGAAATGCTTCAGATTTAACTATTAGCAATACAGTTTTTAATTCCAGGGGTTCTCAATATTGTATTAGAGATATATCAGGTTCTAATATTTTATCAAATGTTGCTTTAATTAATAATGCATATGGATTGTTTTGGTGCCTCAACGTTTCTACGACTAAAATTGAGTTAACAAATATTCATTGTCAAAATCTAGCTTCCGGTATGTTTTATAGTAGTGGGTATGGTTCGCACCCACAAATTACAATAGATTCTGTAAATGGATTGACAGTAAAATATAGTGGTACATCAATATGTGGCTTTCATTCTCAAAACGCTACTGGTTTTTATACATTTTCTGTGGGTAAGGTATTAAGCGTAAATTGTTATAGTTTATTTGGTGAAGCTTCTCCCGGAGGTCAATTAATTTTACAAGTTGACAATGTTTCAGTTTATTGTGATGGCGTTAATTTTAGTATAACCGGAAATACAAAAGGTTCGTATGTAGTTCAGAATGTTAATATTAATATAGGTTCTGGTAGAACTGCAACAATTTCAAATAAAGGATATTCAACCCAACCTATTTTCAGAAATATTACTATACAAGGTGCAGGAACCGGCTTTTTGGGATTTGGAGCAAGTATTATTAATTGTTCAATTCAAAATGCTGGTAATCCTTTAGTTTCTAATGTTTTTGCTAAAACCGTTGTTAAAAATTTGACTGTTAATAATTACTACAGACCTACTTTTGCAACTACATATTTTGTAAAATCTCCACTTGCTAGTTATTTAAATTTTTTTGATATTTATGGATTAACGATAAATGGGAATTCTAAACCATTAGCACGAGAAAGAATTTGGCCTTATGGATATGTTAAAAATCAATGGGATGCTAGAACACCAGCTTATAATAATTGGGAATTTTATTTAACTTCTACATCTTTAAATGGTCCTCTTTTTGTTGATTGGCATCTAGTTTCTGATAAAACAATTACTATTAGAGGCAATGTAACTCAACTTCCAAATGGTGCTACTTTGAAGGTTCAAATTTTTTCCGAAGATAAAGAACCAATATTAGATGATACAGCAGATTTTGAAAGAACTATTTCTTCTACTGGAAGTTTTCAGTTTAGCTGGACTCCTTCACTTTATAAACAATGGATAATCCGTGTTTCTGCATACTTAAATTCAACTACTTCTCCTGTTATTGTTGAAAATCTTTCTATTGAACTTCCTGGGGGTACTTCTGTTGTTTCTTCTGATTATGTTTTTGTAGCCTAGTTTTTATAATTTAACAAAAGGTCGTATTAATTTTTTAAAAAACCGTGGATAAAAAAGAAATCTTACAGCAAAAAAAGGAAGAAATAGAGGCAAAAATAGCTAAAAAAAAGGATGAAGTGATTCAAGATATTACTAACCTTTTAAACAGATTTTGGGCAGATTTAATAGATTTACAGGAAAGATATCAAGAAATCATGTTATAATTAAAAAAAGAAAATCAAAAAGATGAAAGAACAAGCAATTAAAACACTCAAAAATTTAATTGCTCTCATTTGGGGTTTTAATGTAGAGATAGAGGGTTCTATTAATGAAAAAGGGATTGATTTGAAAATTGTTTGTGATGATAAAATTAAGCCTTTTCTAGTTGGTAGAAAAGGAAGAATAATAAGGCTTTTGCGAAGGATTATGAGGATATGGGGAACTGTAAATAAATGTAATGTGAATATTCAAAAAATTTAAATGTTTTTAACCAAATTTTTAAAACCACAACCGTGGAAAGATAAATCTTTTAATCCTGGTTGGTTGGGAGATGAACAAGAAGCAAAAGATGAAAGAAACTATTT
>JAWBNO010000013.1:0-5018 GCA_039000725.1 Candidatus Aenigmatarchaeota archaeon | reverse complement strand
CTCTGTTTGTGACCTTTAACCCAGTTGAGTCAAGCACTATTACAAAGTCGTCTTGTAGGTTTTCTATCTGTGGCAGGTCTTCAAGGTTTATCTCTTCTTTTGTTAATCTGTAATGCAGTGTTCTGAAGTTGGGGATGGCAACACCCAAGGAAGAAAAGATTTTTCTTGCCAATCCTTCTGTCTGTCTATATGGTAATCTGAGGGAGAACTTTAGGAGCAAGAGTAAGAATATGAGTGCCTTTGAATATGTGTATGGTCTTCCTCTTTTTGGCTTTGCGTCTGGAGTGGTCAGGCTTTCAAAAAGGGATAGGTCAATTAGCATTTCTCCTCTCTTAACCAGTTCCTTGTTATAGTCCCTGTCTCTCATTTCTTCCCTACCTCATTAAAGAAATTATATCTTAGACAAAGCAGATGAAACAGTCCCCTTATTGTTTCTCTATATCACTTTTAATTTGCATAATCAATTCCGATGTTTGATATTCATAATTTAGTGTATTTAAATGAAGTGTAATATTATGCAAACATTGTTTTTCCAGAATGTTTTTGTTCTCATTCAATTCATTAATCTTGAATATTAAATTATCAACATCATTGTCAGGATCTTCAGACACATAACCAAATTCAAATTCTTTATTCCATTTTCCAATTGAATAATTTGCAAATGATAAAACATACATACCATCTGAGATATACTCAAAAAGTTTATTCGGTGCAGCATATTTGTATGTAAGAGACGGATTGTCACCCCAAGTCACTATTCCAACGTTACATTTATTTCTTACTTTTGATAATTCTGTAGCATTAAGAAACCCATAATAGTTTACATTTTCATGTGTCGCAAGATTTTCAACTTCTTCTTTAAAATCTTCAGCTACTGGCCCAGCTATATGCCAAACCACAGTATTTTTTGTTTTTTCAATAAGTTTCAATAACTTATCTGCTTGTGCATAAGAATTTATTTGACCTTGATATAAAATATTAATTTTGTCCTGTTGCCTAATTATATTTTTGACTTCCTTTTTCAAAGGACAGTTTAAAACTGTATAACCTTTCTTGTCTGGGAATTTTTC
Source organism: Candidatus Aenigmatarchaeota archaeon (assembly GCA_039000725.1). GTDB lineage: Archaea > Aenigmatarchaeota > Aenigmatarchaeia > CG10238-14 > SpSt-28 > SpSt-28. The sequence continues at coordinate 3,948 of JAWBNO010000013.1, read as the reverse complement.
CATCACTATTCTCAGCCTATCTTCTTGTGGAGCAATTATATATGAAACTTTTTTAGCAAATAAGCGTAACAATTTTGATTTTATTGAAGACTTAAAAAAATTAGATTTTGATTTTTGTTGATTCATATCCTCATGCATCTCTAAATAGTAGTAAACAACTATAGTTTTCGATGATAAAAAAGCAAATAAAGGCTCCTCGTGCCCTACAACAACAATTAGGTTCTGAAAATAACTTAAGAATATAGTTTTAAATATAGCTAAATATCTATCAAACCTCGAAATTAACAATTTTCTGTTAAATCCATCTATATTAAAAAATTTTCTGTCTTTTTCATAAGGTTCATAAATTACCGAATCAATATTTAGTTTATTTTTTAAAACAGAAGATAAATACAAAAATTGCGGAGATCCATACCCAGAAGTATTAATAGTAAATATTATTGCCTTAGTCATTCTAGAATTCCCTCCAAAATGTTAACAATTTTTTGTGATGCTGTGCCATCACCAAATGGATTTTTTGAACTTGCCATTTTTCTATACATATCATCTTTATTGTCAAGCAAATCAATACAATACTTCACAATATCTTCTTCCTTGTTTCCAACAAGTAATGCACACCCAGATTCTATTGCCTCTTGTCTCTCCGTCGTATCCCTCATAATAAGGACCGGAATACCAAAGGTAGGAGCCTCTTCTTGTATCCCGCCGGAATCTGTCAAAATTAAATAGGATTTAGTCATTATCCATACCATTTCATCATAAGAAAAAGGGCTAAATAAAAAAATATTGTCAATACCAACAAGTGATGAATACACTTTATCTTTGATATTTGGGTTAAGATGTACCGGAAAAACTATTTGAATATCATCACGATGAGCAATTTTTTTCAATGCTTGAATAAGATTTAATAAATTTTGTCCATGATTTTCTCTTCTATGGAATGTTACTAAAATAATTTTTTTAGAAAAATCAACCTTGTTAAAAAGCTTTAGGTATTTTGTTTGATTATTTGATTCTAAAATACTTTTTGCCATCAACAAAGAATCTATTACAGTATTACCAACATTAAAAACATTCTCATTAATATTTTCATTCTGCAAATTTAAAACGGCTTTATGAGTTGGACAAAAATGAAAATCGGCAACTTTTGATATCAATACTCTATTAATTTCTTCTGGAAATGGAGAATATTTATTGTTTGTTCTAAGTCCAGCTTCGACATGAACTACTTTAATTTTATTATAAAATCCAACCATTGCTCCAACAAATGCCGTGGTGGTATCTCCCTGTACAACAATATAATCAAATCCTTGACTCATTATAACTTTATCAAGTTCAACCATCAACTTGGCTGTGAGACTAGATAAGGTTTGATTTTGGGTCATAACATCAAGGTTATAATCTATGGGTATATTAAAAAAATCAACAACCTGACTAAGCATCTCTTTATGCTGCCCAGTGCTACATACGAAACAGTTAAACCTATTTGATTTTTTAAATTCAAATATTAGAGGAGCCAACTTTATGGCCTCAGGTCGAGTGCCGAATATAACTAATACATTTTTCATTTTATTTTATAACCTATTAATCTATAGCAATTAAGCTTTTCAATATTCATTTCTGGCCACCCTTTATTATAAGGAGCAATTGAATTAAAATTGTTCAAATACAATTCTTCGCTAATAACTTCTTCTTCAAAATATATTCTATGTTCAACAAATATATTTTTGTATAGCTCCAAATTTGTTTTGTGTTCAAATCCTGGCATATCAAATGTTAAAACAATAACGCCATCTTTATTTAACTGCTCAATTAAACTAGTTAAAATAAAACCTTGCGTCTCTTCATCCATATGCTCAAGCACACTAATTGAAGTAATCAAGTCGAATTTCAATTCTTTCTTTGATAGACAATCTTTGAAGTATTCAATTTTGATGCTATTGTATTTTTGTAAAATTTTATGTTTATCAAATAAATCGCATCCATAAACTTTGGAAAATCCAAGTTTTTCCAAAATGAATACTCCAGGATGGGAAGGACCACATCCAAAATCCAAGGCTATTTTATTATCAACTTCTCTTCCAAAATAATCATTTGTCACATCAGCAATCAATTTATACTCATAAGGTCTAGACCACCAGCCATTTTTAATAAAATCCCATTTTAGTCTTTTGAGTTGAAGAAACCCATAGCTAACCTCAAATTTATCAATAAACCCATCATTAATTGATATAAATCTACTTTTTGTTATTTTTTTCATTTGCTCTACCTCCTATAAAATTTTAATTTGAATAACTGCCATATCTCTCGCTGGTTTATAAAAAATATCAAAAATAAAATTAATCATAATCAAACTTACTATTGTTGCATAACACGCTCCCATTGCTCCGTACTTTGGTATCAATATATAATTCAATCCTACATTGATAATCGTGCCAAGTATCATTCCTATCAAGTTGTAATACTTTAAATTCTTAGCTCTTATAAATATCGGTCGTAGACTACTCCACAAAACAATTATTAAACCAATATTTAAAAGATTTAGATATACTGCACCCTTCCTAAACTCTTGTCCATAAAAGGTTACAAATAAGTATTCTCCAAATAAATAGAAAAAAATCCAGATAAAAATTCCAATGAAAATCATAATCTTTATATACAAAGCTATATTTTTATTATTTTTATACTCTTTGTTTTCCATTATTTTATATATTTTTGGAGCAAAAGAGCTCAGTATAAGCCCTGGAAGGATATAAAACATCTCGTTTATTCTCACAGCTACACTATATACTCCAAGCTCATTAAATCCAGCAATATCTCCTATCATAATATGATCAATCCTAATAAACCAATAGTTCAAAGCTACTGCAAACATAAAAGGCAAACCTTCTGCTATTAGATTTTTTATAGTTGATATTTCAATCTGTTTAAAGTTAATAATGTTTTGATTATTGAGTTTTTTATAAAAATACATTAAAAAAATAGCTGATATTGAAGCTTCTAAAATAGTTAATGTACTAAAATATACAACGCTAAATTCAAAATAAATCAATAAAAGCCGCACAATACTTGAAACTATAGAGCTTACTAGTCCAGCAATTACTACAAATTTTGACAATACTTTTGCCTGATACCAAGTGCTTATATGCTCAAAACTTTGAAAAATTAAGCCAATACTTCCAAATAAAGTAATTATTATAATTTTCTGATTATCGACCCTATATATCATAGTAAAAACTATAAAGAAACCGATAAAAAATGATGCAAAAATTTTCACCACAATTGCATTCGTAATTAATTTGCTCGATTGAATTTCGTTCTTTAGGACCTCCCTCAAAAGAATTTGATCGATTCCTAAATATGAAAAACTAGCGAATAGAGATATAAAAGAGAAAGCATAATTCAAATAACCATACTGTTCGTCTCCAAGATATCGAATAACAAAAATATTAACTACAAATAAAATTATACTTCTTACAAATTTATCTGACACAAGCCATATGGTATTACTAAGCTCTTTTTTATTATATTTTGTTATTTGAATAAATTTTTTTAGCACTGTTGGGACTGTTTCAAAATTTGTGTAAATTCTGCCATACTTCATAACATACCCTCAATAAAGAATTATTAGCTGGGACTATTTGCCCATTCAACTCCTAACACCTTACAATGGCTTGAGGCATCAGCTCTTTGAGTAGCTCACTGAACTCATTGCGGTATTGTTCTACTTTTTCCTTGCTTGGCTGTTTCATGTTAACACCTCCTTACTTTATTTTTACACAATGGATGAAACACTCCCATAGAGCCGTGTATTTTGCCAAGGTCATCTGCGAAGATAAGTGGAAATATAGCGAGGGATAAGGTTATAAGGCTAATAAGGAGGGGTAAGAGGGCGTGGAAAGAAGCAAGTGGTTATGGCAAGCGATGGCTTGTAGAGAGCTTTTTTTC
>JAWBNO010000012.1:0-5042 GCA_039000725.1 Candidatus Aenigmatarchaeota archaeon | reverse complement strand
GAGTTCATTTCATAAGAGTTTATTTCATAATTTATGAGAAAAATAAATAATAACAACAATTTACCCAAAGGATGGCGGAAGGTGAAGTTGGGGGAGATTGCCGATGTGAAAACTGGAAGCACAGATGTCAAAGATGCTGTCGAGGGCGGCATTTATCCTTTATTCGACAGATCGATGGAAATAAAAAGAAGTAACAAGTATTTGTTTGACGATACGGCGATAATCATTCCTGGGGAGGGGCGAGATTTTATACCCCGTTTTTTTAGTGGGAAATTTGATTTACATCAGCGAGCATACGCAATCTTTCCTCATGAAAAAGAAGTTGATCCCAGCTATTTATACTACGCTATCTTGAAAGAACGAGATATTTTCTCTCAGTGGGCAGTAGGTAGTACAGTAAAATCATTAAGGATGCCAATTATAAAATCAGTGGATTTATTATTACCTTCCTTACAAGAGCAAAAACGCATTGCGGAGATTCTTTCTGCTTTTGATGAGAAGATTGAGTTGAATAATAAGATTAATAAAACTTTAGAAGAAATGGCCCAGGCGATTTTTAAAGAGTGGTATGGGGAAAGTCAAAGATCAAAGGAAACAAAATTACAGAAAGCAGAAGATGTTTTTATTTTTGAAAAAGGTATAGAACCGGGTTCTAAATATTACAGTGAAGCAAAAAAAGAGGATTATATTCCATTTTATAGAGTTCGTGATTTGGAAAAAGATGGAGGTACAGATGTTTATATTCCCAAAGAGATTGCCGGCGAAAAAATATGTAAAGAAAATGATGTTTTGATTTCTTTGGATGCTACTGTTGGAAGAGTAAAAATAGGTTGTAATGGTGCTTTTTCATCCGGAATTAGAAAAGTTTATTCAAGAGAAGGACTTATTAAAAATTCGTTTGTTTATTTCTGGTTAAAAAGTCCTTATGTTCAAAATACAATTTTAGAACATGCTTCAGGGACAACAATTTTACATGCAGGGTCATCAATTAAATATTTAAAATTTCTATTTAATAAAGAAATTATAGAAAAAATTCAAAAAATAATTGATCCAATATTTTCTAAAATTTTGCAGCTAAAGGCCGAGAATCAAACTTTAGCCACTCTTCGCGATTTGCTTTTACCAAAATTAATGAGCGGGGAGATAAGAGTATGAATATACAAGAAGTAATTGTAAAAATATTTACAAATTGGCCAGTTCCTACTGTTGTGGGGATTATAGTAATTTTTCTTATTTTTAAAGGAGAAATTTCGAATCTTTTAAATCGGATAAAGAAAGTAGGGAAAAACGGTATTTTACTAACACAAGAATCTTCTCCGATTGATAAAGAAAAAATTAAATTAGAAGAAATAAAAAATGTTTTAGAAACAAGAGGGATTAAGGATAAAGAAGATTTAGAAAAAACTTTTGAATGGTATGAAAAAGAAATAATAAACTCATACCAAATTATTAAATTATTGTTTTTTTCCTATTTAAATCTCTATCTCGTGTACAACTCTAAATTTGCATTACTCATGTTTAAAAATTCTCCTATGAGCAAAGAAACATTTAAGAGATCATTTTATTTGCCTCCAGAAATTCCTAACCCAGAATATGAGAAAGAAGTTATATTTTCCACTTTATTGCAATTTAAATTAATTGAAGAAAAAGGAAATGGAGTATATTTCATTTCACCTGTTGGTGAAGAATTTTTAAAATTTATAGGTTGGTTACCAGAATTCAAAGGTTAAATAAATTATGCCTAAAATCACCGAACAAAAATTAACTGAGCAGGCGGTAATAGATTGGTTTAAGGATTTGGGATATGATTATAAATTTGGTCCGGATATTTCACCGGGTGGTGTTTTGGTTGAAAGAAATTTTAGTGATGTTATTTTAGAAAATAGACTAAGAAATGCAATTAGAAGATTAAACCCTAATTTACCTGAAAAGGGGATTGATGAAGCGGTTGATAAATTAAAAAGAGTTGAAAATCCTAATTTAGAGATCGCAAATAGAGAAATTTACAAAATGTTAACAGAAGGAATAAGAATAGCTTTAGAAGGTGAAAATAAGGAATTAAAAGGAATGTTCGTAAATGTTATTGATTTTGAAAATCCGTTGAATAATGAATTTTTGATTGTCAATCAATTTACTGTTAAAGGTATCGAAAAAACTAGAAGGCCCGATGTTGTAGTTTTTATTAATGGATTGCCTCTTGCTGTTTTTGAATTAAAAAACCCTTTAATTGAAGAAGCAACAATCGAAACAGCATATAAACAATTACAAGAATATAAAAAAGATATTCCAGAACTTTTTAAATATAATCAAATTTTAGTAATTAGTGATCTTACTGAAGCAAAATACGGTACAATTTCTTCATCTTGGGAATGGTTTAAGATTTGGCGAGGAATTGAAAGTAAAGATGAGAGATTAGAAGGACTGTCACAGCTTGAAGTTTTAATCAAAGGTATTTTTCAAAAACAAAGATTTTTAGATATTATAAGAAATTTTATTATTTTTGAGGCTGATAGTGAAAGAGAAGTTACTAAATTTACAAAAAAGATATGTCTATATCATCAATATTTTGGAGTTAATAAGGCAATAGAAAGTACACTAAAAGCATTGAAACCTAAAGGTGATGGAAGAATTGGCGTATTATGGCATACCCAAGGGAGTGGGAAAACTCTTTCAATGGTTTTTTATGTTAACAAGATTAAAAAAATTAGAGAACTTCAAAGCCCGACTTTTGTTTTTTTGACAGATAGGAATGATTTAGATAATCAATTTTATAAAACATTTTTGAGAACAGGTTATGCTGTTTTAGCTAAACAAGCTGAAAGTATTAAAGACTTAAAAGAAAAATTAAAAACAGCTGGTGGGGAATTAATTTTTACGACTATTCAAAAATTTGCAGGAGAATTTGGTGTTCTTTCAGAAAGGACAAATATTATTGTTATTGCTGACGAAGCTCATCGTTCAGAGTATGCAAAATTAGCTGCGAATGTCAGAAAGTCATTACCCAATGCTTCTTTTATGGGAATTACTGCAACACCAATAGATATAAGAAATAGAAGCACTCGATTAGTTTTTGGAGAGTATATTGATATTTACCCAATGAGTCTTTCTATCGAAGATGGAGCTACTGTGCCAATTTATTATGAAGGAAGGTTGGTTCCTTTACATTTAACTAACTATTTTATTGATGAGGAATTTGATGATTTAACACAAGAAGTCGATTTTGAGATGAAGGAATATTTAAAAAGAAAATTTGCCAGATTAGAACAAGCAGTTTCAGTACCAGATAGATTAAAAAGAATAGCTGAGGATATAGTTAACCACTTTAATAATCGTGGTTTAGAAGGAAAAGCAATGGTTGTGACAATTAGTAGACGAGTTGCGGTAGAAATGTATAAATTGATTTCTAATATAAAAAATGCTCCAGAAGTAGCAGTAGTAATTTCAAAAGCTGAAGATTTTAAGGAAGACCTTAAGAAAGAAATTCGCATTGAAGAGATAGAAAAAAGATTTAAGAACCCCGAAGATCCTCTACGTATGGTTGTTGTTTGTGATATGTGGATCACGGGTTTCGATGTACCATGTCTTCATACCATATACTTTGATAAACCATTAAAAAATCACAGTTTAATGCAGGCAATTGCGAGAGTGAATAGGATATTTAAAGATAAACCGGGTGGTTTAATTGTAGATTATATTGGTATTGCTGATGATTTAAAAAAAGCTTTGAGTATTTATGATCCAGAAATCAGAAAGGAAGCTATGATCCCGCTTCAAGATATTATTAATAAAATGCTCGAAAAATATGATATTGTAAAGGCAATGTTTCAAGGTGTAGATTACTCAAAATGGAAATATTTGGAAGGAAAGCAACTGTCAGAAATCTTGCAACAAGCAGTAAATGTGATTATAACAAATCCTAAAGATGGAACCTTGGATGAAAAAAGAAAAGAGAGATTTTTGAAAGAATCATTACAGTTAATTAAACTTCACGCTTTCGTAATGCCTCATAAAGAAGCGTATGATATCAAAGATGATATAGATTTCTTTAATATTGTAAGAGATATACTGTCTAAACAAACATCTATTCGAGGTACTACTATTGAAGCAGGAGTTGAATCTGTTATTAAGGAATTAATTTCAAAAAGTATTGCCGCTGAAGGAGTAATAGATATTCTTTCTATAAAAGAAAAAGGAGGATTAGAAATTTCCGTTTTGGACGAAAAGTTTTTAGAAGAGGTGAAAAAAATTAAATATAAAAATTTAGCAATAGAAATTTTAAAGAAATTGTTATCCGATGAGATTAATTTTAGAATGCGTAAAAATACTATTCGCTATAAATCTCTTTTAGAAATGCTTGAAAGAATTATTGACAAATACGAAAATAGGTTAATTAGTGCTTCGAAAGTTATTGAAAAATTAATAGAGCTTGCTAATGAAATTAAAAAAACAGATGAGAGTGCGAAACAAATGAATTTGTCAGAAGAAGAGCTTGCATTTTATGATGTAATTGCAAGTAAGAAAAAGTTTGTTCAGGATAAAGAAATAAGAAAATTAATAAAAGAATTAGTAAAGTTGATAGAACAAGATTTAACTATTGATTGGACAAACAATGAAGTTATTAAGGCAAGAATAAGAGATAAAACGCGCCTTTTTTTATTAAGAAACCATTTTAGACCAGAAGAAGCAGAAGAAATAACTAATCTAATTTACCAACAAGCATTTAATCTATATAAAGATTTTACACCTCCATTAGTTAGATAAAAATTTATATTTGATAAAATTTTAAAAGTGGAATTAGGGGCAATTTCTAATTTTCTATAGAAATATATAAAAGTTTCAGCCTACCTTCAAAAATATGCTCACCAACCATAAATTTTGTAGTAAAATTTATTTAAGGGGCGGAGATTAAAAAAATAATAAAAAATGAACAAAAAATTTTTTCCATTTGTTTTAGGAGGAATAGTAGTTTTAATTATAGTGGTCGGGTTTTTTGTTCTTAAAGGAAAATCACAAAAAGAAGGCTATCAAGTTCCAGGAATTGG
>JAWBNO010000011.1:0-5096 GCA_039000725.1 Candidatus Aenigmatarchaeota archaeon | reverse complement strand
CTATTTTCATTGAAAAGTTCAAGATACCGAGAAATCAGCAACAGGGAACCTGGGAAAGCATGTGGGAAATTACAGAAAATCCAACCTATCAAACCTTTCCTCTTGCATTTACCTATCATAGTGCGAGAATGTCTCTTTACAGAAAAAGGTTAGAATACTCTCCATCTCTTACTTCTCACTTAGCCTTATGGCACCAGGACTTTTACCATTACACACCCACCTGGCCACATTTACCCGTGCTTGATAGCACAACCTTGTGGATAGATTATGATTATTCACCGGGGTTAGGGGAAGAGCATAATAAGGAGATTTCCGCTTTTTGGAATTCAAGAACAAAAACACTAGTGTTAAGAAACTTTAATTATAACGGAGAGGTGGAAATCAGAATTTTTGATGTTGCTGGTAAAATGCTTTTAAATGCTGTAATTCTTGCTAATGGCACGTTACCCCTCAAATTGCCCGAAAATCGTATTTATATTTTACAAGTTGTGAGAAGGAATCGAACTATTTACAAGGGAAAAGTAATTTATATAAAGTAGTATGTTTACTAGAGTTGGTGCTAATTCTTTCTTGACTTTGATCGCATCTAGAATTTTAGAAGCATGGTTCTTTAAAAAAAGAGTATAAAAGACTAAGAAATTTTAATTGGAATTAAAATACGCAAACAAAGGTTTAATTCAACCCACTTTAAACTAATTTTCAAGTGTGCACTAAAGCTTCTCTAACTTAATCTCAGTATAATTTCGCTACCTTTACTTTTTATTGATTCAACTAAAATGCATTTGTCATGTATGCCCACACCTATGTACGTAATTCTTTTTTACCAAATGCATATAGTTATTTTGAATTATCAATTAAAGAAGTCACATTAAAGTCGAGAGTGCAATTTGGAAGCTAGAGAATAAGCATATAATTTAAGTAGGCTGCAATTAAAGAAGTATTTTAGTTTATTTTAGGGGTTTGTGCGGATTTTTTTTTTAATAAAAAATGGTTAAGACGTAGAAACAGGTGAATTTTTTCGAAAATACTTAAGTGTTAAATATTGGTTTTTGATTTGTACTTATAGTAAGGAAGTAGTGGTTCGAGGCAATAAAGTATAATTTTGACGCTTCCTTTTATAACATAATAGGTACAAAATAGGGATAAAAGTTGTTTTGACAAGCTCCTAAACGCTCAGATTAGAAAATTTCTCTTAAAACCATGATTTTATGAAAAAACGGTTATACCGAAATAATAAATTACTTAGAGTTTAGATAGCACTTCTACAAGTTGATCCTCTCTGTTAATATTTTTTAAGCGTTTAGTTAACAATTTTATCAGATCAAATATTGAGACCTCTTTGACAACTATCTCATCTTCTTTTCTTATTACTCGTGTTGTATTACACCTTGTTATGATCCAGACTTGCTTATTATAACCGCTTATATCCCAGATTTCGTTTTCTGTAACTTTGAATTTATTCTCCCTTAAAAGGTTTATATAATTTTGTATTTGATTTTGCTTATTTTCTATTTTGTCGAGTGTTGCATCATAAATTATTGCTAAAGTTTTAAACTTAAACACCCCATCTGGTAATCCACGCTGTTTGTCATAAATTTGTATGGTAGTGATTCCGATAAGTTTTAAAATTGTACTCACCCCTTTTTCGAACTTTTGCCAATCTTTTGTGTGTGCTAAGTTTCGAGCAACAGGTGGCAAAAATTCGTCCTCTTCAAAAAATCGAATCACATACCAACCAGGAGCCTTTACGTCGTCCCAATTTATAAAATTGGGTAGCTCAGAAAGTTGTTCTTTGAGATTCACTTTGAAGTAAACTCTTCTTCTTCTCTCACGACAATCTGATATAAACCCTTTGTATATGTGTTCGATAGTAGCTGTTTCTCTATCCTTTATTCTAATAAAGATCGTCTCTGTTTTTTCATCAATTTCGTCATGTGACAGATGAATAACTCTCCTTGTATAATATGTCTCTGTAATTTTATCCCAGTGATTCTCCCAATCGGTTGTCATTACATAAATTTTATCCATTTTACCTCCTATTATCTTAATATTATAAACTTATTTTACTTCTTCTTCCAGCACAGTAGCGCCGGTCTGGTTGATTGTTTCCTTAATTTTGTCCTTATACTCTGACGCATGTAGTCTACCAGATTTAGCTGATATATCAATAATGTTTGTCTTAAACTATCATCCAGCTCTTTCAAAGGCACATTTGAAAAATTCTTCAACATATCCTGGAATAAGTTTGTACTCTTTTGTTTTTTAACCATCTCTGTGATTCGAGTATAACCAACGTATCTCTTGGCAAGACTCTACCCGAGCATTTCCTTAACTTTACTAATATAATTCTCGTCAACTTTTACGTCTAGTTCATCAATTTTTTTTCTATGCTCGTTGAATTAGCAACAGCGTCAATTATAAGTTGATATAAATTTTTACCACGAAATATCTCGTCAATAACGTCAAAGACCTTATCACTGCCAAGAGCTTTTCTCTTATATCCTCAATTTTGTTGGGGAGTTTTTGTAAAACCTGGCCTTCCCTTGTGCCTTCTGCCACCAAGTTGAAAATGTATAACCTCCTTCTGCTGACCATATCTGTGAATTCTCCCCATTCTTTGCTCAAGTTTATTAGGGTTCCACGGGATATCGTAATTTATCATTAAATGGCAAAATTGCAAATTGATTCCTTCACCTGCTGCCTCAGTAGCGACCATTACCTGTGTTTCGTTTTTGAAAACTTTTTCAGCATTTATCCTGTCTTCGAGGCTCATTCCACCGTGTATAGAGTTTACAGAGTAACCCCAAAGCTTAATGTTTCGTACAAGGTAATCTAAAGTGTCTTTTGACTCGGTAAAAATCAGGATCTTTTCATTACCACCAAGTTCCCTTAACTTCTTGAAACCCTCTTCAATAGCTTTCTTTAGTTGATTTAACTTTACCTCAGAGCCACTTTTAATAATTTTCTCTGCTTTTTCAATTAAGTTTTTTATATTTTCAATTTCTAATTTTATTTTAAATCATTTAAGTTTTGGGCTACTGTTAATGTTTCCCACTTTTCTTCCTCTCTCCATCCTGCTGCCTCTTCAAGTTCTTCAAAGTCTACTTATAGGAATTTCTTGTCCAAACAATGCACTCTTATAAAGTTCATCAAGCCTATTTTGATTTCAAAAGGGGATATGTGCTTGATGCCAATCTATGTTGTAAGATAAATTTTTTTATCAAGACCCAGAGCTTTGTTACACTGAGAAAGAACATATTTATAGAGTTCATTATATAACTTTTTCTCTTCATCAGATAATCTAAACTTTAAGGTTTTAGGGTGCCTATTAGTGAAGATCGGTTTTCCATCAAAGTCTTTTAAATCTTCCTTTAACCTTCTAATTAACGATGGTTTCTCCTTATTTTTAATTGATTCCTCATTAAATCAGTTATAGCAAAAAAACCCCTGAATCAGAAGATCGATAAAAAGCCTGTAATTTTCAGGATCCCCTTTGCGAGGGGTAGCTGTTAGGAAAATCAAATGTTCTGTATTTTAGAAATAATTTCACCTAACTTGTATCCGTCTGTCTTGTAATTACATCTCCATAACTATATGCAGACATTTTGTGTGCTTCGTCTGTCACCGCCAAGTCCCAATGAATGTTACTTAATGTGTGCAAGATTTCTACTTGTTTAGCAAAATCAATAGATGTAACTACTTGGTTTTCTCTTTGCCATGGATTTTCGTAAAGTTGGCTGTTAAATGTATTCCTGTCTATTATTACGAAATTTTCTTGAAATTTTCCTTTCATTTCCCTAAGCCACTGATCATTCAAGTGGCCTGGAACAAGTATCAAAATTCGATTAATAAGTCCACGTAGTTTTAGTTCTTTTATAACCAGCCCTGTCATGATGGTTTTACCAGCACCAGTGTCGTCGGCAATAAGAAATCTTATTCTTGGTAGTTTTATAATGTGTCCGTAAACTGCATCTTTCTGGAATGGTAAGGGGTCTATTTTTGAGATATTCATGGCTAAAAGGGGATCGTAAAGGGAGGCATGGGCAAATCGGAGTGCCTTAATAGCAAGAAATGCATCTCGTGCATCAGCACCAAAATTCAGTTCGTATTCTAATTTTTCTAATCTGTTCCAGTCTTCTTTTTCTAAGATTGACTCTACGAGGGGGCCTGAGTATATTAGTTTAACTATGATTTTGATACAATCAAAAAACTCTTCAAACCTTACAATTTCTACTGGTTCACGCCAGAATGGGCCCTTTACAACTGTACCTTCTCTTTCCTTATTACGTTCTACTACCGATGTGTCAAATGATACTCTTAAATATTAGCCAAATCGTACTATTCCCAAACATTAAAACAGTAGACTCTGACTTAGGGAAAAATTGCTGAATTTTAAGACGAATTTTGACATATCGTGAATATTTTTTTTCGCAAAATCTCAGGGTTAAGCTTATTCATTTTTCAGCATCTACTATCTTTTCCTGGACTTCTTTTTGATGTAATCCTTCAAAATACAACATCAAACAAAGTATCTTATAAATTGCAATTCTACATGAGTTTATTGTGTATTGCGAAAAAAGTCAAATTTAATTACGCTTAAGTCAATTTTCCCAGTAAAGCGAATTTGTTTTTTAAGAGATTTTTAGTATTTTCTCAGATTGTAAAGGTCGTGACGGGTTTTTTTTAGTTTTCTCTAGCATTTTTAGTGTTTTTATAGGTAAAATCCCAAAGGGGAAGGGGGTGGTCCCTTTTGTTAAAAACCACGTTATAATTTTACAGACTTGCAGAAATTGTTAAAATACAAAGGGAGGTACATGAACGCCCTTGAATACTTTAAAAAATATTACGAAAAGGGCAAACTTGCCAAAAAGTTTAAAAGGTTATTTAAAGAGTGGTATGTTTTTCTTGAGGAGATTCAGGTTGTTCCTTATGATCCTGAACTTGCCCTCTGTGCACCAATTACAAAAGAGCATGAACTTGATGTTATCATCAGAGATGAAGATACAAACTTTTTAGAAATAGTTCCAGTTTACAAGGGGATTGCAATTCCCAAAATGCGTCAGGTGGCATTCCTTGAAGAACCTGCAGATTTTGCG
>JAWBNO010000010.1:0-5867 GCA_039000725.1 Candidatus Aenigmatarchaeota archaeon | reverse complement strand
ATTCAATTGTTAATTTATCTCCTTTTTTTATGATAACATTTGCCTTAAATGTTATTGTTCCCATCTGATAATCTATAATATAATCTTTTTCATTGACTTTTTGACCATTTAAATAAACATTTACTGAACCATATACAATATTATAATTTTCTGTAAATCTATAAGGTCCTCTATTATTTTCATCTAAATATAATTCAATTCTTGTAAATTGTGCTCTTTCATATCCAAATGTTAAATAATAATCATTTTTCTTCATATTTATTCCAAAAATTCTAAAATTTCCAAACAAAAATACACCTACATTTGAATAAAAATCCTTCGAACTTACTAATAAATAACTTTCTTCAAGCTCCTCAAGGGTTATTGTTCTATTTTCACCTCTTGATTTTATAACTCCTTCTAATTTATACTCATTATAATTTCCTAATATGTTTGCAGTTATTCCTTGACTTTGCTCTAAATTTGAACTAATTCCAAATTTTAAAAATGCATTTCCAAAAAAATCTAAATTAGCATAATTTTCATAGTTTTCCGTTTTAAAAATTTTTTTATCTTCAATATCTTGCTTTAAAATAAACTTTTCATAATATACAATGCACTTATCTTCTAATGCTTTTAAATATACATTAAAACTATCAATTTTAATCTCAATTGCTTTATTTGAATAAAAACTATTTAAAATAATACCATTTATTGGCAAAAATGTATCTGATATTAAAATCAAACTATCTTTTATAATTGAAAACACACACCTTTAATTACATATCATTGGGACAAATAAGACAGGTTCATATTTTACAATTTTATATATATATTGTAATTCCTTTCTTCCAGCTGGCAAAACTATAATTCCACCTTCATAAACTTGTTCCAATAAATCTACACTTATATTTTCAAAGTAAGCAGATGCTATTATTTTATCATAAGGAGAAAATTCCTTTAATCCCTTACAACCATCTCTTAATAATAACTTATAATTAGAATAATTTAACAATTTAAGCTTTTTATCCGCTTCTATTAAAAACTCTTCTATTATATCAATTGAATAAACAAAGAAACTCAATTCACATAAAATAGCGGTTAAATATCCACTTCCTGTTCCAATTTCTAAAACTTTATCACTTTCTTTAATTTCTAATAATTCTAACATTTTTGCTATTAAGCTTGGTTGGGAAGATGTTTGGCCATGAGCATAATAAACAGGTTTATCTTCAAATGGGTCAATTTTTACAAATAAATTTCTTGGGATTTTTTCAAAGGCGTTTTTTATTCTCTCATCTTTTACATATCTTTCAATTCTTTCCATAATTTTATAATTATTTTCTTTCCACTCTTTTATAATTTCTGTTAAGTTCTCACTCATCTTTAACTTTAATTAAATTTAATTCACTTATAAGCTTTTGCTTTAATGGATTTTCTTCTTTTGTTAAAATTTCAATTTCTTTATATTGATAATTCAACTTGTTAAGGGCATTTTTTATGTTTTCCAAGTATTTATTTACTTCTTCAAGTAAGTATTTATTGCTAAATATAAATTTTATTTTTCCATCTTCTTCTTTAATTTCGGCATCTGATATAATTCCACTAATAATTGGTTGATTTTGGTCAAAGTAATCTATTAGTTTATCTTTTAAGGTTATTGGTTGTTTTGTTTCTTCTTGTTTCTTTTTTTCTTGCTTTTCATAAATTATATTATAGTTTTCAAGTATTTCCATAATTTGTATTGTTCTTGGAACATAACACATTTTAGATATAAAGAATTCAAGCCAAACTTTTGGAGTGATTGAATATCTTATAGAGCTTTCCATTTCAAGAGCTATATTTAAGAAAATCATTAAATCTTCTTTTGAATAATTTCTTCTTTTTCCTTCTACAACTTCTTTAAATACTTCAAATAAAAATTCATTAAACTCCCTTACAAAATCCAAAATAGAAACATTTTTTTCTAAAATTATATTTAATATAGTTAATGCTTTCTTTAAATTCCCTGCATATATTTCTTTTAATAACTCTTCTAATAGTTCTCTTTGAATTGCTCCAAGTATGTTTAAAACATCATTATATGTAATTTTTTCTTCACAAAACATATTCATTTGGTCTAATAAAACAATAGCATCTCTCAAACTTCCTTCTGCTCTTCTTGCAATTTCTTCAATTGCCTTTTCTTCAATTTTTATATTTTCTAATTGTATAATTTTATTTAGGCGTTGAATTATCTCAAATGTTGAGATTGGTTTAAAGTCATATCTTTGAAGTCTTGAAAGCACAGTTGGAGGGATTTTTTGGGGGTCAGTTGTAGCAAATATAAATAATATATAATTTGGGGGTTCTTCAAGAGTTTTTAATAATGCATTAAAAGCTTCAATAGTTAGCATATGAACTTCATCAATTATATAAACTTTATATCTTCCTCTTGAAGGTAAAAATTTTATATTTTCTCTAATTTGTCTTACTTCATCAATACCTCTATTGCTTGCCCCATCTATTTCAATAACATCTATATGTCTTGAATTTTCTATATCTCTACAAGAATTGCATATTCCACATGGATTATCTGTAATATCTTTATAACTATCACAATTTAAAGCTTTTGCTAAAATTCTTGCAGTTGTTGTTTTACCTACTCCCCTTGGTCCTGAAAATAAATATGCAGGAGCAATTCGCTTTTCTCTTAAAGCCTTTCTTAAAGCTTTTACAATATGCTCTTGTCCAATATGATCATCAAAATTTTTTGGTCTATATTTTACTGCTAAGCTCATGTTTTAAATTTTAAAGGAGAAGAAATTTTGTTTTATGCTTTAAAGTTTATGAATTTAATTTGCCAATTTGAAGTTTTTAATAACTTATGCTTTAAAATTTTGGCACTGTGATTTGGGACATTTGGATAAGAAAGATTAATAGAAGTAAGTTGAATATGTTTATTATTTCAAAGAAGATATTTGAAAATAGAGGGGGGGGGGTTTAGAGTTGTATGGTTTTTTAATCAATAGTGTTCGTCCTAAATCACATATTCTCTGTCAAAATATATCTCTTTTGAGATTTTTAAACAACAAAAGGAGGTGAGACCATGTTAGGGTTAAACTTGTTGATAACCTTTGCATCAACCATAGCTGGTAATGTTGTCAATACCTATGACCCTTCTATTGTAAAAGAATGGCTCAATTCCTATCCCTATCTCTATAAAGGCTTTACACCCAATAGAGGTCAGCTTGCTACTATGGATGGAAAGATAGCTGAAAATGTTATCTTCTATTCAAAAAATGGAAATATGGGCATATTCATAACTGAAAATGGATTAAGTTATGTGATATATAGTGTTGAAAAGAAAGAAACTTCAAAAGATAAAGAGATATTACCACATATAAAAGAAAGACCTGAAAATTCCATCTTACACTATGCCAGGATAGACTATGAACTAATAGGAGGAAAGATAAAAAAAGAAAATATAATCTATCAAAATGAACTACCTGGATATGAAAACTTCTATTTAGCTCATTGTCCAGATGGGATATTATTTGTAAAGAGTTATAGGAAAGTTATAATAAAGGATGTATATCCAGGGATAAATTGGATATTTAGATATGATGATAATGGTAATTTTCATCATGAGTTTGAGGTAAAAAATCCCCAGTTGATATCCCAAATAAAGTTAAAAGTAAAATATGCTGATATAGAATTAGCAGATAATGGAAAATCAATAATTTTATCAACACCAATTGGAAAGATAAAGGATGGGAATTTAATAGGGTATCAAGGGAATAATATAGTTGAAGTGAGTTATAGACTAACAAATAATAACCTATTAACCTTTGATGTTTCTTACTTTGATAAAGATAAATCATTACTGATTGACCCTTATGCTTTAGTATGGAGCACTTATTATGGGGGAAATGATGTTGATTATAATTATTACATTTCCATAGATATCTATGGAAATGTATTTGTAGTAGGAAGCACAAGATCAACTAATTTTCCAATCTATAATCCTGGTGGAGGTGCATATTATCAAGGAACGAAGGCAGGAGCTGATGACGCTTCTATCTTAAAATTTACTAATTCAGGTGTAAGATTGTGGGCTACTTATTATGGAGGAACTCACACAGAAGAGGCTTACTCCATCACAACAGATACATATGGTAATGTATTTGTGACTGGAGCTACTTATTCATATAATTTTCCAACTTATAATCCTGGTGGTGGTGCTTATTATGACAATACTTGTGGGACTGATGGAAATTGCAACGATAATGG
Source organism: Candidatus Aenigmatarchaeota archaeon (assembly GCA_039000725.1). GTDB lineage: Archaea > Aenigmatarchaeota > Aenigmatarchaeia > CG10238-14 > SpSt-28 > SpSt-28. The sequence continues at coordinate 1,616 of JAWBNO010000010.1, read as the reverse complement.
AACTTTAGTTCGTTCTGATGTTTTTATCTTAAAATTTTCCAATTCAGGAGTTAGATTATGGGCTACTTATTATGGAGGAAGTGGTAGTGAGTGTATTAGAGCTTACCAGACGGGTGTTCGACCAGTCTGTTCTATTACAACTGATGGCCAGGGTAATGTATTTGTTGTAGGAAGTATATATGGTTCAACTAATTTTCCAACCTATAATCCTGGTGGTGGTGCTTATTATGACAATACTTGTGGGACTGATGGAAATTGTAATTATGGAGGTGATTATTACTTCGATTTTTTTATTTTAAAATTTAGTAATTCGGGTCAAAGATTGTGGGCTACTTACTATGGTGGAGGTAGTGACGATTATGCCTATTCCGTCGCAACTGATGGACAAGGTAATGTATTTGTTACAGGAACTACTGGTTCAACTGATTTTCCAACCTATAATCCTGGTGGTGGTGCTTATTATGATGGGACAAACAATTCATGGGACGCTTTTATCTTAAAATTTTCTAATTCGGGAGTATTATTATGGGCTACTTTTTATGGAGGAAGTGGTGATGATTGGGGCTTTTCTATTACAGCAGATGTAAATAGCAATGTGTTTTTGACTGGATATACTTATTCAACTAACTTTCCAACTTATAATCCTGGTGGAGGTGCTTATTATGACAATACGCAAAATGGTAATAATGATGTTTTTATATCTAAATTCACAAATTCAGGAACATTAACATGGGCTACTTACTATGGGGGAAGTTATTACGAATCTGGACTTTCTATTACTTCTGATGCGGGTGGTAACCTATTTGTGGCGGGAGGGACAAGATCAACTAATTTTCCTACATATGATCCTGGTGGTGGTGCATACTATCAAGGAACATGTGGTGGATGTACAACCTACATTGATGCTTTTGTTTTAGGATTTACTAATTCAGGAGTAAGATTATGGGCTACTTATTATGGAGGAAGCAATTGGGATTATGCTCATTCTATTACAACTGATGGACAAGGAAATGTATTTATGGTAGGAGAAACAAGGTCAAGTGATATTCCACTTAAAAATCCTGGTGGAGGTGCATATTATCAAGGAACAAATTCTGGGTATGAAGCTTTTATAGCTAAGTTTAGCTCCGTCACTACACCTGTTTCTATGGCAGAAACTTCAATCCTTATCTCTAAAATAAAACTTTTTATTAGTCTAACTTCTCTTCCAATTCCTATAACTATCAAAATCTATTCCCTTGATGGCAAACTAATTTATTCAAACATTTTCAAAACCAACAACATAGAAATTAACCTTAAATCCTTAAAACCTGGAATTTATATCCTAAAAGCATATAGTAAAGATAATAAGCAATTAACTTATAAATTTATTAAATCCTAGGGGGCTTTTGCCCCTTTAAAATTTTCAAACTATGCTTTATGGGTTTTTGTTATTTGTTTTTATTCTGCTTGTAATATTTATGATTTTTGTTATTCTTATACAACAGCCAAGGTCAGCTGGTCTTGGTAGTTTTCTTGGTGGGACAGAGACAGTATTTGGAGCAAAAGGAACAGTTACATTTTTTACAAAATTAACAGCGGGTGTAGGGGCTGCGTTTATGATTTTATCATTTATT
>JAWBNO010000001.1:0-481418 GCA_039000725.1 Candidatus Aenigmatarchaeota archaeon | reverse complement strand
GCAGATACAACTTTTGCATTATAATTGAAGTTTTGTGAAACATTTTTAACAACATCAACTGAACAAGTATTTCCAGAGCTACAACTTTTTATACTTAAACCATTTTCATATATGTATATGTAATAATTTGATGGTAAATTAAGATTAGTTGTTGCTGTTATTCTAACTGCCTTTCCTATGGTTGTCAGAGTAGTGTTTGCATTTATACTTATTGACCAAGCTGTGAAAGAACAATCTGGAGAGCAATAACCTTTGCAGTTTGTCTTCCTAATATAATTATTAGGAGCAACATCATCACAACAAGCATCTGCCCCACAGGCAGATTCACATTGAAATACTTCCTCATAATTGCCCGAATTTGCTTCACAAAAATACAGTTTAGTTTTAACGTTTCCCTCACACTTTGCACATCTTTGAGTGCTTGCGTCATATTTGCCGGTAAAATTATAGTTACAGTAACTTCCCCACCTCACCTCACAACCTTCGCCATTTATTCCATAATCTTTATGTAATCTTGAAATCTTTTTACAGATATAAGCACCTCTCCCTATATGCTCTTCTACATAAACATCACCATAAATGTATCCCATTTCACAACCTGGTGCCAACCTATTTCTAGTACTCCAATAATAAGATGTTGTATAATCTGTACAACTCGAATCGATAAAGAAATCATTTCCACTAACTAACTGACAAGATATTGCTAGCTCAGAAAATTTAAATATTGTTATAATTAAAAGTGCTAAAAGTATTAATACCCTTTTATTATCCATTCAATCACCTTTAATAAATTTTCTTTATTTGAACCACTAGAAATTATTACACTATTGTATTTTTTAATTATAACCAAAAATTTTGGCTCTGTTATAAAAGTAAATAGTTTTCCATTAAAATTAAAAATCTTAACATTATCTTCACTAATTATTTTTTCATTTTCCCCATTTAATAGGTAATTAAAAAATTTGTTCGCGTCTTCTTCGCTTTGAAAAGTAAAAATTTCCACAGAATAACTTTCATTATAATTTATATTTGAATATCTTAACAAAAAATGTCTATTACTGTAATTCAAATTAAGCTCTTTTATTATGGAATTTGTACTATATTCTCGAATTATTTCAATCTTCTCTTTCGGTATAAAATAACTATAAATTAAAAAAATGACCAAAAGTATAAGAAATGAAATAACAAAAATAATCCTACTCATTTATTATTTTATTTTTATAATATTTATAATATTTAAACTAAATACTATATTTTATCTATTTTTATCTATCTAATATGAATCTCTTTTTAGCAAATTCACTATCTGAGATTTTTTGAATCAACATTTCTCTTTTTCCACCATAACCTATTACGGTCTCTTCTTGAAGAATTTTAATTGCATTACTAAGCTTAGTTTCGCTGTTAGAAAATATAGTTGCTATTTTTTCTCCTTTTTTAACTTTATCACCGACCTTTTTATATAATTTGATTCCTGCTCCTTTATCTTGTGGTGAACCTGCTTCTCTAGCAACACTAGCTATACCTCCATTATCAATCCAAAGTATGAAGCCTTCTTTGTCGCTAATCAAATCATAAGAAAATTTACCATATGGTATATCTTCTGGTTTAATATTTGGGTTTCCGCCTTGAGCTTCAATTATTTCTCTCATTTTTCTTTCGGCTTTTCCACTCTTAAGAATATCCAAAGCTATTTCTTTTCCATTTTCTATTCCAACTATTTCAAGTAAAATACCAGCAATATTTATAACTTTATCAATTTGATCCTCTACAAACTTCTTTTCAAACAAAATTTCTAAAGCTTCTCTAGCCTCTAATCCTGCACCAACATTAAAACCAATTGGTTGCTCTCCATAAGTTATAGCAACCCTAGTTTCAATTCCAAGATAAGAACCCAATTTTATGAAATCCTTAGCCAAAATCTGAGCATCACCAATAGTCTTTATCTTAGCTCCTCTACCTGTAGGAATATCTATTACTAACTTGTTTGCTCCTACAGCCATTTTTTTCGCCATTATAGAGGGGAACAAAAGGGGGTCTATTTCTAGAGGATATTCTACCCTAATAAAAATATCGTCAGCTGGAGCTAAGTGAAGAGAACCACCCCATACCAAGCATCCATTTGTTTTTTTAACCACGTTTTTCATTTCTTCTATCGATAAGTTTACTGGCATGAAAGTTTCTACTTTGTCTGCTGTTCCAGCTGGAGATGTTATAGCTCTAGAAGATGTCTTAGGAATTTTATAACCAAGAGAAGCTATTATAGGGACTAAAATGATACTGGTCTTATCACCTATACCTCCCCCAATGGAATGTTTATCAAGAATTATTTTTTCTTCTAAATTCAACTTCTCTCCAGTTTCCACCATTGCTCTACTAAGAGAAGCTGCCTCTTCTAAACTTAATCCAAAAGCATGCAAAGCAACAACAAAGCTTGTGATCTCCCCATCTGTTAATTTACCTTCGACCGTATCTCTAACTATTTCGTAAAACTCTTCATATTCCAGTTTTCTGCCCCTTAATTTTTTCTTTATAAATGATAAAGATTTAGGATATTCAGCTATATCCACATTTATTTCTTCACCATCTTTAGCACCTAAAATTTTTGATAACTCAAAATATATTCCAATTTCTCCCTTTTTAACTATGGCCTCAGTTAAATTTGGTATTGCAATATAACTCTTTTCCTTATATCTAATTCTAACTCTTGGTGGAAGAGAAGTACCAAGCTCATTTAAATCTTCCTTATTCAATATTACTACTGGTTTTCCTCCGGACTTTAAGTCTAAATTCTTAACTTTTAGTAGCATTCATTTTATTTTGGTAATTTAAATTAAAAATTATTCTGGTACACAAAAGTTATTGATACATCTACAGCTAAAATTTGGTCTTGGGGATTGTACGTTTGGGCATAAAATTCCTTCCAAATCGCAATATATTATTGAATTTTTTCCTACACACTCCCAATTAGCTCCTGAACTTTCTGGGCAACAATTCGTTGAAATTAAATAACAATCTTCATCTTTATTACAACTATAATCAACTTTTATAATTGTTTCATTTTTTTCTTTTTCTATAGTAAAATTAATTTCTCCTGTAGAAGAGATTATTATATAACTTTCTTCTCTTTCCATGTTAGTCTTAAACAAATAAAAACTAACTGATAGCAAAAATAAAAGAAGTGTAATTAAATAGTAATAAAATTTTTTAGAGCGATTTTTTTCTCTCATACAATCACACCGGCTTTTTGTCTTTCCAAACTTTTAGAGCTATACTTAATTCTTTGTGTGTTTTTGCATATTCTTCTAGACTAATTTTTTGCTTATATGCTTCAACAGCTTGAACAACCGCCCTAGCTCCAGCTTCGATCCCCATAGGATGACCAAAAATTCCACCACCAATTTGAACAACAATATTTGTAGTTTTGTAAATTTCAAACAATTCCGGTAAAATACCTGGATGTAATCCGCCAGAAGCTACAGGCAATATTGGTTTTATATGATACCAATTTTGGTATAATCTTAAACCAAAAATTTCTTTAACTTCTTTTTCAGAAATAGCTTCCTTTATGGCTAAAACTTCATTTTCTCTACTTTCCAATTTACCAATAACGGTTCCAATATGAATTTGATCCACACCCAAAATTCTCATAAGTTTTGCTAAAAACAACATACTCATTCCATGTTTTTTGTTTCTAGTGAATATTGCATGCATTGCTCTATGTCCATGAATTGCCATTTTATATTCTTTAGCAATTTCTGTAGCTGTTTGTACCGCTGTAAATCCAGAAACAACTACATCTAGCATAAAATATCTAAAACCGTAATCGCGAATTAACTCTATTCTTTTAATCATTTCTTTTAGAGTTGGTGCAGTAACATTTATAAAAGCATCTTTAGGTTTTCCTGTTTCTTTTTCTGCCAAATCTCTATACTTAGCTAAAAGCTTAACTCTCTTTTCAAACTTATTAAATTTTTGTGAAGCTAAATTTTCATCGTCTTTTATTACATCTAAACCTCCTCTCCATAACATATAACCAATTTTTGCATGCTCTTTATGACTAAATCCAACTTTTGGTTTAGGAACACTTGCTAATATTGGACCCTCTTTTCTCCTGAATATTTTACTTATAGCTTCAACTCCATAATAAGCCCCTTTGTAATATCTTAAAAATTTTTTTGGAAAAGTAGCATCTATTAATCTCAAATTCTTTACGGCCTTCATGCCAAAAATATTTCCAGCTATTCCGGATAATAAATTAGGTATTGAAGATAGCTCAAAAAGCTCTAATGGATATGCAATTTTAACTAAATTGCTTTTAATTTCAAAAACTCTAGCCTTAAGTTTTTCCACTCTTTTTGGAAAAAATTTTAAATCACTCCAAGTTCCACAAGAAGACTCACTAGCAACTCTAGCTGCGGCTTCTTTAATTGTAATTCCCTTATTTGGTTCTACTCTAAACAAAACAACTAAATCGTTTTCATAAGGTTCATATTTCAAATCTAAAAAATCTTCATATTTCAAACAACCACCTATATTCTTTTTTTACTTCCTGAATAAAAGTTTCCGGCTTTAGTACACCAAGTTCGCTTATAATTGCTGTAATTAATCTAGGGTTTACTTTATCGAATACGTAGTTCCATATTTTTACTCCCCTAGGAGGATTTTCCCAAACTTCTTTTTCTGCTCTTTTTTCAATTTTTACATCAAATCCGAAAAAAGTTAATGGATCAAATTTTAAAGAATGAGTAACTACATAAACCGGAACATCATACTTATTTGCTATTTCAGCAAACATTTCACTTCCAACCTTATTTATAATTATTCCTTCCGAAGTAATTGCATCACATCCTATCATCATTAAATTAGATCTTTTTATTGCATATCTTCCAGCAGAATCAACAAAAAGTGTTACTGGAATTTTATAACTAGATAATTCCCTTGCTGTTATTCTTCCTTGGTAAAAAGGTCTTGTTTCTGTAACAAAAACTTCAAAATTTTTACCTTCATCTTTAGCTTTCCTCAAAACAGAAACTACAGTAGAAGAATGACAATGAGTATATACTTTATAACCATTTTTAATCTTATTACTACCGAATTTTTCAATTTTTTCTCTATCTTTATCTAACTTTTCTAAAATTTCACTTGCACTTCCAAATTTTTCTAAATATTTTAACACATTTCTTAACATTGGTTCTGTTGGGCGAGTTGAAATTAGTTTTTTTGTTGCCAATTTTTTATTTTTAGATTTTTCCCATGCAATTATTGCAGCTCTCGCTATGTTTTCCGCTCCCTGTATTTTCATGTTTTTTATATCTCTAACTGTTCTTTCTAAAAAATCCATAAAAATATTTTGTTTTTAATTAAAAATTGAATTATATTTTTCATTCCAAAATCAATTTATGAAAAAAGAAGAATTGATAAAATACTTAAAAGAACAAGGCTTTATAATATCTGATAAAGTTGAAAAAGCATTTAGAAAAGTTGATAGAGAAAATTTTATTCCAGTTGAATTAAAAGAACAAGCCTACTATGATACTCCATTACCAATACCTGGTGGGAATACAATTTCTGCACCACATATGCACGCTATTTGCTTAGAAGAACTTAATTTAAACAGAGGGGAAAAATTTCTTGAAGTTGGTGCTGGAAGTGGAATTCTTTTAGCTTATGCATATGAAATTATAAGAAAAAGAAAATGTGTATATGGAATTGAAATAAACAAAGAAACTTACAGTTTTGGATTAGAAAATCTGAAAAGAAGTGGTTATCTGAATAAAGTCGAATTAATTTTAGGTGATGGAACACTTGGTTTACCAAGTAAAGCACCTTTTGATAAAATTTTAATTAGCGCATTTGCACCTGACATACCATCGCCATTATTACATCAACTAAAAAATGGAGGTATACTACTTTGTATTATAGGTTCTCCCTATGGAGAACAATATCTTGTAAAGGTTATAAAAAAGAGTGAAGATGAAATAGAGAAAAGGGTTTTGATGCCAGTTATCTTTTTACCACTTAAAGGAAAATTTGGATGGAAATAATTAAAGCTAGAAAAATTGTGAAAAATTTTCCAATCCATTAAACTACCTAGTTATTTGTTGTGATTTTACAAACTCGTAAAGTTCTCTAGCTCTTTTATTCTTTTCAAAATGCTCCCTTATAGGTCTTATTAATTCGTCCAATTTTTCAGCAACTGCATTTTTTAAATCTAACGGATGTATTTCACCTTTTCTAAATTTTTCCTCCAACTCAGCATAACTAAAAACTTCTATTGGACCTCCAAACTTTGGTGGTCTTTCTATAGTCAAACTTTTAAACTTTCTAAAAATTATATGTTTAGCATAATCTAAGATAGGATTATTTTCAATAACTCTCTCTGGACAAAATGCACTCATTATTTTTTCTCTTATTTCTTCTTTGCTATCATGAACAAATATACATGTCTTAGGTTTACTTTTACTCATTTTAGACGTGATAGCAACATCTATATTAACATCTTCATCATAACCTTCAGGCTCTTTCGCACCCTCTAAGCCCATAAGCATATGATGACTAACAACAACAGGTTTCCACCATCCTAGTTTTGGTCCAACTTCACGCGCAAGTATATTAGCACGCCTTTGATCTAAGCCTAATTGACAAATATCTACTTCCAACTCAAAAATATCTGCAACTTGCATACAAGGATAGAAATATTGAGCAACTTCTTTCATCTCCCCTTTTTTTCTTCCCATAATAGTTAGTGCGCGCTCAGCTCTATGAACTGTTATATTCTTCGCTATTAGTAAAACTTTCTTCCAATATTCCTTCCTACCTACTAAATCACTAGCCCAAACAATTTCAACCTTTTTTAAATCTACACCAGCAGCTTTCCAAACCTCTATAAAATATTCTCCACATTTCTTTATTTTTTCTAAATCTCCTCCAAGCTTATTGTTTATCCAAGCAAAATAATCTGCTATATAAAGTTTAAATTTAATTCCTGCTTTTTCTAACTCTTTTATAAGCAATGGTCTAAAAACTCCGAAAGGTAAATGAGCTAAACCACTTGGCTCAAATCCGTCATAAGCAATAGGATGTTTTTTTGTTTCAAGCAAATGCTTTAATTCTTCTTCTGTAATTATTTCTTCTCCCACATTTTTAACAATCTGAAACCTTTCTTCTAAATCCATATTCATCACCTATATTATATGTTTGTATATTAAAAAATAAAAAAAAGAAACCTAAATATTATTTATTTATTTTTGTAACTCTCTAAAATTCTAATTATTTTTGCCTTTACATCATCAATTTTCTCTGGATCTATTTTTCCGGTGAGATTGGGATCGTATAATTCTCTTATTATTTCCTCGATTTCTTTCTTTAATCTTATTGCTTCAAGAAGTTGTGTGTAATCTGCTCTATCATCCTTAAGTAATTTATACATGAATACAAACTCTTCTCTACGGGGTTCTCTTTCCTCATTCATTGATTCTCTTGGTCTATTACCATTGTATAATACAACGAAAGGTGGTACAACGACACTATCTCTAAAGTTCAAACGAAGAAATGTTCTCTGCATGGCTGGTTGAGCACCCCTAACCCATGCATAGACATAATTAATACCTAATTTTTCACTTACATCTACTAGAGCCTCACACATCATCTTAGAAATTCCCTTATTTCTAAATGGTTTAGCAACTACTACTCTTTCTATCTCGGCTGAAGAATTTAGAAAATTCACTTCTAGCCCTGCGCATCCTACAATCTCGCCACTCTCTTTATCTTCGGTAACTAGCCAAAACTTGTTTTCATCTTTTAATTGTTGCTTCCATTTTTCTGGATCACTTAATATTTCTATGAAAACATGTTCAGGAAAATTCTCTCTATAGAGTTTGGCGACACCTTCTATATCTTTTTCTTCCATTCTTCTAACTCTAAACTTCTCATTTTCTACTTTGATAAACTATATCACCTTTTCCCATTATTATCACCTCCATTCATTTGATTTTTTACCTATGGAAAAAATCAAATCCCCAGTCTTTACAAGTTTTTTTGGTGAAATTTGAATAAGTATTCCGTCTTCATTAGCAATAACATTATGAGTAGAAAAATTACATGTATCAATGAAAACACCGATGACATGTCCTTTTTTGATTGGTTTTGGAGGAAATTCTACAGGAATAAATATTCCTGCTTTTTCTGATCGAATTTCTTTTCTGTCGAGAACTAATATACTCTTTGAATTTGATTCTCCCGGTATAAGTTTTAGTTTTCTAAAAACGTTTAATATGCCCTCTACAATTTTCTCAATTTCTGAATCTGAAATTAAATCAATTTTATTCATCTCCACAGCAAAATTTGGTATACCCCTTCTTGCTAAAAAAGGACCTAGTGAATTGAAAAAATGTTTTTCCTTACCTTTTACTTTTAAGTTCCATACAATATCGGGAGAGAAGGCCTTCAACATTTCCAAGTTTATCTTTCTAACATTTTTAGAACCAACATTCATAAAAATTCCCATAACTGGAGTAATTATATCAAATGTATGAAGATCTATCACAAAATCCTGTTCCAAAAGAAATTCCGATAATTTCCAAGCTATTCTCTCTGTAATTGTCCCATCTTCCTTTCCCGGCAGTATTCTATTTAAATCAAGAAAATCCAATCCAACCCGCCTTTCCATTATAGTTGCTAATGGATTAGAAAATAGGAGTATAGATAGTTGTCCTTCAAACAAATGAATTCTTTGAAGTAATCTATGAATCACAATAAGTCCAGAGGTTTCGTCGCCATGAATCCCAGTTACTATTGCTATCTTTGGTTTTTTATTTGGATTTAATTTTAGAACTTCTATTTTAACATCAATGTTACCAACTTTTCCTATATGGATTTTCTCCTTCAGCATTCTTAAAAATTTACTGTTATCAAAAGAAAAAATCAAAGATTTTTTACCATTCTTTATCCTATTATCATTCTCCAATTTTCTAACTTTATTTATTACAAAACCTTTCATGACATCAACCTCCCGTCATTAGATAAATCCAAAATTTCGATAATCAGCTTTCCAAAACTCGTTAACCTGGCAGGATTAGAATTACCGAAACTAATTAACTTTAAATCCCTAAGAATTCTTGCATTTAACTTGAGAGTAGATAAAGGAATTCTGAAGCCTTTTTCAATTTCTATAAGTAGAGAACTAATTGTTTTACCAGAGTTTATAGCAACTTGAGAAAGAATTAGAAGCTGATTTCTATTAAAAGCTCTAAGCAAAACTCCTTTTAAGCATTCCTTCTGTTTATTAGAGAGATGTATTGGCGAATCATCACCTTCACCTAATTTATTATAAAACAGAAATGTTTAAAAGCTTTTATGGTTAGGTTTACCTGCCTTATTAGAATGTTAAGTTTCTATTCTAGTCTTCAAAACTATAACTAAAAAACAATTCTGATATCGATGATAAAGTTATTTATACTAATAATGGGGAGGCTGGGATTTGAACCCAGATTCCTGGCGCCCAAGGCCAGCGTCCTAACCAAGTTAGACTACCTCCCCTGATATTCGTATTTCTTGTTCTCTAATTTTAAATCCTAATTCAAATAAATTAAAATATTGAGAAAGTATGGTTTTTGCTAAAATAATAATAGGAGATAGTAGAAAAATGATGGAAATAGAAAATAACTCAATTGATTTAGTGGTTACTTCCCCCCCTTACTGGCATATTAAAGATTATGGTGTGAGAGGACAAATAGGTTATGGTCAGTCTTTACACGAGTATTTGAAGAGTTTATATTTAGTTTGGAGAGAGTGTTTTAGAGTTTTAAAACCTGGAGCTAGATTATGTATAAATATAGGAGATCAATTTTTAAGAAGCATTGTTTATGGTAAATACAAAGTTGCGCCCCTTCATTCAGAGTTTATAATACAGTGTGAAAAAATAGGATTTGATTATATGGGTTCAATAATTTGGCAAAAAAAACAACTATGAATACTACAGGTGGTGCTAATGTTATGGGATCATATCCATATCCACCAAACGGTCTTATAGAAATAGACTATGAATTTATCCTTATTTTCAAAAAACCTGGAAAAAAGATTGCCCCTTCTAAGGAAATTAAAGAAAAATCAAAACTTAGTAAAGAGGAGTGGAAGGAATATTTTTCTGGGCACTGGAATTTTCCAGGAGAAAGACAAATAGGTCATGAGGCTATGTTTCCTGAGGAATTACCCAAGCGTCTAATTAAGATGTTTACCTTCATTGGAGATACAGTCTTAGATCCTTTTCTTGGTAGTGGTACAACAATTAGAGCCGCTTTAAACTTGAATAGAAATGGTATAGGATATGAAATTAATGAAGATTTCTTACCAATGATAAAGAAAAAAATTGGTATAGGAGAAAGTCTATCCGTTTTAGATAAAAAAATAGAAATACTTAAAAGAGAAAAACTGATTGAGATTGAAGAAAATATAGATTATATTCCAAATATAAAAGATGCTATGCCGAAAATTGATCCAAAGTTATTTAGATTTGAAAATGATAGACTATATAAAGTTACTAGAATTTTAAATGAGGACACAATAGAGTTAGACACAGGACTTATAGTAAAGCTATTAGGGTTAAAAATATTAAAAAAAGAAGAAGCCATAAGTTACCTTAAGAAATTTGTGAAAGGAAAACAAGTTTTTCTTAAATTTGACCCTTTATACAGGCCACAGGATAAAACTGTTCAGGCATATGTTTTTTTAAAAAACAAAATTTTTGTAAATAAAGAAATGATTAAAAGAAAATTAGCTACTGTAAAAGATGATAAATTTTTATACAAAGAAAAATTTTTAAAAATTGCTAACCAAGGTGAAATGCATGAGTAAAGAGTGGATACTAAATATAGCAAACAGTAGATGGGGTTTGACAAAAAAGACTAAAGTTGGTCCTGTTGCAGCTTGGATAAGAGAATGCAGTCCAAAAACCGTATCAGAATGGGAGGAATTTTATTTAAAAAAATTAGAAGAATTTTTAAAAAACAAAGGTATTATCTTGAGGCCGGAGGAATATTTACAAACCTTAGGGAAAACACTTTATACTAAGATAAGTGAAGTAATGAGAGTAGAAATATCTGAAATTAATGAAAATGATTGTATTAATTATATAAGAAACTTAGTAATCAATAGAACATATGAAGGCTATTTAACTGAAAAGGAAACAGTTTATGAACAACTAAAAGAAATCTTAGGAGTAGAGATTATAGCGGCTCCTGATGAAATAGATAGAGTGTATAATGTTGATTTTTTAATAAGAATTGGAAACAAACTAATAGGATTACAAATTAAACCAACTACCTTTGAACATGCACCAGAATATTATACTAAATGGAAAAAAGTATATGAAAATGCGCACGAGAAATTCAGAAGGAAATTTGGGGGGAAAGTTTTTATTATTCTATCAGTCAAAAAAGATAATAAAAAGATTATTTACAATAGAAATATTATAGATGAGATAAAAAAAGAAATTGAAAAACTCGGCTCACAAGCTAAATTGTCTCAAAAATAGCAACAAATATTAATCGCAATTAATTTTCTATAAACCCAAATGGGGCTGCTGGGATTTGAACCCAGATTAGCCGGTCTCTTCATTGTTCAGAGCTCCATTACTGGAGCCGGCCGTCCTACCTGGTTAGACTACAGCCCCACTTATAACTATTTTATTATAGCAAAAATTAAAAGTTGGGTCCGTTGGGAGTTGAACCCAACCCTCCGCCGTGTGAGGGCGGCGTCCTAACCGCTAGACTACGGACCCATAGCTTTTTTTATCTAATCTAAAAATTAAATTTAATGATACTATCTGACAAAGAAATAGAGGAAAGAATTAAAAAGCAAAAATTAATTGAAAATTTTATAGATTTAGAAACACAACTACAGCCAGCTAGCTTTGATTTAACTTTAGACGAAGTTTTTTCACTAGAAAGCGAGGCAATAATAGATTTTGATAATAAAGAAAGAAAATTACCAATATATGCTAAACTCTCTTTACAACAAGATTATTATTTTCTAAAAAAGGGAGCATATCTAATAACATTCAACGAAATAGTTAATATTCCTGGAGATTTAATTGGTCTACTGAGAGCTAGATCTAGTTTAATAAGAAGTGGTGCTGTGGTTTTTTCTTCTCTATGGGATCCTGGATACTCTGGAAAAAGTAATTGCTTACTAGTAGTTTTTAATGAAAATGGAATAAAGTTGAAAAGAAATGCTAGAGTTGCACAAATGATATTTTTGAAACTAAATGAAATGCCAAAAAAACTTTATTCTGGAGTTTATCAAAAGGAAGGCATATCTAAGAAAGTTCTTTAACTAATTTTGCTTCTTTTAATTTAGCTTTTCCACCTGTAGGCTCAGCTAAAACAGCGCCACAATTTAAACATTTTACTACAGTAGATGGTTTATTAAAAATTATCTGATTTTGCTTACATTTCTTACAATTAACTAGCCAAAATTTGCTTCTTGGGAAATCTATTAAATTTTTCTTCATAAAAAACCTATATGTAAATATAAAATAAAAATTTTTATTCTACCTCAACCAATTGGAATTTTTTAGCTCTCCATCCAGGTATAGAATGCGCTTTTTTGCATTCTTGGCAAGTTAATTTTAAGTTAACTCTTTTAACACTTTTTTCTCTATTCTTAGGATTTTCCTTGGGAAAACTACCATAACCTTTCATCTTTCTTAAGAATCTCCTTTGACCTATAGATAGCGTTCTTCTGGGTTTTTTCTTAACTAATTCAACCTTATGCAAAGTATGCCGTCTACAGTACGGACAATATGTTCTTATAGATTTGGGGAACTTCATTTCTTAATCTTTAGTTAATCATATTTAAAAGTTTATTTTTGGATCTCAAATTCTTCTGCTACTCCTCTTTCAATTAAGTCTTTCATATCTTCATCAGGTAATTTAGCTATATCTCCCTTTTTAAACGGACCGTAAGTTAAACCATCTGAACCAATAAAAGATGGAAAATCTTGTTTAAAAACAATCATCTTTTCTACTTCTTTTTCGCCCTCAATTAATTTTGATAAGCTAGTTAAAAAATCTCTTCGCTTTTTTAAAATTTCACATATCTTTTGAAATACTTCCTCCTCTTCTTTTGTCAAGTTGATGGGTTTTGTACCAATTCTTACGTATATTGCAGCAAGATTTAGTATCTTTCTTTCTCTAATATTAAATATGTTTTCTACTATTCTTTTCATGTTTCTAACTTCTATCTCATCTTTTTTGTCTTTAATAATTTTAATTTTTGCTCTAATATACTCTCTAACAAGCTCGTAAAAATTATCAGGGATCTTAGTCAAATTAGAACTATTCTTTTCTTCATTCAATATTCTTCTGAGATAATCAAAACTAATAATTTCCATAATCTATTTTATTTTTTAGTTTTTTTCTTCTTTTTCTTTATTTTTAAAATCTTAAAAGGATAGTTAACTGGATTTTTTATTCCCATCTTAACACATTCTTCACACTCATTTTTTAACCCCATGTCTTCGTAAAAGTTCTTATTTTCACAGTTTGGTGGAAGAAGATTTCTATCCTGCCTAAAATGCCATCTTAGTTGTGTTCGCAAATAGTTCTGTCTTAATGGAGGTTTGTTTTTTTCGTTCCATTCCATAATAGTTTTCTCTATTTCTTCTAAACTCCAGTTCATGTTTCTTAGAAAAGTTACTAAAACGAATATTGCCCTTTTTCTACCATCAGCGAGTCCATTAAGAATTTTTTTAATACATGGTGGGAAAAATTCTGCTGGTATTTTACCTCCTTTTTCTATCTTTTTCGTGTTAACAGTTTTATATACAGGTTCTTCGTACTTATTCATATTTTTTGAAGACCAATCTAAAGCTTCTATTAAGAGCATAGTAGCATCCTCTTTTTCTACAACTTTTAAAAAAGTTTCCTCAATTTTAGCCCTTTTTATACTAGCTTCGTCCTTTTCAAAAATTTTTAATCTCTCTATTTTAATTGGTAAACTTACTAGAAGGGTATTTTCATTAAGACTATATGGCATTCTAAAAAGATGTCTCGAAGAAAAAACATCTACAACAATAACTTTAAATGGGTCTAATTCACTATTCTGAACTATCTCATTCATAGGTTTGCCGCATCTTTGTGAAATTTCATTAATTGACCAATTTGACAATAGATCTTCTTTTAATTGGTCTTTAACATAAAATTTCAAATATTCTATTATTTTTTGTTGTAAATCTGGATATAGTTTACTAGTAGGTACTCCATTTACCTTAGAAGGAAAAGACTCAAAAGGAATTCCTATGTGAAAAGACTTTCCTCCGGTAAACTTAATGCTTATATTTTTTATATTGTGATCTTTGAGTGCTTCTATAAATTTACTTGCAGCAACTTTAGCTATTTCAAAATCTTTTACATCTAAATCTATAATTAAATCCCATCCTATTCTAAGCTTATCTAAATCTTCTTTTTTCATTCCCACATCTAAACTCATCGGATTTTCCCATTTTTCTACTGAGCAATGAAAAGCTATAGTTCCTTCTGCTACCGCTTCTAATATATCTCCCTCGTAATTTATTATATCTGGTCTCCTTCCATAACTACCATCAGAAAAAACAGAAACTACTTCTCTATTTTTAGCAAACTGTGATAAAGCTTTTCTAACTGCTTCTCTAGAATACCAATTCCAAACCTGAACAAAATCTACCATTCTATATCTCCTTGGAGTATTATATACTCCAATTAATATTTAGCATAAAGTTTTAATATTTAGAATAGAAATCTAAAAATGAAGATAATAAGTGTAGCTTCTGGTAAAGGTGGTGTAGGAAAGACTACCATTACAGCAAATCTTTCAGTTGCGCTATCAAACTTAGGATTTAAAGTTACAGCTATAGATTTGAATTTAACAACACCAAATTTGGGATTTCAGTTTGGTTATTATTTGCCTGAAGTTGGATTACATGAAATTCTAAAGAACTTGGATAAGCTAGAAAAAGGAATCTATATTCATTCTGAAGGATTAAAAGTAATTCCTGGTAACTTAAACATAGAAAGTTTATACGGTATAGATTTATCGAATCTTGATAAGCTTATATACAAATTGAACTCTGATTTTGTTTTGTTAGATTCCGCTGCTGGTCTTGGAAGAGAGGCGCTAGCTTCTTTAAATTCAGCCACAGATATATTAGTTGTTACTAACCCTGAAATAACTGCTTTAACTGATGCACTAAGATTAGTAAAAATAGCTGAAAATCTAAACAAAAACATTATAGGTATTGCCTTGAACAGAGTAGGAAGGAGTAAAAATGAAATAAAAAAAGAGGAAGTGGAAAGATTTTTGGGATATGAAGTATTAGCAGAAATTCCGGAAGATAAGTGGGTTGTTAAATCTATAGAAGAAAGAGTTCCAGTATTGTACTTAAATCCTAATTGTAGAGCTTCAATCGAAATAACAAATTTAGCATATGCAATCTTAGGAACAACATACAGAGTAAAACAATCCTTCTGGAGTAAAATCTTTTCTTGGATATAATCTGTGATATAATCTGTTATTCTAGACTCATTTCGAAAGCTGCGACTGGCATATATATTTTAAAGTTTTCTAAAACAATTGGATTTATCTCACCAAAAATACCAATCTCTTTTCCATTTTCTATAATTTTTGCTACTCTTCCATGAATAAATGTTGGGTGATTTGTTTCTTCAAAAATTATATCTTTACCTAAAATCTTAGATATAGCTATGACTATGGCTTTTACTTCTGAATACAAGCTTTTATTTTCTGCTATAACTCCACAAACTTTTCTTATATTTCTACTTTTTGTTTCTGATTTGTTATCTTTGATTACCACATCTCCTAACTCAAATATTCTCTGTGGATAATCTTCTTTCGTGTTTTTCGATAGAAAATCCATCAAGCTAGGCAAAAGCCACTTTCTTAATTCAGTATACAATTCGGAAACAGGATTAACAATTCTTATTGTTTCTTCTCTAGGTATATTCATTTTTTCGAATTGTAAATGCGGGTTCGTCAAGATTGGTCTAACTATTTCCTGAAAACCGAAACCTACTAAAACTTCTCTAACTTTATTAGAGATTCTTTCTATTGGATGTATTTCTCCTATGGTAAAAACATTTGGTAAAGATGGTTCAAAATTTTCATATCCATAGGAAATTGCTATATCTTCTATTATATCGTAGTCTGAAATTATATCAAATCTGTAAGGCTTGACAATTGCTATAATTTTTCCCTTGCTAATTTTAGCGTCGTAATCCATTTTCTCTAAAAATCTAACTATTTCATCTTCTTTGAACCTAATTCCTAAAATTTTTTCAACTTTCTCTAAACTAATTTCAAAAGCTTTTTCTGTAAAATCTGGAGTGACTTCAGTGTAATTTCCTTTTATTTTAACTGCTTCTACCTCTGCACCTCTTTCTATAAAGATCATTGAAAAAAGATTCAAAACCTTATTAACAGCAGTTTTATCAATACCAGTAACGTCAATAAATATATTTCTAGTGTTTGATGTTATTTTTGTCCTCTCAGAATTGAGTATCGGTGGAAAACTAAATATTCCTAATTCGTCACAAAATACTGGCCATTTGTTAGCATTATAGATTATTTCACCATATTTTCTACCTTTTTCTGTCTTAGCTAAAATATCCAATAAACTCATTTCTGTATTTTCTCCCAATGGTACAAATTTTTCTTCCCTCTTAACTCCAATATATTTAATTTCTCCTTTAATTTTATCCAAATCGTGTAAACCTATAGCCACTTTTTTCCTCTTTCTTCCATATGTTTCATGTATAACTTCTTGTGTATTCATCAAACTTCTTATTAAATCTTCGGTCATTCTTAAATTTCTAATAACAGCACATCCTATATAAGGTCTAACTGGAACATCTTCCTTTATGATATCTAATTTAGGCTTAGATATTCTTAACTTAGGGTTATTAATTCCTATGTAACTTCTTATAGCTCTAGCCAGACCTTCGATACAAAAATAATCTATTCTGTCTGAAGTCATCTCAATTTCTACTTCATCTTCAGAAATGTTTTCTACATTAGGCTTTAAAGAATGAATAATCTTAATTAGATCTTTATCATCTATTTTTTTGCCTACTAATGATATCAGCTCTTTCTTATTGAATTTTAGCGTTGGCATCAAACATCAACCTCTCTTAACCAAGAAAGATCATCTGAATACAAATATCTAATATCATTAACTCTTAACTTTAACATAGCCAATCTTCCTAATCCTAGACCCCAGGCTAGAACAGGAACATTTATCCCTAACGGTCTTGTAACTTCCTCTCTAAATATTCCTGCACCACCAACTTCTACCCATCCAAGATCTTTTATTTTAACATACATTTCTACACTAGGTTCTGTGAATGGAAAGTAAGAAGGTTTGAACTTAACTTCTTCACTACCAAATATCTTTGCTATTTCTCTTAAATATCCAAGAAGATTTCTGAAGTTTAAATTTTCGTCTGCCACTATTCCCTCGCATTGTTCAAACTCGATGAAATGTTTAGCATCTATTACATCTGGTCTAAATACTCTATCTATAACAAAAACCTTTATTGGTAATTCAGAAATCTTAGATAATTCCCTCACAGAAATTGCCGTATTATGACTTCTTAAAATTAGTTTTTTAGACAAATTTTCGTCCCAATATCCCCAACAAATTTTATGAACTTTTTTTACATTTTCTAAGATATCCTTTCTTTCTATTCTACCTTCACCATCAATAAAAAATATATCGTGTATTTCTCTTGCAATATGATCACTAGGCATAAATAGCGCATCACAATTCCAAAATTCTAACTCTACAAATGGTCCTTTAGCTTCTTTAAACCCTAGACTAATTAGAAATTCTCTAACCTCATTTATAATTTTTATATAAGGATGTGACTTTCCTCTATAGATTTTTGCTGGCGGAGTTTCTAAACTGTACTCTTTAATTTTAACATTTCTCCAAAAACCAGTTTTAATTAACTCTGGGGTTAAAGAAATTATTTCTTTTCCCCTTAATTCTTCTAAGTAACTATAAGAAACCTTTTCAACCAATTTTCTTTGTATCAAAATTTCAAGAATATCTTTTTCAACTTCCTCAATTTTACCTTCTTTTATATTTTTTAATGCTTTTTCCTCGGGATAATCGTCTGGTTTTTTAATCAAAATTATATCATTAAATTTTATCTCTATCCAACCTTTCTTTTTAGCCCAAAGTAAAGCTATACTAAGATTTTCTACTTCTTTCTCTATTTCTGATATTGGTGCCTTACCACCAAACTTTTCTAAAAACTCTATTAGCTTTCTTTCAGGTAAACCATTTCTCAAGTAACTCTCTCCTTCATCAGTTAAAACATAGTGCATTTAGTTAATTACTAATTTTTATTTAAAACTTTTCTACCTTACAGGAACGTATATTTTTTCTCCCAACTTATTCGTAATTTTCGTATTTCCCAATAGATAAATCAAATACAAAAGTAAATACTTAATTGCTCCTCTAAGTTTGCCCCACTTCCTTATTCTTCTAGGTGATGTTAATGCTATTGTTGTATCTAAAATTTTAACTTTTCCTAGATTTTTAATTTTTTTAGAAAATTCGTAATCTTCAATAATAATATTTTTTTCCTCAAATCCTCCAACCTTTATAAAATCTTTTCTCTTGCAACACATTATCATTCCTGCAACTTGAGGATTCTTAAGCTTTAAAGTCGTTTTAGAAAAGATGTTATAAAACAAATAGTATAGGACAAAAGTTGCATCAAAATTGTAAGGTAAAACTGGTAATGAAATTAGAGAATTTTCTCTTTTTCTTATTTCTTTATAAAGTTCCTCTAAGGCGTTTGGTAAAAGTATTGTATCCGCATCAAGAAATACAAGATATTTTCCTCTAGCATACTTAGCACCTATGTTTCTTCCTTTAGCTATACCTTTTTCTTTAGTAATTACTATTTTATCTGCATACTTTTTTGCAATACTTACAGTCCTATCTTTACTATTACTATCTGAAACAATTATCTCAAATGGCAATTTAAAGTTCTGCCATTTTAAAGATAAAAGAGTATTCTCTATATATTTTTCTTCGTTTAAAGTTGGAATTATAACAGATATAAGTGGGTTTCTAACTTCTCTTACTTTTATTAACTTTTCCATAATTTTTTTATCCTTCTCTATTCAAAAGTTTTATTCCACATTTCTTTGGCAAGCTTTCCCTCATACTTAAAAACTTTAACCAAATCCTTAGCTTTTTTTCTTCTTTCGTTATGATTTTCTAAGAAGCTAGTTAACTTCTCTATCAATATCTCTTTCAGCTCTCCAGTTAATAATCTACCACTTCTGTAATCTTCTTCTATTTTTTTCAATTTTTGATCATCTTCTTCAAACATAATTTTTAACCATTGAAAACTTACATCTATTTCTGGATTACCACCAAGTTTTCTATGTAATTCTATAGTTGGCTGACCTCCAGAAAAAGCATATTTATATATTTTTTCTCTCACAGTTTTTTCATCATCAGTCAAATAAATTGCAGTTTCTGGTTTGCTAGATGACATCTTCCCTTCAATTCCAGTTAAAGGAGGCAAAAACTTTGAATGTATTTGAGAAGATTTAAATTTACCCAAAGCTTCTGCAACATCTCTTTGAAGTCTCCAAAACGGATCTTGATCTATAGCAGCAGGAATTAAACATGGCTTATTTTCAAAAAAGGTTGGAACTATTTGAAGTGAAGGAAAGAATATCAATCCTATATTTGTTTCATTTTTAAACCCAAAAACTGCTTTAACTTGTGAAAAATTAATCTTTTTTGCAATTTTAAGAACTAGGGGATAAACATTTTTTATATATTCTGTATCTTGAAAGATGAAGGTTTTATTTTCATCAAAACCTACAGCAATTATATCTAAAATATTTTCATAAGCCCATTTCCTTGTATCCTCTAAGTTCAATTTTCTTTTAGGCTCAAGAAATTTTTCATCATCCGTTATTTCAATGTAAACATTCACATCAAACTTTTCTTGAAGCCATTTAGTAAAGAGAAAAGGTATTAAATGACCTAGATGCATAGGACCGCTAGGTCCTCTTCCTGTATACAAGAAAAAACCAATTTTGTTTTCGTGAGCGTCCAAAATTTTATCCAAATCTCTATGCGCAAAGAAATACCTTCTTCTAATTAATACATGTAAATCTTTAGTAATTCTTCTCATTCTTTCTAAAATCTTTTCATCTATCAAACTTACTCCAAAAAACTTAGCTAGCTTATCATAATCAACTTTACCTTCAACTTCCCAAGGATTAACCTTAAAGTTCATAAAAATATGTTAACAAAATATTTTAAATCTTAAAAAACATTGTATAATGTATGGCAGGATATAAGATTGTAATAAGTGATCCAGAAACTAGAAAAGCATATCAAATAGAAATAGAAAAAAATAAGGCTACCTTTCTTATTGGCAAAAAAATAGGAGAAGAGTTCGATGCTTCTTCAATAGGTTTACCAGGATATATATTAAAAATAACTGGAGGTACCGACAAAGATGGATTTCCTATGCATCCTGAAGTAGAAGGTATGGTGAAGAAGAAGGTGCTTCTTTCTAAACCGCCTGGATTTCATCCACTAAAAAAAGGTCAAAGAAAGAAAAAAACTGTTAGAGGTAATACGATATCAGAAGATATAGTCCAAATAAATTGTAAGGTTGTAAAAAAAGGAGAAAAAAGTCTTGAAGAACTTATTCCAAAAAAAGAAAGTAAGGAGGAGAAGAAATAGAATGGTGTTTATAGAAAAAGAGATTTGGGAATGTCCTTTTTGTGGATCTGAAACTATTGAAATTTTGAAAAGGCCTGGAACTTATGTAGCTAAAAGAAGTGCTGTTAGAGGTGGTAGAAAAACTAGTTATCACAAAGTTAGAGAAGAAATAGTCATTTTGAGTGAAAGTTGTTCAAATTGTGGGAAAAAGAAAGAAGAAATAGAAAGAAAGTGGAGAGAAGAGCAAATTATATAAGCTTAATTCTACATTTATTTAAATGAGATATCTTTTGGATTTTCTATATGAAAGTAGAATAAAAGATAAAGACTTGGAAACTGTTAAAAATTTAGTATCAAAGTATTATAAAATACCTAAAGATGTTCTAGATAATGTTAGAATAGAATATAAAAAACTTCCAGAAATTTGGGCTGTTTTCGTAAGAAAGCTAGGAAACTATATACAAGTTATTTATAGGCCATTAGCAAAAATTCTAGGCTTATATGATCCCGTTAAAAAAGAAATAAGTATAGATTATAGTCTACCATATTATCATAAAATAAAAACTTTAATTCATGAATATGTCCATGCTGCTCAAGATTATCTGGGGGATATATACAAAAAAAGTAGAGAAAAAATAGAAAAAGAAGCAAGATTGGTTACAAATTACTTGTTTAAAATTTATAACCAAGTTTCTCAAAAATATCCTTCATTTTTAAACTATCTAATTCAAGTTTAGGACTTTCTGAAATTATAGCTATGTTAATTTTTCTTCTTATAACTTCCTTAGCTAATTCTTCAAATGGAGGATGGGAATTTATAGGAAGATGAACATCCATAAATTTTTTTGTGTTAACATTGTACTTTACATTAGAAAAGTGAGAATGTATAAAATCAAAATCTTTAATCATGTCAAAAATTCTTTTATAATCTATGCTTCCATTTTCTCTAACAAATATATGAGCAAAATCAACACAAACTGTAAAATTCTTAGATTTGATTTCTTTTTTTAATTTTAACAAATCTTCTAAGCCAGCAAATTGGCTTTCCTTAGCCATTGTTTCGTAAGCTAATTTTGTTTTCTTTATTTTCAGTTTGTCCATTTCCTCTAAAATTCTACGAGTTATGTTTTTCATTTTTTCCATTGCTTCTTCTTTTGAAAACTTTCCATAATATGCAGCATGAACAACAACATATTCCGCCTCCAAAATTTCTGCAACTTTTATACTATTAATAATTCTTTTTATTGAAGCTTCCACTTTTTTACTATCATCAGAAAGTAAATTTATAAAGTATGGTGCATGAACGCTGAGTTTTATACCATAACTTTTAGCCAAGTTTCCTAATCTTTCTGCATCTTTTTCTTTTATGTAAATATTTCTAACAAATTCTATTTCTTGAGCGTTTAATCCTAGCTCTTTCAATCTCTCAAAAGAACTTTCTGTTTTAGAATCTTTTGCCGTTATACAATTTCCACCAGGACCTAAATATATTTTCATAAATTGTTTTTACTTAAAGATAATAAAAGCATTTAAGCTTTTCTCTACATAAAAGTTTATGGCAGATTGGAAAGAAAACTTGCAACCTGAAATAAAGGAAGTTTTAAAGGAAGTTTTAGAAAAGGTTAGTTGTTATAGATATGCATATACACAAGCAGACGATGTAAGAATAGCTCAACTCTGGGTTGCAATAGCTCAACTAGCAAAAGAATTAAAAAAAGTTGAAGAAAAACTAGGAAAAGTTGAAGAGCCATTTAAAGCAATAGTTGAAATTGGTGAAGCAGAAAAGAGAAAAGCGATAGAAAAGGTAATAGAAGAAATACTAAGACCTACTGATACAGAAACAAAAGAAGCTGCAAAGAAGCTGGTAGATACTCTAATGAAATTCTAGTATGAAAGAAAAAGTTAAAATAATATTTGGAAAGGGAAACTGCTATGTTTTGTTTAGAGGTATTTCTTATACTGTAGATTGCTCAGATATAGATGAAATAATCGAAAAAATAAAGTATTACGAAAAAAAGTATAGAGAGACACAAAAGAGGCTAATAGAAGAGGCTGCATCCTTAGGTGTTATAATCTTAGCACAAAATATTTACGGAGAAAATTTATTCCAAGCCGAATTAAATGATAAAGTAGAAAAATTAATTAAAAAATACTCAAAAAAGAAAAATTACACTATAGAAAAATTTTCCTAAAGAAAAAGTATAGGAAATATTTAAAGATTTTTTACTAAACAACAATATAGAATATGACAGTTTATCTAGATATAGAAACGACAAATTTGTATGCTGATATAGGATCAGTTATAGTAATTGGTTTAATTGTAAATGAAGAAGAAAAATTCTTTTTTGTAGATTCTCCTAAAATGGAAAAAAATGTATTAGAAAGTTTTTTAGACTTTTTGAAGGAAATTAAAAACGATAAAATATATATTTGGAATTCTGATTTTGATATTCCATTTTTATTAACAAGATGTCTAAAATTTGGTTTGGATGTATCTATATTTAATTCGCTTAAGATAATAGACCTTCTAAAATTTGCAAGAGAAAAATTAAGACTTTCTAGTAATAGCTTAGAAAATATAAGCTTGTTTTTTGGCTTGGAAAAAAACCTAGAATTGAAAGGAAAGGATACTTTAATGTTGTATCAAGAATACTTAGAAGGAAAGTCAGAAAATAGAGATAAAATTATAGAACATTGTAGAGATGATTTACAGAGACTAAAAGAGTTACATCAAATCTTCAAAGTAGTTTCTGATGAATGGGAAAAAAGTAGATACTTATACTAAATTTTTTCCTCTATTCTTATCATTTCATTTATTTTTACTATTCTTTCTCCAGAAATACCCAATTTAAAATAATCTGCATTCAATCCTACAGCTAAATGAGATAAAATAGTATCATCTGTTTCACCACTTCTATGAGATATTACAACTTTAAGATTGTTTTTTCTTGCTTCTTTTACAAATTTTATTGTGTCTGTTACTGTGCCTATTTGATTTGGTTTAACTAAAACTGCATTCGTGGCTTTTATATCCAATCCCATTTTCAATCTATTAACATTTGTTGCATAAAGATCATCACCAACAACCAAACCTCTTACATTTTTGGTTAAGACAGAAAAACTTACAAAATCGTCTTGATGGAAAGGATCTTCAACATAGAATATCTTAAATTCTCTAATTAATGAGTCAATATACTCTAATTGCTGCATTGTAGACAAAACTTTATCTCTATAAACATACATTTCTCCATTCCAAAGGTTACTGGCTGCTACATCTAACCCTAATACTAAATTTTCTGTTTTTATTTCTCTAAGAATTTGAAGTATTTCTTCTGTTTTTAAATTTGTAATCCAAGCAGATTCTATGTTTTTTCCAAATTTAAAGCTCTTATCTTTTTTACTTAAATATTCTCCAAGTTTTAAATACAGACTAGAAATTTCTTCAATAGACTCTCTAAAAGATTCTTGATGTAAAGGTAGAACTAAAAACTCTTGAATATCACTTTGGCCTTTCCATCCACCAGCTACATTACAAACAGGCTTAGGTATTGTTGGTTTTGAAGTCAAATACTGATATACTTCAACTCCCTCCTCAGCAGCAAAAGCCTTCAGAAAAGCTAAAGAAATTCCTAAACTTAAATTTCCACCAATTTTTCTAAAATCTTGAGTTTCGTCTATAGAATGTAGTAATAAATCTACCTCTTCTTGATTCTTAAAGCTATCTATGAAATATTTTTTTATTTGATGAAATATTGATATGACTTCTTTAACATCTTTATAAACAACCTCATATTTGCTAGTACTAGTACCAAAAGGGACAGAAGCATAAAATTTTCCTTTTTTTGTTACAACTTCTACTTCAATAGTTGGTTTTGAATTGCATGCAAAAATTTTTCTTATTTTTATGTCATCGGCTATCATTTATTAGTTATTCTGTTTATAATAAAAGCCAAAAAAATTCCAAAATATAAGAGTAGAGATTACCAATTAGTAATGTCACTATTAAAGAAATAAGAAAAACTGGAGCAAAAGCAACACCATTTTTAATATATACGTATTTTTTTCTGGCTTTCTTTATTTTTTCTATTTCTTTTTTATCTATTCCGTCCCATCTTTTACTTTCAAGAAGTACGTCGCCTACTTTTAACTCATTAACTTTAATCCTTTTTATAAACATTTTTTCGCAAGCTTTAAGATATATCCAAAGGTAATTTAAAAACAAAGTAAATGTTACCACAAAAATCAATGGTCTGATAAAAATTTGTTTTAATAAATAGAAAGAAATTACTAAAAATAATATAGAAAATAGAAAAATTAAAAACAGAATTCTAGAAGAAAATTCTTTAACTCTATTTATAAATAACTTCTTTGCTTTTTTGTCTCTTAAAAATCCTGGTAAAGAATAAAGTGGTATGTAAAATGAACCAACTATAATTAGATTGGAAAAAAAATCTAATTGCGGATAGATAAAAAAAGATTTTGAAGTTTTGAAAAATAGAAAAAATGTTGATGATGCTAATAGAAAAGAGTCGCCTAAGCCCCATTGTCCAAAAAAATACATAATAAAACCAATTGTAGAAATTAATAGAGAAATTATAAAGTTGTCAATAAAATTATTAAAGTTGTTTATATAGCTGTTAACAATAAATAAGATAACACCAATTGATAAAAAAATATAGGCAAACTTATCAGGAATTTCTGTCGTTTTTAAGTCATAGTAAGAAGCTATTAGTAGACCAAAAAATAATATTATCAAAGAAATAATCTCTATCATAATATTTAACTGTATTTCTTAAATCCAATTTCTTCGGCCACTTCTCTAAAACACTTTCTACACAGATTTATTCCATATTTTCTTATTACTCCTCTAGTAGAGCCACATCTTTTACATCTATGAGTTGTTTTTCCGAACTTCCTTTGTTTCAAGTCTATCCACCTAATTCTCCTAGAATTTCTAAAGCACTAACATCTTCGAAATCCTGAATATTTGGTAAATTTTCAAGAATTCTTGAATATACTCCTTCAATATCCCTAGAAGTTTCTGCCTTTCTAAGAGCTATACCATTTATTTTTTCCACGAACTCTAATAGTTTTTCGTCATAAAACATTTACTCCCCTCGCTTTTAACCATTCGATTGTTTCTTCTTTTTTAATTTTATGATTTTTACCTATATTAGATTTTTTGATCTTTCTCCTTTTAACTCTATATCCAGGTCTTTCTAAGGTTACTGTAACATCAAAACCTAGAGTTCCTATTTCATGGTTATATTTAACACCCGGAAGCTCAAAGTATTCAGCAACACCAATACTAAAATTTCCATTATTATCAATTTGTCTAGATGATATGGTATTCTTTTTGGCTTCTAAGATCTTTTTTAAAAAATCCTCAGCATCTTTTTTTCTTAAAGTTACTTTAACTCCAACAGGTTTACCTTTAGCAATACCAAATGTAGACCTTTTTCTAGATTTTGTCACAACAGGTTTTTTACCCGTAAGCATTTCTAACATCTTCTTGGCTCTTTCTATCTTATCTAAATCCCCAGCACAGCCAACATTAAGTACTACTTTTTCTATTCTTATTTCTCTCATCTTATTCATATTCAACAACCTTTATCATGGGTTTTTCTCTACCAACACAAATTGCATATTCCTTTAAAACTTCCGTTTTTTGATTTTCTATTTCACACTCAATTTTTGGTTTAACATTAAATTTTCCCTCATAAATTTTAGTAACTTTACCGATTTTTCCACTTTTTTCTCCGGATGTAATTAAAACTAATACCCCATTTTCCAACTTTATATGGTCCATAATTTTTAATGTAGGAAGTTCGATTAGCAAAGAATCATGTGTTTTGTATTTACCATCAGAAACAATAATATTTTTGCCATCATTAAGATTTAGTTGAGTTTTACCTCCCTTAATACTCTTCTTATTCAAAATTTTAACAATTTTTTTATTAGCCTCACTTTCTTCTATTTCTATGAGTTTTAAACCTTTCTTAAACGGAATTATTCTGTAGTGTTTGTTTATTTTAGGTATAGATA
The DNA here is from genome assembly GCA_039000725.1 of Candidatus Aenigmatarchaeota archaeon. Classification (GTDB taxonomy): domain Archaea; phylum Aenigmatarchaeota; class Aenigmatarchaeia; order CG10238-14; family SpSt-28; genus SpSt-28. Next base: position 454,612 of record JAWBNO010000001.1, on the reverse strand, counting down.
TAACATCAAGTAATCCAGCAGGATACCTCGGATCTTTTCTAATTTTCCCATCAACTTTTATTTCTCCTGCTTTAATGATCTTTTCTGCTTCCTTTCCTGTTTCAGCCAATTTTAAAACATCTCTAACGATTATAGCTAGAGGTATACATTCGTCTTTTTTATGAGGTCCTGGTGATGGAGCGTATGTCCAAGTATAACCTCGAGTATGTGTAGGCCAATATTCTGGTGCTACCAATCTTTTAAGATGTGCCACTCTTACCACGCTCCAATATTTTTTGCCTGTATTTATCTTCTAAATTTAAATTTATAATCATTAAATTGCTAGGTGATATAGGTACTAAATATTCTGTTCCAACTGTTCTTTTTTTCTTAGCAACATCAACATAAACTTTATATTTCTTAGTATCTATTTTTACGACTTTTCCTATTTTTCCCTTAAATTCACCCCTCATAATCTTAACTTCATCACCTTTCCTAAGAGGAATGCTTCTTCTCTTATACTTTTCTCTCAATTCCTTAGATAAATGAGAAGATATCATCTTTCTTCTTATATGCAAAGGTGCTTCAATCAAAAATTTTCTTTGTTTTCTTGGTTTTTTAGATTTGGGTCTTTTCATTTTTAAACCACCATTGAAGCTATTTTTCCAATAGAAGAAAATCTTTCAACAGCCTCCTTAGCTACTGGTCCTCTAATTTCAGTCCCTTTTGGTTCGCCTTCTTCATTTACTATAACTACAGCATTATCCTCAAAAGATATTCTAATACCATTAGCTCTTCTGTACTCCTTTCTTTGCCTAATAATTACGGCATCGAATATTTGTTTTCTAACCTTGACATCCCCACTCTTTACTACAACTTTAACTAAATCACCAACTCCAGCCTTAGGAATTCTTCTTCTTTTTCCCTTATAGGTTTTTACTGCAATTATTTGTACCATCTTAGCACCAGTATTATCTGCACAAACTACATAACTACCAACATTCAAAGCTTTTGTTACTGAAGAAGATATACCCTTCATTTATTCCACCTTTTGAAGAACTACAAAAGATTTTGTTTTACTAAGTTTTCTTGTTTCACCTATAATAACCTTATCACCTTCCTTAACTAAAATACATGGTGGTAAATGGGCATATAGTCTCGAATGTCTTCTCTCATATCTTTCATATTTTGGTAAGTAATGAGCATATTCAATTTCGATAATTGCAGTCTTTTGTGGCCTAACAGATACTACTACACCTTCTACCATCTTACCTCTAACCTTAACCTTTCCGTGCCAAGCACACTTTACATCGTTGCACTCTTTTTCCGGCGATTTTAGGTCAATTCCTATATTTTTAGTCTTCATACCCATCAACCTTTTTCTAAATTTCTATTTAAATTTTTAACGTTTCCATCAATATATTCTATGATTGAATGGCTTTTGATAACATTTCTTTTTCTTACAACTATATATTTTTTAATAAAAAACTTAGAATGGAAGTTTAAATTTGAAGATAGAGTAAGAAAACATATAGAAGAAATTGAAGAAAAAATTAAAAGAGAGGCTATAGAAAGAAGCGCTCGAAGTTTATCTGGAAAAACTGTGGAAAAATTAGTTCCAATTATAAAGACTTTTAAACACAATCCACACGATGTGAGATGGTTAGGAGATCCTATAGATTTTATAGTTTTTGATGGTTTGTCAGAAGGTAAAGTAAAAGGTATAACTTTTGTTGAGGTAAAAAGTGGTAAATCAAAACTAAATGAAAGGGAAAGAAAAATTAGAGAAGCTGTGGAAAAAAAGAAGGTTTATTGGGAAGAATTTAAGGTATAAATTATTTAACTCTTATATATTTCTAAATCAAGATTTTTATGAGATATAAGATTTCCGCCACATTTTACGGAAAATGCGATATTTGTGGGAATAACGATCTAGTTTTCAAAATAGGGGATGAAGAAAGCAAAAAGATTGTCATAATATGTAAAGAGTGTGTAAATAGATACAAAGATGAAAAAATTAGTGAAATGATTGAGAAATTTGGTAGAATTGATGAGGAATCTTTTTCCAGAGGTATATTTAACTTAAAAGAAAAAAACTGAAATATATGAAAATTGAAAGAATTGAGCCTTTAATTTTTGCCTTTATTATAACTGTACTTCTTTTTCTCCTTAATAACTATTATTCTGTGACGGGGTTATTTTTTCAAAGAAAATATGAAATAATTAGAATTATAGATGGGGATACTATAGAGCTTTCAAATGGTGAAAAAGTTAGACTGATAGGAATAAATGCTCCAGAAAAAGGAAAAAGATACTTTGATGAAGCTAAAAATTATCTTGAAATGTTAGTTGGTGAAAAAATTTCTTTGGAATACGAAAATGGAATTAGAGACCCCTATGGAAGATTATTAGCCTATGTTTTTTGGAATAAGAGAAATATAAATGTTGAAATTGTTAAAAATGGGTTGGCGCATACTTATAAAATAAATGAAGTATCCAAATATAAGAATGAACTTTTAGATGCAGAAAATTACGCAATAGAAAGAGGGATTGGAATTTGGAAAAGATCTAACTATTCTAGCTGTATAAAAGTAAATTTTTATTATATAGATAATGAAAAACTAATTATAAAAAATATTTGTAATTTTTCGATAAACCTCAACAAATGGTATATTGAAGACGAGAATCATAATGTTTTGTATATTAAAAACTTTAATATTACTCCAAACAAAGAAGTTATAATTTGTATTAGAAGTTTTGATGATTGTGATTATATTTTAGAAAGTAAGTATAATATCTTTGATAAAAAGAGCGACAAAATATTTCTTAGGGATGAAAACGGGTTACTAGTTTTTTATTATAAATACTAAGCTCCACTAAACTTAAAAGCGTTTAAAGATATTAAAGAAGCGAACTTAGAAATTATTTTAGGTTCTATTATTGCTATGTCGCTTACTGTAATTATTCCAACTAACTTATCATTCATCATAACTGGTAATCTTTTAATTTTATGCTGAACCATAATCTCCACAGCTTTACTAACATCTTCATCAGCCTGAATTGTTATTACATCCTTACTCATTACATCTTTAACTAAGGTCTTATCTGGATCTTTTCCATCACCAATAGCCTTTAATATGTCTGTACTAGTTATAATTCCAACAATCTTATCATCTTCCATTACCACTAGGCTACCCATATTCATTTCTCCCATAACTTTTGATGCTTCCCTTAGAGTCACTATAGGTTTTGCTACTACTACATTTTTGTTCATTACATCCTTGACTAACATAATAATTATTTCTTCTTTGAATATAAGAGCTTTTTAAACTCGAATAATAGAACAATTATTAACAAAAATATTCCTATGTATAAAAAGTAAAAAAGGAAATAAACTCTATCTTTCAATAAGTTTAATATATTAGCAGCCATCTCGTCCTTAACATAATAAGAAGATATGTCTAAAATTAGAGGCGTTAATCCAAAAACTATAAATATTGAAGTAAAATGAAGTGCTCTTTCTTTCCAACTTTCTAGTACAAAAAGATAAAAAGATGCGATAACTATTGTAATTATAATTAAATACTTAAAATACTTTTCTATTTCCAATCTAAATTGAAAACTTAAGAAATAAGTTAACTGTTTGTTTTGAAAACAATCTAAAATTGTACAGTTATATGTTTTATAATACAAGTTTTCTAGATAAATATCCACAAGTTGACTATCAAAATTTTCTACATTCAAAGTTTTAACTCTACTACAATCTATTTTTATATTTTCTCCCATATTGATTTGAATAAAGCTTTTATTTTCACACAAAATTTTCAAATTTTCAATTGCTACAATTTTTTCATTTTCAGTCAAGTTAAGCATTTTTTGTTTAGAAAAAATTTCAATAGCCAAATTTTTTAAATTTTGATATGAAGTCAAATCTAAAAAGATATACAAAACTATAGTAAATGTAAAAAATATAGAAAACAATATTGCTAAAAGGATTTTTCCTATATTTCTAACTACTTTCATAAATACACTTTAATTTTCTAAATAAATACCATAGAAAATAGGTCTTTCATTTTCTTATAGAATTTTAATTTCAAACTTTCCTTATAATCTTCTTTACTTATTTTACATGCTATTTCAGTAAAAATTTCAGAAACTATACTATTTGGATTATTTTCAAATATTGGAATCCTGCTTAATAGTGAATACATTAAAGATTTGTTATGCGGTATGAATCCCAAAACTTCTAAGTTAATAATTTTCTCCACTTCTTCAATTTTTTTCTCTGATACCCAAAAACCGTTATTTAATATTACCTTTAAATTTTTCTTTCCCAATGAGCTAGCCAGTTCTTTAATTTTGATGGCATCTATATAATGTTGTTCAAATGGTTGAACAACTATTATGATTTCATCAGAAACTTCTATTACACTTATAACTTCTCTACCTAATCCAGGCGGACCATCTATTATTATAAAGTCTGGTTTTTCCAAGTTCTTTATATTATCAACAATTTTTTTCATTCTTTTTAAATCTATTCCAGAAAGATCCTCTAAATTTGGGCTAGAAATAAGAACTTTAATACCGTTGTAATTCACAAAAGCTTCTCTATCAAAATCTTTTCCAGATAAAAAATCATTTAAACTATACTTATAGCTATTAATTCCCAGATATGTCGATAAATGTGGCATGCTTACATTTCCATCTAATAATATTACTTTATAGCCAAGTTTTTTAAGAGCCAAGGAAAGATTAATTGATACTGTAGTTTTGCCTGTGCCTCCTTTACCAGAAAGTATAGATACAACTTTAGTCATTTATATATCTTAAAACTTTTTACAATATAAAAGATTAACCAATATATATTTGTTGAGATTCTTCCTTCATTTCTTTCTTTCTTTCCTCAAATCTTTTGTAGTATTCAACCATCTCCTTAGTAATGCTTGGTGTTACTTTTTTCATTGCTTCTTCGAAGTGTTTTAGCTTAACTTCTTTTGAGTTTATATCTTCTCTTAAGGCGTTTAATGCTGCCTCTCTACATAGCGCCTCTATATCTGCTCCGGAATAGCCCTCAGTTCTTTTTGCCAATTCTTCTAAATTAACATCTTTAGCCAAAGGCATCTTTTTTGTATGAATTTTAAATATTTCCAATCTTCCTTTTTCATCTGGAGGTGGTATATAAACCAACTTTTCAATTCTTCCAGGTCTTAATAGAGCCGGATCTACCAAGTCTGGCCTGTTTGTTGCAGCAATAATTACTATGTTCTTTATATCTTCTATTCCAGATATTTCAGTTAACAGCTGAGATACTATTCTTTCTGTGGCTTCATGCATACCTATACCCCTTCTTGGAGCTAAGGCATCTATCTCATCAAAAAATATTATACATGGTGCAACCTGTTTAGCTCTTCTAAACAATTCTCTAATTCTTTTTTCTGAGTTATGAACTAAAACACAACCAAAGCCAGCAATAAATCTTTCTGTTGGATTTATTCCAATATCATATACATATGGAAAGTTATACGGGACTTTCTTTTTTTCAACTACAAGATCCCAATAAATATCTTTTTCAATAAATCTTTCTGGGCTTAGTTTTTTTCTTTTAATATGAATACTTTTTAGGTAATTTCTTATTTTATAATTTTTTTCATTGTCAATAAATCCAATTTTTTCAACAAATGTTTCCATGAATTTGTTCCAAGTTATACAAATTCTATAACTTAATGTTCCATTCCATTCCTTTTTTCTATAACATCTTGCTACAATTCCAAAATATAAAAGTAATGTTAATATATCATTTGCAAGTTTTTTACTTATTGTTGAAACTTCAATTGTTCTTTTTCCAACATATCCATCTCCACTAAAATAACCTCTTAAGAAAGCAGCAATATTCCTAAGAGATAATCCAAAAACAATTGGAGGTACTCTCTTGTTTTTTGCACCACTTTTCAATCCTAAAATCTTTTCTAAGAAAATTCTCAACACTTTTGAACCTATAATAATATCAGTTCCATTTCCTTTATTACAAACTGTTACATGACCAAACAACTTTTGGATTAATTTTTTGATTTTGGTTTCTTTTTTTGAAATACTTAATCTTAAGCTTGTTTTTCCTAAAAACGCTCCTTCAGCAATCCATAATCCTAGAAATGTACAAAAATCTTCTGAAAACTCAAATAGCGCTGGTATTTGATTTGAAGAGAAATATGAACTAATCCTGAGTTTTTTTGGATTGAAACTAATATTTGATGCTTCCATAAGTTTAAGGAATTTAGATACTTTAAGGGCACCACCCCTTAAATAATAATACAAGTTCTTTTCCTCTATTCCTAGGATTTTTGAAGCTTTCTTTTTTCCAATTTTTTTTACTGCTTTATTCGTATAATAAGCATGGTTTCTTATATAAAGATTATAATCGTTTTTTCTAAGGAAATCCAATATGTTAATTGAACTAATTGATTCCGGCGCAATAAGCCTGCGAGGTATAGCTATCCTGCTTTCTCCAGGTATCAAAAACTCAGCTTTTACTTCCTTTAAACCTCCATTCCATTTTATAAATAAGCTATGATCTTTGGTTACCATAACTTCTCTTCCAGTCTCTGTTTTAATTTTATAAAGATAAGGAGGTGCAGGATGTTTAAAGAAACCAATTACTTTAGAATTTTTTGCGTTTAAATTATCAGTAATAGTTGGGGCAATTATATTTCTTCCATTTCCATTTTCAACAATTTTATAAATTTTTTCAAATTTAGGAATCCCATTTTCTATTATTAGTACATCTTCATTATAAGGTAAACTTTCACCAAACCATTTGCTTAGTAATTCTGGTCCCTTTACAGCTATAAAATTAGCACCACTCTCATTAGCTACCGCTTTTGCAAGAAGCGTTTTTCCAGTTCCTGGAGGACCATACAACAATATTCCTCTTGGTGGCTCTATACCCATTCTTTCAAAAGCATCTCTATACTTCAAGGGCCATTCAACCATTTCTTTTAAAATTCTTTTAGCTTCATCCAAATCTCCTATATCTTCCCATTTGACTTTTGGTACCTCTACCAAAACTTCTCTCATTGCAGAAGGCTCAACAACTCTTAAAGCATTTTCAAAATCTTGTTTTGTTACTACTAGTTTTTCTAAAATATCCTTAGATAATTCTTGTCCTTCTTTCAATTTTTCTCTAATTTCTGGCAAAACTCTTCTTAAAGCACTCATCGCTGCCTCCTTACATAAAGCCATTAAATCTGCACCAACATATCCATGTGTTTTGTCTGCTATTTCATCTAAATTAACATCCTTAGCTAATGGCATATTTCTTGTATGAATTTTAAGAATCTCTAATCTACCATCCCTATCTGGAACAGGAACTTCTATTTCTCTATCAAATCTACCAGGTCTTCTTAAAGCAGGATCTATATCATCTGGTCTATTAGTTGCTGCAATAACAATTACTTTTCCTCTGCTTTTTAATCCATCCATCAAAGTTAGTAAAGTAGAAACTATTCTTCTTTCTACTTCCCCTGTAACCTCTTCTCTTTTTGGTGCTATAGCATCTATCTCATCAAAAAATATAATTGCTGGTGCGTTTTTTTCTGCCTCTTCAAAAATCTTTCTTAAATTGCTTTCCGACTCACCATAAAATTTAGATAAAAACTCTGGTCCATTGACAGAAATAAAGTATGCACCACTCTCATTAGCTACTGCTCTAGCTAGTAATGTTTTTCCTGTTCCTGGGGGTCCATATAAAAGAACTCCCTTTGGTGGCTCAATTCCAAGTCTTTCAAATATTTCTGGATATCTTAATGGCAATTCAATCATTTCTCTAACTTTCTCTACAACAGGCTTCATACCACCTATATCTTCATAAGTTACAACTGGTACCTTAGCTTCCATTTTCAAAGATTCTGGCATTTTTCTCAAAACTTCAATTTCTGTAGCTTCCCCGATATAAACAATCTTATTTGTTGGGTCTGTATTTACAACTATCAATCTTACTTCTGAAGGAAAAGGATTGAAAAATAATTCTTCAAAATCTGCTCCAAAAAATTCTTCAAAAAAAGTGTTTGCTCTTCTTCTATAAGCTGGGGAAGGTACAACTATATCCCCTTTGTTTACTGGTCTACCAAATAGGTTTTCTTTAATCATATGAGGACTAAAATTTAAAACTATTCCGGGATCTGCCGGTGCTAAAACAACTTTTTTTGCTTCAACTGCATTTGCCTTTCTTACAATAACACTTTCACCAACACCAACACCAGCATTTCTTCTTGTTATTCCATCTATTCTAATAATATTTAATCCTATATCAGCAGGATAAGCCCTTCTCGCTATAGCACCAGTTTTTTTAGTTCCTTCTAATTCGATAATATCTCCTTCTCTAACTCCTATTTTTTTCATAATTTCACTATCTATTCTAGCAATACCTCTACCTGCTTCTTCTTTTGAAGTAAGTTCCCCAACTTTTAGCTTCACTTCTCCATTAGACATAATCTATATTTTTTTATTATTATAAATTGTTTATAGTTAAATTTTACAAAAAGTGAAAATAATATGAGAACGTATATAACAAGAATTACATTGCAAGGTTTTAAAAGCTTTAACAGAAAAATTTCAATACCATTTTCTCCAAACTTAAATATAATTACTGGCCCGAATGGGAGTGGAAAATCTAACATAATTGATGCTGTTTCTTTTGTTTTGGGTAGAATATCAGCTAAGAGTTTGAGGGCTGATAGATTGACAGAATTAATATTTAGGGGTACTGAAACAAAAAAACCAGCTGAGTATGCAAGTGTTACACTATATCTAGATAACTCAAAAAAAATTTTCCCTTTTGAAGATAGTGAAATATCAATAACGAGAAAAGTTAATAGAAACGGGTATACGGTCTATAAAATAAACGGGAAAAATACAACTAGAGAAAAGGTTTTGGAATTGCTCTCCCTAATTAAAGTAAGGCCAGATGGTTATAATATAATTCAACAGGGAGATGTAACAAGAGTAATTGAAATGTCACCCCTAGAAAGAAGAGAAATTATAGATGAAATTGCTGGTATTGCAGAGTATAATGATAAAAAAGAAAAGGCCTTAAGAGATTTAGAAGAGGTTGACAAAAAATTGAGAGAAGTTGAAATAATTGTTACACAAAAATATGAAATATTTAAAAAATTGGAAGAGGAAAAAAACTTGGTTTTAAAGTATCAGAATTTACAAAAAGAATTGCTAAATCTTAAAGCCTCTTACTGGAAGAAAAAAGAAGAAATAATTACAGAAAAATTGAAAGAAATAGAGAAAAAGATAGAAGAAATTAAGAAAAAGATAGAAGAATGTGAAAATGAAATAAAAGAAAAGGAGCAAAAACTTTTCGAATATGAAAATTCGTTGAAAGAAATTGTTAAAAATATAATAGAATTTTCTAAAAGAGCTGCTATTGAAGATGAAGCAAGTAAATTAAGAACACGATTGATATTGATAAGAGAAAGAATCGACGTAACTAAAAAAGAAATTGAGCGACTGGAAAATTTAATTGCTAAGCTTGAAATGCTTGAAGCAAAAAGACAAGAATTTACTAGAGAAATGAGTAGACCTGTTAAGGAAATTTTAAATTTAAAAATTAGAGGAGTTTATGGTACTATAGCAGACTTAATTAAAGTTGAAGATACATACAAAGTCGCAATAGAAGTTGCAGCAGCTCAACATTTGTATGATATAGTTGTAGAAAATGAAGATGTTGCTATAACTTGTATAGATTTTTTAAAAAGAGAGAAAATTGGAAGAGCGACATTTATTCCACTCAACAAAATAAAACCTCAAGAATTTAAAGAAAAAGAATTATTAGATAAGGAAGGAGTAATAGGTTTAGCTAGCAAGTTGATTTCTTATGATAGAAAGTTTCAACCAGCAATAGATTTTGTTTTTGGAAATACTCTAATTATAGAAAACTTAGATGTAGCAAAAAATATAGGTATAGGAAGAGTTAGGATGGTTACTTTGGATGGTGATTTAATAGAAAGAAGTGGAGCAATGACTGGAGGATATTTAGTTAAAGAGAGTTCATCATTAAGATTAGATAAGGAAGAAATAGAGAAATACAGACAAGCAAAAATAAATTATTTGTCCGAATTAGAAAATTTGAAAAAAGAAGAAGAAGAGATTGAAAAAAGATTAAAAGAACTTAAAGTTTCTGAAGAAAGTAAAAAGATAATTGATTTAGAAAAAGTAAGAATATCTTCTGAAAGAGAAATTGAGAGATTGAGAGAACTAAGAAGAAAATTGCAAGATAGGAGAATTAATCTAGAAATGGAACAAAATAAGTATGCCATTGAAAAAGCTAAATTAGAAACAGAATTAGAAAATGTTAAAAAAGAAGTTGAAAAATATGTTGGTGGAGAAATAATTGATCTTGACATAAAACAGTTAGAAAAAAGGATAAAAGAAGTTGAAGAAGAATTGAATAAAATAGGAAATGTCAATTTTAAGGCTTTAGAAGAATATGAACAGTTTAAAAAAGAATTTGAAGATCTAAAAATCAAATATGATAAGATACTTGATGAGAAGAAATCTGTATTAAAGATGATTGAAGAAATTGAAAGTAAAAAAAGAGAAGTGTTTTTTTCGACTTTAAATAAAGTTAGTGAGGAGTTTAGTAAAATATTTAAAGAAATGTGTAATGGAGAGGGTTCTTTAAGATTAGAAGATGAAAATAATCTTGATTCTGGACTTATAATAGAAGCAACATTTCCTCAAAAAAGACCAATAAATATTGATGCCCTTTCTGGTGGTGAAAAAACTTTAACGGCAATAGCTTTTCTTTTTGCATTACAAAGATTTTCTCCATCTGAGTTTTATTTATTAGATGAAATTGATGCCGCGCTAGACAAAGAAAATACTTTAAAAGTTGCAGAATGGTTAAAAAAAGAATCTAAAAATACTCAATTTATAGTAATTTCTCATAATGATATAACGTTAAAACATGCAGATAAGCTTTATGGCTGTACTTTAGAAGAAGGGGAGACAAAAGTTTTAGCTATAGAGTTACCTCAATGATATTTTGTTTTTTAAAATTTGATACAAAACCAAATACAAACACTTAGAAGCAAAGATATATGATTGTTTTACTAGACCATCTAAATTAAAGCAACAAAAATCTACTCCTATGACTTTTCCTTCTATGGAATCTAAAATCTTTCTAAAATGAGTTAAATTTATTCCTTCTGGCTCTGGATAATCAGTTGAAGAAAAAAGACTTGGATCAAAAACATCCCCATCAATACTTAAATACAAATTATTGTCTTTGGTGAATTTCCTTATAATTTCAAAAGTTTCTTCCTTTTCTAAATCAGCGGGAGAAAAATATAATACATTACTTCTTTTTAAAAAATTAAATTCATCTTCATCTAAACTTCTTACACCTATTAATAAAACATCAACCCTATTTTTTTCTAAAAACCTTCTAAGCCAAGTTGCTCCGTTGAATTTAATTTTATTTTCTTCTTCATAAATTGTATCGAATTCTATAATCTCATCAATATATCTTTCCTTACAGTCAGCATGTGCATCAAAAACAATTAGCTTAAAGTTTTTAAGATTACTTAAAATTAAAAAAGTTGGAAAATGACCACGAGATAATATTATTGGAATTTTTCCTTCATTTATTAATCTTCTTACTGTGTTTTTTGCTCCATACCAATCAAAATTACCTAAATCAAAAATTTTTAAATTTTCAGAGAGATTTTTTTCTTTAATTATATCAAATGGTTCAACATATTCACTCCATTTTCTGAATTCATTTAATATTTTTTCAGAATATTTAGTGTATTTTAGACCAATAACAAAAAACTCAGCTTCTTTTTCATCAAATAAATCTATTCCAAAAAGTTTTCTCTCTGTCTTTCTCATACTTTAAATAGAAACTTATCTTTTTGAACGTTGCTTATGTCTTCTAGAACCTCTTTTACTCGCTCCTCTTCCACTAGAATGATGGGGCTCGTTCCTCCTAGGATCATATACCAACAAATTTCTATCGTACTTCATAAATTTTTCTTTCAATTTTTTATCCTTCAGGTAGCTAACTAACCCTTTAGCTATAGCTTGCCTTATAGCTTCAGCTTGTCCAACAATTCCTCCTCCCTTAACATTTACTTCTATATCAATATTTTTTATAGAATCACCGGCAAGAATTAGTGGTTCTCTTATCCACATTCTAAGAACGTCTGTACCCCAAAACTCTAGAGGCTTAGAATTAATAAAAACTTTGCCTGTACCAGCTTTTACTAAAGCCCTGGCTACAGCAAGTCTTCTTTTACCAACTTCTAAAACAATTTTTTCTTTTTTTACCATCTTTTTTTAGCCCCCAGCATCAAACTTAATTGTTCTAGAGTTATATAGTCGCACTTAAGTTTTGAAACATCCGCATCCTCTAATCTTATTTTTTCCTTATTTTTAAATTCTTCTGGTTCGCCAATATAAACCTTTAGTCTTTTAAATGCTTTTCTTCCTTTAGGTTTATGCCAAGGTATCATTCCTCTAACTATTCTTCTTAAGATAGCATCTGGATATTTTGGATAAAATGGTCCCTTCTTGACATCCCCTCGATCTATTTTTTGCTTATATTCTTTAAATTTTGTTTCTTCCTTTCCAGACAAAACAGCTTTTTCGGCATTAACTATAACCACCGTTTCTCCATTTAATATATCTTTAGCTACTCTTGTCGCCAACCTTCCAGCTATTTGATTAGTAGCATCATAAACTTTCATATTTACACCATGATCCTAATTTTAGCTCCCTTAGGATTTACTTTAATTAGCTCTTCTATGGACATACATTTACTACCTGCTTTTTCAGCCTTTTCTTTTGCCTTATAAGAAAATCTCCAAGCAGCTATTGTTAATTTTCTTTCAAATTCACCCCCACTTAAAACAGCTCCAGGAACTATAACTATTTCTCCATCCTTAGCGTATTTATTTATTTTACCTAAATTAACTTCAGCTCTTTTTCTTGTGGGTTTGCTTAATCTTTCAGCTAAATCTTTCCATAAAGGTTTTTTTGTTTCTAACCATTTCTTTTTTAAAAGTCCTATCAATTCTTTTAACTTTGGGTTTGTAGGTCCTGTTGGCTTGGTCATAAACTTATATTTTGACAGTAGGTTTAAAAATAGTTATGGTAAACTCGTCTTATAAGTATAAATTATAAAGTTATTTTTTGGTTCTTATTTTAAATTTATACCTATTCAACTCCTTTAAAAGGCTACTTCTATACTTAATAAAAAATTTAAAGCTTTCTATTTCAACCTCTTAAATTCTAAATAATAGTAGCTGAATCGTACTACTACAAAATTTAAGATTATAGCTGATGCGCGCTGTTCTGTTTTTTGAATAGAATATATAACATTTATAAAAAATCTATAGGTGAATCTATTAAAAGTTAAAGAAACTCCAAATAACAAAAACCAATAGCAAATAAATTTCGATACCTTAAAATAATCTCTTCTTAAGCTTTTATGTAAAAATTTTATTTATTATTAAATTTTTTTTATTTTAAAGAACCTAGCTCTTTATGTCAAAAAATTCCCTTAAAACTAAATAGCTCTTCATAAAAATGAGTGCGGGGGGTGGGATTTGAACCCACGAAGGCACTAAGCCACCAGCACCTCAAGCTGGCGCCATTGACCAGGCTAGGCGACCCCCGCTTGTGTATTTATAAACCTCTAAATTCGTTTTTTTAAAAACTCTAAAATTCTTTTTCTATCTATCGAAAATTCTTCTCTTTTTTCCATATCTTTAACAATAATTTTGCCTTCCTTAGTTTCTTTTTCTCCTATTATAATAGCTAATTTATAGTTCTTTTTGTCCGCATACTCTAATTGCTTATCTAATTTTCTTTCAATTAAGTTAATATCAGCTATAAATCCATTTCTTCTTAACTCTTGTACAATACCAATTGCTTCTTTTTCTAATTTTTTCAAATAAGCCACATACACACGAAAATCTTTAGTTTTAAATCTTCCAGTTTCCTTAATATAGTCAAAAAGTCTACTTAAACCTATAGAAATCCCTGTAGCTGGAACTTTTTCTCCACTTAATATTTCTATTAGATTATCGTATCTTCCTCCTCCACCAAAAGATATTCTTTTACCCAAATCTATTTCGAATACAAAAGAAGTATAGTAATCTAAACCCCTAACTAAAAACAAGTCTAGCTTTAGTTTTTTCTCTATACCATAATAAGAACAATATTCATATAGTTGTTTCAAATCACGAACACAATCATAACATTTTTCTTCTAAATATCTCAAAACTTCCTCAAAAATCCCTCCAATATCTAAAGTATTTATTATAGAAGAATCTATACCTAAATTTTCTAACTCTTTTGAAACTCCCTCTTTGCCAATTTTATCCATCTTATCCAAAATTCTAAAAACTTGATTTATTTTTTCTAATGGGACCTTTTCTATCAACAATTTTTCAAGAACTCTTCTATCATTAATTCTAATCACAAAATCTTTTATTCCTAAACTCTCTAAAATTTCTGAGACACAAGCTAAACACTCTGCATCAGATATCGGAGAATAAGAACCAACAATATCTATATCAGCTTGCCAAAACTCCCTATATCTATAAGCTTGAGGATTATCGTACCTCCAAACAGGACCTATAGCATATCTTTTGTATGGTTTAGGAATATTTGGATTATTGGAAATAAATCTAACTAAAGGCATAGTTAAATCAAATCTTAATCCAAGCTCTCTTTCTGACTTATCCTTAAAATAATATATTTCATCTTTAACTGCTTCTCCCAAACCACCTTTAACTGAAAGTAACTCAAAACTTTCAAAAGATGGAGTGTATAAAGGTTCAAAACCGTATTTTTCAAAGATATTTTTAATATTGTCTATTAATTTTTCAAAAATTATGGCTTCTTCTCCAAACAAATCTCTGGTTCCTTTTGGTGGTTTTATACTTAATCTTCCCATACTACAATTTATAAAAACAATTAAAAAATTACATGAAATCAGGAACTTCTATTCCCAAAAGACTTAAACCTGTTCTTAATATTTTTTCGCAGGTTTTTACTAATGTTAACCTAAAATTTCTTTTATCTATATCGTTTTCTTTTAATACAGGCACTTTTTCGTAAAAGTTATTAAAAACTACAGCAAGCTCATACAAATAATTAGCTAGATAATAGGGCTTAAGTTCTCTGGCACATTTTTCAACTACATACGTAAATTCATTTAATTTTTTAATCAAACTTCTTTCTTCATCACTTAAATTCAAACAAACGTATTTTTCCTCAAACTTTTTTACTTTATTCAAAATTCCTAAACATCTTATACATGCATATTGAATATATGGTCCCGTTTTTCCTTCTAATTGTAGCATTTTTTCCCATTCAAATATTATTTGATCTTCTGGTTGGATTTTCAATATAGAATACTTTATAGCACCTAGTGATATTTTCTTAGAAACAGATATTATTTTTCTTTCATCTTTATTTGAATTTCTTTTTTTTACTTCTTCTCTAACCTTTTTTTCCAACATATCTAAAACTTCATCCAATAAAATTGCTTTTCCTTCTCTAGAAGACATTTTTCCTTCTGGTAAATTAACGTGCTCGAAAGAGCAGTGATAACAATTTTTGGCCCAAGTAAAACCAAACAAATTTAAAAAAGTAAATAGTTGTTTTAAGTATAATGATTGTTGCGATGATACAACCCAAATTGCCTTGTCCAACTTATATTTTTCGAACTTATGATAAGTTAATCCCAAATCACTTGTAAAATATAAACCTGTTCCATCAGATCTTAATATTACAGTATTTGGTAAGCCATAATTATCTAATTTTGCAATTATTGCACCACTCTCATCTTTAAATGATATACCTTTAGCCAAACTTTGATATATTAAATCTTTTCCTATATCTCTAAAATCGTGCTCATAGAACCAAACGTCAAAATTTATTTTTAGTCTTCTATATGTTTTCTCAAAACCCCTAACACACCATCTAACTAACTTATTCCATATTTTAACTATTTCTGGGTCTTTTTCTATTTCATATTTTCTTAGAATTTCTCTAGCTTTTTCTTCTAGGCTTGGATCTTTCTTAGCTTCTTCATGAAATCTTACATAAATTTCCCACAACCAATAATCTTCTTTTTTGTCTGGCTTCTTTCCTTTGTACCAAAGCAAATAAGCAGTAACCAATTTAGCAACTTGAAGACCAACATCATTCATATAGTTTGCCTTTAGAACATCATAAGAACAAAAATCTAAAATTCTGGAAAGAGAATCACCTATAAAAGTTCCTCTAGCATGGCCTATATGCATAGAATGTACTGGATTTGGCTGAGAAAATTCTACCATAACTTTTTCTCTTTTACCAAAATCCAACTTTTTTAAATTTAATAGCTTTTTTATTATTAATTCAGAACATTTTTCCCAGTATATGAAAAAATTAACATAACCATTAACTGCTTCTACCTTAATTATGTAAGGGTGTTTGGTTACTTGTATTTTAGAAACTATTTCCTTTGCTAATTCTATTGGATTTTTTTTAAGTTCTTTTGCCAAATTAAAAACCGGATATGAAAAATCTCCAAAGTTTGGATTATCTGGTATTTGAATGTCTTTTTCTTGAGCATTTATTCCTACATCACGTAAAATTTTTGTAATATCACTCTTCCACATAAAATTAGTTAAAGTTTTAATTTTTAATATCTAAGTAAAATATGGCCAAACAAAAAGACAAGATCTATTTACCAGCAGGTGTTAGTGGTTTAATAAGATATGGAGAAAAAGAAGAATCGAAAATTAAAATTACTCCTAAAAATTTAATATATTTTTCGATTGGAATTGGAATTTTATTAATAGCTATAAGATTTCTTTTATTATAAAAAACATAAATCTTTTCTTATAAAAATACGGTTATGAAAAAAATTTATCTTATTCTTGATTGGGATGGAGTAATTTTTGAAAGATCTAAACACTTATTATATTTCCCATATAGATATTTTAGTATTTTAAATTCCACAATAATACACTCTATAAAGAAATATGGAATTAATGGAATTAATCCAAAAAATCTAATAAAGGAATTTCTATCGCTAGAAAAATTGGAAAAAGATGAAATTATAAAATACACAGATTACGGTCTTTTGAATATTATGTATGTATGTTATAAAAAAAAATTTAATCTATATATAATTTCGAGTAGTAATGAAATTCTAATTAGAGATACTATAAACTTTTACAAAAATTTGTTAAAAAAACACGATTTTGACTTAGAAGTTGAAATTTATGCTTCAAATAGTAGAAAAAGCTTAAATTCTAAAGATAAAGAAAATTTAGTTAAAAATTTAAAAAAGGATGGAATAACTTTATACTTGGGTGATTCTTATAATGATGTTCTTGCATGTAAACAATCTGACCTTTGTTTTTTAAAGAAAAGTTTAGTATACTATATTTCTCCAAAAAAGCCATTAGCAAAAATAAAAATAAGAAAATTAAAAGATATGGCTAAGCTTCTTTACAAAATATAAAATTTAATTAAAAAATATTTTTATCCCCCATCCTACCAAAGCCTCTGCAGAGATAGCTTCAAGCTAACAATGAAGCAGATGAACAGGATGGGGGCTATTTAAATCTTTATGTAATTAATTTAAAATGAACTTTAAAAAATTTGATACTTATATTTTTGATTTAGATGGAACTTTATGGAATTTTCCAAACCTATTTAATGGGACAGATAAAATTTTTGAAAAATTAAAAAAAATGAATAAGAATATAATAATTGTCTCTAATTTTACATACCTGGATAGGGATGATATAATAAAAATATTAAAAAATGGGGGAATTGAGATAGAAAAAGAAAAATTGATAACTAGCAGTTATGTCGCTGCTATGATTTTAAAAAACAAGAAGGTCTATCCTATAGGGAAAGGTTTAAAAAAAGAATTAGAAAAAAACGGAGTAAAAATTTCTAGTAATGATGTAGATGCTGTTGTAGTTGGTCACGATACAGAATTTAATTATTGGAAGGCAAGCAAGGTATTAAATCTTTTAGAAAAGGGTTCTGACTTATATACAACTGCTACAGGAAAAATCTGGAATTTCAAAAATAAGCGCGTACCTGGAACGGGATTGATTATAGCTGGTCTTGAGTACTGTAGCAATAAAAAGGCAATAATGGTTGGAAAACCTTCAAAATATATTTCTAAATTTGTTAAAAAACTTATAATAGGAAAAGCTGTACATTTTGGTGACGAAATAAAAGCAGATAGCGAATTTGCAAAATCTATTAATGCCGAATTCGTTTTTGTCAGAAGTGGTGTAGATAAAATGAAGAAAAAAGTTAAGGCTTACGCTATTTTAAATTCAATCAAAGATATGAAAAAATTTTTATAAGATAAATTATCTATAGTTATTTTATAGGGGGTGATTAAGCTAAGGAAATTCTACGTTACTACTCCAATATACTATGTAAATGATAAGCCACATTTAGGAAGTTTTTATACAACCTTAATTGCTGATATTCTTGCTAGATGGCATAGAATTAAAGGAGAGGAGGTTTTCTTCTTAACTGGAACTGATGAAAATAGTCAAAAAAGTGTAGATGCTGCTTTAAAGGAAGGAAAAGACGTTAAAGAATATGTCGATAAAATGGCTGAAACTTGGAGAGAAACCTTTAAAAAATTAAATATAAGCTTTGATGACTTTATAAGAACCACTGAAGACCGACATAAGAAAGCTGTTTATGAATTCTTTAGAAGGGTATATGAAAAGGGAGACATATACAAGGGAAAATATGTCGGATATTATTGTGTTAGGTGTGAAGCCTTTCTTTCACCATCAGATTTGGTTGATGGTAAATGTCCTATTCACAAAGTAGAACCCAAAATTTTAGAAGAAGAAAATTATTTCTTTAGAGCAAGTAAATATAAAGAATCCTTACTTAAATACATAGAAGAACATCCTGACTTTATTTTACCTGAAAAAAGAAGGGAAGAAGTTATTAGATACATAAAAACCGCTTTTAATGACATAAGTATTTCTAGACAAACCCAAAAGTGGGGAATAAAATTTCCTATAGATGAAAATCAGGTATTCTATGTTTGGTTTGATGCTTTAATAAACTATCTTAGTGGAATTGGTTTTGGTTGGGATGAAGAAAAGTTTAAGAAATTTTGGCCAGCGGATGTTCATTTAATAGGGAAAGACATAGTAAAGTTTCATTGCGCTATTTGGCCTGCTATGCTTCTATCTGCTGGGATAGAGTTGCCAAAACATGTATTTGCTCATGGTTTTTGGACCGTAAAAGGAGAAAAAATGAGCAAGAGCTTGGGTAATGTAATTGATCCTTTAGAGCTTTCTAAAAAATATCCCTTAGACGCAATACGATATTTTCTAGTTAGACAAGTTCCTTTTGGTGAAGATGGTGATTTTAACGAAGAAGCTCTCAAAGAAAGGATAAATGGAGAACTTGTTAATGATCTGGGAAATCTTGTATGGAGGGTTTTAAGTTTAGCAGAAAAATTTGAAGGTAAAATTGAAGGTAGCCCAGAATTAGAAAAAAAGCTGAATTTAGAAAAAATTACAAAATATATGGAAAACTTTAGAGTAGATTTGGCTCTTCAAGAAATATGGAATTTCATTAGAGAATGCAATAAATATATAAATGAGAAAGAGGTTTGGAAACTAGAAGGAAAAGAACTTTCTAATGCAATCTATAATCTTTTAGAAGGACTAAGAGTAATATCTATTTTAATATACCCCTTTATGCCAGAAACCTCTGAGAAAATAAGAAAGCAACTAGGTATTAACGAAAAAATTAGTCTAAATAATTGTAGATTTAAAGATTTTGAAGGAAAACCCAAAAAAGAAGAGATTCTATTTCAAAAAATAAACTAATGCTTTTAATAACTTTCGATTCAAAATATAGAAATGGATAAAAAAGACTTACTCAAAATTTTTCAAAAAGAACCTGAAAAATATTGGAAAGTTGAACTATTTGAAAGAGAAGGTTTTAAAAGAAAAGTTTGTCCTATTTGTGGTAAGGGCTTTTGGAGTATTGAAGATAGAGAGCATTGTCCAGATCCTGAATGTGGAGAAGAATATGGTTTTATAGAAAAAAATATTGCCAAAAAAATGAGTTATATAGAAGTTTGGAAAAAAATGGAAGAATTCTTTGTTAAAAATGGTCACACATCAATACCAAGATATCCGGTTTTAGCTAGATGGAGAGAAGATATTTACTATAATATTGCTTCAATAGTAAACTTTCAAAGATTTGATAATGGAATTATGATTTTTGAATATCCAGCAAATCCTCTAATAGTTCCTCAAGTGTGTTTAAGGTTTAATGATATTCTTAATGTAGGTATAACGGGAAGGCATTTTACTGCTTTTGTAATGCCTGGTCAGCATGCCTTTAACTGGCCGAAGGAAGGATATTGGAAGGACGAAACTATTGAATTAAATTTTAGGTTCTTAACAGAAGAGATGAAAATACCTAAAGAAAAACTCATATATGTTGAAGACTTGTGGACTATGCCAGATTTTTCTGCTCTGGGTCCCTATATAGAAACGTTTTCATATGGCTTAGAATTAAGCAATTCTGGCTTTATGTATTTTACCTGGAAAAACAAATTAGAAGAATTGCCAATGAAAGTAATAGATGTTGGCTGGGGATTAGAAAGACTAGCTTGGTTTTCTCAAGCTACATTAACAGCGTATGATGCAGTTTTTGGAGATGCGATACACAAATTCTTAAATAAAGCTGGGCTTAAAATTGATAAAGAAGTTTTAAAAAGATATTCAATCATTTCTGGTAAACTAAATGTAGAAGACTTATCTGACTTTAAGAAGGCTAAAAAGGAAGTTCTAGAAAAAATGAATATTGATGAAAATGTTTTTTCTGAAAAAATAGAAAAAATACAAGCTATGTATGCTGTTTTAGATCATTCTAGAGCTTTGGCTTTTGCGATTTCTGATGGTGGTTTGCCAAGCAATTCTAAAGCCGGATATTTTCTTAGAGTTATATTGAGAAGAAGTTTAGACTTGATAGAGAAGCACTTTAAAAATATAGACTTAGGTGAAGTATCGATTTGGCATGCAGAATATTTAAAACCCGTTTTTCCAGAACTAAAAGAAAGCGAGAATGAAATATACACAGTAATAGATGCGGAAAGAAAAAAATATGAAGAAACAAAAAAGAAAAATCAAAGAATTGTTGAAATTTATAAAAATAGAGAAATAAGTACAGAGGAATTAGTCAAAATTTATGACACATATGGTATTCCTCCAGAAAAATTAGGGAAAGAACCTACTAAAGAATTTTACCAAATTTTAAATAAGAAACATTCTGCTAAGGAGATTAAAATTGGTGAGGCGAAAAAATATGATATAGAAACAGTACCTTTATACTATGAAAATATATTTGAATTCGAGGCTAAAGTAATTAAAATTGAAGATGGAAATAAGATAATTCTCGACAAAACTGCTTTCTTTCCAAGACAAGGTGGACAAGATTGCGACATCGGATACATAGATGAATATAAAGTTTTAGATGTGGTTAAAATTGGAAAAACTATAATTCATGTTCTTGAAAATAAGAAAATTTCTCTAAAAGAAGGTGATTTAGTTAAATGTAGAATTGATAAAGATAGAAGAATAAAAATTTCCAAACATCACGTTGCTACACATATAATTAACGCCGCAGCCAGAAAAGTTATAGGAAAATGGGTATGGCAAGATGGAAGTGAAGTTAGAGAAGATAAGGCAAGACTAGATATTACACACTTTGAAAGTTTGAGTGATGAAATTGTAGAGAAAATAGAAAAATATGCTAATGAAATTGTAGAGAAAGATCTTCCAATAAAAGTTGAAATTTTGCCCAGAGTTGAAGCAGAAAAAAGATATGGATTTAGAATATATCAAGGTGGTGCTATACCGGAAAAAAATGTCAGAATTGTTTCTATTGGAGAAGAGGATATAGAAGCTTGTAGCGGAACTCATAATATGCTTAAATCAACTAAAGAGGTTGGTTATATTACTATAATTAGAACTAAAAGGATTTCTGACGGAGTTGATAGAATAGAATTTTGTAGTGATATCGTTGCCTATCAATATTTAAAGAAGAAAGAGAAAATACTTGAAGAATGTTGTAAAATTTTGAATGTCGATGAGAACAAAATTTTAGAAGCTATTGATAATTTATTTAAAGAATGGAAAAAATTAAAAAAGGTGTATAAATGATTAGTAAAGAAGAATGGGAAAATTTGAAAAGAAAAGAAAAGATATTAAAAGAGTGCTGTAAAATTTTAAGGGTTGAAGAAGAAAATCTACTCAAAACTATTCTTAGATTTAAGAAGGAAATTGAAGAAATGAAAAACAAAATAAAAACTAGTTAAAAACAAATTTTATTTATGTGGCTAATAAAAGATGAAGAAGAAACAGATGAAAATTTTGGGAAAAGACCAGAAGAAAGGAATATTGAGGAGTTAATAGAAAATTGTTTAATATTAGTTGATAAACACTCTGGTCCGACAAGCCATCAAATTAGCTTATGGATTAAAGAAATTTTTGAAGCAAGAAAAGTTGCTCACATAGGAACTTTAGATCCGAAAGTTACTGGTTTATTACCTGTTCTATTAAATGACGGTGTTAAATGCGCTATACTATTTCAAAAATTGTATAAAGAGTATGTCGGAGTTATGCATATGCATAAAGATTTTGATTTAGATGTTTTAAAAAAAATTATAGAACAAAAATTTGTGGGAAAAATAACACAAATTCCACCTAAAAAGTCTGCTGTTTCTAGAAAACCTAGAATTAGAGAAGTCGTATTCTTTAAAATATTGGAAGTTGAAGGGAGGGATGTTTTATTTCATACAAAAGTAGAATCTGGAACTTACATAAGAAAGTTAGTTGATGATATAGGAAAAGCTTATGGAGTAGGGGCACATATGTCTGAATTAAGAAGAATAAAAGTTGGCAATTTTGATGAAAAACTTTCTCATTCTCTTATAAAAATAAAAGACGCATATGAATTTTGGAAAAATGGAAATGAAAAAATTTTAAAAGAAATCTTGATACCTATAGAGCATGCTATAGATCATGTTAAAAAAGTTTTCGTTAAAGATTCTGCTATTCCTAGTTTATGTAACGGGGCACCACTATTTCCTACTGGTATTTCTAGGATACAGGAAGATATAAAAGAAGGGGAATTAGTTGCAATAATGAGTTTAAAAAACGAGTTAGTTGCCATCGGAATAGCAAAAATGAACAGCAAAAAAATGTATGAAAACAAGAAAGGGGTTGCTGTTAGGGTAGATAGAGTAATAATGAAAAAAGGAATATATCCGAAATAGCCCCGCCAGGATTCGAACCTGGGTCTCCGGGTCCAGAGCCCGGCATCCTTAACCACTAGACGACGGGGCTATATAATAATTAAGAAAAAATAAGATTTCAATAAAAGTTTTTTTTAATCTTTTTTAGTTCTTTTTCAATTTTAATAACTCTTTTTGTTAGTAAAGAAGCCCATCCTGCTATAGATGCTATTTCCCTTTTTATTAAGTAATCTATTCTATTATAAGCAAGTTTTTTAATTCTTTTTTCGAAAATTTTTTGCTCCTTTTTTAATTTCTCTATTTCTTCTTTAACTTCTTTAATTTCTTGTTCCTTCATAATTATCTTGTTAGCATTAATAACTTTAAATATAAATACATTTTTATGAGAATATTAGCTACTTCAGATGTTCACTCCCCCATATATTATCAAGATTTTCTTTACTCTCTGGAAAAAATAGAAAGAAATGTAGATTTAATAGTACTAGCTGGTGATATGGTAGAAAGAGACACAATAGAAAAACAGGTGGAAGAATACAAAAAAATATATAATGCCTTTTTTGGGAAATTTTTTTCTCCTATAATTGCCGTATTTGGAAATACGGAATTTGAAGAATACAGAGAAGTTTTAAAAAGCGAGATTGATAAAATTAGATTTTTAGACGATAGCTTCATAGAACTAAAGGTGGGTAACGAAAATATTCTAATATATGGTTCTACTGGATGTTTAGATGAGCCAACCAAATGGCAAAAAGCAAATATACCAAATATTGAACAAATTTATAAAAGCAGGGCGGAAAAAATCAGAAGTGTACTAAAAAATTACAACGGATTTAAAATACTAATTACTCACTATTCCTCAACATATAAAACTCTTACTGGAGAAAATCCGCTATTTTATCAAAATCTTGGAAGCTTAGAGCTCGAAAAAATTATTTTAGAAACAAAACCAAACTTGGTTATTCATGGTCATTCTCATAAAGGAACAAAGTTTGCCTGGATTGATAGTATACCTGTTTTTAATGTTTGTTTTCCTTTAAATAAAGACCTTGTTTTAATAGAAACTGAAAAAATTAAACCTGGATTACAAAAATTCATCTAAATTTCAAAATTAAACAAAAAACCATAACAGATGTCAGAATAATTATAAAAGCAAAAAGCTGATCATATTCTGGCATACTGTAGTATGTTGAACCTGAGATCACCTCGAAAGAATAAATGCATTTACCGTCTATTAAGCTTAAATGTGCATCTTTACCTAGAATAATTTGGGGGCTTGGACAACTATCTATAGAATTAAATGATGGTAATTCGTTAGAGGTAGAATTAATATAAAAAATTATATTGTCTTTTTTAGTTAAAAATACTATTGTAGGGTATACCGTATCTATCTCGCCATATTTAAGAACTTTTGTTGTATTATAAGTATTATCAACATATATTTCTCCGATATCCTCTGGCCTTAAGTAAATAAATGCTGTATAGTTTGATTTTAAAAAACTGTAAGATAGAAAAATTATTGGAAAACTTATAGTAGAACCAACTTGATATACACCTCCAATAGAAGAAATTGAGTATCTAATTGGATAGAAAGCCCTTCTTGGATAACTACCATCTGATAAAACAAACTCTAATTCTGGATAATTTGGATTTGAAAATTTACATAGTATCTTATTTTGAGCACTATAGTTATAATTTGGATTTTGTATTGAGCAATAGGCAAATCCTGTAGGTCCTACATAATTACAACTTTGATAATTCTGACAGAGATATAATTCAGAAGAATTTCTTGCTTCACAATTTAACCAACAAGTAACATTTATGTTTAGTAGAGAAGGGTCTGTTATCTTCGGTTCGTAATTTGCATCCCAAAATATATCAATTCTCTTTTTATCACCCAAAATTCCTATGTATTGTTTACTTTGAGTATAGTCTTTATCTGAATCTATCAAGTTTAATCTAATTGAAACTAAAATAAAAGATGTAGTTTCTGGTATTAAAGTTATTTGAGCTTTAGTAGTATTAAAAATCAAGCAAAATAAAAACAGTATAACTAGTATTATCTTTTTTATCATATTATACTTAGTGAATTATAATATAAAATTTGAAAAAATAATTGTAATTGATTTTTTACAGTTTTTTATAAACGAAAGCAAAATTATAAAAATGTTTGAAAACGTCATAATTGAAGTTTTGAGAGAAAAAGTCTTTTTAGGTATTTTTTTAGGAACTATACTAGAGTATATCTTACCTCCTATTCCAAGCGAAATGGTTCTTCCTATTGGTGGATATTTAATCTCTTTTTATCGACTAGGAACTTTTGGTTTAATTTATGGAATATTTTTTGCAACAATTGGAACAACTATAGGAGCAATATTCTACTATCTTTTATCATTATACTTTGGAAGAAAATTTATAGAAAAGTATGGCAAAAAAATTTTAATAGACAAGAAAAAAATTGAAGTAGCTGAAAAATGGTTCAAAAGGTATGGTAAATTAGCTGTTTTAATTGGAAGAATGATTCCAGGTATTAGAGAACTTATATCTATTCCTGCCGGCTTATTAAAAATGAACTTAGCAGAATATATATTTTACACATTTATAGGATCTTTTGTTTGGTCGTCTCTTTTAATATCTTTGGGTTATATTTTTGGAGAAATATCTATACCTATTATTCAAAAATTATTTACATTAATCGTTTTAGTGGTATTTCTTTCATTTATTTCTTACATAATATTTAGAAAAATTATAACGCGCTTTATTAAGAAAAAATAAAAATAAAAATGGAGCCAAAAACCTTAATATTAATTTTGACGTCAATTCTTTTTGGTGTGTTTGGGCAGATAAGCTTAAAGCATGGAATGAACAATTTAGGACCTCTTGAAATTAAAGACATATTTAGTAGAAAACTCTTTTCAATTATATTTGAAAAATTTGTTTTCATTGGAATTGTTTTTTATTTAATAGCAACTTTGATTTGGCTAGTAATATTATCTAAAATAGAACTCAGTACCGCCTATCCTATGCTAGCAATTGGATATGTAATAATTGCTTTACTTAGTAAATTTTTATTAAATGAAAACTTGACTTTATTGAAGTTTGTTGGGATAGTTTTAATTTCTGTAGGCGTCTTTTTAGTTTTAAAATCATAAAGTGATAAAATGAAAAATATTTCGATTATAGTTCCGACATTTAATGAAGAAAAGCTTATTCCAGAATTCTTAAAAGAAATAAAAAAGCTGAAACTGAAAAATTATGAAGTTATAATTGTTGATGACTCTCTAGATAATACTGCTGAAGTAGCTAAAAAATTTATGAAAAAACTAAAGATTAATGGTATCGTTATAAAAAGATTCAATAAGAAAGGTAAAGGATCTGCAATAAGAGATGGCTTGAAAAATGCTAGAGGAAGATATATTATTTTGATAGATTCTGACTTACAATATCCTGTAAACAAAATTCCTAAGATTATTGAAAACCTAAAAAAATATGATATAGTAAACACTAAAAGGTTAAGAAAAGATCCATTTTATAGAAAAATTCTTGGCAAAATTTTCAAGATCTTTGTATTTTTACTCTTTGGTCTTAAAGAAGAGACACAATCCACAATGAGAGGATTTAGAAAAAAAGTTAAGGAATATGTTAACTTTGAAGCAAATTCTTGGGCTTGGGATGTAGAATTTTTATACAAAGCTAAAAAATTAGGTTTTAAATTTATAGATATTCCCATAATTTATTCTGAAAGAAAAACTGGAAAAAGTAAAATTAATTTTTTAACTCCATTTAAAATGTTTTTAGAAGTTCTTAAAATTAGATTAAATTTGTTATAATCTTTAAAAAGAAATTAATTTATGAAAAAGGATATTATTCAAATAAATAAAGATAGCAATATTGCAATTTCAACACTATGGTCAAAAAAAGAAGATATAATTAAAAATTTGAATGAAAATGTTAGACAAAAAATTGGAATTATTGGCACTACTTATACTTCATATGGAATAAATTTGATTTTAGAAACACTTGCAAAAAATCCAAAAGTTGATACATTAATATTATTTGGAGCTGATCTAAGCTCAAGTGGTGAAAATCTAGTAAAAGTTTTTGAAAAAAAAGATTTAAATAGTATAAAAATTCTTTTTCCTTTAGAAAAAATAGAAAAAATTGTAAAAACTGTTAAGTTAATAGATTTAAGAAAAGAGTTTGTTAACAAAAATTTTAACATTTTAGAAAAAACAATAGAAGAAAATTATAATGAAAACTGTGAAAATGTAAGAGAATTAATTGAAATTAACTTAGAAGAAGAAAGTGAACTAAATTCTTGGTTATTTCCATTAAGCGGTCATTACATATATGAAACCAGTGTTTTTAGAGCATGGATTAAAATTTTGGATTTAATAATGAGATTTGGCTCAATCAAATTTAGTGAACATGAAGAACCGCAAAAAGAATATTTAAATGTAATGGTTACTTTAGGCTTATATGGCAATGACTACAAAATAGAAGAAGAATTTTTTAAATATATTCCAAAAAAAGATTTTGAAAATCATATAAATCAAGTATTGAATCCGGAAAAGCCTGAAACAGTAGAATATACTTATGGAGAAAGAATTTTTAAACATAGATTTGGAAAAAATCAATTAGAATATTTAATTGAAAAACTTTCCAAATCTCCATATTCTAGAAGAGCATTAGTTGTAAGTTGGGACCATGAAATAGATCAAAAAAGTAAAAATCCACCTTGCATAATAGCTATACAAGGAACTATAACTGAAAATTATTATTCACATACAGTATTTTTAAGAAGTAATGATATGTATGCTGCTTGGCCAGTAAACTTTATTGCCCAAATAGAATTAGCAAAGAAAATAGTTAACGAAATCAATAAAAGAACTAATGCAAATTTTTCAATTGGTAGTATTACAAGTATTAGTTTTAGTGCCCATATTTATGAGCATGATTGGAATAATGCTAAAAGAGTTATAAATGAAAATAGGGAAAAACTAAAGTTTTTTGTTCAAGATCCAAAAGGTAATTTTTTAATTTCTAAAGATGGCAAAAAAATTAAGTTAGAGCATAGAACTCCTGACAATTCTACCATAACTTTAAAATTAGAAAGTGAAAACTTTCGGGATATTTATCAAGCATTAAAAGGTGGTACTTTCTTTTCGACTTTTGACCATGCTTTATATCTAGGAAAAGAACTAAGAAATGCGTTTAACAAGCTAAAAGAAGGAAAAGAATATATTCAGGATGAAGCATAAAATAGATGTGAACCGTCACACGATTTTGAATTCAAATATGCAAAACCTTCTCTACAACAACCAAAAGTCAAACCATTTTTTTCAACTAAATTCTTAACTTTTTTCATAACTTTTTCTCTAATAACCTTAGGCAAATAGTAACTTCCTGAAATTTTTTCTCCTAAAACAAAATAAAATTTTTTCAATCTTTTCATTTCTTTTGGAAATTTTTTAAACATTCTCTTCCAATTATCTAATCTCGCTTTATAAGTACTGGAAACAATATGTCTTACCCCAATTTCTTTTGCTTTTAATATCAAATCTTCAATGTTATCATTCAAACCTAGAATTATAGGATCTATTCTTAAAACTGTGGGTATGTTTTCTTTTGATAGTTTCTCTAAAGCTTCTAATCTTTTAAAAGGGGATGGTGCATTAGGTTCTATCTTACAAGAAATTTTTTCATCCAAAGTTGTTATAGTAATACTAACAATAACATTCATTCTTTTCAAAATATCTATATCTCTTAAAACCAAATTTGATTTGGTTAATATTAGAACTTTCAAACCATTATTCTTAAATATTTTCAAACACTCCCTAAATATTTTCAATTTTTCCTCCAATTTTTGATATGGATCTGAACTATTAGATGCTGAAATATAAAGACTTTTATCAATTTCTCTTAAATCTTTATTTACTCTCAAAATTATTTTTTCTTTAATTCTTGGAAAATTAAAATGTCTTATATAACTAGAAGCATAACAGTATAAACAAGAGTGAATACAACCAACATAAGGAGAAAAACTATACTTCTTAGGGCAAGTACATAAACTATTTTTCCATGGATCGAACAAAGAAATAGCTCTCATAATTATAATTTAATAAAGTTAATTTATGGAGAATTGGGAAAAAGTAATAAAAAGAATATATGAAAAACATGAAGATGAAATAAAAAGAAGAATTAGAATTTTTGAATCCTATTCCAAACTTTCTAAGGAAGAAAAATTTATAGAACTTTGCTTTTGTATTTTAGTTGCAGGCAATTCTTTACAAAAAACTCTTTTTATTTGGAAAAATATTGGAAAAGATTTTCTTTTTTTGAATGAAAGAGAATTGAAAGAAAAATTAAAAAAACTTGGATATAGATTTTACAATTTAAGAGCTTCCTTTATAATTAAAAACAGAGAAAAAATGGACATATTAGAAAAAATAGAATGTTCTAAACAATTTAGAGAAATATTGGTTAAAAACTTCTATGGAATTGGTTATAAAGAAGCTTCACATTTTTTAAGAAATATTGGATGCAAAAATCTAGCCATAATAGATAGACATGTTTTAAATTTTTTGAAAAAATTCAATTTAATTAAAGAAATTCCAAAAAATTTAACTAGAAAAAAATATTTGGAAATAGAAGATTTATTGGAAAACATGGCAATTAAGATTAATATATCATTAGTTGAGCTAGATTTTTGTATCTTTTTTCATGAAACTAAAAATTTTCCAGAAAAATAAAAAATATGAAGTCTAAAGCTCATAAAAAATGTCCTAATTGTGGAAACTTTGCTTTAGAATTTATTTTAGGAGAGTGGGTTTGTCATGAGTGTGAATATCATACTAAAAATTTAAGAAATAGGAAAAAAGGTACTTTTAGGTAATTTCTTATCTATTTGGTCTTATTATTCCAATTATTTCTCTTATTTCCGAAAACCCAATTATTCTATATTCCGGCTTTATTTTACAGAATATTTACCTGATCTCTATTATTTTTGCAATAATTTAAAAATTAACTCTATTATTTTTTCATCTTTTTCAATTTTTATAGAGAAACTAAACTAACCTTTCATTACAGCGATGGGTCTTAATTCAACAACTTTCTTGCTTATTCCAGATTTTTCTAAAACATCTACTACTTCAGTTGAGAGTTTATATGCTTGAGGTCTTTCTTCAGATAAAACTTTCATACTTGCTGCTTTAGCCAAAATTCCTTTTTGAGATAATTCTCTCAAAACTTCCTCTCCTCTAACTTCCCTTAAAGCCTTTGCTCTAGACTCTACCCTACCAGATCCATGGGCAGTAGAATAAAATGTTTCAGCTGCTTTTTCTGTACCAATAAGGACATAGCTTGGAGTGGCCATTGAAGCAGCAACTAAAACGGGCTGACCTATATTTCTATATTTTGCTGGTAATTCCATTCTTCCCTTAGGAAAACATCTTGTTGCCCCTTTTCTATGAACAAAAACTTTTTTCTTAACTCCATCTATTTCATGCTCTTCTATTTTACAAATATTATGAGCTACATCATAGATTATTTCCAATCCTATTTCTTCTAACTTCATTTTCATAACTTTAACAAAACTTTCTCTTACCCAATGTGTTATCATTTGTCTATTGGCCCAAGCATAATTAGCTGCTGAAGACATAGCAGCAAAATAATCTTCTTGCTCTTTAGTTCCTGCTGGAGTATAAGCTAATTCTCTATCCGGCAACTTTCTTATTTCATCTCTAAATTTGTGTTCAATAATTCTTAAATAATCTGTGCAAACTTGATGTCCTAATCCTCTAGATCCTGTATGTATCATAACACAAATTTGATTCTCTTTTTCAATTCCAAAAATCTTAGCTATTTCTGGTAAAAATATTCTATTAACGGCTTGAATTTCCAAAAAGTGATTACCTGCACCTAAAGTGCCTAATTGTGGAGCGCCTCTTTTTTTAGCTTCGATTGAAACTTTTTCTGGATTTGCAGTTTTCATACATCCATTTTCTTCTAAATATTCCAAATCTTTCTCAAAACCATAGCCATTTTCAACTGCCCATTTTGCTCCATTTCTCAAAACTTCATCCAATTGAGAAATAGATAATTTAATTTTACCTTCTTCCCCAACTCCAGATGGAACATTTCTAAATATTTCTTCTAGCAAATCTTTTAGTTTTGGTTTTATGTCATCTAAAGTTAAATTTGTTCTTAAAAGTCTTACACCGCAATTTGATACTACAAAGTTATTTGCAATAAAATTGTGATCATTATGAGCAACTGTAAAATCGTAAACAAAATCATCAAAATCTATTTCTTCTTTACTCAATACTATATCCCAAACCATTCCACTATTCCCTAAACCCTTAGTTATTTTTTCAACAAATTCTTCAAATCGTGGAAAGTTGAAAGATATTCTTGGTTTTGTTTTTCTTCCCTCATATACAGATCTTTCTATAAATCTCTCATTTACAAATTCATTCACTAGAACTTCATTAATTTGAGATAGTGTAAATCCGTTGTTATAAAGAACAATCGCTTGTCTTTCTACATTTGCTCTTAAGTTAACTATTATGTTTTTTAGTCTAAGATAAAGTATGGCTGCAGCTGCTAACCTTTTCTTTTCCAAACTATATTCAAAACCTATTAACTCATAAAGTCTAAGTAAATTTTCAGTATCAGAATATATTAAAAGTTTAATACTTTTAGTTTTTCCAGATTTTTTATTGTTATACTCTTCCGCCTCTCTAATTTTGCACCTTATTCCAAATTCTCTTAAAAGAAAGGCTATTTGAGTAATAAATTTCCTTCCATTTTCAATTAATTTTGTAGATTTGTTAATTGATACATAAGGCATGTAAAATGTATAATTATGATTTTTCATTACCTTAGGCTTACTCATTTCAGCATCAAAAAAACAAGCTAAAAATAATCTCTTGTACCAAAGAGGAGATTTAAGTAGCCAATCGGGAACTGAAAACTCTTTCGTTGTTTTTTCTCCTAAAGGAGCTCCTAGAGCGTATAAAAGAGTAACGAAAGAATTAGAAGATACTTTAAAACCGTATTCTACAGTTTCAAAATTAACAAAGCTATGCTTATTTCTTATTCTATGTTTTCTCTTTCTTGAATAAACTTTAGATGGCTTAAAACCTAACTCTAGAATATCTTTTCTTATTAATTCTAAATCTTCTTTTTTTCCATAAAACCATGCATAACCTTTATTGCTATTTTTTGTAAAGAACAAAGTTCCATCACCCACATTATATGCCAAAACTTTAATTAGAATTGGTAATTTTTTAGAATTCATCCTCAAAGGCAACAAATTTCTTTTTTTAAGCTCAAATATAACTTTTTCTTTGTCACATGGTATGTCCAAACTTTTTATTTTTTCTTCATCAATAATTATTTCATCTGTTGGTTCTTCATATTTAACACCTTTAAAAGTATACATCGCAACTATATTACCTTCTTTTATGTATTTCAAAGGAACCATTCCATATGGTGTATAAAATGGATGATCTTCCGTAGCTATTATTTCATAGCCACCAAAAGTTCTCAACTTAAATACTTTGTTCTTTGGCTTAATTTTTATAAACCTTATTATTCCCGTATCTTCTTCTCTTTTTTCTTCAAAATTCATACACTTTATTCTTTCTTCCTCTATTTCATTTTCAAATTCATGAATTTCTTTATAATAACCATACTTAGAAAGAATTTTTGCATCTTTGCTAAGGCAGTTTATGTCATAACCTACTCCTCCAGGTGAAATTCCGCCTTCATAATAATCTAAGGCAGCAACTCCTCCTATGCAATTAGAAACTATAATTCCATTTGCTATAAAATTATGAAACTCACTTTCAACTGTTATATCATAAACTTTTTCTAAACTCTCGCATCCTTCTACTTCAACTACTTCATCTAAAAATATATCAGGAGAAACAACTTTTAATGATTGAATAAAATTCTCAAAACTTATTACTTCATCTTTTTGCAATTTTACAATTAATTCTTCCCCTCTTCTAATTTTAGTTCTAACAAATTGAATATACCTTAAATCCATACCCAAAATTTCGGCAATTTCTGAACTTTTTAAATGAGATAAATTTTTTATCATCTCAACTTTCTTCAATTTTTCCTCTAGAAGCTTTTTATAGTAGATTAAATAAAGGAGCGAAATATTAGCCATTAATCTTCTTTTTAAATTATATTCATAATTTATGTGCTTGAAAAATCTTATAAGATTATCTATTTGAGAATTAATTCTCAACTCTATTTCATAATTTTTTCTTCTTTTTTTTCTAACTCTAATTACACTTTTTACATCAAATAAACTTAGAAGTTTCGATATTGAAGATAAGAATTTAATTCCATTTTTCAATTCTTTTTTATTTTGCTGCAAAGTTAATGGTAAAAATAGGTTTCTATCTTTTCTTTTATATGGAATTCTCAGCTCTGCTCCAAAAAAGGCAGCTAAAAACAATCTTATTTGCCATAACTTACAATTGAATATCCATTTTGGTACATCAAACTTTTGTTCAACTTTTTTTCCTATTGGTATTCCTAAAGCATAAAGTAAACATAATAGCGAAGATGCATTAACATAAACAACATAATAAGTATATTTTTCTCTTTTAAATTCATAAATTTTTGAAGGTGTATAACCTAGAGCAATAATATCATTTCTTATTAACTCCAAATTTTCTTTTTTTGAAGAAGCAAAATCAATAATACCATCTTTTCTTTTTCCAATAAAATTCATAAATCCATCTCCCAGCAGAAAACCAATCAACTTTAGTAAGTAGGGGAGTTTTGAACTTGAATATCTTAATGGAATTAAATCTCTAGATTTCAATTTTTTCAAATTTATTTTTACTCTTTCCTCAGAAAAACCTAACTTCTTCATTTTCTTTACTAAATCTTCTTCACTTAATATTATTTCATCAGATGGCTCTTCATATTTAACGCCTTCAAATGGAGAAACAAATATTTTTTCCCCTACTTCTATTTTTTCTGATGGTAAAAACCCATTTATTGTTAAAATTGGGTGATCTGAAGTTGCTTTTAATTCAAAACCAAACTTTGTTTTTATCTTTATTAATTTGGTATAAGGCTCTAAACAATAAAATTTAACTACTTTAGATTCTTCCAAAATTCTTTCTTTTGGATTAAAAACTATAACTTTTTGGTTTTCCTTTATTTCATTTATATTTAAATAAGTTCCAAAATTTAGATAAACCCTAGAATTCCCTGGAAGACAAAAACCATAACCGAAGTGCATATCTGGCATTGCTAATGAATATTTTTGAATTCCTGGCAAGCAAGCAACATTAGATACTTGCTCTAATGCCCCTTCTTCTACTTCTTTTAACAACTTCTCAGAAAGATAAACTCTACCAGGAACTTTCATACATGGTTTTATTTTTGGTATTTCCCAAACAAAATCATTAATTTTTACAATTCTTTCTTTTATTCCCATAACATTCACCCAATATGAATTTTATTTTCAAACCTATTTAAAAAACTTAAATTAAAAGGAAAATTTTTTGAAAGCGTTCTTTTGAAAACTTGAAAATTTATGTTTTTGAATAGAAAAGTATTTATAGTAATAATACTACTAATTAGTATGATAAGTATAATATTACTAATTAGTATACTACTTAGTAGTAGTTGATTTTATGTCCAAAATATTTCCAATAATACTGGATGATGAAATGGATAGAAAAATTAAAGAATACATGCTAAAAAAAGGACTAAGAA
Source organism: Candidatus Aenigmatarchaeota archaeon (assembly GCA_039000725.1). Lineage (GTDB taxonomy): Archaea > Aenigmatarchaeota > Aenigmatarchaeia > CG10238-14 > SpSt-28 > SpSt-28. The sequence continues at coordinate 419,544 of JAWBNO010000001.1, read as the reverse complement.
CAAAAAAAGAAGCAATTTTAGAATTAATAAAAAGAGGGTTAGAAAGATGAAGTGGGTAATTTCATTAACCTTACTATTCCTACTAATTTTTTCTATTTCTTTTGCTCAAGAACAAAGCCATCCTTTAAGCCAAATCAAACCAATTGATGTTAGTTTAAACATGTATGGATTTAACATTACTAATGTTACTTACCTTGGAATTAATACTAGTTTTCCTTTATATCCTTTACATGTTATTGGAGATATTTATTTCAGTGGAACTTTAAGAGGGGGAATAGTACCTTGGAATTTATTAAGTGGTTATGATTTAAATGTTAACTGGGTGGGAAAACTTGGTTGGGGTAATTTAACTAATTATCCATCAATAATAACACCTATTGGTTCTGGTTTAAATGTTTCTACTCAAAGCCTATCTGGAAATATAATTCTTGGAGTTAATTTTACAGAAACTCAAAAAAGAATTACTGGAAGTTGTAGTGGTAGTAAAGCAATTCAAGTTATTAATGTAGATGGGAGTGTTACTTGTGTTGATATTAATTTGTATGGAAATGTTACTGGAAGTGGAAGCACTAATTATATTCCAATTTGGACTTCTTCTTCAACTTTAGGAAATTCTTTTATTAATCAAACACAAGGAAATGTATGGATAACAAGCGGTAATTTAAACATTGTTAGCGGTGCATTGCAAATAGGTGGTACTAATGTTATTGATAGTTCTAGAAATTTGGCTAATATTAATCAAATTACTGCTGCTGGTCCAATGAATATAGATAGTGGAACTTTATATGTAGATTCAACTAATGATAGAGTTGGAATTGGAACAACTTCACCAACTCAAAAATTGGATGTTGCTGGAAGTATAAGAAGTACAGAAAGTGTGATAGTTGATACCGTTACTCCAAATTCTGCTACAGGTATTAGTGCTTCTGGATCAAACTTATTGACAATGACACCTTATGTAGATAATGCTTTAGGATTTAGAACTCCATATAAAGTTGAAAAATGGAATGGAACCGATTGGGAAGACATAACTACTGCTGCTACTTGGGGTTATTTAACAGATGGAAAACCATCTACTGCTATTGCTTTAATTAATTATAATTATACTCCAGATAATTCTAGAATAAGATTATATTATGATTTTGGTGGTAACTATGTAACTCCTGCTCAACAATTAGTTTTATATCTACAACACGCACCCTCTATTAGTTATCTAAAGGTAGAACACGCTGATGATTTCCAGATTACAAATAATGTAGGAGTCCTTAAAGAAATTAACTCAGTTATTGGATGTTTCGATTGTACTAGAATAATACCCACCAATAGTTTATGGAGGCGATATTTAAGAATAGATATAGAATTAAATAGAAGTGCTGGTACAACATGGGAGCTAATTATTAGAGAAATTGCTTACTATTCTCCTTCTTTTTATAGTGGAAGTAGATTAATTGGTTCGATGATTCCCATAGACTGGGATTATAACAGAAATGTTTTCTTTTTGGGTAATGTTGGAATTGGAACAACTTCACCAATCAAAAAATTAGATGTAGTTGGAGATATTAATGCTACCGGAAGTATTTACATTAGTGAAGCTATATATGATGAAGGAACAACTTATTACATTAACCCAGCTTCATCAGGAACTTCAGCAAACCTAAGAGGAGATATAGTTTTAGGCTCTGGTGGGCAAATTGATTTTTATGACGAAACAGGAGATAAAATATACTGGTATTCAAATACCTATGGCACTGGAATAGAATCAGGAACATTAACAGATTGGTCTAACAGCAGATTTAGATGGAGAATTGGTGGAACTTCGGTTTCTACTGGTACTGAGATAATGACATTAACTTCCACTGGCTTGAGAATAGGTGGGGGGGATGCAGGCTACACTTTGGATGTAAGGAAAAATCTTAATTCAGAAGGTTCTCAAATAGCTTATATAGTTTCAAATGATAATGTAATTGCATCTCAAACAACAGGACAAATTCCTGAAGAATTAAATTGGACTATGGAAGGTTTTAGGTTCAATTCTGGTAGCTATACTAATATAGCAGGTGTTGCACTTTATATAAAGAGGAGTATAAAGGCTGCTGTAAATGGTTGGATAAGAGTAAGATTGTATTCGGACAACGGGGGAGTTCCTGGAAGCAGTTTAGCCACTGGTCAAACTCTTTATGCAAATAGGATTTCAACAAGTGGAGCATGGTATTATTTCGGTTTAAGACACTCTTCTTTAACAACCAATACTTATTATTGGATAATAATTGAAAGAGGGGGAGGTTTGGAAAGTGATGACATTTACTTAAACTCAACTACAGATATCTCAAACCATGTGTATTGGGATGGCTCATCTTGGATTCCAGAAGCAAAAAGCTTAATATATTATGTTTATGCTTTCTCTTCAAGAGGTTTATATTCTTATACTTTTGGTTCCTATTCATCTGACTATGGACAAGCAATTTATGGTTCTTCAAAAACAAGTCCAGGAATTTATGGATATAGTGACTCTCATTATGGAGTAAGAGGCAATAGCTTAATGTCATGGGGTGGATATTTCCAAGGAGCGAGTGGTGTTTTTGCTCAAATAACTTCAGGTTCAGGAACTGCAATTCAAGGTTACACAGATAGCGCAAGAACTGGCTATATTTTCTATGGTTCACAAGCTTATAGCCTATTTACAGGAGATGCTCTGAGGTTAAGCATGGCAGATGCTACTCTTTCAAAAGTTTTCTATTATGATGGATCAGCATTTACAGATAGAACAACAACAGCTTGCCAATCTGGTGGTTCAGCATTTACTTTATTGGCTGATACTGATGATATAATGTATTTTGGTCTAACAACTGGTAAATTCTATCAACTACAATTCGATATTGCTACTGCAGGAGCAGGTTTAAATTTAGTTTGGGAGTATTCAGTAGGTAATGGAGTATGGAATACTTTAACTTTAAGCTCTGATGAAACAAAGAATTTAACGAGAGATGGAACTGTTACCTGGTCTTCTCCGACAGATTGGGCTACAGATACCGTTAATGAAGTTTCTGCTTATTGGATAAGAGTAAGAACAACCACTACTCCAACAACAGCACCAACTGCTTATATTGCTTGTAGAAGTGGATTTACTGGATATTTAATAAGAGGGCACAATGCTGGACAAGAAAAATTAAGTGTAGATAGTCAAGGAAGGTTATATGTTGCTGGACAAATTTACCCTGGAACCACAACTGAAGAAGATGGTATTCAAACTTCAAGATACATCTATGATACTGGTTCAGCAATAGGAATTAATACACATTTTGTTCCTTCTAGTGATAATTCTTATGATTTAGGTAGCTCTAGTAATAGGTGGAAAAATATATATGCAGTTAACATATATGGAACTTTTTCTCCTTCTGGAAATGTTAACATGCAAGGTTATTCAATTTACAATGCAAATTGGATTAATGCAACTAATGTAAATGCTAGCAGCAATATTTATGCTAATAGTTATTATGTTGGCACAACTCAAATAATAACTTCTGGAAGAGTATTGCAAAATATAGCTAATGTTGGAACTAATTTAATTCCTTCTAGTGATAATACTTATGATTTAGGTAGTTTAACCAATAGGTGGAGATGGGTTAATGCAACTAATGTAAATGCAACTCAATCTGTAAGAGCAAGTGTTATTTATCAAGGTAACAATCAAGTAATTGATACAATTAATACAAATGCACCAATTACTGTAAGTGGAAGTGGAAGTTCAAGAACAATTGGATTTAATTATAATACTTCTGTTTTTGCTTTAGACCAAAACAATTATTTAACACTAACTACACCTTATTATACTGGTTCTGCTTACGATTCAAGATTTGTAAATGAAGGTCAAGTTGATAGCATAACAACTAGCATGATAGCTAATAACAACGTAACTTTAGCTAAAATAAATCAAACCTCTTGTCCAGTTGGATTTGCCTTAAGAGTAATCGGTGGTGGAACGTATGAATGCATACAAATTAATGCAACAGCTGGAGTTGGAAATGTTTCTGGTTCAGGAACAACAAATGCTTTAGCTTATTGGACTGGAAGTAGCACAATAGGTTCTTTATCTTTTGGAAATAGTGGACAATTCTTAAAATCGCAAGGTGCGAATAATCAACCTGTTTGGGAAACTATTTATTTAGGAACAGATACAGAAGGAGACTATATTAAGAATATAACTGCAGGAACTGGAATTGTTGTTTCAGGAACACCAGGAGAGGGATGGATACCAACAATTAGCTTAGCTACATCTGGTGTAACAGCAGGGACTTATGGTTCTGCTTCACAAGTACCTCAAATTCAAGTTGATCAATATGGAAGAATAACTTCTGCAAGCAATGTTAGCATTGCTATTGATGCTAGTCAAATTGTTTCTGGAATAATTTCTTCTGCAAGGTTAGATAGTAATATAGCTTGGTTAAATAGAAGTCAAGTATGGACTCAACCACAAACATTTAATGAAAATGTTTGGTTTAATAAAAATGTTTTTATTGCTGGTAATTTGAGCTATGTTAATGTTGCTACTTTAAATGTTAATGGAAGTATGATTCCTATTTTTACCAATCAATTTGATTTGGGTAATTCTAGTAATAAATGGAGGAATGTGTATGGAGTAAATGTGTATGGTGATAATGTGTATGGTGATAGTGTTTATTCTGGAGGTAATTTGGTATTAACTACAGCAACTAATTTTAATGGGGATGTTTCTGGTACCTATAATAATCTTCAATTGGGAGCAGGAGTTGTAGGAACAAATGAATTAGCCGATAATGCTGTTACTAGTGCTAAGATTGCTGATGGGACCATTACAAATGCAGATATTTCAGCAACAGCAGGAATAGCATGGAGCAAATTATCTGGATATCCAAGTATAACTGCTGGAGCAGGATTAACTGGAGGTGGTGATTTGTCAACAAGCAGAACAATAAGTATAGCTTTTGGAACAGATTTTCTAGGTTGGGGTAATTTAACTAATTATCCTCCTGCTTGTCCTGCTGGATATGCAGTTCAAGCAATAGGAGATACTTTAACTTGCATTCAAATTAATGCTACTCAAGGAGTTGTTAATGGAAGTGGAAGCACTAATTATATTCCAATTTGGACTTCTTCATCAACTTTGGGTAATAGTGTAATTTATCAGTCTGAAGGCAACGTCGGCATCGGGACGACGACACCCAAAGGCACTCTTCATACAAAAGGAACTTTATATATAACAGGTACTGATGCCTATACTCCAGCTAATGTTCCGCCTTTACACACAGACAGTAGTGATACTGCCCTATTTGTACCTACTACCACTGATGGGAATTTAGATTTAAGATTGTATATAGATGACGATGTTGGTGATAGGTTTTCTATCTGGGGTAATTCTTGTGGAGGTGGTGCTTGTCAAAATCTTGCTTATTCATCTGAAGTGGCAAGATTTATGGGGAGTGGACAAATTTATTTAAAAGGTAATGTCGGTATAGGAACAACTTCACCAATTAAAAAATTAGATGTAGTTGGAGATATAAATGCTACTCAAGCAATTTATTCAAGCCAAGGATATTATATTGGCACAACTCAAATAGTTGATAGCTCTAGAAATTTGGCTAATATAGGAAATATTGCAATGAGTGGTAGCTTAAACATAGGTGGTACTACTGTAATTGATAGCTCTAGAAATATTTATGGTGTTCTTTTGAATGGGACTAGAGTTAATGCAACTGAATATTATGTTGGTAGTCAAAGAATAGTTGACAGCAGTAGAAATCTGGAAAATATACAAGCTATTTCTATGAGTGGCAACTTAAATATAGGAGGAAGCACAGTGATAACTTCTGGAAGAGTATTGCAAAATATAGCTAATGTTGGAACTAATTTAATTCCTTCTAGTGATAATACTTATGATTTAGGTAGTTTAACCAATAGGTGGAGATGGGTTAATGCAACTAATATAAATGCAACTCAATCTGTAAGAGCTTCTCAAATTTGTATAGGAAATGACTGTAGAAGTGCATGGCCAACTTTAACTGAAACAGATCCATATTGGAGTGGAAATATTAGCTCAATATCAAGCAACTATTTAATAAAAAGAAGTTCAACTGGTATATCTCAATCGATAATTTACGATACAGGAACAAATATTGGAATTGGAACTACTTCACCAACTCAAAAATTGGATGTTGCTGGGAATATTAACTCTTCCATATATTATGACAGAGAAAATTCAACATTCTATCTAGATCCGAGTGGGACTATATCTGGTAAAGTTGCAGGAACTTTTATAATAGGTGGGGGTCAAGGTGGAAGTAGTGGAGCTTACTTAGAATTACCTGCACACTCAAATGATTGGTTAAGAATAATTGGAAATGTTTCTGGGACTCAATCAAGAATGATACTAGAAGCTGGAGATGATGCTGGTCAGGATGAAATAATATTATATGTTAGAAACTGGAATGAAACAGATAAACCAAGAAGATACGCCTTAACTGTAGGTTATGATTATCTAATTGTAAATGCGAGTCTTAGAAGTGTTGCAACTGAGAACTCATATTTTATGGGCAACGTCGGTATAGGAACTACTTCACCAATTAAAAAATTAGATGTAGTTGGAGATATTAATGCTACTCAAGCAATTTATTCAAGCCAAGGATATTATATTGGCACAACTCAAATAGTTGATAGCTCTAGAAATTTGGCTAATATTAATCAAATTACTGCTGCTGGTCCAATGAATATAGATAGTGGAACTTTATATGTAGATTCAGCTAATGATAGAGTTGGAATTGGAACTACAAATCCACAAGTAAAATTAGATGTTAATGATAGAGCAAGAATAGGAGTAGCAACAGAAAATGCTTGGACAACAACCTATGGATTAGCAGTCGGATCACTTGCGCAAGATTATCCAGCTACAGGAGGATGGAAAACTTCTGGAGGATTTAATACAAACCTACTTTTAAATGCTCTTGACACATCTAGTATTACATTTGTTGATGAAGGTCATAGCCTTTCGGCAATTACCTATAATGCTGGTTTATTCACGATAGGTAAAGATGTTGGATGGGGAGCTAAAAATGTTTACTTCCCAGGCAACGTTGGTATAGGAACAACTTCACCAACAGAAAAGTTAGATGTTAGTGGAAATATTAAACTTAGCAACACTGCTTCACCTCAAATAAAAATTGTAACTACTGGAGGTAATCTTGCAGATTCTGGATCTATAAATTGGATAGAGGGAAATACTTACTGGTCTTTAATGAAAAGAGGATCAACCTATAGTGAACCAAATAGACTTCATTTATCATATTATGATGGTTCACAATGGAAAGCAGCATTGGAAGTAGACATAAATCAAAATACTTATTTCTTCGGCAAAGTTGGTATTGGAACAACAAATCCGCAAGCTGAACTTGATATTAAAGGTAATCTTCGATTGTCTGATAATTCTGGCCAACCATTTATAAGATTCTATAATACTAACTATGGCAAAGAATCCAGATTTAACAGATGGGCTAATAGACTAGAATTAATGACAGATAGGTTTGAAATCAACGGGATTATTGGTAATGAACCAATTGCATCTTTTGATAATTCAACTAAGTATTCAATTTTCTATGGTAATGTTGGTATTGGAACAATTTCACCAAGCTATAAATTAGATGTTGCTGGAACTATAAGGGCACAAGATGTATTTGGCCCAGGAGGTCAAAACTTAATTATAGGTGATGATGTTTTCCTTACTGATATCGATACAGCTAATACTTTAGGCATTTATGGCTTACAAGATAGCACTCAAGCCCATATAAAACTAGGAAGTAATGGACCTGTAATCTCGGGGTACAATGGTAATGTCGGTATAGGAACTACTTCACCAATTAAAAAATTAGATGTAGTTGGAGATATTAATGCTACTCAAGCAATTTATTCAAGCCAAGGATATTATATTGGTAGTCAAAGAATAGTCGATAGCTCGAGAAATATAATAAATGTTAACTGGGTTAATGCAACAAACGTCAATATAAGTTCTAATCTTCTTGTTTCAAACATAGCAGATTCTAACAATTTTATTAGAATACAATTAGATGCTGTGAATAAAAACGTAATTATAAGGGTGGGCTAGATGAAACCTATCTACAATTTGATTTTACTTACCATTTTATTCTTTCTACTATCAAACGTTTTTCCCATTGCTATTCCAGATTTATTAGATAAAGAAAAATCTATAACTAGCCATCATTATGAATTTTTAAATATAAATATGGACCCTCAATTTTGTGGAATAAATTTTAATCCTCCATGGTTTGTTATTTACAACGATCAAAACGCCTATTTGCTAATAGTAAGTTCCGAGGGTAACCTTTATTTAAATTCTTCTTCCTTTAGTATAACTACCTCTGTTTATCAGAGTGGGTGGAAAAATAGTTTTATTTTAGGTAATTCCTCACATATTTTGTTTGCAATAAATAGAACCTTAGGCCAAATTTATGGTGGTTTTGTAGAAAACAATAACCCATCAATAACAACAAAAAATTTTGTAGTAAGAAACGCCTCTAATGATATTAACTTATTAGTATTTAACTCAAGTGATGGAAAAATTTACCTAAAGGGTACTGCCGTATATTATGGTTCTCAGGCAGGTTGTCAAGCCGATGGTTGGTATTGCTCTGGAGATATTAGGGAAAATAGAAATTATTATTGTAATGCTCCTTTCGGTTATTGCACTTACTCGGTAATTCAATCGGAAAATTGCAATAGTTATGATTATTATTATTGCAGTGGAGATTATAGATACTTAAGAGATTATTACTGTAGTAATGGTGCGTGCGCTTATTCTGATTCGTCTATAGAAAATTGCAATAGTTATGATGGTTGTCATAATTATGGAAATAATCCAGGTTGCGGTTCTGATCCTGCAGAAAATAGAGATTATTACTGCTCTAATGGCGCTTGTGTGTATACATATTCTACTGTAAATTGTGATACTCAAGATATTTGTAGAAATGTATGTGGTGGTGATAATAAGATATACTCTTATCTAGATTATTATGTTTCTTCTTCTTCTTGTAGTTGTACTTATTCTTTAGGATCTTTGGTGGAAGATTGTACACAAAAGGCATCTACCGATACAGATGGTGGAGATTATCCATTTACTCAAGGAACTGTAACTGATTATACTGGCTGTAGTGGGACAAGCTCAACTTGTAATGTTTATAACACTTACACAGATTATTGTTCTAGTAGTACAACTTTAGTAGAATATTATCCAAGTGGTAGTAGTTATGGAAGTAAAACATATAATTGCAATAATTATGATGGCTGGTATTGTAGGGACACTGAATATAAAGAATATAGAGATTATAGCTGTTCGAGTGGGGGATGCGGATATTCATCGTCACAAATAGTAAGTTGTTACAGTTATGATAATTGTATAGGTTGTGGAGACAACTACTACTGTTACAGATGTTCTGATGGGACGTGTGATGAGCGGTGCGTTTCAGCTCCACTTACTGGTTATAATTGTTTTCTTACTGCCAATTGTCCATAATTTTATTTTCTTATCTTTAAAAAGCCTGCATGATAAATGTATTCTTTTTTTAGAGCTGTTGGGCTTTAACCTTTTATCCAAAATATCAATTACCAATTAATTATTTTCTTTTTGACAAGAGAATCTTTTTACGCCCTTCAAAATGAATATACACCTTAAGATTACAACATCGCTCTGTCTTAGGTAGTCTCTAAAAATCTACCTAAAATAGAGAAGAAAAGGATTATTTAAAAATTTTTAGGTTCAGAAAGGCGTGATTCAAAACGCATAGTCTACGAAAGAATTTTTTTGAGACTAAAAAATTAAAACCCACTTAAAGAGAATGGAAACAATAAAAATATTCAGGAAGAATATAGAATATTTATTTAAAATGTTTAGTTTTCAAAATGGTCGAAAAAACAAAACTGGTCAAAAACAATAAATTCACACAAAAAATAATTTTTATGTTAGTAAAACCCATTAACCAGCAAGTAAAAGAAAAAGAAATATTTTTAATTTTAGAAGATTGTGTTAGAGAATGGTTTAAAAAAACATTTAAAAAATTTACTTTACCTCAATTATTTGGAATTAAATTAATTCATGAAGGAAAAAATACATTGATAACTGCTCCAACAGGTTCTGGAAAAACTTTGGCTTGTTTTCTTTCTATAATAAATGAATTAATTAGGCTTGCAAGAGAGAATAAGCTGGAAGATTATGTTTATTGTATATATGTTTCTCCTTTGAGGGCATTAGCAAATGATATAAAAAAGAACCTACTTATTCCTTTAAAAGGTATAGAAGAAATTGCTAAGAAAAAAAGAATTAATTTACAAGAAATAAGAGTTGGAATTAGAACTGGAGATACATTAGCTAGCGAAAAACAAAAACAACTAAAATATCCTCCTCACATATTAATAACTACACCAGAAACATTGGCAATAATTCTTTCAACTAAAAAATTCAAAGAAAAATTAAAAAAAGTTAGATGGGTAATATTAGATGAAATTCATGAATTAGCAAATTCAAAAAGAGGTATACACTTAACAATTTCCCTAGAAAGATTACAAAATTATGTTGAAAAACCATTTGTAAGAATCGGTGCGGGAGCTACCCTAGAACCTTTAGAAGAGGCTGCAAAATTTTTGGTTGGTATTGAAAATGGTAAACCTAGAGAATGTTATATAGTTGATGCTAGATTTGTTAAACCAATAGATATAAAAGTTATTGTTCCTTCAAATGATTTACTATTTTCTTCTGCCGATGAAATAAATAAAAGTTTATATAAAACTTTGGATGAATTAATTTCTAAACATAGAACAACATTAGTTTTTACAAATACGAGAAGTGGTGCAGAAAGAGTTCATTATCATCTAAAACAATTATTTCCCTCTAAATATTTAGATGAAGTAACTGGAGTCCACCATTCAAGTATAAGTAGAGACATTAGATTTGATGTTGAAAATAGATTGAAAGAAGGTAAGTTAAAGGTTGTTATATCTAGCACAAGCTTAGAATTGGGAATAGATATTGGATATATTGATTTAGTCATTCAAATTGGCTCTCCAAAAAGTGTTTCAAGATTGATGCAAAGAATTGGAAGAGCAGGGCATTCATTAAAAGAAATTTCTAAAGGAAGAATAATTTGCTTAGATAGAGATGATTTAATAGAATGCTTAGTAATGACAAAAAAATGTTATGAATATTGGTTAGATAGATTTGAAATGCCTAAAAATTGCTTAGATGTTTTAGCTCAACATTTATTAGGAATGTCTTTAGAAAAGAAATGGAATGTAAATGAAGCTTACAATTTAATAAAAAGGGCTTATCCTTTTTCAAATCTATCTTTTGAAACTTTTTATAGAGTTCTAGAATATTTAGCAGGTAAATATCATACTTTAGAGGATTATAAAGTCTATGGAAAAATTTGGCTAGATGAAAAAAACATGCAATTTGGTAGAAAGGGAAAATATGCAAGAGTTATTTATACTTTAAATGTTGGTACAATACCAGATGAAGTAAAAATTAAAGTTAAAACTTTAGATGGAAAATTTGTAGGTTTTATAGAAGAAGGTTTTTTGGAAAGATTAGTTAAGGGGGATATTTTTGTTCTTGGTGGAAAAACTTATGAATTTGTCAAAGCTAAAAAAAGTACTTGTTATGTTTTACCTACCAAAGAAAAAAGACCGACTATACCAAGTTGGTTTAGCGAGCAATTGCCTTTAAATTATGATTTAGCATTAGAAATTGCTAAATTCAGAGAAAAAATCATGAAAATGATTGAGAAAAAAAGAGAAAAAGAAGTTATTAATTATTTAAAAAAAGAATATTTGGCAAATGAAAATGTGGCTAAGAATGTTTATAATTATTTAAAGCTAGAGTTAGAGTTTTTAAGAAAATATGGTATAAAAAATCTTCCTAGTAATAAAACAATTTTGATAGAAAATGTGATTGAAAACAATTACCAGCATATAATATTTCACACTTTATTTGGAAGAAGAATTAATGATGCATTAAGTAGAGCTTATGGTTATGCTTTAATGAAAAAAGTTGGAAAAGGAATAGGAATTGCTATTAATGATAACGGTTTTGTTCTTTCTATACCATTAGAAGAAAAGGGTTGGATATTAGTAAAGCCTAAACCTTTAATTGATTCGAAAAAAGTAATTAAATTAGTTAATAGTAAAAATTTTGAAGATCTATTAAAGAAATCTTTAATAAATACTGAACTCCTCAAAAGAAAGTTTAGACATGTTGCCACTAGAAGTCTAATGATTCTTAGAAATTATAAGGGACATGAAATCTCTATAGAAAAACAGCAAATAAATGCAGAAAAACTTATAAAAATTGTTAAAAATCTAGAGAGATTTCCAGTTTTAGAAGAAACCTATAGAGAAATTCTAGAAGATTTTATGGATGTAAAGAATTCTAAAAAAATTTTGGAAGATATAGAAAAAGGAAAAATAAAATTAGAATTTTTACCTATTTTAGATGTTCCTTCTCCTTTTGCACATAACTTGTTTGCTTTAAGTGAAAGCGATGTGGTTTTAATGGAAGATAGGAAAAAATTGCTTCTAGAATTGCATAAAAAAATTGAAGAAAGATTAAAAAAGGGTTAATAGTTTTTAAGTTTAATTTAAATATGAATGACGTGATTTCATATTTAAGAAGATATGAGGGTAAAAAAGTAAGAGTAAAAACTATAGATGATAGTGAAATAGAAGGAAGATTAGAAAAAGTAGAAAAAAGTAAACATGGTGGTGTAGGAAATATAATTTTATGCGATGATGACAACAATTGTTACTTAATAAGAGGTAGTAACATAATCTTAATTACTCTAGATGTTTTTTCATATTCTTCAAAATCTATAAACAAGTAAATAAAAAAATTTAAAATAGGAAAGAAACTTAAGTTACTTCTTGGTGCACAAAATGATAGAAAAAGTTAGAAAAAGGGATGGAAGAATAGTTCCATTTGATAAAACAAAAATTGCAGAAGCTATTTGGAAAGCTGCTCAATCTGTTGGGGGAAAAGATAAAGAACTTGCCTATAAACTTGCTGATAAAGTTGTTGAGATTTTAGAAAAACAAATTAAACCTGGAGAAATCCCAAATGTAGAACAAATTCAAGATTTAGTAGAAAAAGTTTTGGTAGAAAATGGACACTATAAAACTGCTAAAGCTTATATTACTTACAGAAAGAAAAAAGAAGAAATAAGAAATGAAAAAATTTCCATTTTACAAGGTTTTTACGAGGAACAAGTAGCTAAAAAGTTTTCAACAAACGCTTTAAGGCTTATCGCGAGCAGATACTTACTAAAAAATGAGGAAGGTAAGTTGGTTGAGGGACCTAAACAAATGTTTGAAAGAGTTGCTATGCTAGTTGTTATTCCAGATATAATTTATGATAAAAGAGTATTTGATAAAGAAGGTAAACAAAGAATTTGGGAAAAAGAAGAATTTAATGCTGAAGAATATGAAGAGAAACTTGGATTCTTTAACAATGATGAAAAAATATTTTGGAATAGATATCATTTAGAAAGAATGAAAAGCTTATACGATGAACTAAATCAACAAGGTAAAATGAAAGTAAGTTGGTCTAAATTTTTAGAAATGTTAAAAAATGGGGAATTTAATGAATATTACCATAATTTTAAAGAATACTTTGATTTAATGGTAAGTAAAAGATTTCTACCTAATTCTCCAACATTATTTAATGCCGGAGCTAAATTAGGTCAATTATCTGCTTGTTTTGTTATTGGAATTGAAGATAACATGGAAAGTATAATGGAAGCTGCTAAAGAATGTGCGTTGATATTTAAATCTGGTGGTGGCGTAGGAATAAATTATTCTAAACTAAGACCAGAAGGAGATATAGTTGCTAGTACTACAGGAGTTGCAAGTGGTCCTGTAAGTTTCATGAAAATTATAGATGTTGTAACTGAAGTTGTTAAACAAGGTGGAAAAAGAAGAGGAGCAAATATGGGAATTCTAGAAAGCTGGCATCCTGATATTTTAAAATTTATTCATGCTAAGGAAAAAGAAGGAGAATTTGAAAATTTCAATATTTCTGTTATGCTTGATGAAAAATTCTGGGAAGCATATAAAAAAGGTGAAAAATATGCTTTAATAAACCCGAGAAATGGAAAGGTTGTCAACTATATAGACCCAAAAATTTTACTCAATGATATAGCAACAATGGCATGGAAAACCGCAGACCCTGGTGTTCTATTTTTAGACAATATTAATAGAAGGAATGTTCAAAAAGAATTTAGAGGATTAATAAGAGCAACTAATCCTTGTGGTGAGCAGCCTTTATATGAATATGAATCTTGTAATTTAGGATCAATAAACCTTTATGCTTTTATTAAATTTGATGAAAAAGGAGAGGCATATTTTGATTGGGAAAATTATAGAAAAACTATTGAAGTTGCTTATAGGTTTTTAGACAACATTATCGATGTAAATAAATATCCAATAGAAAAAATTGATAAAGCTAGCAAAGCTGTTAGAAGAATTGGTTTAGGATATATGGGCTTAGCAGATGCAATGTTTGCCTTAAAAATCCCATATAGCTCTGAAGAAGGATTTAAATTTATAGAAAGAGTATCTGAATTTTTAACATACTATGCAATGAAAGCTTCTGTAGAAAGAGCTAAAGAAAGAGGAGTTTTTCCTTATTATGATAAGACATCTTATAAAAAGGGAGAAATGCCAATTGAAGGATTTTACCATCCTCAAATATGGAACTTAGATTGGGAAGAACTACAACAAGAAATAATAAAGCATGGAATTAGAAATATTGAAGTAACTTCAATAGCTCCAACTGGTTCTATTTCCATGTTTTTTGATGTTTCTAGTGGTATAGAACCACAATTTTCTTTAGTCTTTGAGAAAAGGGTTACCGTTGGTAGTTTCTTCTATACAGACATAGAATTTGAAAGACAGCTGAAACAAATTGGGCTTTATTCAGAAGAACTACTTAGAAAAATTGCAGAAAACGCCGGTAGTGTACAGGGTATAGAAGAAATACCAGAAGAAATGAGAAAAATTTTTGTTACTGCATTGGATATTCCTTGGTGGGATCATGTTAGAGCACAAGCCGCAGCACAACTATGGATTACAACTTCTATTAGTAAAACTATAAATATGCCTTCTTTTGCAACTGTTGAAGATGTTCTACAAGCCTATATAGCTGCTTATCACTTAGGTTGTAAAGGAATAACAATATATAGAGAAGGTAGTAAATCAAAGCAAGTTTTATATGTTAAGGGAAATGTAGAAGAAAATAGAATCAAAGAATATATGAAACTTATAAAAAACGAAACCTTGAAAATTTTAAAGAAATTTGGACTAGAAGAGCCAGGAATGATTAAAGAAATTAACTCCAATAATATTAAAGTTAATGATGTTAATAACAAAATTGAAAAATGTCCAAATTGTGGATCAAACAATTTAGTTTATCAAGCGGGATGTGTCAATTGCTTAAATTGTGGTTGGGCTGCTTGTTTAATTTCTTAAATATAGAAATTTAGTAAAATTATGAAGTCTAAATTCGGAAATGGTGATGATGGACTAACCTGTTTTAGAGGAACAAAAATAGAAAAGAATGCTCCCATAATAAAACTAATTGGCGAAATAGATGAACTCAACAGCTATATAGGTTTATGTAGGTCTCTAACAAAAAATGAAGATGTTGATAAGACTTTAGAAGAAATACAAAATAAAATATTTCTTATTGGAGCTAAACTTTTTGGAGAAAATATTGAATTTGGAAAAGAAAATACAACCTTTATTGAAGAAGAAATAAAAAAATATGAGAATGAATTGGAACCCTTAAAACATTTTATTTATCCTACCGGCACTCATTCTTCTTCTGCTTTACAAGTAGCTAGAGCTATTTGTAGAAGAGTTGAAAGAGCTTGTGTTGAAGCTAAAGTTAAAGATTTAATTCCATTCTTTAACAGACTTTCAGACCTTTTGTTTGTATTAGCTCGAGTTGAAAACAAAAGGGCTGGGGTAAAAGAAAAAGAATGGACTTTTAAAAAATAATATGGAAATAGATGAAATATTAAGTTGGTATTACTTAGTTGATAAAAACATAAAGCCTGCAAAATTTTTAATTTGTAAAAATATTTATATTGAAGTTAGTGAAGAGGAAATAAAAAATTTGGAAGAAAAAGAATTGTGGAAATTGCATGAGAAGTATTCAAAAGAATTTAAAAAAATCTTAAAAGATATAAAAGAAAGTAAAATTGAAATAAAAGAATTTTCACAAACTTCAAAAAAAGGATGTAACTTTTTAGAATTAAAAATAGAATTAAGTAAAAGACTTTTAAACCCATGCAGAATGTGTGAAAGAAGATGTTTAGTAAATAGGTTTGAAAAAAGAGGTTTTTGCAACCTTCTTAATAAAACATACGTTTCTTCCTATTTTTTACATTTAGGCGAAGAAACTCCTTTGATACCTAGTGGAACAATATTTTTTTGTGGATGTAATTTTAAGTGTGCATATTGTCAAAATTGGGAAATAAGTCAATTTAGTGAAAATGGATTTATTGTAGATTCAAAAAAACTATCAATAATTGAAAGAAGGTTGAGAGAAGAAGGAGCTAGAAATATAAATTTTGTTGGTGGAAATCCTGATCAACATTTGCATACTATAGTAGAATCTTTGAAATTTCTAGATATTAATGTACCAATACTATGGAATAGTAATGCCTATGCTTCTATAGAAACTATGAAAATTCTTTTAGACTTAGTTGATATTTGGCTTCCTGATTTTAAATATGGAAATAATGAATGTGCTAAAAGGTTATCTTTAGTTGAAAATTACTTTGAAATTGTAGGTAGAAATATTAAAATGATGTATGAAAATGAAGATCCAATTATTATAAGGCATCTTGTTTTACCTAATCATATTGAATGTTGTACTAATAAAGTTTTAACTTGGATTTCCGAAAATTGTAAAAATGCGTTAGTAAATGTAATGAAACAATATAGGCCAGATTATTTAGTGAAAAATGAAATTGAAAAATTTAGAGAAATATCAAGAGTTTTGAATAAAAACGAAATTGAAAAAGCTTATAAGATTGCAAGTGAACTAAAATTAAATTTTGAATATGTTTCTTAATCGTTTTAAAAACCTATTTTTAAATATTCTAAACAAAAATAAATTGGGTGAGTTTGATGGCAAAAGAAGCAAACTTAGTAGTTAAGTCAGCAGTAAGAGAAGTTGCTGGAGATGTAAGAATATCAGATGAATTCTTTGATGCACTAAACAAAAAAGTCGTAGAAATGGTTAAAGAAGCTGTTAAAAGAGCAGAAGCAAACGGAAGAAAAACTTTAAGAGCTGCCGATGTATAAAATAAAATTTTCTTTTTTTATTCTTTTTTTAATATTTCTACTCTAGTAAATTGAGATGCCAAGCTCTTAAATTTTTCTGCGTCTTTTTCGCTACCTACTATAGAACCATAATGCATAGGTATAGCAAATTTTGGTTTTAAAATTTTTACTGCCTCAACTGCCTCTTCAACTGTCATTACGTATACTCCACTAACAGGTAAAATTGCTACATCTATTCTTCCAAATTCACACATTTCTTGAATTAAATCTGTATCTCCGGCATGATAAACTTTTACTCCATTAATGTCGATTATAAATCCCAAATATTTAGAATCTTTTGGATGAAAAACTTGACCTGGAGACCTAAATTTGTTAACATTATAAGAAGGTACAGCTTTTATTATAACATCATTAACATTAATACTATCACCTGGTTCAAAATACATGATCGTATTAACACTTCCTTTTAGATTGTCTATTTTCCCTTTACACATTTTAGCTGCAATTATAACAGTTTGGGGGTGTATTATCTTTTTTATATCGTCTATACTACAGTGATCAAAATGATCGTGTGTTATTAAAACTATATCCCCATCTTTCTCTTTTGGAAACTTTATTTGAAAAGGATCTATATAGACTGTGACTCTTCCTTCAACTTTGAAACACGCATGACCTAACCAATATATGTTTATCCCTAAAATTTCCATATTGTAATTAAAGGATAGGCATTTAAATATTTAGAAACAAAAAATATGCATGGCGTTTAGTGATTTTTTCCCTTCTAAAAAAGAAAGTGAAGGAGAGATAGAAATAGTACCAGAAGAGGAAATAAAAGAAGAGGAAAAGCTCAAAATAAAAATAGAAAAATTAAACAAAAGTGAAGATGTTGATAAAATAATTAGGTTGGCTAGACAAATGATAGTTATTGTTAAAACCCAAGAATTACAAAAAAAGGATTTTGGCTATATGCAAACTTTATTGGAAAAACTAAAAAGAAATTGTAAACAAAACAAAATAGATATTGTTGGAACTCAGGACGGTTATTTAATTCTTGCTCCTTCTTTTGTTGAAATAATAAGAGAATAGATATTTTAGGGTGAATATAATTTAGCGAAAACTCTACTAAACTTAAAAAACTTATTAAAGAACTAGAAAAAATTAAAGGAAGACATACTGAATTGGTTTCTGTTTATATTCCTGCGGGATATAATTTAATAGAAGTAATAAATCAACTTATTGAAGAAAGATCTACTGCAGAGAACATAAAGAGTAAAAATACTAGAAAGAATGTTGTAGCTGCTTTAGAAAAGATAATTCAACATTTGAGATTATTTAAACAAACCCCGCCCAATGGATTAGTTGTATTTGCTGGAAATGTATCTCCTGTAGAAGGAAAAGAAGATATAAAACTTTGGTCTATAGAACCTCCAGAAAAACTTGAAACAAAAATATATTGGTGTGATCAAGTTTTTGTCTTAGATCCTTTAAGAGATATGATTAAAGAAAAAGATGTTTATGGATTAATAGTTTTGGATGCAAAAGAAGCTACTATAGGAGTTTTAAAAGGTAAAAAAATTATTGTTAGGAAGAGATTGGAGTCAACAGTTCCAAGCAAAACTGTTAAAGGTGGTATGTGTTTACATAGATCGACAGAAATAATAAATTCTTCTTACCAAAAAATTCCAATAAACAAAATTAAAAAGGGTGACGAGGTTCTTTGCTTCGACTTTATAGAAAATTCTATTAAAATTGGGAAAGTTAAAGAAGTATTCAAAAGACACGTTGATAAAGCTAAAAAAATTTTCTTCGAAAAAGATAGCATAATTGCAAGTTACGATCATATTATATTTGTTAAAGAAAATGGTGAAATTAAAGAAAAAAGAGTAGAAGATCTAGCCAAAGGAGATACTGTATTAGTTTTAGAGAAGGAAAAATTAATAGAAAAGAAAATTAAAAATATAAGTGATAGTGAAATAGAGGCTTCTGTATTCTTTT
Source organism: Candidatus Aenigmatarchaeota archaeon (assembly GCA_039000725.1). GTDB lineage: Archaea > Aenigmatarchaeota > Aenigmatarchaeia > CG10238-14 > SpSt-28 > SpSt-28. The sequence goes on along the minus strand of JAWBNO010000001.1, from coordinate 400,173 downwards.
ATGACCTAGAAGTTGAGCCATATGGAAATTATCTTGCCAATTTTCTATTAGTACATAATTCTCAAGGAAGATATGATAGACTGAGAGAAGACGCTATAAATGAGTTTTTAACTAAAGTAGGAGAAGTAGCATCTTCTATATTTCTTGAAGAAAATGTTCTGGGTGTTTTAATTGGTGGGCCTGGCCCGATTAAAGAAAGATTAAAAGAAGAGGACTATTTGAATTATCAAATAAAAAATAAAATTCTTGGAATAAAAGATGTTGGCTATACAGATGAATATGGCTTAGAAGAGTTAGTAAAAAGAAGTGAAGATGTATTACAACAAGCAGAAATAATTAAAGAAAAATCGATTTTAAATAAACTGTTTTTAGCTTTAAAGAGAGGAGAAAATGCCATTATTGGCTTAAACAAAGTGTTAAAGGCGCTAGAATATAATGCTATTGATGAACTTATTATATCAGAAGATTTTGATTATTTGAAGGCTGGTTTTGTTTGTATAAATGGACACAAAAGTGAAAAATATGTGAAAAGAGATGAAAAAGTTTTATGTGAAATTTGTGGGGAAGAGATGAAAAAAGAGTACGAAAGTGAAATTAGCGACGAAATTATAGAAAAAGCTGAAAGCCTTGGCGCCAAAATTAATATCGTTTCTGAAGACACAGAAGAAGGTAAACAATTTAAAAGTATGGGTGGTATAGGAGCTATAACTAGATTCAAAATAGATTAGAAACTTCTTTTATAGATTTCTCCAAATCTCCAATTTCTTTGATATTATATTCTTCTAATAACTCGTAAAACTTTTTTCTATATATTCTCACAAAATTCTTATCGCCATATTTTTCTAACAAAATCTTTTCTAATCTTTTGCCCTCTTTATCAAAATCTGTCAAAATAGTAAACTTTCCTTTTAGTATCAATCTTGAACTTAGTAGTAATATCTTTTTCTTAAATCCTAAAATGTTTAGAACTTTTTTATCTTTCTTCCCTTCGACTATAACAAAATCTAAATCTTTATTCATTTCTTCAATTAAATTAGTCAATTGCCTAATTAGATAGTATCTATCTTTTAATCTCATAACTTTTTTAGGTGTTTTCCTAAAATATATTGAATGGGCCTGTAGCTCAGCATGGTAGAGCAGCCGGCTCTTAACCGGTTGGTCGCGGGTTCGAATCCCGCCAGGCCCAAACATTAACAATAAATACTTTTCTGTAGGAATTTTTCATATGCCGAAAACTAGCTTTAAAGAATACTTGGACTACTTATACTTGAAACAAGAAGAATTTTCAAAAGAGTATAGGATATATATAGATAAAAAATTTGATCCAAGAAAATACTTAGATGCTGTGTATTATCCATATAAACCATACGTTAATGCAGTTCTTAATATTTCAGAAGATTTTTTACATTCCATAATTGATCTCTTAGGTAAAAAAATAAATAATATTGTCTTTGATTTCATAGTTTATACATCTGGAAAAGATGAGAAATATAACTTTAAAATAAAGTATTCTTATATAGAGAAGAAAGGATATTTATATCCAGAATCTTACTCTCATGATTGTCCATTCTTAAAGTATCATAATGATTATATTGCTTGTAAACACCTATATGCAGTTTTAAGAGAAATAGATAAAATAGCCGAAAATAACAAAGATATTCCAATAGTAAAATCTTTTTTCATTCCAAAAAGCTCTAATTTACTAAAAGAATACGGAAAAATTAAGGAAAGTGATTTAGATGCTATAGAAAAATTGAAAAAAACTTTCGAAATCTTAGAAGAACATCTATATCTGAAAGAACTGAAATATTTAGAGATTTTAAATCTAAGACTGAAATATCTTAAGAGATTTTAAATTTTTATTATACAAAATATAAAGATTTTTATGAAAAAAGGTATTAGTCCGTTGGTTGCAACTGTATTATTAATAGCCATAACAATGACACTAGCTGGAATATTAGCTTTTTGGGGTTCAAGTTTTGTTAGAGGCGGTTTACCAAGTGAAGAAGAAACGGAGCAATTTAGGAGATGTTCAATGGCTTCTGGTAGTTTAAAAGTTGATTTTTCGTACTATAATGAAACGAGTAAAACTTTCTTTATAAGTATTTATAACCTTGGTCCAGTTAAACTAAAGATTCTAAATGTTACCTTCTATTATCCTAATCCAACGAACTATATAACAAGATCTGTAGAAGCTTTATCAAATCCAGGAACTTCTACTAGTTTTATTTTAGATAATATTGAACCTGGATTTTTGAAATACACATTTTACACAGATTGTCCTGGTGTGACACTTGAGGTTAAGTTATGAAAGGTATAAGTCCGTTTGTGGCAGAGATTCTTTTAATAGGATTTACTATCGCTATAGCAGCAATTATAATCACATGGGGTACTGGATTTACTAGAACATCAAGTCAAAACATTCAACAACAATCGGAAATACAATTACTTTGTTCTTATGGAGGAATAAGCACATATGGAGATGTTAAGTACAAAGACGGATATATATATGGATATATTGTTAATACTGGCAATATACCGTTGAAAGTAAATTTTCAAATAGTCTATGAAAATGGTACTAGTCAAGATGTGCAAAATGTAATACCTAGCTTAAATCAAGGTACTGTTGGCTATTTTAATGTTTCATCAAATTCTAATATTCTATTCGTTTTAATATATACAAATTGTACATCTCCATCAGTGTCAAAGAAGTTGGATAAAAACGAAATAATTTTCGAGTAGTGGGTCCGGGCGGAGTTGAACCGCCTCCTCCGCCTTGTAAGGGCGGCGTCCTAACCGTTAGACTACGGACCCTTAGGTATTTTAATAAAATAAATATTAAAATCAAATTAATAAGAATCTAACTTTGTTGCATTTTTTTACTTTTTGGAGAAATACTTCCAACTTTAGCACCTGGTGGAGCATGTCTACTAACTGTTTTACTAGGCCTTGGTCTTTTTCTCTTACCACCCCATGGATGATCTACAGGATTCATTACTACTGCTGCAGTTCTTGGAAATAGCTTACCTCTTGCATGTAGAGCGATATATTTCTTTCCAGCTTTAACCCAAGGCTTTTCGTCTCTTCCAGCATTTGATGGTATTCCTATAGTTGCTCTACATCTTGCATCTAATGTTTTTTGTTTTCCTGAAGGAAACTGTATAGTAACTTTATTTTCACTTTTACCAACAACTATAGCAAAGCTTCCACTAGACCTACAAAACTTTGGTCCAGAGCCTGGATAACTTTCAATTCCAAATACTTTAGTTCCTTCGGGTATTTTACCCAATTCTACAACATTACCGTTTGCTATTTCGCCATCATATTTTATAATTTGACCTACATATGCTCCTTCATGGGCTATTTGAAATATTCTTTTTCCATCAATCTTAACTAACATTACTAAAGCGCTTCTTCCTGGATCATCTAGAATATCTTCAACTATTCCTTCGCCTTTTCCATTGTAATACTCTACTTTACATAAATACCTATGACTTGGGGCTCTATATCTTGGTCCGCCTTTACCTCTAGCTCTTGCAATTATACGTTTTCCCATAAAATCACCTTATAATATTCCTAATCTAACAGCTATATCACTAGCTTTAAATTCTGGTTTTAGCTTTATAAATGCTTTCTTCTTTCCATCTTTTGTAATTAAAGTATTTACCTTTTCTACTTTAACTTCAAAAAGTTTTTCAAAAGCTTCTTTAATTTGTTTTTTATTTGCCTTTCTACTAACAATAAAAACTATTTTATTCTCTTTTTCAATCAATCCAACTGCCTTTTCAGTAACCAATGGATACAACAATATTTTATATGGGTCCATCAAATCACCTTAATATTTTTTAATTCTTCAATAGCTCCTCTCGTAAAAACAGTTAATCTTCCGGGCTTTCCTCCAGGAGCCAAATTTTCGACAGACAAATCCTTAACTCTAACAACTTCACAACCAGGAATATTTTCAACTGCTTTTCTTAAATTCATATCATTCTTAACTACAAACAAAATTCCTTTCTTTTTCTTATATCTTCTACCTCTCATCTTACCTTTACCTGCTCTAACTTTTTTCTTTTTCAACCTTTCAAGTTCTTCCTTTAAACCAATTTTTTCTAAAAATTTAATAACATCTTTTGTTTTGCTCAAATTTTCAAATTCGTCTTCAACAACTATAGGAACCTCTTTTATTCCATCTATTCTATGTCTATTCTTAACAAAATCTAAAATAGCTGTCGCAGAAATTGCTGATAAAATTGCTTTTCTTTTTTCTTTTTTATTGATTTTTTGATACCATATTTTTTCAACAACAGGAGGATGTGCTGGTCTACCTCCTTTAGTTTGAGGTGCAATTCTCGCTTGCCAAAAAAGAGAAGGAACTGTTTTACCATGCAATCTTTGGTGTCTTGCTATTCCTCTATTCATCATTGAGTATCTCGTTCTTCTTTCGCCATGATAGTGAGCAGAAGTTCTTAAACCTGATAATTTGTTTGCTCCATAAGGTTGTCTCTTATGACTTTGGATAGCCAAAAAAGCTCTAAGAATTAAGTCTTCTCTGACAGGATAGTAAAATACTTTTGGTAATTCAATATTTTCTTTTATATTTCCATTAATATCATAAACTACTACCATTTTATTCCACCACCACTTTCTTTATTTCGTATGGCAAAATTGGTGGTTCTTTACTCCTTATAGCCTTTCTTATAAAAATTAACCTCTTTTTGCTTCCTGGAACAGAACCCTCTATAAGTACGTATTTACTTCTAATTAAACCGTATCTTATAAACCCTCCTTTTGGATTTATTTCGTTACCATCACCAAATTTTATTATTCTTTTATTCAATTCTGTTCTAGTTTGAAATCCCATTTGTCCGGCCATAGGAACAGTCCATCTAACTTTTCCTGGTCTTTCTTGTCCCAATGAACCAACATGCCTTCTTTTCTCTTTGGCTTTTCTTCCCTGAATTTTTACTCCAAATCTTTTTACTGGACCTTGTGTTCCTTTACCTTTTGTTACACCTATAACATCAACAACTTCTCCTTCCTTAAAAACTTCATCAATAGATATTTCGTTTCCTAATTTAGAAATTGCATATTCAAATTTTTCTTTAATATCTTTGCCGCCAACTTCAATCTCAAAAATTTCTGGTTTTTTCTTTCCAATTCCAGCTTTTTTTGGTTGAGTTGCTACAATAAGTCTTATTTTTTCGATTTTATCCAATATTTTCTTTATTTCTTCTATCTTTTGCTCGGAGTAATTAGACTTTATTTTAACTTTTCTTTCTAATTCTTTTGGTAAATCTTTCGCATATACTTCCGTAAAGACTTTATATCCTTTGTTTGTTTTAGTATAAAATCTAATTCCAATAACCTTTAAAGGAACGACCTCTATTATGGTTGCTGGTATAGAAATAACTTGACCAAAAGATGGGGAATTTTTCTTATTATTTAAAGCCATAACATGACACATTCCGACCTTATAGCCAGCAAAAGCTAATGGTAATACTTTATCTAAATAGGGATAAGTATCCAAAGAGGGATAAATACGAAAGGCCCTTTTTCTAGGATAAAAGGCCAAACTTCCTTCCCTTGGTTTTTTAACACTCGGCATTTTTCTCCTCTCTTAACCTATATTCTTTTTCCAAACTAATTATTTAAGATTATTTTATTACCATTTAAATTTTTTGATAAGCAATTCTTTTAATGGAATGTATATTTTGCAAGATTGCAAAAAAGGAAATAAAAAGTCATATTGTATATGAAGATGAAAATTTTTTAGCAATATTGGATGTTAACCCTAGATCTACAGGAATGACATTAGTTTTACCAAAAACTCATATACAAAGCCTTGAGGAAAACGCAGAAATTTCTAAAGGACTTTTTGAAACTTCCATAAAGATAAGTAAGGCCATAAAAAAGGCTTTATCCCCTCTAGCTATTAGTATTGCTTATCTACCATCGAAAATCGAACACGTACATCTAAGAATTTATCCATACTACGAAAATGAACTTCCTATTATAGAAAATAAAATCAAAGAAACTTCTAAAGACGAACTTGAGAAAATAAAAGAGATGATAAAAAATAGTTTAGAGTATGAAATTAAAAAAGAAAAACAGCCAGATAATATAGAAGATAAAATAGAAAAAGTTATAGATAGAATAGAATCAAGTACGAAAATTGAAGATCAGGAAAAAGGTTTAAGTAGAAGAAAAAGAGATTGGATTATAGCTTAATTTTAAATATCAATCTTTTTCCTTACTAAAAAACTAGAAATACCATTGAAAAAACTAGCAACAAAAAATATAAACGAAAGTCCAAATATGCTAATTAAAATACTAGAAAATATTGCTGAAATTCCGTATCCTATATTCCAAAAAGAGTCGATAAATCCTATTTCTTTTCCTCTTTTTTTCCTAGATGTTACTTCAGCTAAAAGTGAAAAGAATGCAGGAACTTGAAAAGAATATCCTATAGCGTTTATAACTTCAACAAAAACCAAAGATACTAAATCTTTTACCATAGGATATAAAAGTATAGCAAAAGATGAAATAATTCCACCCATAACAAACATTTTACTCTTTCCAAATTTATCAATTAGATGTGACAAAAGAAGCTCGAACACTCCAACTATTATCCAGTAAATTCCAATAATCAAAGCTACTAAAGAGATGTTTCCCACTATTCTTTCGAAGTATATTGCATAAACTGGGCCTAACATTCCGGTACTTAAGGCTATCAAAGATTGCGTAATAGCTAACACGAGTATTCTCTCTTTTTTCATTTTCAACACCTTCTACTAAGAGCTTAACCATTATCATCAACTTTTAATGATTATAAGTTTAGATTTTACTCTTTACGTATTCTAAAAATCATTTTTTACTAGATACCGTAATATAATATTGTCTACATATTTAAATTTTTTGCCGTTTTGTAAGATTTTTACTCCAATTCAATTTTTATAATTGGCCTTTTACTTGTTTCATTAAACCCTATATTTTCAATTTTAATTCTATAGTTTCCTTTTCCAATTTTTAAATTAGAAATAAAATCAACATTGTAAATTGGTAAAATTAAATTAATTTCCTTAGAATCAAAGTTTCCAACTATTATTTCACTAACATAAATTTTTCCATCGGGATTAGAAAAAACAATTTTTGTATTATTAAAGTTATTAACATTTATCATCCCACTATTTTGCAACTTTTTCAATCCTTGCTCATACAAAAATTTAATTTCTTGCTCTGTTAAACTTCTGTTGTAAATTCTAACTTCATCTATTATGCCGTTAAAGCTACCTGCACCGTTAGTACAACTTGCTCTTGCTGGATAGTTTATCCAAGTCTTTCTTAAGTCTGTAATTATGTCTGATGGTGGAAACCATTTTTCACTATCTAATTTTCCATTTAGAAAAGTTTTTCCCATACCTGTTGATGAATTGTAACTCATAGCTATTTGATACCAACTAGAAATGTTTATCGAGGTGGGATTCCACCATCTACAATCAGTGTTAGTAATGTTTTTAATCGTCATTCCTATTTTTCTACTTTCTTCTAGAATAATATGATATTTACCCCAACCTTCTGTATTTATCAAATACTTCCAATTATTATTTGCATCACAATCTGGATTTGAGAATATATTAATCCAAAATATTATTGTTATTCCCTTATTAGGATTTAAAAGAGTGGAATTACCAACATCAACATAATCATCTACTCCATCAAATAGCAAAGCCTTTCCAAAAATTCCATCAACCCAAACAATTTCTTGAACATATTTTATTGTTGTTCTACTTATGTTTGTATTACTAATTTCATAGGTTATATTATTTATAATTCCAGCAGTAAAATTTGATTTTAATATGTTTATAAAATTATAACTTGTCCCAGAAGCAGAATTAAACTCACCAATATAATTATTATTTACGAAAACTCTAACATTTTCCCCATTTACAGTATTATTTCTAAATTCAACAGTTAAATTAACATCACTTAATATTGCTTTTGAAGGCAAATTTAAAATATGAGTTACATTTGTTTTAATTCCAGAAGTAATATTTAGCCAAGTTGAATTGTATTGAGTATGGGGATTATAGCCATAATAAGTTCCATGATTGTTATTTCCACTATAATCATAAACTATGTTTCCACCACCTTCATCAAATGTTAAATACAAAACTAAATTTTCTGGAGCCGGATCTAAAAATAGTTGACCTAGATTGTTTTCACTTGAAAATCTAGATGAAACAAAAATAGAATTATAACTTCCATTTATTGGAATATAAATTGTTCCATTAATTCCTTCCAATCTATTTTTTATATTCCAGTTTCCAGAAATTATTCTATATTTATCTAAATTGTTATTTGCAAAAAAATCATAAAAAATTGTTCCTATGGATAAAAATTTATCTCCAATTTTTCCCAATAAATCAACTTTTTGTGGAGAATTGTAATAAAATACTAAGGAATTTTTTTCTTTATCAAAATAATATTCTCCATCAGAAATTGTTAAAGATATAGTTCTTTTAGAGCCGATATATCCTCGAGATATTTCATCAATAGTTGAAAATAACAAATCTAAATTTGAATTTGCTTCGTTTATTAAATTTGAAAGTTTATTTCTTTCCGTTATAGTCTTTATTGTAGGATAAATAAATACAGTAGTTGTAGTGGTTATTAATATTACTAAAGCAAAACTTATAAATGGACTAATTCCTCTCATATTTAATTTTTTTATTAACGATAAACAAAAACATCAACATATCTTTTTGAGTAATCTGCAGAATCAATAAGCAAATCTAAATATAAAATCAAATTTCCATTCAAATTTACGCTTTTTTTAACATCTTTATATTCTATTTCAATTTCTTTTTCATCACCAATTAAAGAAAATAATATACTATTTATAGAATACTCATTAATTATTAGATTTTTACTATTGTTTTTGTCTATAGTTATATTTATTTCAATCGTGTTATCAAAAGCGTTTATGCCAGTAATATTCATAATCGTTGAAATGTTTCCAACTAAAATCAAATAATAAAAACTTAATCCTCTACTATTAAGGTATTTTTTACTAAAATTTAAAAAATCGTACAAATTCTTTATACAAGAATCAAAATCTCCGTAAGAAATATATGCTGTGTTTTTTATTTCATTAATTAGATTTTCAAAAACCTTTTCTTCATATTCTTTTTTCAATATACTTTCTTGCTTTATTAAGTATTCTCTTCTCATTGGCAAGTACATAAGAACTAAACTAACTACAATAATTAGACTTGCTAATAAAAAAGCTTCTCCTTTTACCATAAATACACCCTTATTTCGAGTGGAGCAAATTTTCCAGGATATCCTGAAATCAAATAGCTTACTGTAAATATATTTTTTGCTTCTATAATAGGTACTTGTGTTATATTGGAACTCATATTAAAAATAGCGACTTTGAAGTTAGATTTAATATGAGGATATAAAATTTCTTCTATTTTATTAGAATCTCCATTTATAGCAAGAATTCTTAAATTTTGAGTTAAATCTATAATTTTTATTGTCTCATAAACTTCAATTTTCTTACTTAACTGTGTTGTTTCTATAGATTTGGGTTCTCGAGAAAAAAGAAATATTGTTATAATACCTATAATTGCAATAGAAATTAAAGCCTCTATAGTCTGAATTTGTCCCTTATTTTTCATAGACCTCGACCCTAAAATTGTATCCCTTTTGTATTATATCCTTTATAACACTATAACTAAAATTTCTAAGAACTTCCATTTTTTCAAAGGATAACAATTCTAAATTTTTAATAGGATAAATTCTCAAATCTAAGGGCCCGCATGTATAATAAGAAATTATTTCCTCTTCACTTAAATCTCTATTATAAATTCTTAACTCGTCTATTATACCACTATTGAAATATCTAAGATCTATTGTATCTGAAAAAATTCTTAGTGGAGAGTTAGATGAAGCGAGAGAAGTATTTCCTTTATTCGATGTATAAGAAATAATATTTCCATTAACATACAAAAATCTACCTGAAGAATTTTGTAAGAATGTTATAAAATACCAATTATTTAACTGGGGACTATAATTAGTATTCCACCTGTTGTTGTCGCTCCCTCCCCAATCAAAATACAAATTATTGTTATTCCAAATAAAGATAAAGTAACCATCCAAGTAATCTGTTCTTTTAGTTATAATTGCACCTGGGGAAACATAACTACTTAAATTAATCCAAAAGCTTATGGTAAATCCATCATCAATCGGGTTTAATTTTGGAGAATTATAAACTTCCAAATAATCATCTACTCCATCAAAACTTAAAGCTTTTCCAAATACTCCATCAACCCATTGAGGACAAGTTGTATTATGAGTTAAGTTTCCTGCACATACTTGAGTTCCATTGTAAATAGTTCCATGATTACTATTTCCACTATAATCATAAGCAATTGTTCCAGAACCTTCATCAAATGTTAACCATAAGACTAAATTGCTAAAATTTCCATAATCCTTAAACTTTATGGATGAAATATTTGAAAATAAAACCTGATAAATTTTTGAAGACTTGGAAGAAATATTAACCTCAAAAAATACTATTGAATTTTTTAAATACCCTTCAGAACAAAATTCTTGTTTAACAAACTTAAATGGGACTTCCTTAAAATTTTCATCATAAATTCTTATCGTTTCGTTCCAAGTTAAATTTAAACACTCTTCATCAAAATTTAAAAACAAATAAATAGGTTCATTAAATCTTTCATAATCACAATTGTTTGTAATTAAAAGTGGTATTGAATAATATGTGAAAAGCAAACCTGGCTTTTGTGGAATTATTCTTTCCTTATCCCAATCTGATGGTTCTCCAAAGGAATTTATAGTTTTAACAAAATCTATTGTCATTTTTCTTATTTGTAATGTTTTTTCCCACAGCAATCCTGATGTATTTAAGTTTGATAAATAATAAATTATCCATAAGACAAATATTAAAAAAATTGAAATAGAAAAAAACAAATCTATATTCATCTACTTTTCACCTCTTAGACTTTCTAATTCTTTTAATATCTCTAATTCTGTTTCTATTTCACTTTTGCATTTCTTAAGTATATCTAGCAAATATTTTTTTCTGTTTTGTATTTCATTAATATCGTTAAACTCTAAAATTTTTTGCAGCTCTTTTTTAAGAGTTATTAGATTTTCTCTTTTCTCCATATCTTTAATTTTTTTGGAGATTAGAGAAATTAATCTTTGTTTTATAGTGGGTGGAAAATTTTTTAAAATATAACTATAATTTTGGCTAAAAAAAGAAAAATCAGAAATTGTCTCTAAAATACTTTTTACATTTAATAAGTACTTTTTTTCTTCCATTACTGTATCTCCTTTAATTTGAAGATATTTTTCAACAATAGAAAGGGAATCAAGATCTTTCTCCAATTTATTTATAATTTGTGATATTTGTAAAGTTTTTTTAAAAAATATTTTAAACAATAAAATTAAAAATAGTGGAACTGTAAAAAATGTGAATATTAAATATTTTTCTTCATTTCTCAAATTTTGAGGTAGTTTTTCAAATAAAGACTTTTTATCAATAATGGTAGTTTGATTATCAATTTCCTCCTTAGCTCCCTCGCCTATTACAAAATTTGTTTCATTTTTTTGTTCAGAAGAATAGTATATATTTTCGTTTTCTGTTACAAATAATACTTTGGTGTAAGTGTTTTCATTTCCAGCCAAATCGTAGCCATAAAAAATAATATAATACCTTCCTTTTGATAGATTCTTCTCAACATTAATCCAACATAATGCCCTCTTACCTTCTGTTAAAATTCTACAAGTTGGTAGTAGTATTTCTTCCTCAAAATCAATTTTAGATAAATTTGCATTAACGCCTATTTCATCCAATAAACCAAAAGATAGCTTCAAAGTCGAATTTTCATATATTGGCTCGCTAGGTATAATTTTTGGCAAAGTGTTATCGAAAATAAATTGTTTTGAGTAATTTGAAATATAACCAATATCGTTGACGACTCTAATTGTTATTAAGTAACTACCATCCTGATAAAGAGTTGTATCTATGCTAAAATTGCAGATAAAGTTATCACAATTCAAACTATATTCTTTTTTCCAACTAGAATTAGAAATTTCTAGAGTACTATTCGCTAACCTATTTATATTACCAATCCTTAAGGTAAAATTAACTATACCTTTTAAGTACTCAGATGGATACTCTAATTTTAAAATTGGATAAGTGTTGTCTATTCTAATTGGAACCAAAATTGTATATGAATTTTCTGCGTCGTCATAAATAGTTAAATTTAATGTATAGTTTCCGTCTGAAAATCTTAGAGTATTGAGAGTATATGAGCATTCATTATTGATACAGTATATATAATCCTGAAAATCTATTATAGAAATCTTCATTTTTTTTACACCAGAATATTTGTCCTTACCTCTAGCATATATTTCTACTAAACCCCAAAGACCATCATAACTTTTTGGCTTATGTTCTATTATTTCTGGTTCTTCATTATCTATATAAAATAATCCAAGGTTTTTTACTTGATAGTTCCCTACAAGATCACTTGCATTAACGTAAATAATCCAACTTGAATTATTTGGCAAAATGCTTGTGTCCCATGTAGCAATGTAAATTTTTGTTTGATTATCATAAATAGGTTTAATCCAGCTAGAATTCCATGAAATATTTCCATAAGAAAAAAATACATTTTCTATATTAACTCCAGATAAATTGTCCGTTATTGTAAAAATTAATCTCTTTTTTTCACTAATATAAGTAAGATCTTTATACTCCATAGCTAAACTTATCGATGGTGGGGTTCTATCAACTAAAACCTCTAGCGGTGAGTATTGATTACCATAAAAACTTGCCCCCTCAGAACTAGTAACAACAAAATAGTAAAGCAGGTATTTTCCTTCAGCGAGAAGAGCTTCTAATCCTGGGACTGTAGCGTTACAAATCCAAGTTTCTTCTTTATAACAATTCATATTGATTTCTTTCCATATAGAAGTTGGATCTTTAACTCTTACGTATAAATATCCTTCAATTGTTGTATTAGAAATAACCTTTATAGAAAATATATCATCATCTTTACCATAAATGTAAGTACCGTTTTTAGGTTGCTCATCAAATATTTCTGGTTGAGAAAAAGAAGGAAATAGTATAATAAAAGTAAAAGTAAATATAAATATAGCTTTCTTACTCATTATTTTAAATTATCGTATCAAATAATTAAGCTTATTTCCAAACACAAACCCTAACATAAACCTTCTTTATACTTCCATCTGGATTAACAACTAACTGAGGTACCTCATAACAACTAACTGTTTCTGCTCTTCTCATTTCTTTTTCATCCCCACCATATACGAATTTTACTACCAAAAGTGTTTGATTACTAAACGTTTTTCCTGTCAGTTCATCAGTAACATTGACATAAAGTATATAATTTCCTATTTGGCTAGGAGAAAGAAACTCGCATTCATAATATCCGTAAATATCGGTTATGTTACTGCATACTTTTTTATCATCAATATAAACATCTAGAGAAGACAATTGAACATAACTCTTATCTGTTCTAAATACTCTGCCATAGACCTTTACTCCAGAATTCCAGAAATAATAACTAGAATTTAAATTAATAGTAATTACTGCTCTTTGCCAAACAATAAAATTTGTATAATTTATTGCATAATCGTTTTCAGAATCCCAAACAATACAATATGCCTTATATTCTCCTAATGGATAGTAAGGAGCAGTATAATCTATATAAAAAGTATTTCCTATTTTATTTGCTGTGAAATTGTTCCAATTATTATTTGCATCTAAAATAGAAATATTTACATTTAAATTACAATTGTTTGAAAACTCGCAATCCTCCAAATCATAAACACTACATGTTATTTCTATTCCTTCCCCAGATTCTACTTCAGAAACATTTGTTGAAACTTGTAAAATTTTGGGAGGATTATTAAGAATGTTTATAAAAATTGAAGAGCTTGAAGATATGTAACCTGAAGAATTAGAAAACGCAGTTATATTTTTTGTTCCTAAAACTGAATCATCTAGAGGAATTTGCAACTTTATAGAATCTCCTATTCCAATTAAACTATTTTCAAAGTACCAATATGTTTCGTGAGGTGGATATAAATTACAAGAAGAAGTTACTGAAGAGTTTAACCAAATTTCTTCTCCTCTATAAAAAGAAGAGTTATTTAATGGATATAGAATTGAAACATTTAGTATTTCAGTAATGGGAATTGAAAGAGTAAATTCATTATTAGTTTCATTAAGTTCTTTAATTTCATTCAAAGGATCAACCTTAACAACAACATCACTACAACTTACTTCCCAATCACAATAAGTTTCTGAATAAGATTTTTTAGTAACGTTAATTATTTTAGAATCAAATAGCACTCCATTTTCATAACAAGAAACATTTACATTATATGCATCTGCATCTCCATCATTAAAAACTGTTATATTTATTCTAGTAGTGCTACCAATAAGCGGCTTATATTCGTATTCGAATGATGAAGAATTTATAACTAAGTCGCTTAATTGCTTACAACATAATTTGTTGTGATAGTAATTACATTCTGCCACGTGAGAATTCACCTGATTATATAAGGATATTAAACATATCTCATCTTCGTAACAATTATCACGTATTTCACAGTCTATAGGGTATAATAAATACCCAGCACAAAGTTTTAAGTTATAATAATCACCTTTAGCTACATGAGAATCATTCATTTGATAAAACGAAAGAATTGGTGATGTCGAAATATTGCAAGTTTGATTGAAATAAGAATAGATTTGATCACAACAAATGTTATAACTATAATAACCACAAGCTCCAGCATGAGAATTTTGATGCGATTTTATAGAAAATATACATTTTTTGCTTACGGGACAACTACCATAAACAATTTCACAATCTAAAGAAAATGCAATTTCTTTAAAAACTAGTAAAACTAACAAAATCAAAAAAATCAACAACGCCTTTTTCATGAAAATAATTTCTTTGAAAAAATAAAACTTACCTTAATAGTATTTTTTCATGCCCTAGAGGTAGGGTTTATATCCCCGCTCCAAAATTAAGGAGGTGATCCAGCCGCACCTTCCAGTTGCCGAGTTAGCAGAGATTTAATCACCTCCTTACTCATCATTAATCAGAGTCAAGCCATTTTTTCATCTAACTCTCTGCTAACCCTTACGGCTACCTTGTCGCCGGTAGCCAGACATTAAAGATCATCATTCGAGCTTTTAACTCGTCTGGCCGCCCGTGGCGACTTAGCCCCCCTCGCGGAGCTCCCACTCGACCTTTCGGCCTCGAGGGAGCTCCACTCGGTTGGCTTGACGGGCGGTGTGTGCAAGGAGCAGGGACGTATTCGGCGAACGCTTTCATGCTAGCCGGAAGATCATTTCCCACATTTCCTCATTTTTTAAAATTCGTAGTGGTGCATGTAAATCATACTCTTCCGACTAACATGATGACGTCCGCCTACTAGGGATTCCGGCTTCACGAGGGCGAGTTGCAGCCCTCGATCCGAACTGGGCGCGCTTTTAGGGGATTTGCTTCCCCTTTCGGGGTTGCATCCCTTTGTAGCGCGCATTGTGACGCGCGTGTGGCCCAGGGCTTTCGGGGCATACGGACCTACCGTCGCCCCCTCCTTCCTCCCACTTATCGCGGGCAGTCCCCCATGAGTGCCTGCCTTCCGGAGAAGGCAGTAGCAACATGGGGCGGGGGTCTCGCTCGTTAACCGACTTAACGGCACGCCTCACGGTACGAGCTGACGATGGCTTTGCAGAAGAATAGCCCTTTTCAAAAGAGTAAGTATTTTTCAATGAAACTTGTCTATTTTTTCCCAATTAATTCTAAATTACTCACTTTTGTATTTATTCAAACTTCGATATTTATACCATTACGATACACTTCTGGACTGGAATGACATTTTTCCTTTTTCATACTTATTAGTGTATATCTCATACATTTGTTACAAACTTTTTTGATTTAGGGCTATTCTTCTCATGCACCACCTCTCGGCTCGTCTGGTAAGGTCTTCAGCCTGACCTTCATCCTGCCGTCGGCCCTGGTAAGGTTCTCGGGGTTGAGTCCAATTGAACCGCACGTCCCACCCCTTGTGTGCTCCCCCGCCAATTCCCTTAAGTTTCACCCTTGCGGGCGTACTCCCCAGGTGGCCCGCTTAACACCTACGCTCCGCCACCGCACGCTCCCGAAGAGCGTGCGACAGCAAGCGGGCATCGTTTACGGCTAGGACTTTCCCGCATGAGTTAGAGTCCTAGCTGTGGGGAGCATTATCATTTTTCAAAGGATTAGATACTCCTCATCTTGAAATCAGAAGATACCCTAACTCATGTACCGGGGTATCTAATCCCGTTTGCTCCCCTAGCTTTCGTCCCTCACCGTCGGACCCGTTCCAGGCAGCCGCCTTCGCCACTGGTGGTCCGCATGGGATTACAGGATTTAACCCCTTAGGGTGAATAGTGTGCTAAGATTCTGATCTCTAGTGAAAATTATAGCTTCGTGATAATTAAAAATTTCTTTTCATCGCATAAGCTCAAAGGTACGCACACTATTCATTACCCCATGCGTACCGCTGCCCTCTCCCGGTCCCGAGCCTAGCAGTATCTCGAGCAAGCCCTGCAGTTTGCTGCAGGATTTCACTCGAGACTTACTAGGCCGGCTACGGACGCTTTAGACCCAATAACCGTGACCACCACTTGGGGCGCGGGTATTACCGCGGTGGCTGGCACCCGTCTTACCCACCCCTTCCTCGCCCTCCCGTTTACAGAGGGCAACAGCCCGTGCAAAGCACGGGCACTCCGGGTCCCCTCGTCGGGCGTTAGCCCATTGCGAAGGTTTCGCGCCTGCTGCGACCCGTAGGCCCTGGACTCATGTTTCAGAGTCCATCTCCGGGCTCCCACTCTCATGGCCCGTAGGCGTTATCGGCTTGTCGGGCCATTACCCCGACAACAACCTGATGCCCCGCAGTCCCATCCTAGGGCGGCTACGAGCGCCATTTCGGTGTAAGGGCCTTCCAGCGCCTTACACCTATGGGGTATTAGCCCCAGTTTCCCGGGATTATCCCCCTCCCTAGGGTAGGTTGACTGCGTATTACGGAGCAGGACGCCGAGGGCTCACCCCTCACGACTCGCATGGCTTAGTCGGACCCGGATAGTGGTGGTCTCTGGCGGGATCAGCCAGAATTGGCGGGGAACCCTACCTCTAAGGTCTCATGAAAAATCAACCTTACCTTGAGTTTTTTCACTCAAGGACAATTTTTGCTCGCCTCGACCAGATTTATCATCGAAAAGCAAATATGCTTTCTCCAAATCCAACACCAAGCGAGCTATTAATATTTATCTCACATAATTTAAATAGTTTTTCTCTTATCAATGAAAAATATTAAAAATGTTAATAGTGGGAATAGATTTAGCGGGAAGTGAAAAAAGAAACACGGGAATATGTATCTTAGATGAAAAGCTAAACGCATCTTGTCTAACATTAAATACGGATAAAGAAATTATTGAACTTATTAAAAAAGTTAAACCAAAAATAATAGCAATAGACGCTCCTCTTAGTTTACCTATTGGAAGGAAGAATTTAAAGAAAGTTGGTCCGCATCTAAGAGAATGCGACAGAGTCCTATTAAAGCTCAAAATCAAATTTTTTCCACTCTCATTGGGGCCAATGAGAAAGTTAACTCATAGAGGGATAAAGTTAAAGAAAAAATTTGAAAGACTTGGATTTAGAGTAATTGAAGTTTATCCTGGTGCAACACAAGATATATTGAAAATTCCTCGTAAGCAAAATGGTTTAGAAAATCTAAAAAAAGGTTTAATTGATTTAGGAATTAGAATAAATAAAGAAAATATTAACGCTGATGAATTAGACGCAATAACAGCTGCTTATACCGCATATCTTTTTTTAAAAAAAGAAGCTATTGAAATAGGTAATAAAGAAGAAGGTACAATAGTAATTCCTAAAATTAAAAGTTTGCAAAAGATAAATAGTTATGATAAGAGAGGCTAAATTTGCTGGATTTTTTTATCCAAAATCAAAAAAAGAGATTGAAAAAGTTTTAAAAGATTTTTTTGAAAAAGTTAAATTAGATAAAATTAAAGAAGAAATTATTGGTATCATTGTACCGCATGCAGGATATATTTATTCTGGTTTAACTGCTACTTATGCATACTCTCTTCTTCCAAAAAATATTTTTCGCGCAGTAATAATTGGACCTAATCATACTGGTTTGGGGAAAGAAGTTTCTGTTTTTTATAAAGGTAAGTGGAAAACTCCATTAGGTGAAGTAGAAGTTGATGAAAACTTTTCTAAAAAAGTTATCGAAAATTCTCTTTTTGCTAAAGAAGATTTTGAAGCACATTTAGAAGAGCATTCAATTGAAGTTCAAGTTCCTTTTCTTCAATTTTTATATAAAAATAATTTTAAGATTGTTCCTATTTGTTTAATGAATCAATCAATTAGTGTTGCAAAAGATTTAGCAAATGCTTTAGTTAAAACGAATGAAGAGTTTTTACTAATTGCAAGCTCAGATTTTACTCATTATGAAAATTACGCTTCTGTTAATGAAAAAGATGAAAAGTTAATTGACGCTATAATTTCTTTAGATTTAGAAAAGTTTTACAAAACAATAAATAAGTGGAAAATTAGTGCATGCGGCTATGGAGCTATTGCAGTCCTTATGGAAATAACTAAAATTTTAGGTGGAAAAATCAAACTTGTTAAACACTCTACTAGCGCAGAAGTAAGTAAAGATTATCTAAATGTTGTAGGTTATGCCTCTTTAATATCGTTTAAGGAGTAAACCATTCTATCTCATAATATTTATGTTCTGAACCAGGAAGCTCTATCCTATTTGCTAAATAATATGTTATACTAGTCTCCCTATCATTAATAGCTATCAACAATCTTAATCCTAATTCATCTGCTCTATCTAAAGCACTAGCCAACATTTTTCCGCTCAAGTTTTCATCTTCATTTAAGGAAATGATTAAAAAAGAGGGATTATCTTTGTCTGGTCTTTCAACTTGATTTCCAGATTTTCTATGCCAAGCAACAAAATCAATTGGTGTCTTTTCTCTTAAATAATCCTCCTTTTTCATTCCAGGAATTGCCATTATGAATGTTTTTCTAACACTGTGTGCAACTCTTATCGCTCTTGACCATTCACTCATAGGCATGCTAACTTCCTTTGGAAAAACATGAAGAACATGTTTAGAATGAATCCATTCTTTTTTATTAGATACTGGTTTTGCTCCGGGAAAATAAATTCTAAAATGAGTACCGAATTTAAAACCAGTTTTTAATATAAAACCTTTATCTCGCCAATCTTCATAAACTTCTAAAATTCTTGTAATATGTGGAATTCTCTTTTCTATTTCTTTAACCAAATCTTCATACTGTATTTTTTCATTCGAAAAAATATCAACAACATCAAATCCTTTTTTTGCTAGATATAAAGTTTCAATTGGATCTAAAGTTAAATTATTTCCTCGTTCATAATTTTTATAAACTCCCCATTGGCCAAACCAATATTCTTCATAAGCTTTCTTAGCCTCTTTTCCGAAAGCTAAGGAAAAACACTCTTCTCTTAAAAAATACAAAGTAAAGTTTGTCAATATTTTAAAGTCTGATGATGGATACTTTTTTACTGGACTCTTACCATAATCTTTAGTCTCTAATTTCTTAGGAAAGGAAATAAAAAGCCCCCTATCTCTCCAATCTCTAAATACACTATACCTAACAAAAGAATGGAACGAAAAAAATTTTTGAAAAATTTGAGAGAGAGATAATTGGTTTTTTCCATCAAAAACCTTAGCGTTTCTTATATTAGCTAAATAAATAACTTCTATTGGATCTAGGTAAACCTTATTGTTTTTAACATCACCAAAAAAACTCTGCGATAAATCTAAATTAGTTGAAAAGGCTTTTTCTTTTTCCAGATAAATTCTTATTTCTTCTTTTTCCTCTTTCATTCTATTTCCCTCAACAAACAGTCTAATGGAGAATCTATTGCTATTTCGCATACTAAATTAAAAGTTTCATTTAAAGATGGTTTATATAATTCTCTTTTTCCTTTCAAACTTTCTACAATAATTTTTTCCTCACCTCTATTTAAAATCAAAATAATAGCTTTATCATAAGTCAAACTCTCCAGATAGTTTTTTATTTCATCATACTCATTACTGTAGTTATAATAAATCAACGTATAGCCATACTGAAGTGCTAGGTTTCGTTCCTCTTCAGATATTTTATTTAAAATTTTCTCTTTTGGTATTTCTACTCTCTTATTATAATTAAAGAAAATCGCATAATTATAAGCTAAGCTAGATAAAAATAATATTAAAACCAAAAACAGTACCAAAACTTCTTTTCTCATACTTTTTTCTTTTTTAGAAAGAATAAAACTTTTTCCTACACAATAATTTTATGGTATTGGAGTCTCTAGTTAAAGTTAAAGTTGGATTAAAAAGTCCAATACAAATCTTTCTAGCTTCTAGTATAATAACACTATTTTCTTTTATAATATCCGTATTAATTTTTGGAAAAGATGTTGGCTTATATTCAGTTTTTCTTATAACTATTGGTTTAGTTCCAATAACATCAAAACTTAACCTATTAGCGTTTAAAATAAGTAAAAAAAGTAAGCCAAGTAATGTAATATCCATATTTGGTTACTATAAAGAAATTATAGTTGCCTATGCTGCAATATTTTGTGGAATAACTTTAGTTTTGTCTATTCTTTATTTGATTCTACCAGCTGAAATAGCGGAAATAACCTTTCGTACACAAATAAACGAAATAAGAGCAATAAGAGGTTATTTTTCTTTTGGAGGAACTTTTCAAACAATTTTAATTAACAACCTTGGTGTTTTATTAGTATGCTTTATTTTTTCTTTTGTATATGGTGCTGGAGCTATCTTTATACTTACTTGGAATGCTTCAATACTTTCGACTGCAATTGGAATGACAGCAAAGGCAATTGGTGGGTTATACGCAATACCTTTGGCTGTTATGGTATACTTTCCACATGGAAGTTTAGAGATACTAGCATATTTTTTAGGTGCTATAGCTGGGGGGATAGCTTCAAATACTATAATAAGAAATAAGTTAGGTAAAAGCATTATATGGGATGTCTCATTTTTACTTTCATTAGCTACCTTATTGCTTCTATTGGGTGCAACAATAGAAACAATGTCCATTTTGCTTGGCTAATTTTTTAAAATATATATGGCAATCTTAATAGGCGTTGCTTGCTTTCTTTTATCCAAAGAGCTTTTCTCTTCTTCTTCTATTATAACCTTGCAGTTAAATTCTCTCTCAATAAATTCTTTACTTTCTAATAATGCTTTTATTTGATCCTCTCTTTCAATTATTGTTCTTATTTCGTTTTTTCTTTTCATTTCCACAAGTTTTCCATAATATTTTTTAGCCTCTTCAACCAAAGTTTTATCATCTAGATTAAATAAAAACAAATCTAAGTTAGGGTTTTCTTCGGTTAAAAACTTTTTGTATAAGTCAAACTTCCATTTTGCTCCAACTATTAAGTAAATTTCTTTTGGTCTTATCTTTTTGAAAGATATTATCTCTCTTATATCGTCAATAGTTTGTCTTACAAAATCTTCTAGTAAAATATAGTACTCATCCACATTTTCAAATTTTGGGTATCCTGATTCAAAGACAAATTCTTTGTTTCCAAGAATATTCCAAATTTCTTCAGAAATATGAGGAAGTAATGGTGATGTGGCTCTAACTAGATTTTCCAAAACTTCTTTCAAAACTATTTTGTTACATTCTTCAAAAGAACCAATCCTATTTATATACCACTTTATCGCACTTATAGAATCGAAAATCAAAAGTTGTGTTGCGCTTCTAAATTTTAATTCTTCATAAGCTTTCTCAGCATCCAAAATCTTTTTTCTAATAAAATTTACTAAAAATTTATCTAAATTTGACAGACTTTTTTCCTTGCACTTATTTAGATTTCTAACTATATTGAATATAAAATCTATCCTCTCTTTGAATGTTTCTAAATTTTCGAATCTCCAATCGGCATCGTTTAAATCTTCTGCAGAGGAGATTATATTTATTCTTACTAAATCACTTCCATAGTCTTCTAAAACGTTTCTCAGGGGAATTATATTTCCCTTGCTCTTACTCATCTTTTCTCCAGCAACATTAACAAAACCATTTACAGCAATTATCCTAGGCCAATATTTTTCACTTTCCCAAATTGCTGTATGATGAAAAATATAAAATGTTAGGTGATTTTGAATTAAGTCTTTACCAGAACCTCTTAAATCTACTGGATAAAAGTATTCAAATTCTTCTCTTGCTCTCAAAATTAAATTTTTATCAATTTGGTTTTCTTTTGAAACTTCTTCTAAATTACCTATTCCTAGAAATATGTAATCAAAAAATGAATCTTTAATTTTGTCTGCATCTAGATCTTTTATTAAGTGATAAATTGTATACAATGCCATATATATAGTTGAATCGCTTAACGTCTCAACTATCCAATCTTTATCCCAAGGCAGTTTTGTCCCCAGTCCTGTTTTTCTTGTGCAAGCTTTATTCTCCAGCCACTCTACAGTGTTTATAAACTGTTCTCTTGCTTCTTCTGGATATATTTTCATTTTGAAAATAGCTTCCTTAACTTTATTTTTCCACTCTTTATCAGAATACTTCAAAAACCATTGATTTTCCAAAATTTTAACGTGACATCTTGTTTTGCATCTACAAATAACTTCTCCACTTGGCTCCCAAATTGAAGATAGAGAATTTATTTCAGACAATTTTTCAATAACTCTTTCCTTAGCTAAACTAACTGGAACATTTCGAAAATCTTCAACTAACATGACACCCTTGTGAAATTCTCTTTTGTAAACTTCTTCAGTAGCTATGTCGAGTTTTTCTTTTTCTTCTTGATTTCTAACTTCAAACTTTTCACACGCTTCTTTAGCGGGTATTTCTTTATAATCTGGAGATTTAATTATAACTTTTATTTTTATTTTTTCTGCAAATTCTTTTACAATAGCATCTCCACTTTTTTTAGAATCCTCTAAACCTATATAGTCATAAGGAGCGTGTGCCGGCACTGACATGACTATTCCCGTACCAATATTTGGATCTACAAAATTTGCAGGAAGTATTGGTATCTTTTCTTTAGTAATTGGATTTTCTACTAATTTACCAACTAAATCCTTTGCTAAAACTTCTCCAATTTTTTCTATTTTCTTAAGCTGATCTTTTAACTTAATAATCGCATAATTACTTAGAATCCAAACTTCATTATCTACTTTTGCTTTAACATAAACTTCATTTTCTTTAATCCAAATATTTGTTGCGCCATAAACTGTTTCTGGTCTAAGAGTTGCGCAAGGAATTATTTCCCCAGTTTCCAATCTAAACTTTATTATATAGAACTTTATTGGACTTTCTCCTTCTCCTTTTAATCTATCATGATCGCCCGTAGGAGATTGACACTTTGGACACCATATAACTGGATGTGTTCCTTGTACGACATAACCTTTTTTTCTTAAAGTTTTATATTGCCATTCAATAAATCTATTATAAATTGGTGTTATTGCAGTAATAAATGTTCTTCTCCAATCTATACTCATTCCAGCTAATTTGAAATTCTCTATCCATTTTCCCATCCAGTATCTTGCTACATATTCTGCTCCATTCTCGATAAATTTTTTTATTTCCTCGTCAGATGCACCAAAAAGTTTAAATGTTTCTATTTGTGTTTCATCTCCCTCTTTTAACCTTTCTATAGCTCCTAAAATCGGTTCTCCTGTTGCATGAAATGATTGAGGAAAAAGAACATTATAGCCTTGTAGTCTCTTAAACCTTGCATAGGAGTCTATTCTAAAAAATGTATAGCTATGCCCTATATGGGGGGCACCATTTACATATGGGTATGGAAATGTTATAAAAAATTTTCTCCTGTTTTTTTCTACATTTGCTTCAAATACTCTGCTTTCTTCCCATTTTTTCTGCCATTTCCTCTCTATATTTTTTATTTCCTCTATAGATACCATGATAGTTTTTAATAACTTTGTCAAATAAAATATTTATGTAGTGCCCCCGTAGCTCAGCTTGGATAGAGCGGCACCCTTCTATCGAGAAGGTTTGATGAAAAGGATGAAAGGTGACGGTCGCGGGTTCAAATCCCGCCGGGGGCGAGTACTAAAAATAAATACTACTAAAAAAGTCAGATAAAATTAGATAAAATCCGAAGAAAAAACAATTTCATCGCTTCTTTTTTTGTGACTTCTTTTTTCTACCAAAAATTTCTTTGATTTTTTCAAATATTCCTAAACACATTAATAATTTTATTCATAAAAACTTTTAAATCTTATGAACGAAAAAATAAGAAGCCCCATAGTAGTAACAGTAGGGCACGTAGACCATGGAAAAACAACATTGTTAGATGCGATTAGAGGTACTTGCATAACAAGATTGGAGCCTGGAGAACTAACTCAGCATGTTGGTGCTAGCTTCGTTCCTATAAAGGTTATAGAAAATTTTTGTAAAGAGTTGATTGAAAAGATGAAAATTAAATTAGAGGTTCCTGGACTACTTTTTATTGATACCCCTGGACATGCAGCATTTATTAGTATGAGAGTTAAAGGTACTTCAATTGCTGATCTAGCTATCTTGGTAGTTGATATAAATGAGGGTTTTCAAGAACAAACTAGAGAAAGTTTAAAAATACTCAAGGAGTACAAAGTGCCTTTTGTCGTTGCAGCTACTAAAATTGATAAGATAGCTGGATGGAAGCCACAAAAAACAACATCTTTTCTCGAATCCTTGAAATTTCAATCTGAAGAATCTATAAAAGAGTTAGACTTAAAGATATACAAAATAGTATCGAGTTTAGCTGAATTTGGATTTGATAGCGAAAGATTTGATAGAATAGATGATTTTACTAAAAAAATATGTATAATTCCATTAAGTTCTATTACTAAAGAAGGTCTAGCAGAATTGTTAGCAATACTGAGTGGCCTCGCCCAAAAGTTTCTAAAAAATAGATTAAAGCTAACAGAAAAAGCCAAAGGTATAATACTCGAGGTCAAAGAAGTAGTTGGTTTAGGAATTACTTTAGATGTTATACTGTATGATGGAAAAATCTCAAAAAATGATATTTTGATTATTGGCGGCAAAGAGCCAATAATTACGAAAATAAGAGCACTTTTATTACCAAGACCATTACAAGAAATAAGAGCAGAAAAAAAATTTGAATCTGTAAATGAGGTTTATGCTGCTTGTGGTGTTAAAATAGTTGCTCAAAATGTAGAAAAAGCAATAGCTGGAATGCCAATAAGAGCTGTGAAGAGTGAAAAAGAAATAGATGAAGCATTAGAGGAAGTTAAAATTGAAAAATACGTAGAGTTTGAAAAAAATCCTAATGGGGTAATTATAAAAGCTGATACAATTGGTAGTTTAGAAGCTATGATAAGAATTTTGAATGAAGAAGGAATTCCGATTAGAAAAGCCGATATTGGTAAAATAAATAGAGAAGACTTAATCGAAGGTGAATTAATTCAAGATAGATACAGAAAAGTTATATTGGCCTTTAACATTAAAGTTGACGAAGAAGATATAAATGAAGCTAAAAATTTTGGTTTAAAGGTATTTCACTCTAACATAATCTATAGAATTATCGAAGATTATAAAAAGTGGATTGAGGAAGAAAGTAGAAAAGAAATAGAAGAAAAACTAAAAGCTTTGCCTAGACCAGCAATAATCAAAGTTATACCTGGTGCGATATTTAGACAAAGTAAACCTGCTATATTTGGTGTGGATATAATTGCTGGCACATTGAAACCTGGAAGTAGACTTAAAAGAAAAGACGGAAAAATTATTGGTAAAGTTAAAGAGATACAAAGCGAAGGTAGAACAGTAGAATTCGCTAGAAAGGGGGAAAGAGTTGCTATAAGTGTTGAAGAAGCCGTTGTTGGCAGAAATATTTTTGAAAACGATACTTTAGAAACTGATTTATCTCAAGATGAAATAAATGAATTAATTAAAATTCTTGACTATCTTTATGATGATGAAAAAGAAATAATAAAAAAGGAAAAAAGACAATTATAATCTACAACCAATTCCTGAACAGCCACCACTTATAGTTCCTCCACCCACACAATTTCCTGAAACTAAAACATTAATATTAGTGTAATCACTAGAGCATGGAGTTTGTGTACTCTGTAATATTATAGTTTGTAATGTTTGGTTGCCAGGCACCAGTAAAAGATTTGTAGAAGTAGTATTAGTAACTGCTCCGCAACTAACACTTAAGGTTGTTACTGTTACATTAGTAGTTCCCCTATTCCTTATTAGAATCGTGGTTATGTTTCCGGTAGTAGAATTTATAAAAGGGACGGTTACATCTAACGTTCCTGCTGCACATGCTGTTGCTGATCCTACTCCTGCTGTTGTTGTTCTTGTATAAGTCAGAAACCAAGTTGATATTATTGCACCTACAGCTACTGTGAAGCCAACTAATAATATAGTAGCTACGAAGGCGCTTATTGCTTTCATTTTTTCACCCTTTTTATTTTTTTAACATTTCATGTTATGGATATTTTAAGGTCTACATGCTGATGCTGAACAACCGCCACTAATAGTTCCTCCACCTTCACAGGTAGCTATTGCTGAAACTACTACATTAGAATAATTACATCCTGATAAAGTCAAGGTTGTTGTATTTATTGAACTTTTGCTTAAATTAGGTATAACATAATTATCAGAGTTTGTATCACAAATTACAGAAATTGCAACATTATTGAGATCAACATTTCCTCTATTAAATGTCTGAATTACTACTTGATTAACTGAAATACTTGGCACAATTACATCTAACATTCCTGCTGCACATGCTGTTGCTGATCCTACTCCTGCTGTTGTTGTTCTTGTATAAGTCAGAAACCAAGTTGATATTATTGCACCTACAGCTACTGTGAAGCCAACTAATAATATAGTAGCTACGAAGGCGCTTATTGCTTTCATTTTTTCACCTAATTAGTATTTTATTGCCATATTTAAAAGATTTTTAAACCGAATAATACAATAATAAAATCTATGGTAGAGGAAAAAATCTTAACAATTAGCTTAAGAAAAACGTTAGTGAAAAAAGCTAAGTGGAAAAGAAGTAAAATAGCTATTCTAACAATAAGAAGACTGCTGAAAAAAAGGCTTAAGTCTGAAAAGATTAAATTATCACCGAAATTAAATGAAATTGTATGGAAGAGAGGCATAAAAAAACCTATAACAAAAATTAGAGTTAAAGTAATTAGAGATGGGGAAATCTATAAAATTGAACCAATTAGTTAATATAAAATAAAATCAATAAAAATTAATGATAGTTTTAGAAGACTACTTTGGAGATGTGAATATAGGATTTTATGGTTTTGCAACTGACAAATTTTTTATTTCTTCTTTTGATAAGGATTATTCAAAAATACTTAAAGTTCCAAGTTTCAAGCTTTCGATAGCAGAATCAGAATTAATTGGACTATTTATAGCTGGAAACTCCAACGGAATAATACTACCAAAAATAGTTAAAGAAAACGAAATAAAAAATATAAAAAGATTAGGCATTAACGTTATGGTTTTAAAAGAAAAATTCACCGCAATAGGAAATTTGATATGTAGCAATGATAAAGGTGCTATTGTTAGCGATTTGATATCTAAGAAAAATTTGAAAGAAATAGAAGAATGCTTGAATGTAGAGGTTTATCAAACAAAAATTGCAAATATTAAAGTTGTTGGAAGTGTTTGTTTTGCCACAAACAATGGAGCTATTGTTCATAGAGATGCCAGTGAGAACGATATTAAAGTTATTAGGGAAGTACTAAAAGTAGATGTTGAAAGGTCTAGTGTAAATTTGGGGTCTCCTTTTGTTAAAAGTGGTATAATAGCAAATTCTTATGGTGCTTTAGTTGGTAGTAAAACCTCTGGATTTGAACTTGATATAATAGCAAGAAGTTTAAAATTATCCATAAAATAATATTTTATGCCCTGGTAGCTCAACGGTAGAGCACTCGCCTTGTAATACGCTAATCTGAATAATGAAGACAAGTTAGCGAGGGGTTGCGGGTTCGAGTCCCGCCCAGGGCTAATCATTTTTATGATAAAAATCAAAATCATATTTATGATAAAAGAATTTTTTTCTTTTATTAAAAAATTTGGTAAGAAAGCTAGAAATATAAGAAACAAAGAGAAAGAATATATCAAATTAAAGAAAGGTCCAAAAGCAAAAAAAAAGAAACTTTTAGTTTCTGAAGTAATGTCAAAAAATATAGTACCACTTTATGCTAATCAAACTTTATATGACGCGGCAAAAATTTTTATTGAGAAAAATATCTCTGGTGCTCCAGTTTTAGATAAAAAATATTTTGTTGGAGAATTAAGCAAAACCGATATTTTAAAATTAGTTAGAAAAAAAGATTTGTTAGAATTAAATGAAAACGATTTCAAAATATTGAAAAAATATAAGGTAGCTGAGTTTATGAAAAAACCAATCTGTATTAATGAAAACGATACTGTAGAAAATGCAAAAAGAAAAATGGAAAGATATAAAATAAAAAGGCTTTTAGTAGTTGACAAAAGAAAAAGATTAGTAGGAATAATAACATTTACTGATTTGATCAGAGGCGTTTCTAAGGAAGAAATAAAAGAAAAAATATATACTAAAGTTGATGATATGTTAAAGCTGTTGGAAAAGAAAGAAATGACAGTTAAAGAAATTGCCAATAAGTTATCTATAAGTGAAAATTTAGTAGAAGAATGGGCAAAAATATTGGAAGAAAAAGGATTAATTGAAATAAACTATAGGCCTCTTAAATCGCCAATTATAAAGTTAAAACCCAAAATTATGTAATGGTAAAGCTTATAGAAAGTTACGAAATTATATCTGAAGATATTAAAGCTAAAGTTCAAATAAAACAAACAGAAGACTTTGTATATTATTATGAATTAGGGTTTCCTGAAATTTCTGAAGGAACTTTAGCTTTGTTAGAAAAAGTAAAAACAATTCTTTTATCTGAAATACCAATAAAATCTAGTGAAATTTCTGAATTTAAGAGCTATGAGCAGATAAAGTCCAAGTTTATGGATAGGGGTAAGGAAATACTAAAAAAACAATTGCCATATTTAGATTTACAAACACAAAAGATACTTATTGGCATTTTAATTCAAGAAATGTTTGGCTTAGGAAAAATAGAATTTTTACTTTCTGATCCTTATCTTGAAGAAATTGCAATTAACGGCTCAAAAAAACCAATATGGGTTTATCACAAAAAATACGGATGGTTGAAAACAAACCTAATAATAGAAAATGAAAATGAAATTCTAAATTATGCTAACAATATAGGTAGAAAAGTTGGAAGACAAATAACAATTCTTAATCCATTAATGGACGCTCACCTACCAACTGGAGATAGAATTAATGCAACTTTAATGCCAATTTCATCTTTTGGAAATACAATAACCATAAGAAAGTTTAGAAGATCTCCTTGGACTATAGTTGATATGATTGAAAACAAAACCATAAACTTTGAAGTTGCCTCATTTATTTGGTTAGCCATTCAATATGAGTTAAACATGATAATAGCTGGAGGTACAGCTAGTGGTAAAACTTCTTTATTAAATGTTTTTGCAAACTTTATTCCACCAAATCAAAGAATTATATTAATTGAAGAAACTAGAGAAATTCAACTTCCAGATTTCTTGCATTGGGTTCCTTTAACTACAAGAGAGGCAAATCCAGAAGGATTGGGAGAAGTTAAAATGATTGACTTGCTAGTTAATAGCTTAAGAATGAGACCAGATAGAATAATAGTTGGGGAGGTTAGAAGAGCTGAAGAAGCTGAAGTTTTGTTTGAAGCTATGCACACTGGTCATAGTGTTTATGCTACATTACATGCAGATACAGCAGAACAAGCCTTTAAAAGATTAACAAACCCTCCTATTAATGTTCCTGAAACTGTAATTGAAGCTTTACATTTAATTGCAGTAGCATATAGAGATAGAAGAAGTGGAAAAAGAAGATTATTTCAACTAGCTGAAATATTGCCTGGAGAGAAAAAAACAGAAATTAATGTAATTTATAGATGGAAACCTATAAAAGATGAGATAGTTAAAGAAAAAGAAAGTTTTAGAGTTAGGGAAGAAATTAGAATGCATACTGGTATGACAGATCAAGAAATAGAAAAAGATTTGAAAGAAAAAACTGAAATATTAAAATGGTTATGCAAAAATGAAGTTAGAGATATAAATAAAATTGGTAGAATTATAGCAATATATTACTTAAAACCGGATGTTGTCTTAGATGCTGTAAAAAATAATGATAAGATAGAAAATGTTATTGAAAGTTGGTTTAAATGAAGGCTATACCTTTTGTTCCATTCAAAACAAATATTGCATTAAAATTTTCTAAACCTTTTATTTGGATCGCCGACAAAATTGTAAAAACAATGCCTTCTTTAGAAAAAAATCTTATAGAAGCGGAAATTCCATTAAAAAGTAGGGAATATGTCTCCATAGCTATATTCTCTTCCCTTTATTGGTTTTTAATACTTTTCACAATTTTAAATTTGATTTCTATTATATTAAACGCTTTTTTTATTTACATAAGCTTTATAATTTCTTTGTTAATTTCCCTAATAGCCTTATTTTACATAATATTCTATCCTAATTACAGAATATCAAAAAAAAATAAAGATATAGAGAGAAATCTTGTCTTTGCAATAAGACATTTGTACCTTGAAGTTAAATCTGGTGTTCCCTTATTTGAAGGATTGATCTCAGTTTCTAAAGAGAATTATGGTTTTATATCTAAGGAATTGGAAAAATGTGTAAAAGAAATTTCCGCTGGTAAAGATCAAATAAATGTTTTTGAAGAATTAGCAATAAGAACCTCTCATCCAACTTTTAAAAAAGTAATATGGCAAATAACTAATGCTATGAAAACTGGAGCTGATTTGGGGAAAATTTTAGGAATAATTGCAACAGAACTTACTCAAGAGCAAAAAGTAAAAATTAGAAAGTATGGTTCACAACTTAGCCCATACGCTTTAATGTATTTAATGTTAACAATAATAGTACCAACTTTGGGTATAACTTTATTAGTTATTCTTTCTAGTTTTTCCGGAATAAATATACCTCAAACTTTCTTTTATCTTATACTATTTGTAATAACGATATTTCAAATAATGTTTTTGGGTTTAATTAAAAGTCAGAGACCAAGCGTGGAAATATGAAGTACGAAAGATTAGTAAGAACAATATTTCCTAAAAATTACTTAAATTGGCTAGAAAAAAATCTTAATTACTCTAATATTCACATTAAAAAAGAAAAATTCTGCATAACTATTTTGATGTATGTATTATCAATTACAGCACTTCTTTTTTTTATATTTAATCTACTTAAATTTACCCAATTAATAATTTTTTTGCCATTCTTTTCAATTATAACCTTTTTAATACCACATTTAATTCTCGTAATACTAGCTGACAAAAATGCAGAGTTCGCTGAAAATATTTTGCCAGATATGCTTCAATTAATAGCTGCTAACATAAGATCTGGTTTAACTCCAGATAAAGCTCTTCTAATTTCGGCAAGACCTGAATTTGGAATATTGGAAAAAGAAATAAGAATAGCGGGAAGTAAAGCGGTTTCTGGTCAGCCTATAGAAGAATCTTTACTAGAAATATCTAAAAAGATAAAATCTAGATTAGTTGAAAGAACATTTAAACTAATTGTTGAAGGGATGAGAAAAGGTGGTGAACTAGCTAAAATTCTTGAAGAAGTTGCAGATGATGTAAGAGAAATAAAATTGCTTAAAAAAGAAATTGCTGCTCAAGTTAGTATGTACTCTTTATTTATAATAATAGCTGTTGGTGTTGCAGCCCCAATTCTATTTTCCATATCTACATTTCTAATAAAAACTATAGCAGAAATTAGTCAAACATTGAATATAGAAAATGTGGAAAGATATTCGAACATTGGAATAGGAATAATAAAATTTGGATCAATTAAAATTTCTCCAACTTTTATAACCTATTACTCTTTTTCTGTTCTATTTATTACTTCTATATTTTCTAGCATGATAATTGGGATATTGAAAGAAGGAAAAGAAAAAGCTGGAATTAAATATATTCCCATATTTTTAACATTGCAAACAATTATATTCTTACTTTCTCAACTCTTATTATCATATATTTTTGGCTCTATTACTGTTTCTGTTTCTTTATAAATCCAAGTTTTAAATTATAGAAAACAAATAAAGAATAGGGAGAAATATGAAAGCCCAAGCTGCTTTAGAATTCCTAATGACATATGGATGGGCAATTCTAATAGTAGTGGCAGTAATAGCAGCACTATATGCAATGGGTGTCTTTAGATTGCCAACAACAGGAACAAGTAAACCAGTATTTCCGCCCGGAACACCATTAGTGTATGTTGACCACAACTTAGATAATCTTGTAGTTAGCAGTATTAAAGATGTAAGAATTGACGAAGTTAGGGGACAAAACACATGTCAAAACTTGGGTGTTAACATACCAGCAAACGAGAGGGGAACTATCTCATGCCCCAATGCCTTCAAAGGAGATGTAACAATAGTATATACTGATTTAGATAGTGGCTTAACACACCAACTAACAGTAAGATTCCCGTAAACGCTTTTCTATTTTTTTATTTTTATTTTTACTTCTCCTAAGTAAAAAGATCTATTTAGTGCATTCATATAAAATTTCAATAAATAATCTCCTTGCAAAGCCTCATAAGGATGAATAATTATAGGCAAAGCTACTATCATTTTATCTATAACTAAATTACCATTTTTATCATATTTCCAAACTGTATGTAAAGTGTATTCCCCAATATCTATGAAATTACTGCCTGTTAAAAAGAAACTATCTATCATTTCACTAACAGTAGAAACATCTTCAGCGAATAAATAAAAAATTAAAACTGTATCATTTAAAGTATAAGATTCTTTAAAATCAGAAAAATCAATTAAACTAAAGTTTATACTTTCGTTTCCCATATCAATCAAAATATCATATGGAGATTCTTTATTTATACATTTAGTCATTCCCTCAGCTACTGAAATTACATCAAAAAATTTTCCAGAGCAAATACCCACAAATTTTAAGTATTTTGGTACACTAAAGTTTAATTTTTCTTCTTGTATATATGTGGAAGTGTAATTTTCAACTTTAGAATAATTAGAATAATTTGATTGGAATTTTTCTTCTGGAGTCTCTTTACTAAAATTTGTGTAATTACCTAAATTTAAGTTTAGATTGTTGTTAGATTTTTCTCCAATAATCTTTATTAAAACTATTTGATTTTTTTCTTTGAAAATGAAAATATAAAAAGCAATAATAGCTACAAAAAATACAAAAATAAGAATGTGCTTTACTTTCATGTTATCACACTTACATTATAAATTTGAAGATGTGTTTTATTATTTATAGTAGTTTCATTATCTAATCTAAAGTTATCAGGCATACCATAAACTTTAAACGATTGAACGAGAAAATTAGAGAAATACAAATAATCTATATTAGTTTGATTATATCTTACGGGTAAACCAACCAACTCAATTTTTTCCTTGTTTACAAAACTTTCCAAACCAATTATATTTTCCCTTCTATATTTCTCCTGAACGAAATATTTCCCTTCCAATCTATCAAAAAAGCTTGCCCCATTTAAAGAAGGATTATAGTAAGAGTTAGACATATCATCTAGAAGATTTGTTGTATTATCATAATAATATTTAGGCCAGTTTGGACTTCTTCTAATTACATTAACAACTCTACCATAAGTGTTAAGAGGATATAAAGGATCTTCTATATTTTCTATGCTAACTAAAACTCTAAAGTTTTTTTCTTTAGTTATATTTGTCTCAATTTTTCTATCACTTAAAAATATTTCTAATGAAAAAATTACCTCTATAGTAAAACTATCATATGGTAAAATTTTTAGATCTTTAATTTGAATTTTAGATTCAAAACCATAGAGACTTATTAAATACTCCATTGTAGCAATCCAATCATTTATATTACTATTTTCCATTAAAGGTTGCTTATTACCATCTATTGAAGAAAATAAAATTAGCTCTTTTATTGTTTCGTTGGCTGAATTTAAACCTACTCCATTTATAATTACATAATTTACTGCTGAAACTATAGCTCTATTAGTAACAATGCTCATTGCTCTTTTTGAGTCTTCAAAAACATCTTCAATAATTTTAACCATAGTTTTTATTCTATTTTCTACAGCTTTTTCTGCAGTATAATACATTGATATTTGACCATAGTATAAAAAGGAAGAAAGAATAAACAAAGTAATAAAAAACAAAATTATACTAAACAATAATCCTTTCATATATTATCCCATATTAAAATTCTAAATCTTGTTGGTCCCCAAAGCCATCTAATTCCTTGAACAGATTGAGTATCTATTTCTATATTTAAAGCAACTATTCCTTCTTCACCCAATTCAGTTATAAGCCTATTAATAGCATCAATTCTTGCATCTTCTAAATTTGCAAAAACATTTCCATATCCAACCATTCCCTTAACTAAATAAGTATATTCAAATGAAGACCAAGGTAAAATATAATTAGTTAAAGATACTCCACCATTAGGTTGAACATCAACCAATCTTATAGTATTATTTCCTACAGATAATATCTTTGGATTTATAAAAACATTTTCTGGAACTACTCTTGGAGAGGGGGAAAGAAAAACATGTGTTGGTAAATTTGATGAGTTATAAACCGTAACATTTATCATACTACTAAAACCCTGAGCAATATGAACAAAATTTTCTATCATTTTTTTCTCTTTTTCACTAATATTAAAATAAAATATCTTTGGATTACTTGCATTTCCTCCAAAAATTTTTTCTTTAGTTATATCTATTTCGCCATAAGAGTATAGAGGTTCATCTATTTCATAATAAACCTCAACATAACTAGAGTTTTCTGGATCATTTAAAGGATCTGAATAAATTATGCTTTGTTTATCTCCCCAATGTATATCACCATAACAATTAACATAAACAGAAATCACGTTCGTACCTTTTTTTGTTTGGTTCGTAATATTAAAACTTAATCTTACATCTTTTTTACCAACTATATCTCTCTTACAATAATAGCCTCCATCTCTATAATAGTAACAATAATCACCTACACCATCTGAATAAAATGGCTTATCTGAATTTATAAATACTCTTATATCTGTTGTATTAATCGTAAAATATCTAGTATCTTCTACATCTTTAAGATTCAAATTTAAATTTGATCTTACATTTTTAGCATTTTCTGGAATATAAAATGAAACCATGGACCAAGAGCCTGTATAACCAAAAACATTATCAAAATAATATCTTTTATAAAAACTTTTATTTCCCAAACTCATTTCTTCAATCAAAGAATAATTTATAATCAATCTCATTCCTGGATGAATATGAGAATGATAAAATGGTGTTCCTATAACTAGATAAATAGAATTGTTTCCTGGTAAAACATCATTAGTCACATCAACATAACCATATGCAGCTGTAGTTATCTCAGATCCATAAACTTCTTCTTGCAAGTATAGCCAAATTACATCATTTTTTTTCTGTCTACCATTTATTACTAACTGCTGAAATTGCGCTTGACTTTTAGAAGTACCGAAGTGAATAGAAACAAAAAGAATCGCACTATTTATTGTTATATTTTGTGGTAACTCAAAATTTTTAGTAATTTCTAATCTGTTTCCTGTCCAACCAGAACCTTCGGGATAAAAAGGTATAATTTTTGTTGTGTTTTTCGAAAATTTTTTGGCCCATGCTCTAGCAATATATCCACTGACTGGTTTTCCTATTTCATACCCAGAAATTAAAGTATAAGAGGCCGCTAAGTTTTTTCCTTCTTTGTCACAAGAAGAGTAAAGTGTTTCATTAGAAATATCTATTCTAACGCATTTTTGAGTTATATTTTCTAAAACTTCCATCGTAAAGTTTTTAGCCATTTCCTTATAACCAGAAAACCATAAGCTACCTATTAAATCTAATACACTAATTTCTAAATCTTCAATTTTTAAAATTCCTGAATCAATTAAACTTTTAATAGTTGGTTTATCAGCAAAATTTTTTACTTCAATTCTTTTTAAAACATTTACTAAATCCTTAGCTTGAATAAAATTTTTTTCATAACCAAAGTCTTCTTCAAAATAATAAATTCTTTGAAAGTAAAAGAATATAAATATGGAAATTAGTGAAATTCCCAATATCATTTCAATAGAAAATATGATGCTCTTCAATCCCATACTATAGTCCTCACTTTTACTATACTTTTATTAAAAATAGCATATCTATCAAAAAATATAACATTTCTACCATTTACATCTATATTTGGATATTCAAAGATTAATCTACCACTAATATCGTACAACTGAAATTTTATATTGTATGCTGAAGATTTTATTAAAGTATAAAATTTTGAATACGAAAGGTTATTTAACATTTCTAATTTCGTCAAATTTATTTCACCATCATTTGCTAAACCCAATTGCCTTACATCATTTATATTCCAATAAGTTGGGTTTCCTTCAATAAACCAAATTTCAGATGCATCAATCATTATTCTTTCCATGCTTTTAATTTTCAAATATTCATCATATCTTTCTATTTTTACCCTAAATAAAGAAATAATTATGAATATTGTGATTAGAAAAAGTGATAATGCAATAAAAAAATCGTAAGTTAAAGTTTGCATTTTAATTAACATAAATAACACCATCTATATTCTTAATAACATTTTTTCCTTTTTCTATTTTTCCCACAATTTCTTTAACAGAAGTTACAGATTCAACATAATTATTATTCCATTTTATTATAACAGTGTATGTAGAATAAATTATATCATAATCTATGTATCCAAGAATTTTGTTTTTAACATAAAAAACTCTAGAATAGCCATTTCCAATATTTGCGGCGATATCTATTTCTTTTGCAATGCTATCAGCAATAATTTTGGCTTCGTATAAAATTTTTCTTTCATTTATGTCCTTGAAATATTCTAAATTGTAATAAAAAACTAGACTAAAAATTGAAATAAGTAATATAAACAATGTTACAAATTCAATACTAACCTGAGCTAACATTTATATAAACACCTCTCTCTTTAGCTTGAATTGTAAGAAAATATTCTCCTTCTTCTTTTGGTATATAGCCAAAAATTTCACAAATTGAATTATAATAAATATCACTTATTCCTCCATAAGCTCTTACTCTAAACACTATAGTCTTATTTAGTACTTTAATTTCTTCTAAATTTTGGGGTATAGTTACTCTAATAGTTATTTTTGATGGCTCTCCTTGTAAATAAACATAATCAACAGCTTCTCCAATTTTCTTTACTGTTTCTGAGGCAATAAACAAATAATATTCCTCTTTCTGAGTTTTATGATAATCATAAATAAAAATAATTATTGGAACTAAAACCATTAGAGAAAAAGAAATTATTATTAAATATTCTATTGAAACTTGGGACTTCATTTATTATTTTTCTTTCCTATTTTTTCAATATTCTCTTTAACTTTTTAGGAATTTCACTAGAAGCAAATCCAATAACTTTAGATATCTTATATAATCTATAAGAAGCTTGAGCAAATTTGTAAGATGCAACTATTAAGAAAATCTTTTCTATAAAAGGAAGTATTGGAATTTCAAATCTAAATATTTCAACCGTTAACCTAGCTAAAACAACACCGCTAAAAAACAAAACGCCTAAACCAAAATCTGTTGTAATTCTTTGCATTTCTCCCTTAGTAAATCTAATGTTTGATTTAACTAAAAAATACATTGAAAATAGACAAAGTATTGTACTAATAGATGTTAGTACTAAAAAAATTGTTTCTATCATACTATTTCAACCACCTCATCACACATTTCTTTAAGCACATTCAACATTCTTTCATCTATTAATTTTTCTATAGATATTAATAAACCTACTAAACCAAATATTCTTAGTCTTGTTATAATAAAATGCACAAACTTTGCAACGCTTTCAAAATCGTTATAAACAAGCATAGTTGAAATTGAATCTAAAATTAAAAACTTACTTTCTTTTTTTTCCATAGTTTCTAAAGCCTCTGTTAAAGCAATTCCTAAGTCAGTTAAATGGGATGGAGAAGGTATAAATAAACAGTTTTCAGTAATTTTCATTTCTTGTGATGCTACTTTAGAAATAGCATCTATGAAAAAAATATTCTTTGTATCTATCCCGTTGTCTTCTAAATACTTAATTAAATTTTCATATGGTTTATTAACCGTTATATATATACCTGAAAATTTTTTTTCCTCTATTATATACCTTATGATTTTTGGATGTATTCTATGGTATTTCTTAGAATCTATAATGAATAGAACAACATAATTAGGCTTTAAATTCCTAATCAAAAACTTTATTTTATTTTCTTTAACTACCTTCATGTTTTAAATTAAAACTAAAAAATAAATTTATGACAATAGAATTAATACCGACAGGAATTAAGGGATTGGATGAACTTCTAAAAGGAGGTCTACCCTTAGGATCAACTACTCTTGTCTCTGGTTCTCCTGGCTCAGGAAAAACTATACTTTCTATACAATTTTTAGTCAATGGTGCCTTAAAAGGTGAAAATGGTCTATACATATCTTTAGAAGAAGATGTAGAAAGAATGAAAGAATATCTTAGTATAGCTTTTAAGTGGCCTATAAATGAACTAGTTAAAAAAGGTAAGCTATCTATGATTAGATCCGATATTTATGATTTTGAAAAATTTAAAGATTTGATAGAAACTAATGTAGAAAAAATGAAAATTAAAAGAATAGCTATTGATCCCATAACTGTTATAAGCCTGTTTTTTGAAAATCCTTTACAGATAAGAAGAAGCCTGTTAGAGCTAGATTTTATGCTTAAAAAATTAAAATGCACATCATTATTAACTTGCGAAATACCAGAAGGTTCGCAAGCAATTTCTTCTTTTGGGATAGAAGAATTCACATCAGATGGAATAATTCTTCTTTTTTATAAAATAGGATATCCTAGAGGTATAGTTATTAGAAAAATGAGATTAATAGATCATGACAGAGATATTCATCCTTTTGAAATTAAAAGTGGTAGAGGGATTATTGTTTATCCAAATCAAAAATTATTTAAATAGGTTTAACTTTCTAAGCTCTTCTATAATTTTTTCAACAACTATCTCTGGCGGTCTATTCATCCAAACTTCTACAAAAGGTATCTTAGTATTTCTTCTATAATAATCTATTACTGGCTTGCTTTGTTCTTCATAAATTTCTAACCTCTTCTTTATTATTTCTGGCTTATCATCATCTCTTTGAATTAAAGGAGAACCACATTTATCGCATTTCATATCATTCCTTGGTAATAATGGTGGTAATAAATAATCTATTCCATCTATTGTTTTTTCTATGCCAACAATATTATAATTTCCATCACATTTAGGATTCGAACAAATTCTTCTTCCACTTATTTTTTCAATTATTATCTCCGGGTGTACGTTTACTTTTATTATAGCATCTATTTTTGTCATTTTTTCCAAAGCATTCGCTTGTTCCAGAGTCCTAGGAAAACCGTCTAGAATAAATTTATCTAAATTTTTAATTTTTTCTCTAACAACCTCTATAACTATTTCGTCCGGAACTAATTTTCCTTCTCTTAGGAAATTTTCTACCTTTTTTCCTAGTTCAGTTCCTTTTTTTATTTCTTCTCTGAATATATCTCCTGTTGATATTTTTTCTAATCCAAATTTTTCTCTAAGTTTACCGGCATAAGTTCCCTTTCCAGAACCAGGCGGACCAAAAATTATAAGTCTCATTATCTAACTTTAAGTCAAACTTTTATATAAGTTTTCTATTCTTTCATCAATGCCTTTAAAATATCACTTCTAGATATTATTCCAACCAAATTGTTGTTTTCGTCTATAACTGGCAATCTTTTAACGTCCTTTTCACTCATTATTCTAGCTGCTTCTTCTATTGTATCTTCTGGTTTTACAGAAAAAACTTTTTTTGTCATTAGATCTTTTACTTTAAGTTTAGCTAACTTTTTGGCCTCCATATAAGCTTCCAATCCCCTTTTTAACAATAATAGCAAAGATAGACTAATATTTGAAGTTATTGAAATTTCTGGGAAGGATGATTTCAAAGCATTAACTATATCACTTTCACTAATAACTCCAACAACTTTATTATTTTTATCTAAAACTATTAAACCCGAAATGTTGTTTTCCACCATTAATTTTACTGCGTCTAAAATTTCTGAATCTGGGGATATAGTTATAACTCTAGTAGTCATACATTCTTTTACTAGCATTTAATTTATTCCAAAACTAAACTTTTAAAAATTCTGTATAATGGCATTTTCCACAGTACCATCTGTTTTCATGTTTAGCCATTATAGATGTACATCTAGGACATCTTTTATTGTTGAGTATTTTGTTTATTTTCACTTGGCTGTGCTTCAACCTTTTTCACCTCTCTTTTTTCATCATATATTTTAACCTTAGCTATACTTTCTGGAGAGCCAAACTTTGAGATTACATAATTTATTTCTATTTGCGACTCATCAACTCCATATTTTTCTTTAATAATATTATTAATTTTCTCTTTAGAAGGAGTTGACTCTCCAGGATGTATAAAAACTATTTCTAACTCCTTTCTTTTTAAAAATGGATTATATTTTTCTCTCACTATATTAAACTCCATGGTCTCAACCCACAAAAACAGCATACTTTCCTGGCTTATTTATTCCTGCAGTCTTAGCTATTTGACTTTCACTATCTAAAACTACAATAATTCCTTTCCAGCTTGAGGTCAAATTTGTAGATCCGCAATTTGGACATATTTTTTCTGAAGTTAAAAATTTACAGTTTCTACAAGCCATTATTCTTTTCATAGATATCACTTCTTTTTAAGCCAATGTAATGCACCTAAACCTGGTTGTCTCATTGTTAATCCTATTTTATTTTGCTCTTTCCAAGATATAGAAACTATTCTAGCTAAAACTTTATCACCAATTTTTAGAGTTTTCTTAGTTTGTTTCCCTAAAAATATAGAATTTTTTTTATCAAATGAAACATAATCGTCCATTAATTGAGATATATGAACCAAACCATCTATAGGACCTATTCTTACAAACGCTCCAAAATCTGTTGTATCAACAACCTCTCCAATTATTAACTCATTCAATTCTGGTTTAAAAACTAGCATTTTGAAAACAACACTATAATAAATGTTTGGATCTGCCGGATAAATTTTTCCTTCTTCAATCTTATCAATAGAAACTAAAGAAAGTAAAACCATACCATTTTTAGAATCTATAACTGATTCATAGTTTTCTCTAATCGTCTCTTCTATAGCTTTTTCTTCATCGGTGCCAAACTTTTCTGGTGGTACTTTAATTTTTTCTCTCAATGTAACAATTTTATACATCTTTATCTACCAAACTTTTTATTATATTCTTCCTTAGCTTTTCTTATTATTTCTTTAGCAACATCAACATTTTTCCATTCTTTGAATTTAACGAATTTTCCAGGTTCTAATCTTTTATAACTCTCAAAAAAATCTTGAACCTCTTTCTTAAAATGCTCCCCTAAATCTTCAACTGATTTAATATCTTTAAATCTTGGATCTTTTACTGGAACAGCAACTACTTTATCATCTATTCCTTTTTCATCTTCCATTATTATTGCTCCTATTGGTCTGGCTTTAACTAGACATCCAGGAAAAGTAGGATATGTAGTTAATAAAACTACATCTACTGGATCTTCATCTTCATGCCAAGTTCTTGGAATAAAACCATAATCAAATGGCCAAAATATTGGAGAATACAAAACTCTATCTAAAACAAAAGCTCCTTTGTCTTTATCGTATTCTATTTTATTAGAACTTCCCTTTACATTTTCTACTACCACATAGAATTCTTCTTCT
This sequence comes from Candidatus Aenigmatarchaeota archaeon, assembly GCA_039000725.1. GTDB lineage: Archaea > Aenigmatarchaeota > Aenigmatarchaeia > CG10238-14 > SpSt-28 > SpSt-28. The sequence goes on along the minus strand of JAWBNO010000001.1, from coordinate 358,117 downwards.
GTTCCGCAGTCAATATCATGCATCAGATTCATTACACCACCTCTATTTTTTTCTTATTTCTTAAACAAATAGTTTTTATATTATTCATTTTTAATTTTTTCCTTAAATCTTTATCATTTGTAGCAACTATAAAACCATATTTTTTAGCCAAAATTAATAAATCTTCATCAACTTTACTACTAACACTCTTAACTATCTTAAAATTGCCTTCTTCCAACAGCTTTAAAGCAATAAAAGCCAATCTTCCTTCCTTTGTTCTTAAATTTTTCAAACTTTTTAATTCACTTATTACTGATTCGGAAACGTAAATTTCTAAATTTTCGTCAGCAATTATACTGTTTAAATCTACTTTAAATTTTAAAATATAAAGTAAAAAGTTGGTATCTAATATTATACTAAGTGTCATTATAAACCTTTTTAAATGTAAATTTAAATAAAATTTATGAAAGCTATAAGTGATGTAATTGCTATGTTATTAATGCTAGTAATTACGATTGGTCTAGTTGGACTAGCATATAGTTATATAAGTGGTATATTTACAGCAAGGACAGCGGTAGTTCTAAGTATAGATTCTTCTTTAACTACATGTACAAGTAGTACCATAACTGTTGGTGTAAGAAACGATGGAACACAAGCTAGTAGCACAGTAACTGTTACTGCAACTAATCCTGATGGAACGCAATCAGGTAATTGTCAACTTAATTCAATACCTCCAGGAACTACTCTTTCTTGCCCGATTAATAGAGGTAGTGCGCTTGTTGGTTCAGGCTATTATAGAATAGCTGCAACTACATCTGGATCTTCAGCAACAGGGATAGTATATTGCGCTTCATAAAATACCATAACCAGTTAGCTTCCATCTGCCAGAAACTTGTCGAGATATAGCTAATTTTTTTTCTTTTTTATTTATTACAAAAGGCGTATTTAAAATACATTTTATTGTTTCTTTCTTAACTTCTTTTACTATTCCTATACTTCTCTGATTTTCATAATGCAACAATAACTTTTCACCTATTTTTATAGGTGGCAAGTTTTGTAATCCTGCATATCTAACTACCCTTTCAAAGACAAAATACTGAAAAGATATTTCGTAAGTTGGTTCTGGTAATTTACCTTCTAAACTAACAACATTGCCAACTAAAAAGTCTGACTTCGTTAAAAACGGGTCCAGTTTAGTCATCACGCCTAATAATCCACCTGGACCAGCCTCTTTTAAATCTAAATTTGCTTTTTTTAAGCCAACTACTTCTGTTCTCAAAGAAACAAATTTATCATCAATTTTAACTCCTGGCTTGATTTCTAATTTATCACCAACTTTCAATTTACCCTCAATTATACTTCCTCCTAAAATACCACCAGACAATCTGTTTACCTCATAACCAGGCTTGTTAATATCAAAACTTCTAATAACTAAAAATCTTGGATCGACATTTTCTTCTCTTTTAGGAGTTGATATGAATTTTTCTATTGCCTCTATTACTTTATCTATATTTAGTTTTTGCGTAGAAGAAACCGGTATAATAGGGGCGTTTTCTGCAATGGTGCCTTTAACAAACTCTTTAATTTCTTGATAATTTTTTAATGCTTGTTCCTTAGTAACCAAATCGATTTTTGTTTGAACTATTATTATGTTTTTCAAGCCTACTATTTCTAACGCTTTTAAATGCTCTACAGTTTGTGGTTGAGGGCATTTTTCGTTAGCAGCAATAACTAAAATAGCACCATCTAAAACTGAGCTGCCGGTTAAAACTGTAGCCATAAGAACTTCGTGACCTGGAGAGTCAACAAAGCTAATTGTTCTTTGAATTTCAGTATCGGAAAAGCAAAAGGGACATTTAGAAGAATTACTATATCTTCCGCAATTCATACATTTATATATGTGTAAATCCGCATAGCCTAACCTAATAGTTATTCCTCTCTTGAGTTCTTCAGAATGTTGAAGTGTTAATTTTCCAGTAAGCGCTTCAGTTAACTTAGTTTTTCCATGACTTACGTGTCCCAACATTCCTATATTGGCTTCTGGTATTAACTTAGGGTTAATTTCCATCTATAAATTGAGGAGAATAAAAATTAATTTTTTATTGTAAAAATAGAAGTAATGGAGGGTAAGAGTTTACAACAAATAATGGAAGAAAGAATGAAAAAATTGAAAAAATTGAGAGAGATGGGATTAGATCCTTATTCTATAACGAAATTTGAGAAAAAACAAACAATTGAAGAAATTAGAAAGAAGTATGAAAATTTAAATGCAGGTGAAAAAAAGGAAAACGAAGAAATATCTACAGCTGGTAGAATAGTGAACATAAGAAAACATGGTAAGGCAAGTTTTGTAGATTTATTTGATGGAGACAAAATTCAGCTTTGGTTTGAGAAAAATACTTTAAAAGAAAATTATGTTATTTTTTCTGAGTTAGTTGATATAGGGGATATAATTGGCGTTAAAGGTTTTCCCTTTAAAACTCAAAGAGGAGAACTAACCATCTGGGTAAAAGAATTTCAAATCTTAGCTAAATCTTTAAGACCATTACCTTCAAAGTGGTACGGATTGAAAGATGAAGATTTGAGGTATAGAATGAGGTATGTTGATTTAATTGTAAATGAAAAAAGTAGAGAAGTATTATTAACTAGAGCAAAGATAGTCAGAGCCATGAGAGACTTTTTAGAAAGTAAAGGATTTGTAGAGATAGAGACACCTATATTACAACCAATATATGGTGGTGCCTTTGCCAGGCCTTTTATAACACATCATAATGCATTAGATATAGATTTGTATTTAAGAATTTCTGATGAGCTATATTTGAAGAGATTAATTGTTGGCGGCATAGAAAAAGTTTATGAAATAGGCAGAGATTTTAGAAATGAAGGTATAGATACTAAGCATAACCCAGAATTTACTATGATGGAATGTTATTGGGCTTATGCAGATTATAATGATATAATGAAATTAACAGAAGATATGATTTCATATATAGCTGAAAGAGTTTTAGGAAAACTTGAAATAGAATTTGGTGAATTTAAAATAAGTCTAAAGACACCTTGGAAAAGAATAAGAATGGTTGATGCTATTAGAGAAGAAGGGGTAGATGTTGAAAATTTAAGTAGAGAAGAACTACTTAAAATTGCAAAAGAAAAAAATCTAGAAGTAAATGAAAACTTTAGTAGAGGTGATTTAATAAACCTGTTTTTCGAAGAACTTGTTCAACCAAAATTAATTCAACCTACTTTTGTCTATGATTATCCTGTGGAAATTTCTCCACTAGCTAAAAGAAGAAGAGACAATCCAAACTTTGTAGAAAGATTTGAAGGATTTATAGCTGGTATGGAAATTGCGAATGCTTTTAGCGAATTAAATGATCCTATTGACCAAAAAGAAAGATTCTTAGAACAAGCTAAAAGAAGGAAGGAAGGATTAGAATTTCATGAATATGATGAAGATTTTATTAGAGCCTTAGAATATGGTATGCCTCCCACCGGTGGATTAGGAATCGGTATAGATAGATTAACTATGATTTTAACTAATTCACATTCAATAAGAGAAGTTATAGCTTTTCCAACTTTAAGACCAGAAAAACAGTAATATAGATATTTTTCAAATTTTTTTATGTCTGTTTTTAAAAATGAAGAAGTTTTATACCCAGAATACTTACCAAACAATCTTCCGCATAGAGAAAATCAGATAAAATTTTTAGCAGATTGCATAAATATATTAGCGAAAAATCAAAGATCTTCAAACATATTTATTTATGGTCCTCCTGGAGTTGGTAAGACTGCTGTAGTAAGATTTGTTCTTAAAGAATTTGAAAGCTATAGTGGAATTAGGTGTATTTATATAAATTGTTGGGAATTTAACACAAGCTTTTCAATAATCTTTGAAATTTTGAGACAGTTGGGGGTTTTTTCACCAAGAAGAGGAATAGCTAAAGATGAGATTTTTACAAAGTTAGTCGAATATTTGGATAAAAGCAAAAATAATTTAGTTGTGGCTTTAGATGAAATAGATATATTAATAAGCAAAGATCAAGAAGTTATCTATGATTTGGTTAGAATTGGAAATTACACAAGGCAGAAAATATTGCTAATACTTATTTCAAATAACAAGTATGCTCTAAGAAGTTTAGAAGAAAGAATTAAAAGTAGTTTGAACTTAGAAGAAATTGAATTTAAACCATATACTTTCTTAGAAATGAAAGAAATTGTTGAAGAAAGGATGAGACTTGCATTTCGATCTTATGAAGAGGGTGTTTCTGCCATAGTTGCTAATAAAGCTGTAGAAAGAGGAGGTGATGTAAGAATAGCTTTAAACATTCTTCTAAAAGCAGGTAGAATTGCAAAAGAAAAGTTAACTATTGAAGATGTTAAGCTTGTATTAAAGCAAAATGATATAAATTTTAATAATATTCTAAAGTTAGAAGAAAGAGAAAAACTAGTTTTAGAAACATTTGAAACGCCTAAATCTATTAGACAGGCGTATGATGAATTAAAAGAAAAATTAAATGTTAGCGAAAGAACTTTGAGAAGAATTGTTGATAATTTAATTGCAAAAAATCTCTTAAGAGAAATTGGTTATCAGAACAAAGAAAAAATTTTTGCTAGAAAATAATTTATACTGATAGCGGGGGGTGGATTTGAACCACCGTCTTCCGGTTCAGTATTATACTGAATCTCCGGGTTATGAGCCCGGCGACCACTCCAGGCTGGTCCACCCCGCTATATCTATATAACTTTTTGAATAAACAAAATTAAATATTCTATGCCTACTAATTTGCCTAGAGAATGGTATATAGTAGAAGAAAAATTTAGAAGTGAAAAAAATTTGGAAAAGAAAATAGAAATTTTAAAAGAATTGATTGCCCTAACTCCTAAACATAAAGGCACAGAAAACCTAATTGCTCAACTAAAAAAAAGACTTTCTAAGCTAGAAGATGCTTTAAATAGAAAAAGTAGTAAGGGTGGATTTAAAGCGTATAACATAGAAAAAAGTGGTGATATTCTAGTTTCTATACTAGGCTTTACCAAAGTTGGTAAAAGCACTCTGTTAAAAAGTCTAACTAACGCAGAAGTGGAAATTAGTGATATTCCTTATACTACTAAAGAACCAAAAACTGGTGTTTGTTTTTTCGATGGAGTTTACATTCAATTTGTAGAAATACCTTCATTTTTCCTAAAAGAGCATTTAAGTATAGCTCATAACTCGGATCTACTTTTAATACTAGTTAGAAACAAGGAAGAATTATGTTCTCTAGAAAAAATATTAAAAGAAAATAACCTTTTGAAAAAGAAAAAGATTGTAGTTTTTCAGAACGTTGAAAAAGAAAATCTTCTAAAAGAGATAATTAGAGAAGCGGAAATTATAAGAGTTTTTACTAAACCTCCGGACAAAGAAGTAGAAAAAAGGGCTGTTATATTAAAAAGAGGTGATAGAATTAAAGATTTGATAAAAAAAATTAACGAAGAATGGTTAAAAACTTTCAAATTTGCGAGAATTTATGACAATACCATTTTTTCTGGTAAAAAAGTCGGATTAGATTATGAGTTAAAAGATGGAGATGTGGTTGAGTTGCATTTTTAATTCAAAAAAATATTCAATATTTATGAAAGTTGAAAATATAATGAATAGAGAAATAATTTTTTTATCAGAAAATTCTAGTATTTCTAAGGCGGTTGAATTAATGGTTAAAAACAGAATTCATCAAATTCCTATAATAAATAAAAATTTTGATGGAATGATTTACATAAAAGATATACTAAAGGTTAAATCTGATCTAACAAAAACGAGTGTAAGAAAAATAGTGAAGAAGACTGCCCATTTGGAAGAAAATTATGACTTGGAGAAAGCAATAAAAATTTTATTGGAAGTGGGTGAAAGAGCGCTGCCAGTTTTAAAGAACGGAAAAGTTGTCGGAATATTAAGTGAAGTGGATATAATAACAAAAGGAATAGATGTTTCTGGAATAAAAGTCGAAGAAATCATGAACAAACCAATAACAATACAAGAAAGCGAAAGTCTAAAAAAGGCAATTCGTATTATGGAAAAGTATAACATATCTTCTTTACCGATAATTAATTGGGAAGAAAAGTTGACTGGATGTATAAACATATTTTCATTTGTCGAATTAATGGCTAAAGAAAAAGGGAGTATAGAATCTTTGAGATCTGCTAAAGAAAAAACAAGCTTTTTTAACAACCCTGTGAAGAATTTTTCATTTAATCCGATTACTTGCAAAAAAGAAGACGAAATAAGTAAAATAGTCAAATACTTTGAAAACTATGAAGAAATTATAGTTATTGAAAAAGAAAAACCGATAGGAATTATTAAACCTAGAGATATTTTGTATCTATTTTTCAAAAAAGAAAAAACGCCATTAATAGTACATGGAATAAAATACGAAGAAGCAGAAAATATTTTGGGCTCCTCTTTAGAAAAGTGGAATAAGCTCGGTGTAGAAAAAGTACTTTTAAGTATAGAAAAAATTGGAACTAGAGAAAAATATGAGGGAAAAATTAAAGTTTTTACAAAAAGAAAATCTTTTATTCTTTCCTCATTTTCTTATGATAAAAACTCTCTATTAAAAGAACTTAGAGACTTGACAGACAGAAAAATAATTCAGGAAAAAGAAAAGAGGAAAAAATTATGAGACTGACTTTTCAACTAATTATTATAATGACCATATTATTCGTTCTTGAAAACGTACCGGGATTTTTCGAAACTTTTTCTTTTACACCTAACAAGATTTTAATTAGACCATGGACTTTAATAACATCAATCTTTTTACATGCAAATTTTGCTCATCTTTTTTATAATATGCTTGCTTTATTCTTTTTTGGAATGTATCTAGAAAGTCTTATAGGAAGAAAAAATTACATAAAGGTCTTTTTAATTTCCGGTATATTTGGTAACATACTTTTTTTATTAACAACACCGAACCCCGAAATACCTGCTGTTGGAGCCTCTGGTGCAATTTATGGAATAATCGGCGCTTTATCTTCTCTTAAACCATACGCTATAGTTTACGTATACTTTGTCCCCATGCCTTTAATAGTTGCTGCTTTTCTTTGGGCTATTGGTTCTTTTGTTGGAATGTTCTTCCCTAGCTCAATAGCTCATGCTGCACACTTAGGCGGTATTTTATTTGGGTTTTTATATGGAGAGTATATAAAAAGAAAAAGAATTATGTTGTATTACAGAAGATATAGATATTGGTAGAGTAAAACTAAAATCTTATCACAAAATTAAAGAATAAAAAAACAAGAATTTAAAGTTTTTGAACTTCTTCTTTAGATATTTCTCCCTCTTGTGGTGATGCTGCTACTATGTGCTTTGTTATTACCACATCACCAACTGCTTGAACTACAGAATATGGAACTATTACTCTTTTTCCTCCAAGAAGTCTTCCCATTTCTGTATTGGAGGATGTTTCTATAACAATAGACTTTATTCTAAAAGTTGAAACATCTACTTCTAGATCTTTTAACCTCCCTAAGTAATATCCCTTGTTTGTGAAAACGTCTTTATCAAACATTTCAGTTATATCTTTTATAGTTACCATTTTGCTCCCTCCGATTTTTAATTTTATATTCTCAATATAAAAGTTTAGAGAGATAATTTTAATATGCTGGGGTGGCCGAACCTGGTTAAGGCGCAGGTCTGCTAAGCCTGTGGGCTTACGCCCTTGCGGGTTCAAATCCCGCCCCCAGCGAATTGAAGTGATTTTATGAAATATAGAATTGCTTCAATTGAAGAAGTCTTAAAGAATAAAAAAATTTCAAAATATTCACCAGCACTACTTATTGCCAAAGAGTTGAAAATAAAATATCTAATATTAGAAGAAAATGTTATTACAGGACCTGCAATCGGAACTTCAATTATTGTTGACAAATTGACAAAAAATTTTAAACTTCCAAAAATATTGGATTTATGTTGTGGTACTGGAGCGTTAACAAAAATTTCTATATTAAATGGAGCCAATTTTTCTTTATGTGTTGATAAAAATTTAAAGGCCGCCAAAGAAAATTTAAAAGAATTAGAAAATGTTGACTTCTTGAAAGAAGACATATTTAGATTCAAAACTAATGATTTTTTTAACTTAACAATATTAGACCCTCCACGATATTTAATAGAAAAGGTTGTTGAAAGGTTTGACTTTGAAAGTATAAAAACTGATTTGTTAGTTTTCTGGCATGGTAGTAGTGAAGAAAAAGATTGGCACTACTACGTTAAGTCTCTTATTGGAAAATATTTTAAAAAAATATATTCTTTTTCTATATATGGAGAAGAGCTATTTGTTTGTTCTAAAACAGATTTTGGGACTAAAATACTAGATAGATTCTTTAAAATGTGGTAAATATGGAATGTACAATTTGTGGTAAAGAAACTGCTAAGATATTCAAGATAGAATTAGATGGTAATATTATAGAAGTTTGTGAGAACTGCAAATCTTATGGAAAAATAGTCAAAATTGAAGAGAAAAAAATTAAAATTATCAAACCCGTTAATGTAAATTTTTTTGAAAATTTTGAGATTGTAGAAAACTATGGAGAAATAATAAGAAATAGAAGAATGGAACTTAATCTAACTATTAGAGATTTAGCAAAAAAGATCGGAGTAAAGGAAAGTTATCTTTCTAAGATAGAAAAAGGTGAAATTTATCCAGATAAAAAAACTCTAGAAAAAATGGAAAAACTTTTGAAAATTAAATTGAAGGATAAAGAAAAAGAATTTAATTTAGAGAAAGAGAGTAGAAAAGAAGAAAAACTTACAATAGCCGATATCGTAGAAATTAAGTAATTTACAACTTATTTTTTATATTTTTTCTTATTTCTCCAATCTTTTCAATTATAGATTCGGCTGCTTTAACTAAAGCCTCTTTTACATTTCCTTTATCTACTTTAACCCATAGTTTTACTTCACTCAAATATGGATGCTCTCTAAAACTTGCAGCTTCTAAAACATTCTTATTTTCCCATAATTCTTCTTCTAGCAAAGAAGCTAAGGTAAAAGTTTCTCCTCTTAATTCAAACAATGCTTCTTTTTCATTTCCTTTTATTTTTACTATCTCCATTTTGATTCTATTGTTTTTTCTACTTTTAAATTTTTAATATGCAACCCCGTATCCGAATTTTATTGAATACGCCTCAAAAATATCATATTTTTCTACATCTATAAAAGGAATTAAAACCAAATTTTTAGATATTTTTCCATAGTTATAGTTTTTATCAGATACTGCCAAAATTAGAGATAGTAAAACCAATTTTTTATCATCTGTAGCATTCCCGTATCTATCAAAATTTGAAACCCAAGCAACTTTACTACCATTTAGTATAGCAACGGGAACTTTTCTAAAATTGTAATAACCTTGATACAAAAGTATCTTACTTTCATCATATTCCAATAAAGTTGGTAATATACCACCCTCAATAAATTTTGTAAAATTATATGTTTTTTCAAAAGAAACATAGATTGTTGTATTTTCTAAGTATGAAAGTTTGAATTCGTATCCGTATAAATTGAATTTATCTCCTTCTTTAACCTTTATAATATCTGTGGAATAAAAATAGACCTCTCTCTTTTCAGAATCTATTTCAAAAGGTATAGTATAATTTCTAAAGGTGAAGTTACCTATAAAGTTTCCTGATGTAGAATTTATTCCTTTGAAATTTATAGGAATTCCCACTCCGTAAAAATACTTATAACCATAGTAAAGATCTTGAAATATTGAAGAAGGTCTATTTATTTCCACGTCAATTTGTGGTGCTGCATATGAAACAGAATCGATTCCAAACAATCTTTTGGTAGTATCGTCCATAATTAAATTAACGTCAAAAAAACCTAATATACCCTTATCTTTTTTTATTAAAGAAAGTAAGTTATTTTCATAATTACTTAGATCCTTGTATCCACAAATTAAAAGTAGGTCGGAATGGGTTGGTACATTCTCAATACTAGATGATAAAAAAACGATGTTTATATGTCTTTTATTTATAATTAAATCTTTGAACCAAGAATTAAATTTTCTTATTTCTTCTTCACTACAGTTAGAAGCTACAAATATTGTATTTTTTATCAAATTTTTAGTTGAAAAAAATGGAACAAAATATTCTGGAATGTTTAATTTATTTGATATTTCTTCTAATTTAGAGTGGTTAGAAAAAACTTTATAAGTTAAATTTAGATTATCTAGTGTTTCTAACAAGTCTCTAGATAAAATTACCGTATTAAACTCCTCTTTGCTTTCTTTTAAACTACCTACTGATATAAAAAAATACAAAGAAGTAAGTATAAGGAGTATAGAAATTAATGCTTCCCATGCATATATTTGCGCTAATAGACCCATATTTTCATAACCCCATAAGTTTTTCCATCATCCAAAGAAACTATTCTTTTTATTTCTATTGTTTCTTCCCCAAAAGGTCTTATACAATCAATTAAAACCTGCCCGTCGTTTGTAATTAAAAATACACTAAAATCAACATCAACATTTAAAAGTTTTTTTATAAGATTGTAATTATTTCTACAGTAAAAGTTAAAAACACTAACTTTAGTAGCAGAAATATGATTAAAATATTTTGTAGAATAAGCCAAGCCTATTCTCTTCGCATTATTTATATCCAAATACCAATTTTCAGGTTCTCCTACATCGTTAACTAAAAATTGAGAAATTTTATAAGCTTCTCCAAATATTTTTTCTCTTTTTACTTCCTTTATGTAAATATTTCTGTACGAAATTATATAGTTGGTTAAGTATAATACTACGCTAATAAAAATAAAAAAGACGACATAAAACTCATATGCAGTTTGTGCTTTCATATTAGGCACCAAAAATGCCTATTCTATATATAATCAAAAATACTCCAATAATTACTGTTATTAAAATTATACTATGCTTCAATCCTGCCTTATAAGAACCTTCAGAAATTTGTCCTGCAACTAATCCAGCAAAAAATGCTTGAATTACTGATAGATAGAAAAATAGTGAAATATAATAGAAGTTTTCTTCTTTCGCATTAAACAATGAAAACGATGTTAATCTATAAAAATTACATAAATCGCAAGCAGCACCATAACAATTTAGGCAAGGATTAGATGCTCCCATATAACCTAGCTGTGGATTTGATAAAATTGGTATCAGTATTCTTTGAATCATAACTATAACTACTAAGAATATAAAAGAAATTGCATATATCATTACAACATACTGATTTAATATTGATTTTCTCTCCTTTCCAATTTCTTCTAATTTTTCAAAAGATTCAGATAAAGATGTTAAAACTGCTGGAATGTTTCCTCCAGAAATATATGCTTCCCTTAAAATTCTTAGAGCAACTGACATCTTTCTACTCTTTCTCATTTCCTTTGCACTTCTTTCTAAAACTTTATTTATAGGTATATGCCAACTAATTTGATTAACCATTTTTTTTATTTCCTTGTTCAAGCTTCCATAATCGTATTTACTACAAAGAACTATCGCCTTAGGCAGACTTACTCCACTACTAATAGTTTCTGTTAAATCTCTTAAGAAAGTCGGAAATTTCTCTTCCATTTCTTTAAGTTCTCTGTATTTCTTGTATTCAAAAATAGAAAATAATCCAATTATTAATACTGCTGAGATTAAAATAGTATTTCCTAAAACTCCTATGTCGTTTGAAATTTTTCCAAAAGTGATTAATATGATTGCAAAAACTATTGATGCTATTTTGACCTTTTTCTCCAGATTAAAATCAAAACTAACCATACTAATATTTTGATTGAAATTAAAAATTACTCCCACGATGGTTCTGATTTTTTAACTAGAAAAATAAAAAGTATCGATATAGCTGGCAGGAATATGAATATCATAAGTGTTTGTAGTCCCAATATGTTCTGTTGAGCCCCCATAACAGAGATAACTGATGTTAAAACTGTAAAAAATATAGTGCCCAAAACTATAGAAATAAGATATATCTGAATATATATTGTCATTGCTCTTGAGAATTCGTATAGCTTTCTTCTGTAATCCATCATATATTCGTTTGACTTTTCTTTAAAGAAATTATACAAATTTCCACCACTTCTCGTGGTTGCCAAAAGTCCATATAAAAACTCTTTAAACTTCTTGGATGGTGACCTATTTATAGCTCTTTCAATTGCCGAATTTATATCCAACCCGTAAAAATCTATATCTTCAACTATTTTCTTTATTTCCTTTCTAAATTCGTTTTCATCACTAAATTCAACAAAAAATTTTATTGCCCTATGGAAAGGCAAGCCAGAACTTACTATGGAAGAAAGATAAAGAGTTGAAAATGGTAAAACTTTTTCCAAATCTTTTTCTCTTTGTTTAATTATAGTTTTGGGGTAGTTTACGTGAATAAAAAATACCAAAACTGGTATTCCCAAACTTATAGAAATTGCCATTAAATAAGAAAAAAGGAAAGATCCACTAGCTATAGATAAGAACAGTGCCATAAAAGGTAATACTACTAAAAACGAAACTATTGAGACAAAAAGAGAAGAAGCTAAATACTCTTGAGAGGATAGCTTTATGCCCGCTCTTTTCAAATCGTCTTTTAAATCTGGAAAAAAATCCTCAAAAAATCTAGCTAAATCACCAAATAGTCTAAAAGAATATTTAGATAACATGCTATCCACTTATCATCGATAAAACTCTGTTTGGCATTGTATAATAGGCATTAATTATTGCATAAACATCCTTAAAATTAACTATATTATTTTCATTCATCCATTTTAATATTGCAACTCTTCTTTGAAATTCTTCTATTATTTCTTTTTCTTTTATTCCCATCGTTTCGGAAATTTTACGAAGAACCACACTACATTCTCCAATCTCGAAAGTATCTTTATACGAATTCCAAGAGAAAACTTTGTTATATATAGGCTTGTCTGCATCCTTAGGGAATCTTACTATTTCATCTATTTCAACTATTCTTCTAACGAACTTATCCTTATATTTCATTCTTTGCATAAAAATAACAATATCCAAGCTTCCTATTAATCCTTTTGGTAAAGATATCGGTGGTGTTGTCAATCTATCAATTAATTTATCCATATTTTCAGCGTGTATTGTTGCGAAGCTTGGGTGCCCTGTAGCCATTTGTTGAAAAAGAACATATGCTTCACTTCCCCTAACCTCTCCTACTACTATATAATCTGGTCTTTGTCTAAGACTTTCAACTAAAAGTTGGAACAAATCTATTTCTCCAATTTTACCTGTAGATATAGGTACTCTTGCTATTAGAGAAACCCAATGCTCATGTGGTAAAATTATTTCAGCCGTATCTTCTATCGAAACTATCTTTTTTTCCGGCCTAATAAATAGAGAGAGAACATTTAGCATAGTTGTTTTACCACTAGCTGTTCCGCCTGAAATTAAAATACTTCTACCAAAATCTACTGCCATCCAAAGATAAGCTAAAACTCTTTCATCTGCTGTTCCAAACTTTATTAAATGAATAGGAGTTAGTGGTTCTTCCATGAATTTTCTTAATGTAAAATTACTGCCTCTTCTTGCTATGTCTGTAGCTAAAGTAGCTTGAACTCTAGTTCCATCTGGCAATGTTCCATTTACTAAAGGTTCTGCGACAGATACAGATTTTCCTGCTAGTTGAGCCAATTTTATTATGAATGAATCTAGCTCTTCAGGATTTTCAAAAGATATATTAGTTTCTATGCTACCTAATCTAGGATCTCTATGAAAAACAAAAACAGGAAGATTAACACCATCACAACTTATATCCTCTATATTATTATCTTGCATTAACGGCTCTATTTTTCCCAAACCCAAAAAATCTCTTTCAATATAGTATTTAAGGTTGTTGTATTCTTCCTCACTTAATCTAAATTTAAAATATCTTATAATTTCGTCTAATTGTGTTCTTAAATATTCTTTTGCCTTTAGTATGTTAAGTTTAGATAGATCTACATCCAACTTTTGTTCTAATAAAACCTCTATTTTTTCTTTTATATCCTTTAATCTTTGGTCTAAAGGAGGTTCTATTACTTCATATATGTATTTGTTTTTTTCTCTATCAAAGTATATATTTGCACTAGCATAGACTTTTTCTCCTTCCTTAGCGTTTCTTGGTATAAGTGGATATTTTAGATGAAATTCTTCTTCTCTTTCTAAAACTATTGGAGGTGTATGAACTCTTAAAGATCTTGGTATAGAAATTCCTTCGATTTTCTTTTCTTCTTCCTTTTCATCTTTTTGTTGAATTTTGTTTATTATCTTTTCTAAAGATGAAATAATATCTAATTCAGAAGAATTTGGCATTAAACTTGGTTTATTTCCTATATCTACTACTTTTTCTTCACTATTTTTTACATTCTTATATCCTTTAACTAGGGTTTTAAAAATTTTTCTACTCTTCATAATATTCCAATTTTATAATTTGATATTTGTAATTTAAAACTAATTATCTATAGTATATAGAGTTTTGTTTGATGAAAAATATATAATACCTACTTTTGGTAGATTTTTTGGATCTATATTTAGTAAAAACTGATACGTGTAGTTTAAGTTATTTAAATTTATGGGTGTTTTTTCTGAATAGTCTAAAATTCTGAAATAGAACTCAATATTATTAAAATCTATATTGTCAACTACAATCTCATAAAAACTATCTTGAATTTTTGTTGGTAAATAGGTGTATGTCTTTGAATAATTACAATAATTACAGCCAACGACTATATCCAATATGTTTATTAAAAGATTGTTTGTGATTACCTCTTTTACCGAATTCTTTGTTATTTGTCCTGTGGAAGAAACAATAGATGAAAAGAATGATAAAATAGTGGAAAAAAGAGCCAAACCTATAACAAAAAATATTATATATTGTAATATGTATGATTGTAATTTCATAAAATTACTTCTAATGTGGCTATAATAATTTTTTTACCATCTTCATAAAATGATTCCAAGTTGGTTCTTTCTATCCTTATAGATGTTGATGTGCTTCGTGCCGTATCTCCAGTTTTTGGTTTTAACCTCACCACATAGGTTTGATCATCAGAAGTCAAATTTCTTGCAAAAATTGTATATTTAATTATAAAGCCTGTAGAAGATGGCTCGCCCTTAAAACAGACAACAAAAGGAGAGTTTATTCCAATTATTCCATCACCTGGTGGGCAGCTTTCTCCTTTAGAAAGAGATATATAGCGATTTGAGTTTACATTAGTTACTTTTGAAATAAAAGTATACGATAGAGAATTATTCATTTCAGATTCTGCATTAAACCCAACAACCTCCCATGCTCCGCGAATTTCTAAATTTATTGTTGTGGAGCCACCAAACTTAGACACTTGTTCCATTTTCTTAACAATTGAATTTGTATATTCTGGAGAAAAAAGTGTGATTATTCTTTCTAAAGCTCCTTTATCTTGTGCTTTAGTTATCATGGGATATCCATACATTATAATTAAAGAAACTAAACTTAATGAAATAATCAAAATTAAAACTACAGAAATTATTTCTGAAACTAGTCTCATCTTTTATACCTATTTAACAGGTAAGGGTGGTCTAGGTATTTGAGGTGGTAATTGTGGTTTACTTAATTTCTTAGAAACTTCTTCCATTAGTGATAATAAACTTTCATTTGTTTCTAAAATTTTATTATTTATTTCTGCTAACTTTTCAATTTTATCTATTAATGGTTTCATCTCTAAACTTTTTTCTTCTTCTTCACCAGCCGCTCTTATTAAATCTATTAACTCTTCTATCTTTTTTGTTAGTTCTTCTATTTTAATTGGAAGTTTAGAAAGTTCTATTCTTAGTGCATCATTAGCCTTAATCAAAGCATCAACTATTTCTTGATTCATTCTAACTATACTAACTATTTCTCTATATAATTCAATATTTCCAGTGCCAAACTTTTTTTCTAACTCATCTATTCTTTTTTCTAGCCTTCTAAGAGGAGTTACAGGAATTAGCTCAAATTCTTCATTTTTACTATTTTCTTCCATAGAATATTTTCTATATTCAAAAAATAAAAATATTAAAAAGGGGGAGTATTAGTACTCTTCTTCAGGTTTTTCTGACTTTTTACCTTCTTTTTCTTTACCTATTTTACTTGCGGCTATTACATCATCTATCCTTAAAATCATTTCTGCAGCTTCTGATGCAGACTTAATAGCTTGAGTTTTTACTTTTAATGGTTCTATAACACCCATTTCTAGTGCATCTTTAATTTTGCCCTCAAAAACATCTATTCCATAACTTGTTTTTCCATGCTCGTGTGCTGCTCTTAATTCTACTAAAATATCTATAGGATCTAAACCTGCATTTTCAGCTAAAGTTCTTGGGATAATTTCTAATGCATTTGCAAATTCTTGTATTGCTAATTGCTCTCTTCCTGAAAATCTTTCTGCAAATTCTCTTATTCTTCTTGCTAATTCTGCTTCAATAGCTCCAGCTCCAGGAACAATTTTTCCACTTTCTAAAGCAGAAACTACAGCACCTATCCCATCCTCTACATTTCTATCTATTTCATCAACAACATGCTCAGTACTACCTCTAACTAATATTGTAACTGCTTTTGGGTTTTTACATCCTCTTACAAATGTCATTGCTTCTCCAGCAATTTTCTTTTCTTCAACAACTTCAGCAAATCCTAAATCTTTCTCTGTTAGATCTTCTAGATTGCTAACAATTCTTCCACCAGTAGCTTTCGCTAAAGCTTCTAAATCTGATCTTTTAACCCTTCTGCACGCAACTATACCTTTTTTAGCTAAGTAATGTTGTGCTAAATCATCTATACCCTTTTCTGTAATTACAACATTAGCACCAGTTTTAGCTATTTTTTCAACCATTTCTTTTAACATTCTTTGCTCTTGTTGTAAAAATGCCTGTAGTTGCTCTGGGGATGTTATTCTAATCTGGGCATCAGTTTCTGTCTTTTCTATTTCTAATGGACAATCTAATAAAGCAATTTTAGCATTATGTACAACTTTTGGCATTTGTGGATGTACAAACTCCTTATCTATTACTATTCCATTAATCAATTCTGTTTCTAAAGCAGATGCTCCATGCTTCTTAACTCTTTTTATATTATCTTTGTTAACATATAACTTTCCATTTCTTTCTTCAACAACCATTTTAACTGCTCTTACAATAATCTCCGCTATCTTTGGTGCAGCCTCTTTTCCTGTTTTACCAGACATTGCAGTTATTGCAATTTTTTTCAAGCTTTCTTCATCATTCAAATTAATTGGGGTTGCTATTTCTTCTAAAACTCTTAGAGCTTCCTCTTTTGCCAACTGATAACCCTTTATTATAACAGTTGGATGTATTTCTTGGTCTAACAATTCTTCTGCTCTTTTCAAAAGTTCTCCAGCAATTACTACAGCAGTTGTTGTCCCATCACCAACTTCTTCATTTTGTGTCTTTGCTACCTCAACCATCATTTTTGCAGCTGGATGTTCTACTTCCATTTCTTCTAGAATAGTTACACCATCATTTGTTATTGTTATATCACCAATAGAATCTACTAACATTTTATCCATTCCTTTTGGTCCCAATGTTGTTCTTACTATATCTGCAACTGCTTTTGCCGCAGCTATGTTGTTTCTTTGAGCATCTCTACCAGTAGATCTTAAAGTTCCTTCTGGCAATATTAAAACTGGTTGCCCACCTATTTGAGCAACATATGCTTGTTGTGCCATAATATCACCCATTTATATTTAATTAAGTAGGGTTTAAAAATGTATACCCACATACTTACTTAAAAAGATAAAAATTTAGTATAGAAACTAAAATATGAATCTCGACTTTTATAGACCAGTCAATACAGTAAGTTTGAAGAAAGAAGATTTAAAAGTTTCTATTATTGGTTGGGTTGAGAGAGTTGAAGAAAACTTCTTAATATTAAAAGACGATTTTGGTAAAGTAAAAGTAAATTTTTCTATTTCGGATGAAAACATAAAAAAATTAAATAGTAATTCATTAATTAGAGTCTTTTGTACAAAAATTGATGATGAATTGTATTGTGATTTTTTTCAAATTTTAGAAGGCTTTGATATAAATCTTTATAAAAAAATAGAAAATTTATATTTTAATTTGTTATGAATAATTATGATGGAAGCTGCATTTAAAGTTACAACTAATGAACCTGAAGTTATAATAACTTCTGTAGAAGCTGCTGCGGAAATAATAGATGAAGGGATATTTAAATTTGGAAAGGATGGAATAAGTCTAAAAGCGGCAGATAGAGCTTTAATAGCCGTTATAGATATATTCATTTCTAAAGATAGTTTTGAGGAATATGAAATAAGAGAAGAAAAAGAAATTGGAGTTAATATGACTAATTTCTTGTCTGTTTTAAAAAGAGCAAAAGGATCAGAAAAGTTAACGCTAGAACTTGAAGAAAACAGATTAAGAATAACAATATATAACTCTACAAAGAGAAAATTCTATGTACCTCTATTAGAGATCTCAAAAGAAGAAATACCACCAATAGAACAGCTTGAATTTAAAGCTCAGGTTACATTAAAGCCAGAATTGGTTAAAGAGGCAATTAAAGACGCGGAAATTATAACTGATGCGGTCACTTTTTATGCTAATAAAGATTCTTTTCAAATTATAGCAGAAGGTGATATAAGTAAATCTGAATTAGAATTAAGAGAAGGTGATGAAGGCTTAATTCAATTAAGCGTTAATGAAGAAAGTAAAGCAAAATATCCAATAGATTATATAGAAAAAGTACTGAAAGCTGAAAAAATTTCAGATGAAGTTTCTATCAGTTTTTCTCAAGATTATCCAATGAGATTAGATTTTAAATACGAAAATAAAGCTAGAATTTCTATGATTTTGGCCCCGAGAGTTAGTGAGTAATTTTAGATTCTAGTTTGCATATTAGAGAATGTTTATTCAAATCCTTATAAACTTCTTTTCCGCAATATGGACAAATACCTTCTGGTTTTGGCATTTCATTTCTTGCCATATAATATATAAGTAAAGCTTAAAAAGAAATTTTTCTAACTAATATAAAATGGCAAAGGAGTTTAGATGGAAGGGCTTAAAGTTAGAAGATTTGAAAAAAATAAGTATTGAAGAGTTTGCTAAAATTGCTCCAGCTAGAATTAGAAGAAGTCTAAAAAGAGGTTTAAAAGAAGAGCATAAAAAGTTGCTGAAAAAGATTGAAAAAAATCCTGAAAAGGTTCATAAAACACATTTAAGAGATATGATTATTTTGCCACAAATGATAGGTGCAAAAATAGCTGTTTATAGAGGTGGTGCAAAAGCTGGAGATAATTCAGAAAAGTGGAAAGTTATAACTATTACACCCGAAATGGTTGGTAGAAGATTAGGAGAATTTGCCATAACTGTTAAAAAAGTTGAACACTCTGCACCAGGTATAGGTGCTTCTAGAGGAAGTAAGCACATTGCAGCTAAGTAATTATTCAACAATAATTGGCAATCTTTTTCCACAATATTTACATTTATTTTTATCTAAATTTATTTCCAAAACCTCAATACCATACCTTTTTATAACCTCTTTTCCACAATATGGACAATAAGTATTTTCTAACTTATGACCAGGTACATTTCCGATATAAACGAATTTTAAACCCTCCTTTTTAGCTATTTCTGCATGTTTTTCTAAAATTTCTATAGGAGTTGGTGGCAAATAGTTTAATAAATAGTTTGGGAAAAATCTTAAAAAATGAATTGGAGTCTCTTCGCCCAAATTTTCTAAAATCCAACTACACAATTTTTTACAATCTTCTAAATTATCACCAATTTTAGGTATAATTAAATCTGTTATTTCTATATGAAACTTTGCTTCTTTCATTAATTTAAGAGTTTCATAAATTTCTTCTTCCTTAGGAACACTCATATACTTTAAATAAAAATCTGGATTGCCATTTCCTTTAAAATCAACTGTAACAGCATCAATAAATTTTTTCATTAAATTTATACTTTCTTCTGTTTGGTATCCGTTTGTAACAAAAGTATTCTTTAAGTTTTTCTTCCTTGCAACTTTACCAACATCATATGCAAATTCTATAAATATTGTGGGTTCATTATAAGTATAACTAATGCTTTTAGCGCCATAATCCAAAGCCATTTTTACTAAATCATTTGGTAATATTTTTGTTCCTATAATTTCTCTTCTTTGACTTAAGTCATAGTTTTGACAAAATTGACAAGCAAAATTACAACCTTGAGTTCCTATGGATAAAGCTAAACTAGATGGGTAAAAATGAAACAAAGGTTTTTTTTCAATTGGATCAATATTAATAGCGTTTGGTAATGAATGGACTAGAAGATAGAGTTTACCTTTAATGTTTTTTCTAACCCCACAAAAACCAATCTGATTGTTTTCCAAAATACATTTTCTTCTGCAAGCCAGACATTGAACTTTATCATTTAATTTTTTATACAATTGAGCTTCCTTCATAAAAAAAATTAAAATTAAAATAGAAAAGCTAATCTAAGAATTCCTTATTTTCTATTTTTTCTGGCAAATATTTCTCGCTAATGAATGTTATGCCTCTAGCCGCCAATGCTTCTAATTCCGCTTTAGCTCCCATTTTTTTCATTATATCAAATTGCCTTTGCCATTCTTTACTATGTTTAAACCATTCATACTCTCTAATTTGCTGCAATCTTCTTTCATCTATTTCTTTAAATTTAATTAGGTGTTTCTCTAAACCATATTTCTTAATATCATCCCCGGTTAAACCTAAAAACTTTGCTTGTGGTATTGCTAATCTATCACTAATATGAGCCAAAGCTATAGAACCGAATTTTATTACAGAATAAATATATATTCCCCATGGGTCAAAATCTGTTAAAACATAAATTGGTAGTTTTAACTCATAATTCATTCTTTGTAACAATCTTCTAATTCCTCTTGTAGCTTGGCCTTGTGAAGCTACTATTATACAATTTAATTTCTTCCAAACTTTATCTTCATGTAATCTTTCCCAAACCGCAGATTTTTCTACATAAATAACAAATTTAGCATCAACCTTTACAAATTCTATATCCTCAACATTACTAGGAACTGACCAACCACCAGAACCTAGCTTAGACCAATCAATTAAATCCCCCCTATCTTTTATTATAACATTACCAGCTACAGCACCCAATTTGTTTGCATTTATATGTAATTGCTCTCTTAAAGCATTTATAATCAATTCTAAATCTTCTACTGCTCTATTAGATTCTTCTTGCTCATCAACTACATTTTTTTTCAAGCCAGGTATTGTTCTTTTTAAAATGTAGTATGCTTCTCTTAAGCTAACATGTTTGTTTTCTTCAATTAACTTTTTAGATAAGCTTGCTACTCCAGTTAGCTGAGTAAACTTTCTAGTCTCACCCAAATGTAAAAAGTATCTCCTAGAAACATAACCACCTAGAAATATTTTTCTTTCCTTAGGATCAAATCTTATGTTTCTTAGAGTTCTAACAGGTATTTCTACGGAAGGATTCCTTTTTTCTTCTATATCTTTAAGTAAACTTTCACCAAATTCTTTAAGTGTTTTTAATATCTCACCTTTTTGTTTGGGTTTTATATACAACATACTACTTCACCTCTATAACTTCTTCTTTCATCTTTTTTTCTTCACCCTCTTTATATTCTCCCTTTCTTATCAATTCTAAAATTTTTTGTTTAATATAATCTTTTGGTTTTCCAGTTAAATCTGAAACAAATTCAGAAAATATCTCAGAATAAGCTTCAAAAATATTTGCTCTCATTGCTAATTGCTCTCTAACAAACTTTTTATGCAAATATGTGGAAAGTCTTCTTCCTGCTTCTTGTAAAGCAAGCTTAACTTCTTTTATTATTTCTGGATATTCTGCAATAGCTTGTTTACCTTCGCTCTTATAAGGTATCCAAACAGATATTAAATCAACTAAAATTATTAATGGTGCTGGCGGTAAACCTTTTGAGTTGCTAGGTAATCTATAATTACCCCAATCAACTTCTTCTACTGCTCTGGTAATAGCACAATCAGATTGGTTATATAATAAAGGAGTATGATTTGCGAACCTAAGCAAAATTGTTTCTTGACTAATTTCACTAATTTTTCCACCATAAGCTAATCCAACTTGAACTTGAAACGGATATCCTCTATATACACTAGGTTTTCTAATAACAGCGGTGACAAATTCTGGCTCAAATTCTTTTTTTAAACTTTCTATTAAATATTCTTCTTTAAGTGGAGATAGACAATCTGTGGGTGGAGACATAAGTTTAATATTTTGCATTGCTTTGTGCAATCTCTCAATTTCTTCATCCGTTAAATCGCTTGGTTTTTTATTTGGATCTACTTTAGCAAGCTTACAAATTTTTTCAGCAGAATCTTTTCCTACTCTAGAAAAATCATTAACCAAAAATCCTATTAAACTTCTACTATTTGTTAAATGAGCCATCCTTTTTAATCTACCTAATTCTACTCCATATGGATGTGGTTTAATCTCTTTTGGTTCCTTTGGTAATTCATTAAATACTCTTTCTAAAACAAAATTAGAATTTGGTCCATCATAAACTATTTTTGTAAATGGGTTTGCAATCCATATGTATCTTAAGTATGTTGGTATTGATTGTCCTTTTTCTATATATCTACCTTCAACTAAAAGCTCTACTTTTAATCCATGCAAATTTTTTTCTATTGGCTCTTCTTTTTTAGAAATTACCTTTGGCTCATTTCTTATTACATCTATAGTAAGTTCAAATTCATGTTTTTTTCCCTTAAAGTATGTTGTTATTTTTGCTGGCTTTCCAGTTGTCAATTGAGCATAAAGTATTGCTCCTTTTGCTCCAATACCTTGAGTTCCAACATTTTGCCTTAAACGCATAAATTTACTTCCAACTAAAAATTTACCAAAAGCTAAAGGTATTTTTTCTGGTGGCAGCCCAGGGCCATTATCTTCAACAACAACTCTAAAAACGTTTTCCTTAACTTCTTTAACCAGAACTTTTATAGTTGGTAAAATCCTTGCTTCTAAACAAGCATCTAAGCTATTATCAACTAGCTCTTTAACAACAGTAAGTAAACTTTTTGTCGGATTTTCATAACCTAACAAATGTCTGTTTTTTTCAAAAAATTCGGCAATACTTATTTCCTTTATTTTTTCACCCATTTCTTCTGCTATACTTTTTTCTTCTTCCATATTTACCAGATTTAAATTTTGTAATCTTATATTAAAAAATTTTATTTCAATAGTTCTCTTTCTAAAAATTTTTGAACAGTAGTATGCATTCTTCCTTCTAGTAACATTTCTATAGCTCTTCTTGCTAGATTAACTCCTTCCCATTTTCCTAATATGGAAATTGTTTTTCCCTCAACTATAATTTTCGTACCAGTTTTTTCTTCTAACATTTTTTTAAAAGAACCTTTTTTTCCTATAACTCTTCCTTTTAGCTGAACTCTTCTCTCTCTAGTTTTTCCCCAATCTTTTAAATCTATCACATCCAAATAATAATCTTGATCTAATAAAAGTAGAGCGTCATTCAAATCAAATCCTCTTCCTAATGCTCTAAAAACTTCTTTAGTTCTTAAAACTGAAAAATGATCTTCTCCTTCTATTTTTACCTCTTGTTCATCCAATTCAATCTTACAATTACTTAAACTTTCTATTTTTTCTATCCATTCTTTTCTATTTTTTATTATCTTAGCTCTTTCCTCTGGCAAAACTATATACTCTATCATTTTACCACCTTAAGCTTTCAACAAAATTTTCATCAACTTCAACCCCTTTTTTCTTAAAAAAATCATTAATGTTTTCTACGTCTCGCTTTAAAAATTCAAATGATAATGGATGCCTCTTTGTTACAGCATGACTAAAATCAATTATGTAAGCTTTGTCGTAAACCAAAATATTGTAAGAACTTAAATCAGAGTGAATCAAATCTGCATTAACCATTTTTCTTATTTCTTCTATAATTTGTTTATATAAAACACCCCAATCTAAATCTTCATTTTTTGCTTGCTCTAAAGTTGGAGCAGGTATTCCGTTTTCACCAATAAAGGACATAACCAAAACATTATTGTAAATAGCTATTGGTTCTGGACAATTGACTCTATTTTCAAAAGCTATCTTCATATTTTTAAATTCTCTTTTAGCCCAGTTTAATACAACATGCCATTTACTCTTTCTTACTCTTTCAAATCTAAAATCAGAAACCAAATATTTCCACATAGTTTTGAAATCGCAATGCTCAACCCTATAAATTTTTAAGGCAAGCCATCTATCATTTTTATCTTTTGCAGAAACAATAACACTTTCTTTTCCTTCTTTTACAGTTGATTCAAGTTTTTTTATTATTCCTTTTTTTAAAAGCTTATAGATTGAAAGCAAGGTTCTCTGATCATAAACCTTTGCTTCAACTTTCTTTTCAGAAAAGAAATCTTTCATAAGATTATACCTGTAAGCTCTTTATGTATCCATTTTTCTTCAACCAATTTGCTTGAGTAGGAGTATACCTAAAAACAACATCTCCTCTTTTATCTCCTTGAATTTTCCATGGTTCAACTAATATTAAATCTCCTTCTCTAATCCAAACTCTTTTTCTCAACTTACCAGGAATTCTACAAATTCTTTCTTTACCATCATCACAAATAACTTTCATTCTATCTCCACCCAACATCATCTCAACAATTCCTAAAACTTCCCCCTCCTTAGGAATCTTAATTCTAGAAATTTCCAACTCTTCTTCGCTTATTTCTTTATCTTTTGCCATATAATTTCAATAAAACTGTATCTTTATATTTTCTTTTTCCTCCCTTAATGCCAATCAATTTTCTAGAAATTTTAACTTCAAACAAATATTTTTTCTTAATTTCTTTAAATATCTTTTTTAGTTCTTCCTTAGAAGAAAAATCTATATCATATCCACCAACTACTTTTTTACCAAAAATTAAATATTTTCTAAAAATTTCTTCAACCAAATTTTCTTCACCTCTAACTTGTAAAATAGCTTCAACTTTTCTAGAGTATTTTTCCTTACATTCATTACAAATAAACTCTTTTTCAAAAACATCTAATTTTTCTATAGGAATTTTATCTATTTCTAATGAAATTTTTTTAGAAACAAACTTTTTTAAATAATAATCTATTGCTCTTTCTTTTTCTTCGAAACCTCTATTTGATACAAAAAATCTATTACATTTTTTACAAACTCTTAAATTGATTTCTATATTTTTCATTTTTTCAATAAAACAATCTAAGCAAAGATTATCATAAAAATCTTTTGTTTCTTTTCCACATCTTGCACATATCATTAAAAAAATTAATTCAATAAAATTAATGAGATATGCAATAGTTCCAGCATACAACGAAGAAAAAACTATAGGAGAGGTTATAAAAAGGCTGAAAAAATTGAAATTTAAGGTCTTAGTTATTGACGATGGTAGCAAAGATAAGACATATGAAATAGCAAAATCTTTAAAAGTTGATGTTATAAGACATGAAAAAAATAGAGGAAAGGGGGAGGCTCTTAAAACAGCTTTTGATTTTCTAAAAAACAAAAAATTTAGCTCTTGCATTATAATAGATGCTGATATGCAATTTTTACCAGAAGAAGCTCCGAAAATTGCTAAGATGGTTGAAAAAGGATATGATATAGTTATGGGGGCCAGAAATTGGTCAAAGGTTCCTTTTAGACATAAATTAGGAAATTTCGTTTGGCGCTTTATTTTTAACTTATTATTTGGAGTTAAGTTAAAAGATACAAACTGTGGTTTTATTGGGTTAAGCAGAAAAGCTTTATCCAAAATTGAAAAAATTTACGGAGGATATATAATTGAAAATTCTATCTTAGCGGAAGGTGTTAGAAAAAATATGAAAATAACCAATGTTCCTGTCAAAGTTTTCTATCACAAAAAAAGTAAATTTGTTAGGGGAATTAAAGTAGTATCTGGCGTTTCTATTTTTATAATAAAAGAAGGTTTAAAATATCTACTTAGCAAACTTTAAACTTCCCACTTATTAAATCGTTTATAAATTCCTTTAATGTTTCAAATCTCTTCGAAATTATTTCTTCTACCTTAATTTTATCATTCTCCTCTAAACTATCAATTTCAACAGAAATCATTAATGGTTCATTTATAGGCTTTCCTATTTGACTCAATAACCAAACGTAATTAATTTTTCCTATCTCTTCATAAATTTTTTGAGCAATATCAAAAGCTAAAAGATTATATATTTTACCAACATGACTTACCATATTTTTACCTGCAGCAGCTTCAGAGCCGGCTGGTCTATTCAAAGAAATAATACCATTAACTCTGTTTCCTCTACCTACTTCTCCTGAATCGGCAGATTCTGCACTAGTTCCAGTTACTGTAAGATAGCATCCTTCTTCCTTTTTTCCTTTTTCATCCAATGTGTTCAAATAAATCTTTGCGTTTATGCCAAAATTATTACTTAAAAATTTTTTTATTTCCTCTATAATCTCTCCTTTTTTCTTGAAATAATCTTCCTCACTATTAACAAATCTATCAACGAAGGCCATAGCAATTGTAAATATGAAATTTGAGTTATCTCTTAAACCCATTACCTTAATATCTTCTCCACTCCAAGGATAATTATTCTTAAATTCTTTAGAATTCAAGTATTTTTCTAATTCTAGAACACTCTTTTCCAATAAGGTTAAAGGTGCATAACCAACTAGAGCACTTGTATCATTGGCTGGAAGAAATTCGTTCTTTTTAGAAAAAATAGAAGTCAATTCTTCTGATCCAAACTTAATTTCATTTACAATTTCTAGATTATTTTCTTCTACAAATCTCAAATTTTGTCTTACCCAATCATAAATTGTTTTCTTTGCTATTTCTTCGATTGGTATTTCATCGTTGCCAACCATATAAGTTGCTCTATCTCCCAGAATTAGTTTCATTGGTTTAATTATTTTTCCACCACCAAACTTAGTTTTTGCTTCTCCAGCAGATAGTAATGCTTTATCAACATTATAATGGAAAATTTGACCGTATCTTTTTAGGTAATAATTTGCTAGATTAATAGAAATTTGATCCGCAATAGAATCGCATATTGTGTCTGGATGGCCTATACCCTTTCTTTCTACTATTTCGATTTTTGGTTGAACATATTTGAAAGAGTTTATTCTCAAGTTTTTCATAGATTCTATATTGTTTTTTCTTTTATAAAAATAGATCTTGGGACGGGTGGGATTTGAACCCACGACGCACCGGTCTTCAGCCGGTCGCTCTCCCGGGCTGAGCTACCGTCCCATTTATTAATTTACTCCTTTTTTTTCTTATAGATTTCAGATATTTTATATGTTAATACTGTTGGGGAACTAAATCTTCCTAGTGTTATTTTTATATTATTAATTCCCCTTTTATAACATTCGTGAGGAGAAATAACCAAAGTCTTTCCTTTATCCTCTAAACAAACACAATCTAATATCCAATCTGGTGAAATTTTTTTTCTAGTTTCTTCTTTAATTTCTTCTTCCATTTTTTATTTTGGTCCAAAACTTTATTTTTCTTTACTAAAAAGTTATATGGAATATAGCATATTAGTAAATTACTATGAAAAGTTGGAAAAGACATCTTCTAAAATAGAAAAAACAAAAATATTGGCAGAACTTTTTAAAAATTGTGAAATCGAAGATTTGGAAAAAGTTGTTTATTTGGTTCAAGGAATAGTTTATCCTAAATATATGCAAATTGAATTAGGAATTGCTACTCAACTAATGATGACAGCTATAAGTAAAGTTGTTGGAATATCTGTTGAAAAAGTAGAAGAAGAATTTGCTAGAACCGGAGATTTGGGTTTAACTGCTGAAAAATTGCTTCCTCAAAAAAGACAAATTACACTTTTTAAGAAAAATTTAACTGTAGAAATGGTCTTTGAAAATCTAAGAAAAGTTTCCTTAGCTTCAGGTGAGGGTGCACAAGAAAGAAAAATACAAACAATTTATAGTTTATTATTGTTAGCTTCTCCTAAAGAGGCAAAATATTTAGTTAGAACAATTTTAGGAGAGTTAAGAATTGGTGTTGCAGAAGGTTTAATAAGAGATGCTATTGTTGAAGCATTTTTTGGAAAAAATGAAAAAGCGTATGAAGCTGTTGACTATGCTTGGAATATTCTTTCAGATTTCGCTCTAGTTGCTAAAATTGCCAAAGAAAAAGGAATAGAAGGTCTGGAAAATGTAAAAATTGAATTTGGTAGGCCAATACAAGTAATGCTTGGTGAAAAGGCTGAAAGTATAGAAGAAGTTGTGAAAGAATTTGGAAAAGTGGCTGCAGAGTGGAAATATGATGGAATGAGAACTCTTATAATGAAAAAGAGTTCAAATATTAAACTTTTTACTAGAAGACAAGAAGATGTAACTAAACAGTTTCCTGATTTATGTGAATTGTGTTTAAAAGGAATAAATGCTGATGAATGTGTTATAGAGGGAGAAACAATAGCAGTTAATCCTCAAACTGGAGAACCTATGGCTTTTCAAGTTTTATCAAGAAGAATTCATAGAAAATATGAAATAGAAGAAATGATTAAAAAAATACCAATTAGAATTCATTTATTTGATGTTGTTTATTTAAACGGAGAAATGCTAATTGATAAACCTTTAATAGAAAGAAGAAAAATTTTGGAAAATATAGTAAAAGAAATTCCTGGTAAGTTTGAATTGGCAAAACAAATAATTTCAGATAATATTCAAGAGCTTGAGTCCTTTTATCAATCTGCTTTAAAAGCCAAACAAGAAGGTTTGATGTTAAAAGTATTAAACTCTCCTTATAAATTTGGAAGACATGTCGGTGGGTGGTATAAAATAAAGCCAACAATGGAAACCTTAGATTTAGTTATAATTGGTGCTACTTGGGGAGAAGGAAGTAGAGCTAACTGGTTAACTTCATATGAATTAGCCGTTAGAGATCCTGATACTGGAAATTTTTTAAGATGCGGGATGATGTCTACTGGTCTAACTGAAGAAGAATATGAAATGATGACAGAGCTTTTAAAGCCATTAATAATTCAAGAAAAAGGAAAAGAAGTTAAAATTAGACCAAAAATTGTTATAGAAGTAAAATATCAAGAAATTCAAAAATCGCCAAATTATGAATCTGGCTATGCTTTAAGATTTCCTGCCTTTGTTAGAATTAGAGATGATAAAGGTCCTGAAGAAGCAGACACTTTAGATAGGTTAATAGAGCTTTATAAATCCCAAGGAAAAGCGGGTTAATAAAATTTTTTAATATTTTAATTCAATTTAGAAAGTATGGTAAGTATATATGAAGTGCCAGCAGAGAAGCTGATAGAAAAATTGAAAGAGGAACTTAAAAAAATGGAAAAGATTAAGCCTCCTCTTTGGGCAAAAATAGTTAAAAGTGGGGCTCATAAAGAAAGGCCTCCTGAGCAAGAGGATTTTTGGTATATTAGAGCAGCTTCAATACTAAGAAGAATTTATATTGATGGTCCTGTTGGAGTTTCTAGGCTTAGAACCTATTATGGTGGCAGAAAAAATAGAGGTATGAAGCCAAAAAAATTTTATAAGGCTTCTGGATCTATAATTAGAAAAATATTGCAACAATTGGAATCTGAAGGTTTAGTTACAAAAGAAAAAAAAGGTAGAATTTTAACACCAAAAGGTAGAAGTTTTATAGACAAAATAATAGGTGAAATTAGTGGAAGAATTTCAAAAGAATGAAATATTGAGAAAAATTCTTGAACCAAAAGCAAAAGAAAGATTAGCAAGAGTTAAGCTAGTTAAGCCACAATTAGTTGAACAAATTGAAGATTATTTGATAAAAATGTTTAATAGTGGAAAAATCAATAATAGAATAAGTGAGAAAGAAATTATTAAGTTATTAGAGAGCTTAAATAGGTGATTTAATGGGTAAAACTAAAAAAGTTGGGACTGCTGGTAGATTTGGTCCAAGATATGGTAAAAAGATTAGAGAAAAGGTAGCGGAAATAGAAAAAGAGCAGAAAAAAAGACATATATGTCCAAATTGTAAAATGGAATATTTAGTTAGAAATGGAAGTGGAATTTGGATTTGTAAAAAATGTGGAGCAAAATTTGCAGGACAAGCATACTATCCACCTAGGGTGATATAATGTATAAATGTCTTAAATGTAAATCAATAGTAAATGAGCTTTTAGAAGGAAAAGTTATGTGTCCTTATTGTGGATATAGAATATTAGTTAAAATTAGGCCGGCAGTAGTTAAAAGAGTTCAAGCAAGATAAAAACTTTTATTTTAGGTAAACTTTCTTATTAATGACAGATAGTAGAATTGAAGAAGAATATCAAAGCCTACAAGAGCAGTATAGGGCTATTGTCTTTCAGAAAGAAACCATAAAACTACAGCTTCTGGAAATAGAAAACGCTATTAAAGAGCTTGAGCAAATAAAAGAAAATTTCGCATATAAAATTGTTGGAAATGTTATGATTAAAAAAAATAAAGAGGATATGTTAAGAGAACTTAAAGAAAATAAAGAGGATTTAGAGCTTAGGCTATCTAATTTCGAAAAAATGGAAAAACTCGTTGAAGAAAAAATTAAAGAAAGAGAAAATATAATTAAAAAAGGTGGAAAAGATGAACTATAAACCTGTGCTAGAAATCTTAGAGAGAATTATAAATGATAGAAGTATACCTAGAAATGTTAGAGAAGCAGTAGAAATGGCAAAAAACGCTTTAAATAGTAATAAAGAAGATGAACTAAAAGCAAACGAGGCCATTTACATTCTAGATGAAATAGTTAACGACCCAAATTTGCCTATTCATGGAAGAACTATGATATGGAATGCCGTTAGCTTGTTAGAACAAATAAAGGCTAGAGCAAAGAAAAAATAAACATTTTTAAATTTGGTTTCAACTAATTATTATGCCTTTTGGAAAAATAATAAAAAAGTTGGGTAAAAAAGAAGAAGAAAAAGAAGAAATAGAGATTAAGGAAGATGCCTTTAAAGAAGAAATAAAACCAAAAATTAGAGTAGAGACTTTACAGAGTTATAGCGATGTAGAAAAAATACAACAATTTTTAAGAGAGGGTCAAATAGTTTTACTAAGAATTAAAGATATAAGGGAAAAAAATCTTAGTGAACTAAAAAAAAGTGTGGATAGGCTTAAGAATACTGTTGATGCTTTAAAAGGAGATATTGTAGGTATAGATAATGATTATTTGCTATTAACTCCAAGCTACGCTAAAATTTCAAGAGGTTAAAAAAACATGACATTGAAAATAGAAATATTAGAAAAGGATAAAGAAAAAATTAAATTTTCGGTAGAAAACTTAAAAGTTGGCTTCGCAAATGCCCTTAGAAGAATAATGTCATT
This sequence comes from Candidatus Aenigmatarchaeota archaeon, assembly GCA_039000725.1. Taxonomy (GTDB): domain Archaea; phylum Aenigmatarchaeota; class Aenigmatarchaeia; order CG10238-14; family SpSt-28; genus SpSt-28. The sequence goes on along the minus strand of JAWBNO010000001.1, from coordinate 326,866 downwards.
CGAAATTCCAACTATGGCAATAGAATGGATTGACATAAAGAAGAACGACTCTGCTCTTTATGATGAAATATTGGCACATAGATTAGGATTAATTCCTTTAACATACGATAAAAAAACTTATAAAATACCTGAAGAAGCAAAGAATTTAGATGATGTTAAAGAACCTTCCTTATATTGTAAATTGGCACTAAAAAAGAAAGGTCCGTGCATTGTTTACTCTGGAGATCTAAAATCAGAAGATGAGAAAGTTAAACCTGTATTTGATAATATACCAATAGTTCAACTTTTTGAAGGAGAAGAAATAGACCTTATTGCCTATGCTAGACTTGGTTATGGTAAAGATCATGTAAAATGGCAAGCCGCCGTTGTTGGTTATTCTATTCAAGATGGAAAAATAGTATTTGAAGTAGAAAGTTGCTCCGGATTAAAACCAGAAGAAATAGTAGAATTAAGCCTAGAGGTTTTAGAGAAAAAAGTATTAGAGTTTAAGAATAAAATTTCTAAATTATAAATAGCCGGGGTCGCCTAGCCTGGTCAATGGCGGCAGACGCCATTGCCGAAGCTTAAGTGCTGGCTAGGCACATAAGCTCTGAGCAGTGAAGAAACCTGCTGGGTTAGTCCCTTCGTGGGTTCAAATCCCACCCCCGGCAAAAGAAACTAAGATTGAAAAATCAAGATTTATTTTTATAATAAAAATCTTCATATGGAAAAAGTGTACGTTGGAAAAGTTACACATTTCTATCCAAAAATAAGTGTAGCTGTAATTGAACTAGAAAATACATTAAAAAAAGGAGATAAAATTAGTATTGAAGGAAGAACAACAAATTTTTCTCAAATAGTTGAATCTATGCAAATAGAACATAAAGATGTAAATGAAGGAATTAAAGGGCAATCAATTGGTTTAAAAGTTGTTGAAAGAGTTAGAGAAGGAGATAAAGTATATAAAATTGTCGAATAAAGGAGAAGAAAAGGAAAAATCTACTTTTATCTAGTCAAAATTTTATCAATACTTAAAACCAAAATTCATAAATGAGTGATAAAGAATGTATTTTTTGTAAAATTGTTAAAGGAGAATTACCGTGCCATAAAGTTTATGAAGATGATGATCACTTAGCTTTTCTTGATATCTATCCTATAGTTAAAGGACAAACCTTAGTAATAACAAAAAAACACTATGGTAGTTATCAATTTGATTTACCAGATGATGTATATACAAAACTTTTTTTAACAGCTAAAAAGGTTGGAAAAGCTATCGATAAAGCATTAGGTTCAATAAGAACTTTTTTGGTTTTAGAAGGAATGGAAATAAATCATATTCATGTAAAGCTTTATCCAGTTTTTGAAATAAAAAGATGTTTAGCCCCTCCAGAAATTGATTATAAAATTGTTAATAATTGGTATAGTGGATACATAACTACTTTACATGGACCTAGAGCTAAAGATGAAGATTTAGAAAAAATTGCTGAAAAGATAAGAAGTATTTTTATGGACTAATAGAAAAATGTAATCTTGCATACAAAGTAACGTAAAAAATAGTTAATGTTTTTAATATCCGTTGCATAAATCTTTCTACACTTATTTTTAAAAATATAAAATCTTTAGTTTTTAATTTTCTGATGTTATCTATAGTTTTAGAAATCTTATTTCTTAAATAAAATAGTTGTCTACTTGATCTATTAGAATAACAAGCTTAAATAAATTCCAGCATACATTTTTAGCTTGTTTCATTTCAATTATAAAACTTTATAGCTTTACCAGAAAAAATATATTGAAAAAAAGAATTAAGTTTTTAAATATAAGTTTATAGTTTTCTTATGCGAGAAAGCCCCATAAAAAGAATCTGTTTTTCTGTAGATACATTAAAAATTAATTATTTGGGGCTCTAAGGGAGGAACCGGCTTCTAAATTTTCGATGGCCGGGGACCTAACTGAGATAGAAATTTGTGATATATGTGGTAAGGAAGTCTACTACTTCTATACAATAAATGGCTTAGTTGTTTGTATTGACTGTAAAGAAAATTTAAATTTAGAAAAAGTTGAAGATAACTCTTCTAATGTATGTGCTATTTGTGGTTGGCCCATTCAAAGAGTTATAAGTAAAGAAGAAACTAAAAAATTTGTAAAGGGTGTAAAACTTTGGATTAAAAAATTTAGATTCAGAAAAAAGAAAGTTTTTATAGATTTCTTAAAAAAACTAGAAAGAGAGGAACATTATCTCTGTAGGTACGATTTCTTCTACCTAATAAAGGAAAAAATGGAAACTTTTGATAAAAAATTATCTAAAAGATTTGAAAAAGAAATAGCATCTCAATACGATTTTTTTGGCTCTCTAGTTAGCTAAATTTTTTATTGAACGTTAAAAATTTAAATATTGCCCTGGTAGCTCAGACTGGTTAGAGCACCTCACTGGTAATGAGGGGGTCGCGGGTTCAAATCCCGCCCAGGGCTAATATATCTTTTTTTCCTATCCTTTACTTGTTACAACTAAAATATTTTCTTCTTTTCTAAGAATATCATAATCTCTTAACAAAATATTTAGAGCATCATATAAAAGTTTTTTATTAATAGATGCGACATACTTAATACTATCGTTCTTAAATATTTCCTTTTCATTTTTTGGATTAATAAAAGCGACATAACAACCAGAATTTATCGCATATTTCATTGCTGCTGCATAATCCCAAGGTCTGCCGCTAGAAACCACTAAATCTATTTTTCCCTCTCCCAAATATAACAAGGAATCGCTAACGCACCCAAAATATCTTGGGCTTCTTACAGTTTTCAATAATTCTAATGCATTTAAATTGGAATCGTATCTTAAAATATTCATATCTATCACAGCTATTGATTTTTGAATTTCTTTCTTATCTCTTTTAAATTTGCCACCAGGCAAAATTTCATCTAGCTCCATTTTGTAGTATCTATAATTTTCCCTATTGAAAGATATCAAAATCTCATTTTTTCTTAGTCTTACTACTACCCCTCCTATCATATCTTTTACGTCATATCCTTTACTCAAGCCGATAGAAACTGTTGCCTCACCAATACTTGATATATAATTTGTTGTACCATCTATTGGATCATAAAGAAGTAAGTACTCACCATTCTTTAATTTTGGATATTCGAATAAACTGTCTTCACTTAAGACATAAAATCTAACTGTAGTTCTATCTTTGTTTATATAACTATTAAATATATTTCTTGAAGTTTCATCTAAAGCCATTTCAACTATATTTTCGTAATCAAACAAATTTTCCCTATATTTTTTCAATAAATTGCTCTTTTCTAATTTTATATTCTCTCTAATTCTCTCACATACTTTTGCCAAATTAAGTATTATCTTCTCTTCTAGATTCAAGCTCATTTAGAGAATTTTTAATATAAAAGGATATAAAACCTATCTTCTTTATCTAAATTTAAAAGCTACAAACAAAAAATCTTATGAACGTTTTTGAAGCAATAACAAAAAGAAGAAGTGTTAGAAAATATCAAAATAGAGATATTGATGACAATTACATTGGTTTATTATTATGGGCTGCATGTCAAGCCCCTTCAGCAGGAAATCTTCAAGAATGGAGATTTGTTGTGGTTAAGAACAAAAATACGAAAGAAATACTATATAAAGCTTGTTATGAACAAGACCATGTTAAAAAAGCTCCAGTTTTAATTGTTGTTGGGGCTGATACAGAAATTCAATCTATGAGATATGGAGAAAGAGGAGAATTAGTTTATTGCTTAGAAGATTGTGCTGCAGCAATTGAAAATATGCTATTGGCTGCGACAGCCTTAGGTTTAGGTACATGTTGGGTTGGAGCTTTTGATGAGGAACAAGTTAAAGTTGCGGTTGGCTTTCCAGATTACATTAGACCAATAGCAATTATTACTGTTGGTTATCCTGATGAAGAGTTAGAAATTAGAGAAAAAGATTACAGTAGATTTTGTTATCTAGAAAAATATGGAAATAGATTTGAGTTTGAAATAAAGACTTTAGATAGATTAATAAGAGAAAAAATTGAAGAATTTAAAGCTAAAACGAAATAAATAAAATGAAGAAAACTCTTTTAATAGTATCAGTTTTGATAAGTCTTGGTATAGCTTTATCTCAACCTTATGTATCCGGGACCGAATTTATTAATATTTATGCTGGAGAGGCCAAAACAATAGAATATTCGATAATAAATAAAGACGATAAAATCCAAACTTTTAATATATTTATTTCTGGATTTTATAGAGAAGGTGTTTCAATAGATGTTTACCCTAGAATAGTTACTCTGGAGCCTAATCAAGAAGCAAAAATTAGAGTCTATATAGAAGCAAAAAAGTTTGCCAGAGAGGTAAAACCTAGTTTATTTTATTTAAATATAAGATATGAAAATCAAACAATAGAAAAAGCTTTAATTTTACAGGTTGTTAGAAAATTCCCAGTTTATATTTCTTCTATAGAATTATCTAGATATTCGATATATCCATTAGAAAGTTTAACAATTACAACTAACATTGAAAATGTAAAAGATGAAATAACACCAAATTATAAAGCTTTGTTTTTGGTTCTTTATAACAATAAAGAAGTTTTTAGAAAAGAAAAAATTACAGACTATATTCCTTCTTTTGGGAGTATAAAGATCAGCGAAACTTTTAGCGCTGAAAAATATCAACAAGCTGGAAAATATGAAGTTATAGTAAGGTTGTATACCTTAGGTGGTGAGATTGTTGATGAAGCTTACTCTTCTTTTGAAGTTAAACCTGTAGAAAAGATTCCGACCAATTATACTAAAAAAGAAACAAAATATTCAATTTTAGAAGCTTATACAAGAATAGAAATTAAAAACGAAGGTAATATAGTTTCCAAACCATTTTACTTAATAGAATCATTACCAACTTTTATGAAAGACTTCTTCTATCCCTATTCTAAACCAGATGAAGTTGAATATTCTTTTGGATATGTACACTACAAATGGTTAATAAGACCTTTACAACCTGGGGAAACAGTAATAATAGAGTACAAAATATCAATTTGGCAAACCTGGTTAGTTATTATAATAATTCTTCTCATGGTATTCTTCTTCTTTAGAAAAACATATACTCCAACAATTTCTAAAACTGTTAAAAAAGAAAATGGCAAGATTAAAGTTACAATAAAAATTAAAAACAACTCCAAATCCACTATGAAAGAGGTTTTTGTGGAAGATTTTGTACCTCTGATGTTTAAGATTGTTTCTTATGTTGGAAATAAACCTGAAGAAATAGAAGCAAAGAAAACTAAAGAAAAAAGACTAATTTGGAAAATTAATGAGCTTAAACCAGACGAAGAGGCTATATTCTTTTATTATATTCAACCACTTGTGGAGTTGGTTTCCGTTCAATTACCAAAATCAAAATTAATATTTACAAATGAAAAAGGAACAAAGACAGAACTAAAAAGTAATGAAGTATATTTGTAAAAATTGTAAAATTTTTAAAAACCACTTAAAATAAAATTATATCCCGCCCTAGCTCAATTGGCAGAGCGCCCGGCTGTAGAGTCATGCTACAATAGCATGGCTTAAATAGCCTGCGCTCAGAAACCGGGAGGTTCAGGGTTCGACATGCTGTACGAAAATCCCTGGGGCGGGATCCTTTTTCTCTATTTTTCTAAAGATAAAATTGTCATATTGACAACTACTCTCTTTAGAAAGCGAGGTATATATGAAATTACAAAAAGTAATTGGTGATTATATGAAAAAGATAATAAAGTGTCCGCCGAGTAGAATAACAAGATTTATTGATGGTTTTGGAAATAAAAGAATCTATATTAGGGGTATAGGAAGTTTTTTAGAAAATGAAGTAATTATAGATACTAGCATGTATCAAAAAAAGTTAAATGAGTTTGCCATTTGGGGTGTCTAAATGAAAATTATTAAAGAAATTAAAATATCTCTGATTGAAGACAGAAATACAATGAAGTGGTACGTAACTTTAATGAATGAAGGAAAATATTTCGGATTCATTAGGCCTGCTAGTGTTAAAAAATGAAAGAAAAAATATACATAACGATAGCTTTAGACAAAGAATTATTTTTAGAGGCTATCAACAAATTCATTAATGAAAAAGGTCATATTCTAAGAAACAAAGAATTAATAGAATTTGATAATGAATTAAGCGGAATAAAATCTAAAAGTAGAAGAGGTTTTCTTTTTCACTATCTTTTAAAAAAATATATAAATAATGAATTTTAGAACTTTTGTAAAACTACAAAAAGATGATACTTTTCGTAAGGATCCAAACGAACTTTATCCAAAATTTTAAAATATTTTTCCAATTCCTCTAAACATTTTTTATAAATAACTTCTGGATCTTCTGTAGAGCTAATGCTTTGAGATTTAATTGCTATAGCGGCATATCCATTTGGTTTTAAAAATTTTTCACAATTTTTAATTAAAATACTAATTTGGTCTTCAGAAGCTACATCCTCATAAACAAAATCCACTTTACCAATTATTAGTTTTTCATAAGTTTCTGGTTTTCTTGCATCAGCCAAAATAGGAATAATGTTTTTATACTTTTTTGCTACTTCTAATGCATCTTTTAATACTCTTTCTGCTATATCTATTCCAAAAATTATTCCTTTATTTCCAATAATATTGCTAAAATAAGTTGCAGTTTTACCTGCAGCCAAACCTAAATAAAGAATTTTCATTCCTTCCTTCAAAGGAAAAACTTTAAGACCCTTAACAATTGCGGCCGCTGGTTTAGAAGTATATGGATTCCAGATTCTATATTCAACATTGTCTATTTTAACAACTTCTTCATCAAAAGGCTTATAGCCTGGAATAGTATTTATAGTCGCCAATTTTCCATTAATCAAATAAATGCCTTCAAAATTTGTTTTTTCGACTCTCATAATTATTTCTTCCCTAGTACTTCCTTAATCTTTTCATCTAAATCCTTTTTAAGTTGCTCTTTTCTATTTTCTTTAGTATAATAATCTACTCTAATAGCTAGTGATAACTTATTGGCCAAAACCCTAGCAACTTTTCCTCTATCCTCTTCCTTTGCATTCTGAATGTAAGGATGCAAATATATTAAACCGTGCTTTGGACTTTTACCTTTTCCATGTAAATATCTAAACAAAGCTTTTTCTGCTCCAATCAATTGAATTAAAGAAGCTGGTGCTTTAGCCAATTTCTCTAAACTTCCCGCTCTAGATAAAATTTTTGCTGCTAATAAAGGGCCGGCTAGATAAGAAAAATTTGGTGCTATTTCTTCCATTGAGTCCTTAACATATTTTTCCAAGTTTTCTCTAAGAGTAAAAAGTTTAGATAAAAAACTTGCATACTCTTTTAAAATCCTTTCGTCTTTTTCGCTAATTTCTATTCCTATACTTTCCTTAGCTAAAGCTTCATATTCTTCAAAATTTTCTCTTTTTCCATATTTTTCAACCAATTTAGCAAATTTTTCATGAGATGTTATTACTCTGTTTAATTCTGGAAAATGTAATCCATACCATTCTCTTAATCTTTCAGAAAAGACATTAATTATTTTATCTAACTCTTCCATTGCTCTAACAGCCTGAATAATTATAGCTTCCTTTTTTATCCCAAGTTTAATTTTAACTTTAGTCATTTCTATGTTTACTTGATTAAAAAACTCATAAAATTCTTGCTCATCTCTAACAAATTTCTTATCTATAGCTATATGAATTAAGTTATCTTTAATAAAATTCTCGACACTATTATTTTCTTCAAAATTTTTAACACCTTGCTTATTAGTAGAGTAAACAAAATCCCTGTAACCTTTTTTTCGAAGCTTATCTTCCACTTCTTTTTCTTCTTCTATTATTTTAACTTCCGCCTCTTTCAACTTTCTTGCAACTTCTTGTGCATCTCTTTTAAAGGGAACGTAAATTAATATTTTTTTATCTTCAGACACCCCAAAGACTCCTATAATTGTAGTTACTATGTATGCTTTCATTAAGATTAAAGGTAGTTATATTATATAAAGTTTATAATTTCCAGCAAAAAATAATTATTAATGCCCTTGAAACTTATATTTTCAATGTTTTTAACGATATTTTTGCTATTTGGTTTTTTATTTGCAATTCTAGCTGCAGTAAGCTATTATTTTGGTTTAAGTGGATATATTCCTGTAATCGGTGCAATAATTTTGGTAATAATTCAATGGTATATTAGTCCATATATAATTAAGTGGACTACAAATATGAGAGAGTTAAAAAGAAGTGAAGCGGAATGGATTTATGATATTGTAGAAAATTTATGTAAAAAAACTAAAACACCTATTCCAAAAATTTATATAGCTAATATTGGTGCACCAAATGCTTTTGTTTTCGGAAGAACACCGAAATCTGCAAATTTAGTTATAACTAGAGGTTTATTAAATACTTTAACAAAAGAAGAAGTTGAAGCTGTAATAGCTCATGAAATTGGTCACATAAATCATAAAGATATGGTTGTTATGACTATTGTTTCTGCTATTCCAATAATTTTCTATTTCATAGCAAGATTTTTAATATTTACACCTTCTAGAGAAAGGAATGAAAGAAAAACTGGTGCTGCAATACTAATTGGATTTATTTCATTTCTAATTTACTTTATATCAAATTTGTTTGTTTTGTATCTTTCAAGATTAAGAGAGTATTATGCAGATAGATTTTCTGGTAAAAACACAAAGCCAAGTTTATTAGCAAGAGCATTAGCAAAAATTACATATGGGTTAAGTATTTCAACAGATAGAGTTGAAAATTCTGCAGTTAGATCTTTCTACATAGCAGATCCGGTCTCTGCAACAAAAGAATTAGCAGAATTAAGTAAAGCTTATGAAGATTTTGAAATTAGTGATAAAGAACTCAAAGAAGCTATTGAATGGGAAAAGAAAAATCCATTAATCAGATTTTCAGAAATATTTTCAACTCATCCATTAACCTATAAAAGAATTGAAGCTTTAAAGAAACTTGAAAAAGAAATTTCAAAATAAAATTTTTTGTATTAAATATTTGACACTTTCTCTAAATATTCTATATTCCCACAAATAAATTAAGAATACTAAATTTAAAATCAAAATTACATAGAAATAGCTTTTTTTGTTTTCAAAATATTTTGAAATGTAGATTGAAGATGGTAATAAAGTTGGCAATACGTATCTAAATCTATCAGCAAAAGTTGAACCAATTTTAAAAATGAAGTAAAAAAATGAGAAAGACATAAATATTAGAAATAAAATCAAATCTAATTTATAGTTCTTAAGAAGAGAAATTAAAGCAAATGGTGCGAAAAATCCCGTTATCAAAAATGGAGTAAATAAGTAGTAGTAGTAAGATGCTTCTGGATTATCTATTTTATGTGAAACTTGATAAAGATTTACTCCTCTTAAAATGAGTGGTAGTATAAAAATAGATATAAATAAAGAAAAAACAAATTGACGTTTAATCTTCTTTAAATAAAAATATATCATACTGATTATGATTAATATAAGCCCCTCGTATCTAATTGTTGTTGATGTAAATGAAATAATAGGTAAAAGCTTGTATTTTCGATTAATATAACAATAGAAAAATATAACAACAAAAGAAAAAAACACAGCATCTGTTAAATACATAGAAGAAAGCCTTATATGAAGTGGGTTAAAAATAAGAAATAAAAAAGGCATCATCTTATCATTCAATATTTTCCTAGAGATTGGCGAAATTAATAAAAGTGTAGTTGTTGATAAAATTGTTAACAATATTCTTGCTATTATTTTATTCTGAAAAAATGTTGAAAAAGAAAAAATAAAAGGCGGTCTCTGATTACTAATACTTAAATCAAAATTAAAAAATTCTATCTCATCATAAGAAAAATATGGGGAAAAACAAAAAAATATTCTTAATAATAAACCGATAAAAAAAATTAACAATATTAATTTTTTATGTTTCCTTATCATAATAAATTTTCATAAGTCTGCAAAATAAAAAATTTTATGAAAAAAGTAGTTTTAATAAATAAAGAAACAAAAATTTTAGCTGAAATTGGAAAGAAAATTTCTACTCATTTTGGAATAATAGATACTTCTAAAGTAAAATTAGGGAAAAAAATTAAATCTCACTTAGGAAAAGAATTTTTTGTTGTTGAGCCAAATTTGATAGATATAATTGAAAATTTAAAGAGGGGTGCTCAAGTAATTCTTCCAAAAGATATTGCATTAATAATAGCTTTTACTGGCTTAAAACCAAATTGGAAAGTTTTAGATGCTGGTACTGGAAGTGGTTTTTCTTCTATATTTTTGGCAAACTTTTTAACAAAAGGTAAAGTTTATACTTACGAAAAAGATGAAAGATTTTACAAAATTGCAAAAGAAAATTTTGAATTTTGCGAACTTGATAATATTGTTTTAATTTTTGGAGATGTTAGAAAATGTAAAGAAAAGAATTTTAATATGGCTTTACTCGATTTTGAAAATTCTGATAAAATTTTAAAATTTATAGATAGTAAAATCTTAGTTGGTGGTTTTATAGTAATTTATTCTCCTACAGTTAATCATTTGCTAAAAAATGTAAAAGCTCTCTCAAAAATTAAAAAATATAGCATAAATATTTTTGAAAATATTGTTAGAGAATGGCAATATGAAAAAACACTTAGACCGAAAACTAAGGGCATTATACATACTGGCTTTTTAATAATAGCAAGAAAATTTTCTGAATAATCAAATAATTTTTTTCCACCAAATATTAGCATTAAAAACAATCCAATATTTTTCTAACTCTTTTTCTAGAATTTCATAGTCTGGAAATTCTTTTTTAATTAAAGATATAAATCCGTTCCCATGATTTTTTTCTATTAAATGAGCAACTTCATGATAAACTAAATATCTAAGTAAATTTTCTGGTAAAGATATCGCCTTAATATTAAAACTTAAGTTCCCCTTAGAAGAACAACTGCCCCATTTGGTTTTTTGGTTTCTTACTATTATTTTATTATATTTAACCCCCAATTTTTCAGAATATTCTTTAGCTATTTTTTCTATTTTTTCTAATAGAATATTTTTCAAAAATTTTATTGTTTTATTTTCATTATTTTGGTCAAAGTTAAAATCCTTTAAATCAAATGGTTTGCCGAATAAAATAAATTTTTCTAGATTTTCTTTTTCATCATCTAAATATTTTTCAATCATTTCTATTTTTTTCAAAATCCACTTTCTTTTTTTCTCAATTATTTTTCTAAAATCAAAAAACCAATACGGAACTATCAAGTGTAAACAATTTTCTCTAAACTCTAATCTTGTGTATTTTACATTTTTTCTAAAAACAAAACATGTTATTTCTCTATCTTCAATTTTTTCTACAATTCTTAAGCAATTAGAAAACTTTTTATTAAAACTCATTCTATTTTTTTATTTTATCTTTTAAAAAATGTTAAAATTTCAAACAAATTTTCTTATGGGGCCGTAGTGTAGCTTGGTCTAGCACGCGGGTTTCGGGTACCCGAGGTCCTGGGTTCAAATCCCAGCGGCCCCAAAATTATAACTAAATTCTAAGAATTGCTTCAATCAAACCTTTTTCTTTTGTTAGATTTTTTAAATCTCTCAATGCTTCTTTAATTATTCTTTTTTCAGATTTCATATGTTTACAAAAAGCTAAAACAAATTTCCATTCATATCCATTTTTTCTAATATGCTCTTGCAAAACTATATCTTCTAATCTTTTAACTTTGGGTAGCTTTACTCTTTTAACTGCATTTTTATTAATTAGAGTGTTTGAAGTGAATCCTCTTTGATCTATTCCAAATTTAATTTTAAGAAATATTATTAATTTCCTAAAAAATCCAATAAAACCATAAGTCAATCCAAAACCATGTATCGCTCCAATATTTTTATTTCTATTTTTAACTAAAATTTTAAACCATTTTTCATTTATTTCTATATCAGCATCTATAAAGAAAAACCACTCTGTTTTTACTCTTTTAATCAGTTCTTCTCTAACCTCTCCCAAGCTTTTTTTAGTTCTAAAAATTTCGCATCCATACTTTTTTGCAATTTCTACTGTATTGTCTTTACTATATCCATCAGCTATTATTATTTTTCTATATGGAATTATTTCAACTATTTTTTTAAGACACCTTTCTAAAGTTTTACCAGAATTTAGAGTTGGAATACATACATCAAATTTTTCCATATTTTATATTTTTAAAAAAAGTTAAAAGCCAAGGAATTTCTCTATTAATGATAAAATTTTTATAGCAAATTTATTATTTGAAACCTTAGAAGAAAAATATCTTAAAATTTTTTTGTCTTCATTTTCATAGAATTTTAAAAATCTCAATATTAGTAAATACAAAAATAGAGTGAAAATCAAAAATATAAATTCTAAAACAATTGAAGTTGATATTTTCACAAAAATATACAAAATAGAAAATGAAATTAAAGACGAGAATAAAATTTTAAAAACATCATTAATTGGAAATTTAATTCCTATAAATTTCTTAATAAAAATATAAGAAAGAATTATAAAAAATAATGTAGAAACTAGATATGAGAATACCATTCCGTAGTAAGAAAATTTTTCTGTTAAAGGAAATGCTAATACAAGAAATGTTAGAACTGAAACCAAAACTATATTTCTTTGTAACTTTGCCTTACCTATAGCATAAAGATTTTGGTTAAATATATTCCCTATACCAAATAGTAAGTTCGAAAACACAAGAATTTTGAGTATATCATTTGATTCTAAGTACATTTTGCTAGAAAATATTAATATAATTTGGCGAGAAAATATAACTAAAAACATAGCTAATGGTAAAGTTGTAAAAAATGCATATCTTATAATTTTTTCAATCAAGTATGCTTGATTTCTTTTTTTATTTTTCCAAACAGATAAGTAAGATGTTATTGGAAATAAGGCTGATGTTAAAATATTCGGGACTGTCAATATTATGCTTGAAATTATCATAGCTACACTAAATATTCCTGTTTGATACGTTGTTTTAATTGATGATAAAAGAAAATATTGAGAATAATAGAAAATATTCATAGCTAAGCCTGATATAAAAGCGGGTAGTGCATAATTTGCCACTACTTTTTTACCATCTATAAAACCATTTTTTTCTAGCTTTACTTTACTAATTCTAAGTATTGAAACTAATAGATAACCTATCATGAAGCTTATTATAGGTGCATAGTAATTGAAACCTATTTGAAATAAAGAAATGACTAGAATAAATTTAGCTAAAGTTCCAATCAAATCTGTGTACATAAAAACTCTCATATTTTGATAACCATAAATTATAGAACCTAAAATTGATGATAAAGATAGAATAAATATTGTTATTGAAATTAGATAAATTGAATCTTTTGGTACTTTTATAATTTCTGAAATTTTTGGAGCTAGAATTATTAGTATAACTATTATGAAAACGTTAGAGAAAAAAATTATTTTTGCTGAAAAATTTATCAAAGAAAATACTTTCTTTTCTTGTTTTTTCGCAAGATATTCAGGTATTAATTTGCTTATAGCGGAGGTTAGACCAATTAAGGATATTCCACTTAAAAATATAGAAAAATTTATTGCTGTAGTTGCTATTCCATACTCATTTGGGTTTAAGAATTTTCCTACAATTGACCAAAAGAAAAAATTTATAACAGAAAGTAAAAACCAGTTTAAAAAGAGGTAAAAAGTATTAGATACTAATTTTTTCTTTTCGTTCATTAAATATATACTACTAATTAACTTAAATTCTATAAACCTTTCTGAAAATTTTTTCAAAATTTTTTACAAAAAATTTTTCATCAAATCTTTTTGCGTTTTTAATACATTCATTTTTATCCCAATATTCTAAATGTTTTTTGTTACTTATCACATTAACTAAATTCTTAAGATATGGTTTGTTTATTCTTACTCCAACTTTTTTATTTGTAATTATCTCTTTTAAACCACCCTCATTACTAACAATACAAGGTTTTCCAGATGCATTAGCTTCAACAGGAACTAATCCAAAAGGTTCTTTTTCAGTAATATATACTACAGTTTCTGCGGTTGAATATAACTCTTTCAAAGTCTTATCTTCGACATTACCTAAGTACAAAATATTTTTATGATTTTTCGCAGCTTTTATTACATAGTTTTTAAGTGGACCATCGCCAACAATTATTAACTTCTTATTATCCATTTTCTTAAACGCCTCTACAACCACATGAACTCTTTTATGCAAATATAATCTACCAACATACAGACAGAAATCTCCCAAAGATCTATAATAAAATCCCTTTATGTTTACTGGTGGGTAAACAACATATTGTACATCTAGATTGTAAAAATCTTCATAAATTTTTTTAGTATAAAAGGAATTAGCAACTATATAGTCCATTTTACTTAAGCTAAATTTTTCTAAATTGTAAATTTTTCTAATAATTTTTCTTAACAAAATATTCCTCTTAATATCCATACCAATTCTATCTAGTGCTATAAAAAATGGCTCGGCTTGAATATAGTAAATTTTAGGAATTTTAAGATATTTTGCAAAATAGAAAGAATAAAAGCCAGAAAAAAGTGCTATATCAAAATTTTTATTAATATACTCTGAAAAGTTTTTTAGTTGTCTGTTAAAAAAATAATAAGTTCTTAATATTTTTGCATATCTATTTAAAATTATGGGTTTATTAAAAAAACTTTTATTAGAAAATATTTTTAAATTTCTAAATTCTGGATAAGTTCTATCTTTATCATAAAAACATGTAAATATTTTGCTTTTGAAATTTTTAGAAATTGTTTTAATAACTCTTTCCACTCCACCCCTTTCTATTATAAAATCGTAAAAAATCGCTATCCTCATAAATTATTTCATACCTATAATTTTAATTCTGGGATAAGAAAAGTTTTCAAGTATTTTAAAAATTCTTAAAATTCTTAGAAATATATCCAATAGTATTCTAAATTTCCCTAACTCTTCTTTACCTCTATTAAAATCAATAAACTCAACTTTAACGATTCTAAATCCGACGAATCTAAGATGATTAACTAGATGCTCCTTAGTATAGAGACAATAATGCGTATCTAATTCTCCCATACCCTCATAGAACTTTAGCCTTTTTATTCTCAGTTTTGGTCTAACATGTGTGCCCAGAACGTGAAACTCCCAAAAACCAGCATTATCTGTAATCAAAACAATCTTTCCACCTTTCTTTAAAACTCTATAAGCTTCTTCAAGGAAAAAACCAGGATTTCTTAGATGTTCTAACAAATTTTTTGAATAAATCTCATCGAAATAATTGTTAGGAAAAGGTAACTTTTCTTTATCAACATTACATTTGATTACTTCCTTTCTAGTTGGATACAAATCGACAAAATGTGTTCCATAAGTGTCTTCTCCGCAACCTACGTTTAGAATTTTTCTTTTAGAGTTCTCACTAATAGAGGACATTATATATTACCTTTTTCTGGAAATTAAATTCTTTATTATTCCTAGTAACTTTAAAATAAAACCTTCCCACTTGTAATATTTCTTGACTATTTCTATATTTTTTAATCCAATTTTTTTGTATTTATTTTTCTTCCTATATATTTTTATGAAAATATCCTTAACTTCAGGAATGTTAAATTTCTTGATACAAAATCCGTGATACTTTAAAGGTACAGTTGAAATTATCAAGCATCCATGAGACATAGCCTCTAGTATTGAATAGCCTAGAGTTTCCGCTCTTGATGGTAGAAAAAAAATAAAAGCTTGCCTATAAAATCTTTTTAAAACCTTATCAGGAACGAATCCTAAGTGAATCACATTAGATAATTTATCTTTTAATTTTCCTTTACCTATAATTATAAATTTTATAGAAGGTAGGAGTTTAGCTATTTCTATCAATCTGTCTATACCTTTTTGTTTTTCTAACCTTCCCACAAACAACACAAAATCTTCTTTTGCCAAATTTTTTATATTGATAGATTTTATTGATATTCCTGGTGTTATTACTGTACAATTCTTTGCACCGAGTTTTAAGCCTTCGAGTTTAGAAAATTCAGAAAAAAATATAATTTTATCAAATGGGAGAGAAAATATAATTTTTTCAAAAAATATTGCTAATATTCCATAAACTCTACTAATCGAAAGCCATTTCCATCTATAACATCCATGAACTAGTAGAACAACTGGTTTTTTCAATACTTTTGCTACGATAAATGAAGGTATAGCAGAATGATATGTATTCGCAATTATTATATCGTGCTTTTTTCCGAGAGCAAAAAGGTAAGGTATCGAAAAAATATTAAAAAAATATCGGTGTGTTTTGACCCTATAGGTTGGTATACCTCTATAAAATCGTACTGAAGGGTCACCAGTGGTAAGAACCGTAACAGAACAAAAATTGGATATTCTTTCTATTATTTCTAGTAAAATTCTTTCAGCCCCACCAGAAAAAGTAGGATAGAATATTTCATGAACGAGCAAAACTCTATATTTCATTAAATATAATATCAAGTGAAGTATTAATGCTTTCGTATGTAAATCCTATGGAAAAGAACTATTCTTCTAAAACCTTCTAAATTTTATGAATAGATTATTAAATATTATCTTAATGTACGCGATTTTTATCTTTATACAAAATATAGTTTTTTCTGAAAAAGTATTAATCTTTCATGATGGGGCACATCCCGATCATATACAATTAATAGAAAACCTTCTAAAAAAGAAGCAAATACCCTACTCTACTTCTACAAATCTTTTTTTAAATTTAAACGATTATTCCATTATTATTCTAGAATATGATTATTTTCGTAATAGCTCGTATTATTGGTATGAAGAAAGAATAAAAGATTTTTTAGAGTGTGGAGGTAAACTTCTTGGATTTGGTGATGGAGGTGTATTTGCAGTTACAAAAATTTTAAATTTACCATTTAGCTCTAGCCTATATGTAGGGTCTTTAGAATCAGAAGTTATGAAAAATAATTCAATTCTCTTTTATAATTTTTCTATTGGTGACTCAATAAACTTAGGTAAATCTGCCCTTTATAATATAGGATATACTGCTAATTTGAACGAATCCAATTATTATGCTTGGTTAAAAATAAAAGAAAATTCGTGGATAATACTTTTTTCTTCAAAAAATTTAAATATTTTTGGCTTTTCTCTTGGATGTGGGGGATGGATAAATACTACCAATTGTGAACTTATTTGCTCTAACATTATTGACCTTTTGTTATCAATAAATAAAATAAAAGTAATTTCCCCCTCTAACAAAACCTATTTTTCTTTTTCTAACTATACCCAAATACCTTTAGATGTTGTTGCTATTTTTCCATTAAATAATTTCTCAATCGACATTTTCGTTAATGACGAACTTTTACTTTCTCAAAACGCTAGTGAAGAATTGAGAATAAAAACTTCATTAAATCAAACTTTTGGAGATTATTGCATAAAAGTAGTTGTATATTTGAATGAAACTTTAAATGAAACTGTATGTTATTCAATTAGAAAAGCTGAAATTTACAACAAAACTTTGTTTGTTGTTGATAATGATTGGAAAAACATTATATCAATTTCTCCTTTTAAAGTGCCAGTTTTGGTATATGATGAAAAATATAAAGAAAGTATAGAGTGGTTTATAGAAAATTATAAACCAGAAAAAATATTTTTACTTGGAAATGTTGAAGTAGAAAATGGAACAAAAATTGATTATAAAGATTTTTTAGAGTTTTTTGAAAATAAGAAAGGCATTTATGCTGACACATTTGAAAAATACGTAATAGCATCGCAAATAGCATCGTTATTAAAAATTCCAATAGTTTTTTCTAAAGAAAATGCAATTTATGATTTTTCTCAAAATACAACAGAGGAAATAGAAGATTTTTATATTTCTCTAGCAAAGGAAAAGAATTTAACTTTAAACTATTTGATATTAACAAATTCTCCCTATTCTACAATAATTTCATCAGTAAAAGATGGATTTATAATTTTTGTAAATACTACCAATTCTTCAGAAGCTAAAAATATTCTAAAAAATAAAATTCAAAAATTAAACTCTCATGGCTTTCTTCTTAATAATTCGAAAAATATTGTAAAGGGAAATTATCTTCTTTTATTTGGTGTGCCATATTTTGAAGTTGATGATCCTGTTGAAAAGCAAAAATTTTTAGGTTTAATTAATGTTGCTGATGAACTAGATGGAGATAAAATTATTTCAGATGCAATATATGCTGATATAAATAACGATAATTATTTAGATTTAAGTTTTGGTAGATTACCTAGTGATGAATCTTTATCTTCTCTAATTTTTTCTAGAATATTTTTAGAAACAAATAAAAATGCCTTAATTGCTAGTGAATACTTACATCAAAATTTTGGTATAGTTTTAGTTTATGGTGGTGGTGGAATGTTAACTGGAAGAAATATAGCTAAAATTTTAGAAGAAAGAGGTTATAATGCAAATAGATTAGTTGAGCGCAGAACTAATCACATATCTTTTTTACAGAATTTAAAACCTACTCAAATAGCAAAATTTCTAATAACATATGAAGGTCTAAGAAAAGTTTTGGAAAAATATGCTTCTTCTTTTCTTTCAACTATAATATCAAATCTTTTTTTAACAGTTAAAGGCTTAGAATTTGCTTCTGAAGCTTTAATGAGTTATTTCGAATATGATTGGTCTTCTTTTTCACAAAATTACGAAGATGTTCTATCTTACTTAGCTGAAAAACAAACAAATAATGAAAGTTTAGATATAACAGATGTAATTAATATTCTTGAAATTCTTTGGCCTAAACCATGGCCAATTTTGAATTCATCTAATTTAAGAATTTGTTTGCAAAATAGCTCAATAATATTTTATGAAGGTTTAGGAAATGGTAGCTTGTGGATTTTACCAAATAATATAGAACAAAATACAAATATTCTTGATTACGAATTTTGGAAGCAAATAATTTCAAACTATCAGTATAATGGTAGCAACATTTTTGAACCAAATGATATTCCTTATTTAAATTCAAGAATAGTTTGGGATAATTCCGATTTTTCTGGTATTGGAAAAATGAAAGATGAATTTTTAAAAAAAGGAGCAGCAAGTTTTATTGGTCCTTCAGCATTGAGCTATCACCCATTTACAGGAGAATTTTCTTCCAGATTTTTTAAAAATGGAGAAAATATAGGAAAGGCTTTTCTTTATGCTTATAATAGCTTCGCTTCAGACCTAATATTTTTTGATATTTTGAATTTTAATAAACCTGGAATAAAGCAAAAAACATTATTAGAGTTTTTAGTATATGGAGACCCCAGCTTACCAAAAGAAGGAAGGTTAGAAGAAGAAAAATTAATAAAATATTTTGATTGTTCAGAAAGATGCTTCTTAAAAGTAGAAATGCGACCACAAATTGATTATAAAAATAATAGTGTTGAAGTAAATTCTACAGAAAACATTATTGAAGAAAATGAACCAATAATACCCATAAAAAGATTTATTTACTATTTGCCAGAAAATTCTACGATTAGCGAAGAAAATATTCAAGTAAATTTTACTGAAGAAAAAATAGAAAATATTACAATTTATAGATTACAAACAATATCCCATTCAAATACAACATTAGAAACAAATCAAACAAGCACTATAAATAAAAGATACAAAATAAGAATAAATAATACTATTGATGGTAGAAAAGAAGTGGAAATAGTTGTGCCTCTTCTAATTTTCAATGAAACTGAAAATTCTGCAGTAATAGTAAAAAATATAACAATCTCTCTAGATTATGAAACAGCTTTAGATTTTTCTATTGAAACAAAAAATATTAAACTTGGGGAAAACGCTACAATAAAATTCAAAATATTTAGCAAAGTTAAAGATAGAGGAAAATTGTATTTTGAAATAACAAATTCTTCCCATATTTTAAATAATACTTACGAATTTGATTTAGAAGATAAGAGTATGGAAATTAACATTAACTTTAAACCTGAAACTAGTGGAAAGTATAAAGTTACAGCTGTTTTAGAAAAACTAGATCCACTAATAGTTGGTCCTAGAGAAGCATATTTTGAAGTTTACGAAGAAGAAAATAATCAAGAAAAATATTGTGAACCTAAGATTAGAATAAATGAAATAATGTATAATCCAAAAGGAAATGATAAAGGTAGAGAGTGGATAGAAATATACAATTATGGAAATTGCTCTGTTAATCTAACAAACTGGTATTTTTCAGACAAAAATGGAAATCACAAAATAATTTTAAAGTTAGGAAGTGAAATTTTATATCCAAATGAATATGCAATTATATCTAACAACTTTTCAAAAATTTTAGAGGAATATCCAAACTTTAATAAAACTATATTTCAAGCGAGTTTTAATTTAAATAATGAAAACGATACAATAGCGATAAAAAATTCTTCTAAGATTGTAATTGATGAAGTGACATATTCCAAAAATATGGGTGGTTATGACAATGGTAAAAGTTTGGAATTGGATGAAAAAAGTTTGATATGGAGAGAAAGCTATGTTGATGGTGGTACCCCAGGTTTACCAAATAGAAATTTCAATACTCAACCATTATCTTTTTCTGAAAAAGAATTTACTTTTATTAAACCACCTGAATCTAAAAATTTAACTAATATAACTTATTCTAATGAAAATTTTGAAGAACTAGAAGAGAATTTAAATGAAACGGAAGAAATAGAAGAAGAAAAAGAAAAAATTACTACTAGCAATAATAAAACTTCTAAAAAAGAAAAAGTAGATTCTAAAACAACAGGATATTTTGTGCTAAATGAAAAAATTTTATTACCAATTATTTTAACATTAACTTTTTCGACTTTACTAGCTTACTTTTTGTTGAGTAAAGGAAAATTCAAAAAGAAAAAGATAAACAAGATTATAAAAATTAAAGAAAAAACTAAAAGTAAATAGATTATTTTAGCACTAGTACCAAAAATTATTGGAATTGGTCCTATGAAAATTATACCTCCTCCTTCAAACTTTGTTCTTTGCTTACCAAAAAATAGAAAAGTCAAACCAATTATAAATAAAATTACAGATGTGAATATTAAAGCTATTCCTATCTCTTCAACCATTTTACTACTTTTTTTCTTCATAATAAATTTTAAATATGAGGATAGAATATAAAGAACTGGAAGAAACTCTTTTTATAGAAAAAGAACTTGAACTTTATTCAGATAAAACATTATCCTTATTGAAAAAATTATCAAATATTGCATTCCCTAATTATATATTTGGCAAATATGACAAAAGATGGATTAATTTTTATTTTCCATGCTACTTAGATGAAAAAATAATAATAATTCCTTTTGCGCTAATTCTTTACAAAAATAACTATTATCTTTATTTTTCCGGTATTAATCAAGAATGTCGATACTTTTATACCAATATAAAAATCGATAAAAACTCTAAAGAGAATAATTTAGTTGACTTAATCAATAGGATTATTGAAAATTCTATAATAATTTTTAAATCATTAAACAAAGAAAAACTTGAAAAAATGGTTCCAATTAGATTTAGAGAGGGAGAAATAAAAAGGAAATTTGTTTATAAACCTTATCTTAGCAAGGAGGAAGCTAAAATTATAGAAAATGCTTATCTAAAAAATTTAAAAACAACTAGCGGTAAAAGAGAAATTTCTTTAAAAGAATACCTAGATGTTGCTAGTATTGCTATAAGAAGTATTTACAATGATGACGAAACACCAGAACAATTGTACAAAAAATATTCTGATTTTAGAAGAGGTGATATTCTAGAAATTGATAAAAACGATTCTTCTGCTTTCTTAGAATGGGACAAGAAAAATAGAAATACTGGTCTACATTCCTACGAGATAATAACTGGATATTACAGAGAAGGAATAAAGCTATTTCCACCATTTTATTCAAGTAATAACAGATATATTTTAAGTAGTAGTGAGGAATATTATCCGTTTTTAATTAGAATTGTAAAAACTTTTATAAATCTTAAAATTCCTTTCGAATTCGATTATAAAAAAGTATTAAAATATTTAACTGGAGAGGATTATATAGAGGTTAATTCTGGAGATTATAATTCGATAGTAATTTGTGAAGAAGAAGACCCTTTAGCTAAAAAGGTTAAGTGGAAAGAATTAAAACTTCCTAAACCAAAATCTTTATCATAATTTTTCTTAAAATATCTTCAACTTTATTTTTGTTCTTAAAGAAAAACATATGAGATTTACAAAAACAATCACTACAACCAAAGTTTTTAACACTATTATCACTAAACCTTTCTATCATAGATGCTAAAATACACTCTATTCTTCTTTCTGGAAAAATTTCTATATAAACTATTTTAACTTTTCTAGAAGAAAGAAAATAATCTATATGCCAATGTTTCTTCTTCTTTTTACTAATATGTCTTAAAATTCTACTAAATCCGTTTTCATAAAAAGCTGAACCAACATACAAATAGAATCCTTTATTAAAATGAATATTATCCAATTTTCCAACTCTAGTACTAAAATTTTTCATAACTTTAGCAACTATAATATAAGAAAATCTCATTTTAATTTATAACCCCAAAATTTTTCTTGCTTTTTTTGACATTCTTTCTGGAGTCCAAGGTGGATTCAATACTAATTCCACATCAACATTTTTTATACCACTATTTTTGACGGCATTCTTAACCATTTCAACTAAGTAATTAGCTAAAGGGCAAAAAGGAGAGGTCAAACCCATTTTAATCTTAACGCTATCTTTTTCAACTTTAATATCATAAATTAAACCAAGATCAACTATATTTATACCAATTTCAGGATCAATCACATTTTCTAAAACCTTTAGTAAATCTTTTTCTTTAATCATTTCAAAACCTCTTTTTCCATATTAACAAAATTCGCATATTCTTTTTCTAATTTTTCTCTATTTTCAACAATCCTTTTATGCTCTTTCTCTAAATCTTCAGGAATGGGCAAATTTTTTCTTTTTAAGTAATCATAAATTGCTTCCTTAAGAGCATCGGTAGCTAAAACTGAGCAATGAATTTTGATAGGAGGAACTTTTCCTAGTTTTTTAACCAAATCTTCTTTTTTAATTTTAAGAGCTTCCTCTAAAGTTTTTCCTTTAACTAAGGTTGTTAATAAGCTAGTGTTAGCAATAGCGACAACACAACCAAAAGTTTCAAATTTTATATCTTTTATAATCTTCTTACCATTTTTATCACTAACTTTAATATAAATCTTCATCACATCTCCACAAACCAAATTTCCAGCTTCTCCAATTCCATCAGCATTTTTAATTCTACCCACATTCTTCGGATTTTTAAAATGTTTCATTATTTCTTTAGAATATAATTCCATCAAAATCACTTTTTGAAAATAGAAATTTTTCTTAACCTATTTATAGCTTTTGGTAAAACTTCCAAAACGTAGTCAACCTCTTCTTTAGTAGTCCACCTTCCTAAACTTAATCTTAAGCTGCCGTGAGCCTCATGATGTTTTAACCCAATTGCTAAGAGCACATGACTTGGTTCTAATGTAGAAGAAGAGCACGCAGATCCTGTAGATGCGGCTATACCATAAGAATCTAATAAAGAAATTAAAGCTTCTCCCTCAACTCCAGAAAACCAAAAGTTTGCATTGTTTGGCAATCTTTTTGTAGGATGACCGTTTAAATGAGAATCCTCTATATTTTCTAAAACTCCCTTTATTAGCCTATCTCTTAACTTAATTAATCTTGCAGCTTCTTTTTTCATTTCTTTTTTAGCTATTCTTGCAGCTTCAGCAAAACCAACAATAGCAGGAACATTTACTGTAGAAGATCTTAAGCCAAATTCATGTCCACCTCCATGTAATAGTGGCTCTATTTTTGTACCTTCTTTTATATATAAAGCTGCTGCGCCCTTTGGACCATACATCTTGTGAGAACTTACAGTCAAAAGATCTACATTAAACTTTTTAACATCAACATCAATTTTTCCAAAACTCTGAGCAGCATCTGAATGAAAATATATTCCATTTTCTTTGCAAATTTTCCCTATCTCTTCAATTGGTTCAATTGTGCCAATCTCATTATTTGCATGCATGACAGATACTAAAATAGTTTCTTTTCTAATCAAACTTTTTAATTTTTCCAAATCAACGAAACCAAATTTATCAACAGGTAAATAATCAACTTTAAAACCAAATTTTTCCAACCATTTTGCAGATTCTAAAACACAATGATGCTCTATTGAAGAAACTATTATATGATTTCCTTTATCTTTGTTTGCAAAAGCTATTCCTTTTATAGCCATATTATTTGCTTCAGTTGCGCTGGAAGTAAAAATTATTTCATTTGAGTTGGCGTTCATCAAATCAGCAATAGCTTCTCTAGATTCTTCAAGAGCCTTTTTAGCTTCTATTCCAAAAGAATGCAAACTCATTGTATTTCCAAATTTCTTTTTTAGAAATGGCATCATAGCTTTTAATACCCTTGGATCTATTGGTGTTGTGGCTGCATAATCCATATAAACTTTCATAATTTACACCCTCCACACAACTTACAAACTTCTTTAGAAAATGGTATTTGAGTGTAATTTTTTTCAACCAGACTTTTACTAATATCTCTAGCTATTTCTTCAATGAGATTCCTATTCATAATTTCACTTATTTTTTTACTAAGTTTTCTAGATATATACTTGCTAGTTGCTGCTTGCGTTATCCCTAATAATTTTGCTATTTCTTCTTGTTTTTTATTATACTGTCTGTACAAAATTTCAGCCACTTTTGCTTTTATGGATGGTAAATAAACTTTTATATAAAAATCGCATGGAACTATCATATAAGTAATATAACTCAGTTATATTTAAAACTTTTAAATCTTAAAAACTATAAATTCAAAAGTATAAATCTGAATAGGTGGTCAAAATTTTGTTTCCAATAAGATGTTTTACATGTGGAAAAGTAATTGGACATCTTTGGGAAGATTATAAAAAGAGAGTAGAAAATGGAGAGGATCCTGCTAAGGTTTTAGACGATTTGAATGTTAAAAGATATTGTTGTAGGAGAATGTTTCTTACCCATGTTGATATATTTGAAAAAATTGCTAAATTTAAGCCCTGATAATTATGTGGCCCGAAGATAGATTAACGAGATTTGAAGTGGCAAGAATCATTAGCGCTAGGGCTCTTCAAATTTCTTTAGGTGCTCCTATTTTAATTAAAACTGAAGAAACAGATCCAATAAAAATTGCGAAAGAAGAATTTAAAAAAAACGTTTTACCAATAACTATAAAAAGGCCACTACCAACTAAAGAATATCAAATTGTAAAAATTAAAGAAGCCATAAAAAATTGGTTAGAGGACTTTCCAAATGAAATTTAAAAATTATATTTTTTTCTAAGCCTCTTAATTACTTCTAAAATCTCAAATCCAGTTTTAATCCCAATTTTTGCTTCTTCGAATTTATTTTTCTTCAAATATTCTTTTATCTCTGCTTCTTTATATAAACCAATATCTGGTATTATGCTTTCCATTATTCTTCTAGGTTGATAGCTACCCCTAAATATTGAAATTACGTTTGGTAAGTTTTCTTTTAACCAAATCCATGCTATATCTATATTCTTCTTTTCGGATAGAGAAGATTGAATTAAAATTGGCAGATCTTGTTTTTTGGATTTTGAAGAAATTAGCGAAAAAGCTAGAGCAACTAAGCTTTTGTCTTCAGAATAAAATAGAGAGGACAACAATTTAATTCTATCCTCATCCTCCGCTCTTTCAATATTTTTCAAAAATTCTTCAAAACCTTCTCTACCTTTAACTTTTACTAAAGAAATTGAATAAGCTAATCTTAAATCTGGAGGTACGTCAAAATAGTTCTTGTAAGCATTAACTAATTCTTTTCTAAATTTAGAATCGATTTTAGAATATAACGTACATATAGTCCCAAGCAATATCAAATCTTCTCTTTTTTTATAACTTAGTCTCTTATAATGATAGTTGAGATATTCTTGAGTAAATTTCTTTATCTTTTTATTTTTATCCAAATAATCAACAAGAAAACTCAAATCGTTTACTATTTCTTTAATAACAAGAAAATCTTTATCTTTCTTGAATTTTTCTACCAATTTTAAGAATTCGTCAATAGAAATTAAATCCGCCAATAAAAATGAAAAGTAGTTTTCTATCAAAGAACATTTTTCAAATTCATTCAATTTACTTTTATTTTTTAGTATAGCTTCTAACAACTTTTTGTCGTAAAAAACTCTATAATAACCAAAAGAATCTGAATTTAAGAAAATAAAATTTTTGAATTTTAAATTTAAAGAAGTTTTTTTCTTATCAAATAAAACAACCTCTCTTCTATTATCGAATTTTATGAATAGAGGAATAGGCCAAATTGTTTTAGAACTATTTTTCAAATAAGTAAATGTTTTTTGGGTTAAAACTATTTTTCCTTTTTTAAATTTGGCAAAAATTATAGGATGTCCTTTATTGAATATCCAACTTTTAAATAAGTTTTTATGATTTCTAACAATATTTAAAAAGTCTTCAGTATTAGCATTGGAAAATTTAAATTTATTCAAATACTCAACAATATAGCTTCTAAAATTTTCTTCTCCTAAATACCCAAAAAACATTCTTAAAATACTTGCACCTTTACCATAAGTTATAGAATCGAAAAGTTGATCTATTTCTTCTTTTTTTCTATATTTAAATTTTATAGGATGTGTGTTCAATAAACTATCTTGAGAAAGAGAAGAATAATAATCTCCTTCAAAAAAATCTCTAAGTATCTTTTCTTTAGGAAATACTTTATCTATTACTAGATATGCTAAATATGTGGCAAAACTTTCGTTTAACCATAAATCTTTCCAGTCTTTTGGAGAAACCAAGTTTCCAAACCATTGGTGTACTAATTCGTGTGAAATTACCTCCATAACTCTTCTTTTTATTTTGTAAGAAGTAGATTTACTTAAAAGAACAAAAATTTCTCTAAAAGTTATTGCACCAAAATTCTCCATAGCTCCGGCAGCAAATTCTGGAATAGCTATTATATCAAGTTTACTTAAAGGATATTTGACTTTGAAATAATCTTGCATAAACTCAAAAAACTTTTTAGTGTAATTTAAAGATTGTTTAGCCTTATTAACATCTTTATCAAAAGGGACTATTGCTCTGAACTTTATAGAATTTTTTTCAACTAGCTTTTTGAATTCTCCTATTCCTATATAAACTAAATATGTTGACATTTCACAAGTTTCCTTAAAATTAAATATTCTATACTCACCCAAATCTTCAATACTTTCAACATCCTCATTTGAAATAACCTCATAAGGTTTTCTAACCTTCACAGATATCTTAAATTTTGCCTTAAAATTTGGATTATCTAAACAAGGGAAAACCTTTCTAGCACCAGTAGCTTCAAATTGGGTAGAAAAAATGTTTTTAGCTCTATAAAGTCCCTCTAAAGTTTTGCTAACTCTTCCAGAATATTCTATTTCAATAAATTTTATTTGATTATTAGAACTTATAACTAAACTATCATTTCTGTCTTCAAAATTGCACTCGCTACCATTAACCAAAACTTTTCTTACTTCTATATCTTCCTTATTTAACTTAATTCTTCTTTTACCATTTATTAAGTAAATTTTAACTCTTCCTTCAAAAGTTTCGGCCAAATCGTTAAAATCTATAAATATCTCATACTTTTCTACTTTCATAATACTATTAAAGAAAGAGGTGTATTAAAAATCTTACAAATAATTTATTTCATGATAATAGAATACAAGAACCTATGTCCAAACTGTGGAAATGATATATCTTCAATAAGATTGGAAAAAGGATTACCTTGTAATATATGTTTGCCTAGAGAAGACGAAAGAATTAAAGAAGGGAAATTGAAGAAATTAGAAGAAAGAAATAGTAAAGTTGATGAAATTGAAGAAATATTCCAAAAAATTTTTAATACCAAAATGTGGGCTATACAAAGATTTTGGGTAAGAAGATTTTTAGATGGCGATAGTTTTACTTTAATATCTCCAACTGGTAGTGGAAAAACTACTATTCAAATTATTTTAAGTTTATATGCTGTTTCTAAGTTAAAAAAGAGATGTCTTTTTTTATTACCAACAAGCATATTAGTACATCAGGTTGTAGAAAAATTAAATCAATTTAAAGAAAAATTAAACTTAAATCTAGAAATTGCATATTATCATAGCCTAATGACACAAAAAGAAAAAAAAGAGCAACTAGAAAATATGAATGGCGCAGATATAATAGTAACTACTCACTTGAGTGTAGTTAAAAAAGAAGAAATTTATAAACAAAATGTTGATATTGTTTTTGTAGATGATGTAGATAGTTTTTTAAGAAGAAGTAAGAGTTTAAAATATGTATTAAAAATGTTAGATTTGCCAAAAAAAGTTAAAGAACTTGTTGAAAATTTTTATGAAGGAAAAATAACAATAGATGAATTTTCTAAGAAGATTGAAAATATAAAAAACAGAATTAATGGTCAAATAATAGTTAGTGGTGCTACTCAAAAAGCTAGGTCTACTAAAGCAGTTAAAATACTTTCAACTCTCTTTGGTTTTTCAACTGGAGGTAGAGTTGAATTTGGGAGAAATGTAATAGATTGTTACTTAAAGCCTAAGAGATCCTTAGAAGAAGAAGTATTAAGTTTAGTATTAATGCTTGGAAAAGGTGGATTAATATTTATACCTAGCGATAAAGGCTCTGAATTTGCAGATAAAATTGAAAAATATTTAAATGAAAATGGTGTTAAAGCAAAATCTTTTCTAAAACCTAAGAGAGAATACTTTGAGCTTTTTGAAAGAGGTGAAATAGATGTTCTAATTGGAATGGTTACTCTAAGAAGTCCTTTGGTTAGAGGAATAGATTTACCCCATGTAATAAAATACGCTTTGTTTGTAGGTGTTCCAAAATTTTTAATTAAAATAAGATATGATGAATTTCACCCAACTAAATGGCTAATGTTGTTGAACAATATATCTTCTACTATTAAAGAAGAATACAAAAAAGAGTTTGAAATCTTATTTTCAAACCTAGGAAAAATTAGAACTATTACTAAAGAGCAATTGGAAGAAGTGAGAAATGCTCTACGTGAAGGAAAAAGTTTAGAAGGATTTTTAGAATTTGTAAGAAGCGTTGCTATTAGAGGTTTAGATTTTTTCAATAAAATATTAAAAGATAGAGATATTTTAGAAGCCATGAAAAAATCTGAAACAATAACATTTGGCTCCAAAGAAGGAGAGTATTATTTCTTAATTACAGATGAAATTGCTTACATTCAAGCGAGTGGAAGAACAAGTAGATTGTATGTTGGTGGATTAACAAAAGGATTAAGTATTGTTATAATAGATGAAGAAAAGGCCTTTAATAATTTAAAGAAAGAGTTGAAATATTTTGAAGATGTAGAATGGAAGAATTTAGAAGAAATTGATCTACGACAATTAATAAAAGAAATTGAGGAAGAAAGAAAAAAAGTTATTCTAGCAATGGAAGGTAAGTTGAGTTCCCAACAAACAATTTCTTTAAAAACTAAACTCTTTATAGTAGAAAGTCCAAATAAAGCTAGAACTATAGCCAAATACTTTGGTAGACCAGCTAGAAAAAATGTTTTAGGATTAAACGCTTATGAAGTTTTTATAAAAGAAGGTTTAGTAATAATAACAGCCAGTGGTGGCCATATTACAGATTTAGTAATAGATGAAGGTTTATTTGGAGTTAAAATAGAAAATGGGTTTATTCCAGTCTTTAAAGCAATAAAAAAATGTGTAATTTGCGGTAAAGAAATTGAGGAAGAAGAAAATGTTTGTGAAAATTGTAATAATAGTAGATTTATAGATGCTTATCCTAAAATAGAAGCTTTAAGAAGATTAGCTAGTCTTGTTGATGAAGTTGTAATTGGAACTGATCCTGATAGTGAAGGTGAAAAGATAGCTTATGACTTATGCCTTTTATTAAAGCCAATAAACAAAAATGTCAAAAGAGCTAGATTCCATGAAATTACGAAAAAAGCTATAATAAGTGCTTTAGAAAATCTGGAAGATTTTGACATAAATTTGGTTAATGCCCAAATAGTTAGAAGAATTGAAGATAGATGGATTGGCTTTAGCATATCTCCTGTTCTTTGGAAAAAATTTAGAAGCACTAATTTATCAGCAGGTAGAGTTCAAACTCCTGTTTTAGGTTGGATTGATGAAAGATCGAAAAAATTGAAAGAAAAGGAAGAATTCATAACTTTAACTTTAAGTAATGGTTTGGTGTTGAAATTTAGAGGGAAAATTGGAACTTACAAAAATTTAATAAATAGTGGAATAGTTGAGATTATTAAAGTTGAAAAAAGAGTTGAAGAGATAAATCCATTTCCCCCATTTACTACAGACACTTTAATATCTTCCTTAACTACTTATTTAAAAATAGATGCCAATCAAGCAATGA
The DNA here is from genome assembly GCA_039000725.1 of Candidatus Aenigmatarchaeota archaeon. Classification (GTDB taxonomy): domain Archaea; phylum Aenigmatarchaeota; class Aenigmatarchaeia; order CG10238-14; family SpSt-28; genus SpSt-28. The sequence goes on along the minus strand of JAWBNO010000001.1, from coordinate 296,530 downwards.
ATATAGCCCAAAAACTATTTGAAAATGGTTTAATTACATATCATAGAACAAATAGTACAACTGTTAGCAATGTTGGTATAAGTATTGCCAAAGAATATATAACTTCAACATATGGCGAAGAATATGTTAAAGAAAGAAAGTGGGAAGCTGAAGGGGCACATGAATGTATAAGGCCAACAAGACCAATAAATGCAGAAAGGCTTAGACATATGGTATCCTTAGGTTTAATTAGGTTTCCTTCGCCATTAACTGAAAAAGATTATATAGCATATGATATAATTTTCAAAAGATTTATTGCAAGCCAAATGAAGCAAGCGAAAGTGGAAAAGGTTAGAATTGAAGTTAAAATTTTAGACGAAATAAAAAGTTTTGAGTATACAACAAAAATAATTGAAGAAGGATTTACAAAGATCTCTAAAATTAGCACAACTGAAATTCCAGAAATTAAAGAAGGTAAGTATTCATTTAAAGAAATAAAAAAGAGATTAGTTAACGTTTACTATCCATATACTTACTCAGAAATAGTTTCTGAAATGAAGCAAAAAAGATTAGGTAGACCATCTACTTACGCAAAAATATTAGAAGTTCTTAAAAAAAGAAAATATGTTATTGAAATAAGAAAATCTAGATTGATTGTTAGTCCACTAGGTTCTCAAGTTTATTCTTTTTTAAAAGAAAACTATGAAAAATATTTGAACGAAGAAACAACAAGAATATTAGAAGAAAAAATGGATAACATAGAAAATGGAAAAATAAACGCAATAGATGTTATAAATGAATTTCATAAAGAGATTATTGAAATAATTAGAGATGCTATAAATAAAGGAATAAACTATCCAAATCTTAAAATTAAAATTTAAATCCAAATAACTAAATCACCAATTTTAATATTTCTTCTTCTTATTTCACCCTTTTTTAATTCGATTACAAATTTTGAGGGTTTCTTTGGTAAAATAAAAAGAGTAAACGGCATTATATCTTCTTTTAAATCAACAACTACATTTTTAGAATTAAGAAAAACTGCATCGAACTTAAAAAATACAAAAAAAGAATGTATTATAGAATTGATTCTGCTCTCTTTTTCCAAAACTATAACTAGAGGTTTATCAATTTTCCTTCTAAACATCAATCCTCTCAATCTTTTAAAATAATTGTTAGCAATTTCTACGTTTTTTAAACAATGTTTCCTCATTAATATTCTAAAAAAATTTATTAATGAAAATATATGTCTTTGGAAATCCTTTAGTAAAAAAAGATAGCCTAGCAGTTAAATTAAGTAAAAAACTAAAAAAAGTTTTTCCTCAAATAGATTTTGTAGAGTTTGATGTTGTTGAAGATTTAAAAGAAGAAAATTTAGTTATAATGGATGTAGCTGAAGGAATAGAAAAAGTTGAAATAATTGAAGACTTAGATTTACTAGAAAATAGAAAAATTTATAGTTTGCATGATTATGATTTAAGTTATGAATTAAAATTATTAAAAAAAATTGGAAAAATAAAAAATGTAAAAATAATTGCTATACCTTTTAATTTAAATGAGGAAGAAGCGTTAAAACAAGTTATAAATTATATCCATTTGATTTTTAAGAAATGAGAAGCACAACTAAAGCAAGGATCATAAGCTCTAATCAAAGATTCTATCATATGTTGTAGAGTATGCTTATCTTTATCCAAATTTTGTTCAACCAAATCTTTAATATCTAATTCCATTTGAATTTGATTTTGGGCTGTAGGTATAACAAAATTTCCAAATTTAACTTTTCCTTCTTCATCAAAGTAATACATGTGATATAAAGTGCCCCTAGGAGCTTCTACTACTCCAATTCCTTCGCTTTCCTTTGGCTTAAATTCAATTGGCCTTTCTTCTTTAAACTCAAAATTTTCTAAAATCTTTATTGAAGAATCTAAACAATGCAATATTTCTATAGCTTGAGCCAAATTGTTATCAAATATATCATGAGAAGGAAATCTAGTTAAGTATTTAGCTGTATCTTTTTTAGTATCTTCATCTAATTCGTTTTTATTCAAGTTTAATCTTGCCAAAGCTCCAACTCTATATGGTTTTCCAGTAAACTTAAAGGCTGTCGATTGTGAATATGGAATTACTATTCTATTAACAAAATCCCAAAAATTTTCTTCTTGTACAGTTATTCCTTCACTACTTCTTATTTCTCCTTCTAAAAAATTATAGTGTGGTGTGCATAAAGCTACATAAATAGTTTCTTTTTTAAAACTCAAATCAGAATTACCGAAAATTTCAATTAAATTCAAAACATATTCTCTAACATTTTTCAATTTTTGAATTAACTCTTTTATTTCTTCTTTTTTTGGTATTCTCAAAAATCCTCCAATAGTAGCAAAATTTGGATGTACAGCTCTACCTGCTATAACTTTACACAACAAATTGCCAGCCGCTTTAACTTCGAATGCCTGTTTTATTAATTCTGGGTTTTCTTCTCCTATTTCAAAAATGGAATCTTTTTTTAATATATCTGGTAAAGAAAGAAAATAAAGATGCATTGCATGATCTCTAATCATTAAACCAAACATAGAAAGTTTTCTCATAATTTTTGTTTGCTCACTAACCTCTATTCCAAAAGCTTTTTCTACAGCCTCGATACATGCAAGCAAATGAGCTATACTACAAGTTCCACAAATTCTAGCTATAAATGTAGGTATTTCATAATACATCTTTCCTCTTACACCTTGAGTGAAAAATCTTTTGTTTTCGCTAACTTTTAGCTTAACTTCTTCTACTTTTCCATCTCTAACTTTAATCTCTAAACCTGTATGACCTTCTGTTTTACTAATCTCATCTATATTAATATCAATATTCCCGTGCATCTTCGTTAGCCTCCACAATCAAATTATCTATATAATTAATCAATTTATTTTCATCAATAGGACAACCGGGTATTTCGTAGTCAACTTTAACAACTTCTTTTATTAAATAGCATCTATCTAAAAAATCAAATTTTTTTAATATTTCCTCTATTTCTTTATTTCTTTCTTCATCAAAATAATTTCTAATATTAGAAGGTATGCCAGAAATTGCACAACTCCCAAGCAAAACCAATTTTTTACACTTTTCTCTAATTTTTTTAATTTTTTCCAAATCTTTTTTAGTAGAAATTACTCCTTCAACAAATGCGATATCCATTTCTCTTATATCTTTTTCAGTCTTAACCAGTCTAAAATTAACAAATTCTATAAAATCTTTCCATTCGAAATATTTTTTATTCAAAATTTCTAAAAAATTTACACTACAACCTTCATCACAAGTTAAAGAAAAAACTCCAATTTTGATTTTCATAAACACTATTTACTTTTGAATATTAAAACTGTAAAGATATTCAATCATTTCCTTAGCTTTATTTTCGTCAATTATTCTTATAGCAATTCTCTTTCCATTTTTCCGTCTATGAACTGTAAAATATTCTCCTTTATCTTTTTCTTCTATTTCTGAAGGGGTAAAATATCCAAAATATACTTGCTCCTCGAAAACATCTCCAAAAAGAGTATAAAAATGATAAATTTCTCCTTCTTTTCTTCCGACCAAAACTAAACAATCAGACAAGCTTTTTAATCCAAATCTTAATTTCAAAATTTTATTTATTATCAATTTATTGTGAGAAAATTCGTCTTTACCTTCAAAATATCTAGAAATTGATCCTGATGGTAAATATAAATCGTTTTTGTATCTTGATATAAAAAATCTACTTAAGTTCGGAAACAAGCTCCCGATTTTTTTCCACTCTATCTCTATCATTTTTTCTAAAAAAGATCCATTTTTCTCTAAATAGCTTCTAAAATCTGCTAAGTTTTTAAACACGTTTATTTCGTCTTCAATACAAGAAAATAAATATCTAACATCATACTCATTCAAAAAAACAATCATAACATGTATAATATTATATCAATTATAAAAAGTAGCACTATTAATACTTCTAAGAATTCTAACCTTCTTTCACTTATTAATCTTTCTACCATTTCTCCTAACTCTTTAGCTAAATTAATTTTTGTTAGAACTATATCGACTCTAATTTTTATTTCGAAATAATCCCTAACAGAATAATAAATTTCAGACAAATAGGAAATTTCCCAAGCTATTTCTGGTTTTTCTATTAACATCAAATCAGAAATTATTGCACTTCTTATTTTTGAAACATCGATAAGGTAGTTAATTATTTTTCTCAAATTAAAATTAAAAAACTTCATTCTATTTATCAATCCATTAACTGTTTCTAGCATTTCTTCGGTTTTTTCTTCTATGTATCGCAAAGAGGAGTCCTGAGCAACAACCAATGCAACAACTTTTTCAAAATCTTGATTAAAATATTTTTTTAGAGTTAAGCCCTCTTCTTCTGTAGTAAAAATTTTTCTATTTTTTATTTCTTTACCACAATATTGTTTTATATCTCTAGAAGAATCGAAAACCTTTAGAAAAAAGTTTGAAGTATATGTTTTTTCGGTTGGTTGAATGAAATACTTTTTAAATTCTTTAAATATTTCTTCTTTAAATTCGTCTGTTTCATTTTCAAATACTATGCTGCCGAAAGCAAATATTAAAGCCTTAGACCTATTCTTCTCAACAATTAATGGTTCTTCCCACGTTTTTTTCCAAATTTTGTTATGTTTATCTAAATAATACTTTTTAATATCAATTTCGTTAGCTATATAATATCCACTAAATCTTATACTTTCTACCATATTTCTCTATGCTTTTTTAATAAAAAAGTTAGTCTTTCAAATATTATAATAAATGGAAAATATGTTATCACTTTTCTTGCCAAGTAAACAACAATAAGCTTCCTTATAAGCTAGTCCGCTTTCTATTTGAGAAGGCAAAATTCCAATAATATCCCTAACAAAATATATTTTATCATCTAAAACTGATACACCTAGATATTTCGTAGGATATCTCTTTAATCTATTTTCGAAATCTTTTAAAAAAGTTCCTTCTATTTGAGCTAACTTTTTGACATATTCGTTATCAATTATCTTAACTTCACTACCCTCTAAAGATGCAACTTTCTTTCTTCTGTAATAAGATAATCCATAAGTTGATATTAAAGTTTTTCTTGGGTCTTCGACCTCTATAATTCCGTTTTCTATTTGATTTTTATACTCTTCAAAGAGATAATTTGGAATATTTTCTGAAGATATGTTAACGTTATATAGAAGATTTCTAACTTCTTTTTCATCAAATTTTTTTGCTTTTATACCACTACTTTTTAATTGAAGATTGTAGAAAAATTTTTTAAAACTTCTAGGAACATAAGGCCAAAGTTTTTCTATTGAATAAGAAAGCAATGGTGCGCCAACTCCAAATTCTAAAATTACTCTAATATATGATTCTGGTGATGAGGCAATTAAAGCTGCTGTTAAACTTCTGTCTATAAAATTTTTTATTTTTCTGTTCTCTGTTTTAAAGGTAATATATCTTCCTAGATTAAATAAAATAGGAAATGGTAGCCAAGAAAGTAAAGAAGAAACCGGATCTTTGGTATAAATCATTATACTTGCAGCAGATATTCCATAAAGTGGTATCATAGTATTTCTTATTGCCTTCCATCTTCTTTCTTGAATTTTTTGATTAACTTTTTCAAACTCCTCACTAATTAATCCATATTTCTTAATAATATCTCTCTTCTTTTTTCCAACTCTATAGTTAGTGATTGGGTTTATACTTCTTTTAGTCATAATTTCTATCTCCTCTGATTTTAGTCCTTTTTTATTATATAGATTAGAAACTATGGTTGGGTATGGTGGTAACGTTCTTTCAATCCAATCTATAAAATCTTTATCTAAAACAAAAAATAGGGGATCTAATTCTTCAGAATACAAACCAAACTCTAACTTTTCTTCTTTTGGAAGAAATTCATAAGCTTTGTAAGCGCTTAATCTTTCTATAGTCTCACCAAAAATTGGGTATCTAGAGTTTAAGAATGATAACATAAATTTGAGGTCATCTATTTCTATCTTATTCCAAATTTCATAAAGTTTTTTTATTTCTTCGCTACTCATGTTACCACCAATAAATAGTTATTTTTTATATAATTTATAAATTTTTTACTGTTTGACTAAAGGCTCCCTTAAAAAGGACATACCTTTACTTAAAATTATGCATACTCTATTAACAAAGACGGCAGGACTATAAATAGCATGAGGTATAAAGCCTGATTCTGCACCACAAAAACCAACGTCAAAAGTTAAGGTTTTTTTATTTCCAACTCCCTTTATCTTTTTTAAAAACGATTCTGGTGTTTCTCTAATGTATACGTTGTACTGCGGGTATATCAAGGGTTTAATATCTTTATTATGGTCTATATAGTACATTTCATCAATGGGCATCCAACCTACAGCTAGCTGTGTTAAAACTTCACCTGATGGTGAACCTGAAGTTATTAAAATTCCGCCCTTTGCCATTTCTAATAACTCATCAAAACTTAAATCTCTAGGTTTTAGGTATAAAGTGCTCATTCTTGGAACTATTGGTGTTTTGGTTTCATTCTCTACCTCTATTCTAGCATTACCAGTTAAGAAACCTCCACCCTCTTCTTCGCTCAAAGTTCCTGCAGTAAGCTTGGAATGAAGATATGAATTAAATCTTCCATCTTTTATTATCTCAACGCTCTTTTTTCTTACCCCCTCAGCATCATATAGGTAATATGAAATTGGTTTTATTCCTTCTATTTCGAGTGTTCCATCGTCAATTAAAGTTACATGGTGAGTTGATATTCTCTTCCCTATTTTACCATAAAAAGTTAAGGCTTCCCCTTCTTCTATAACTCGATGAGCTTCTGCAAGATGCCCTGCACCAAATTCATGAAGAGCTACGCCTGCTACTCTTCCGTCTAAAATGGCCTTATAATTTCCAGAAGAGAGAGTAAATTCGCTAGGGTTAGAACTATTCTTAGAAAATAACTCAACTTTATTTACAGTATTCATCACTCCTTCGTACAAGGTTTTAAACAGTTTATTAAAACTTTTTTTAACTTCGCTAGCACCAATACTGTAAGACAGTTCAAAATGCCTTAATGGGTATTGATTTGCTTTTTTCCTCACTACAAAGATAACGTACCAATAGTTCAATTCTTGAATTATTTCACTACCTGCGACGTCTACGAATGAAAATTTAATATCTTTTAAACTCAAATTGTACAACACCCTGTCAACTTTTTCTTTTGCCTCTCTACTAATATAATCAAGATTTTTCATTATTTCTAATGCATCATTCTCGTCGAACTCGTTCATCTTTATATTGTCTTTTATTGACCTTTCTGGCTGTAATAAATTAAATTCTTTTTCTTCGAACCTAGAATGTCTATAATTTCCATAATTTTCCCATGCTTGAAGCTCTGCTTTCCAAAGCATATCTTTAGAAAATATTTCGTTTTCCACATAAAAAATGGGCTTTGCTGGCTTGTAATGCGCGGTGACAATAGTTTTATTTTGTAAAGAACTATTGTAGTTATTAACTCTCTCGCCATTTAAAACAGAAACCTCTATAGAAGTAACAGCATACATACTAGCTGAGAGATATAATGGTTCACCCCTCTCTTTTTTCGCTTCAACCTCATATTTTCTAAGGTATTCATAAATCTGATTACAAGCCTCGCTACTTTTCTTGATCTCCTTTTTATTTTCCTGACTAAAATTGAGATTTTCAATCATAATTATAAAAAATCCTTAAAAGATTTATACTTAGCCTTCTGAAGACTTTAAATGGTTTTTCTATTTCAATATGCCTAGGATACAATTTTAGAGATAAAGACTATTATCTCTAATAATATATAAGAGATAATTGCCTAAAAAATCGAAAATTATATACTTCAAAATATATTTTGGTGAGAATATTTTTGTACTTAGTATATTATGTTTTCTTCAATTACATAAGCTTTTCCGCCCCTATTTTTGATCCAAGATGCCAAATTTATTAATAAACTAGCATTTTCATGTCTCCACACACCTTTAATTATCATATTTGCACGTATTCTTTTTAGGTATCTATTTATCTTTAATTTAATTAGTTGATCATTTTTTTGTAATTGAAATATTATCAAATACATTGATACTATAGTATCAGAAATATATAAATAATTATATTCTGTAAAGTATACTTTTGTGTAAATAAGAAATTAAACTGTTAATTATAAAATATATTTTAAAAAATATATCTAATAAAGTATATTTAGTGAAATAGTCTTCTGTGTGAATAAATTAATAAATAAAATAAAAATAAATACCCTAGTTAATGTCCTGAGAGTGATAATTATTAGAGATAATAAAGATCAAATCAATAACAAGAAAAACATCATTAGAACTAAAGTCGATTTTTCTAGTTGTCAGTGAAAATTTTAAAAAATAAATTCATGTATCTGACTCACTTTATACATATGAAAGTGAGAATCTCGATAGATAACACAAAAAATACGAAACATTTTCATTTATAAATTTAAAATCAAAAATTTTAAAATGAGAGTAATAGATTGGATAAAAGAAAAGATCAAAAACTTAAAAAAAGATAGCGATACGAACGATACGAATCGATACGAATCGATACGAATCGATACGAATCGCTCAGCATCGATACAAAACGATACGAATCGATACGAATCAAGCGATTCATCGATACGAATCGGCGAATCGCTAAAGCCTCAAGATTCTATTGAAGATAAAAACTCCATCAAAATAGAAAAAGATGCTCTTAAAATAGGCGTGGCTGCTGGATATCTCTCACGTTACTTGATCGATATAGACGATTCTTTGAAAAGAATTGAATCTCTAATGGCTTCAAAAGAATGGTTTCTAATTAACATTTTACCCAAACTAGAACAAGGAGCAGTAACTCTGAATGAAATTAAAGACATTATCTCTAAGCACGAGATGAACGATGAAAAAAGATTCGAAATACTATATGAAGCTATTAATAAATTAAAAAGTATCGAGTACTCACTACCAGAAAATTCTAGAAACATAATTACAGAAACTATCAATAGTCTCAAAAAAGCCTCACTAACACCTAAAATGGAAGAAATATTAAAAATAGTTAAAGAAAATGGAGAAATTAGCTATGCAGAACTAGCTGAAAAAACAAATGTTAGTGTAGATAGTTTGAGAGGCATTCTATCAAAAATGTGTAAAATTACAGACGATATAGAAAGATTTGAGAAAAATGGTAAAGGATGGGTCCGATACAAAGCGATTCCCAACGATACGAATCGATACGAATCGAATAGCAACGGTTTATCTCAAAAAAACGATATTAAATTCGAGATAAATCAGGAAGAATGGTAAATACTACAATTATAATTTGGAGATAAAGATAAAAAACAGATTTTTGTCAAATAATTCTCACATTATAACAAGCATTTTTAACACGATTCACAAATATTACAGAAAATCTTCCTAACCTTCTATACAAACTACACCCAGAAGAGCATCTAAATAAGACCTACCTTCTTTTGGTTTGTACGCATATATATCTACCTTATCTAAAAACTCTTCTTTGTAAACACTGAAGCATGCCCTATTTTTTCTTCTAAAATATTTGCTTGCATATTCCATAGCTTTTCCTAAGGAACCGGCATATATTACGTTATCTTTTCTATCGTAATCGGAAATATAATCTTCTGTTCTGTCTGTTCCAAAAGTAACTACATAGTTTAGTCTATCAGGATCGAATGCTCTAAAAATCTTATTTCCTTCGTAATCCCATATGTGGAAATTAACCAAAATTTCTATTGGCGCTAAAATGTTGTACCTCCAACTTTCTAAATCTTCATTTTTAACTCCTTTAATTTTTCTAATTTCTATCATATATAACTACTTAGTAGTAATATATAAGTTTTATAGTTGATCATTATAAAACTTATAAGCTTTATCCAACAATAGTAAAATATAAGTAAAAATGGGAGGGAGAACATGCACGAGGGTAAAGATGAAAAGCTGCTAAAAAGACTAGAAAGAGATACGGCTACAGAACTACCAAAGTCGTATCAAGAATGTTTAGAAAAACACAGAAGACTGGGATTTCCTAAAGAAGTATGTAAAAACGAGATTATAAATAACTACTACAACGTACTCGACTCTACCAATAGTTTATATTTAAAGATTTACCTAAACGAAGAAGTAAACAAATGCCTCCAGAACTACTTTTATCGTGATAATAAACTAGAAATTTGTAGAGAAAATGTTTTAAAAAGATACGTAGACTCTTCTTCTTTTACTTATTATTAATCTTAATTATTGCAATAAGAAATATAATAGCTTCTACCCTTCCAATACCCATTAGTAAGATTAAAAAGGTTTTTTCAATGAGACTCAAATCTATATTAACAATACCTGCAGATAGGCCAACGTTAGAAAATGCTGATACACATTCAAAAATAGAATCCACGAAATCGTGGCCATAAAATGATAAAAGAAACGCAAAAATAAAAACTAAAATAAAAGATAAAATCACATTTAAAAGATGTAAAATTATTTCATTATCACTTATTTCTCTTCCTTCTATTAAACATTTATCTTCATATCCTAACTTTTTTCTTATTACATAGCCTATAGATCTGAAGAACACTAATAATCTGTATACTTTTATACCACCACTAGTAGAAAACGAAGAACCCCCAATGAACATAAGCATTATTAAAAATACTTTTAGAGGCTGTTGTAGCGCCCTGAGGTCTAAAAAACTAAAGCCAGTTGCTGTCGCCGCACTGGTTACGTGAAATAGAGAAGCAAAATAGTCCAATCCTGAACATTTAAAGAAAAACAAAGAAGATAAAAAAACTATTAGTAGGAAGGTTAACAACTCTTCTGATTTTAAATTTTTAAATTTTCTAAATACTATAGAATGATGTATATAAAAACTTGTTCCACCAGTAATCATTATTAAAATTATTAAAACCAGAGCTCTATTGTCCAATAAACTTAATTCCTTAATTGGAGAGAAACCGCCTGTAGACAATCCAGAAAAAACTATTGATATATTTGTAACGAAATCTCGCAGACCTAGATAATAAAACAAGACAAAATATAACAGAGTATAAAATGAATATATTATAATAACCTCTAACATGGAGTTCTTTATTCTTGACAATGTTTTTTTAAAACCTATAGCTTCTAATAAGTTATTCAAAATTTCTTCGGAATAGAAAAATGCTAGTATCAAATAAACTATACCTATACCACCTATCCATTGAGTTAGGCTCCTATAAAGAATTATAGACTTGGGCAAATTTTCTAGATTCTTTATTAGTGAAAATCCTGTGGTGGTATACCCAGAAATGCTTTCAAAATAACTATCTATTACATTTTGCAAAATTGACTCAGAGTTGAAAATATTCAAATATAAATATGGAATAGAGCCTATTAGAGCTGCGACAAAAAAAGTAAGAGTGACCAAAAGACATGAGGATTTGAAATCCAACTCTTTTCTTTCTGCCAAAGAATTCATCAAAAACCCTAGACTAAGAAACGAAAAAGAAGTGAGAAGAAGGGATATTAGAGAATCTTTTTCTTGGTAGTAAAAAGAAACAACTATTGGTAGTATCATTAAAATTCCTGCAGTTTGTAGAACAAAACCCAAATTTGATACAACAGATTTTCTCATTCAATAATATTGTACTAATGTTATTTATTTAATACAACATTAAAAAGTTTAACATGGAAGACCTCTGGAAAAAAATTATAGAAATCGGTAAAGAACTTGAAATAAATGTAGAAAAAATAGAAAAAGATACAATATACTTGTCCAAATATTCTGGTGAAAAATTCTTAATAAAAGTGGGGGGAAAGAGAAAAGTACTAAATAATACAGAAGATTGTTCGAAAATATTAATAATATCTCCCTATATTTTTTCTAGAATAAATAAAGAAATAATAAGAGAAGCTTTGAACACGGAGGAAAAGATTGTTTTTATAAACAGAAAATCTTTAGAAAAAATATATCCAAGCGATTTAATAAGAATCATAAACTATATTAAAGAAAACCCCAACACTTATATTAATAAAATTTCTAAAGATCTTCACATCCACCCAGAAAAAGTTAGAAGGGTTTTACTTAAATTATCCGACTTCGTAGAAATAAAAACCTTTTCAAACAAAAACTTACCAAAACTACCAAAATTCGTTTCTTTAAAAAAAGATATAGATTTGCAACAAATTAGAGAGCTCTCAAGAAAAAAAATAAAGTTAGTGCAAAAAAAGAGAAGAAGGAAAAAGATTAAATACATAAAAATTAGTAAAGAAGAAGCTTTACCACTTATATTAAAATTTATAGAAGAAAACCCTGGAACACATTTGAGAGAAATATCTAAAGAGCTTAAAATTAACCCTGCTATAATACATTATTGCCTAAAAGATATTTCCGAGTTTATAGATATTATTACACCAAAAGACATTTTTGGCTTTGAGTTGCCTAATATTCCTATTCAAATAAAACTAAAAGAAGGATATAATACTGAAGGTATATTAAAGGTATTAAAAATAAAAAAAATGTTAAACAGTCGTAATTTTAATGTTTAACTACCTCAACTTTGTATTCATTTGAATTGTAAGTGTATCTAAAGTTGGTAGTCAGTCTAATCTGTGGTGAATAACTAACAAAATCTTTTGGTAAAACAACCTCGCAGTTAATTTCTCGATCACTTCTTTTCACATCTCTCTCAAATCCTACTCGAGTAGTTTCGCATATCATATCTTCAGGGATTAGTAAGGCTTCTCCTAAAACTTTTCCATTATTATTATTCAAAAGAATAAATCTTAATTTCAACTTATTTGAAATTCGGTCGTACTCGTAACTAGTTAAATTTATTTTTATTGGTGCTATCGTCTTTAATTCCGAATTTATCTTAACTACAAAGTTATTTTCTTGTTTCCTAACTTCAAAAACTCCAATATATTTTGCACTGTAATCGTACTCTACCCTAAAATAAAAAGAATATGAAATATTAAAACCTAGAACTGGAGGTGAGGAACGAAAATCTAAATAACTATCATAATCTTTTGGTAAAGAAATTATAGTCCTTTCAATTGGAGTAGGTGGCCTCCATATTGCAGATAAACCTTCCAGAAATATTTTTACGTTCTTACTATCTACGTCACCTTTATTTTTAACTAAAACTCTAATATCTAAAAAATCGCTTTCCCAAATTTTTTTACTATAGCTTACATTTTCTATAACTATTCCTAATTCCTTAGTGATTTCTTTCTTTAAAACTTGACTTTCTCCGTTTTTTTTAGTACATCCCAAAGTAAAAAAATAAAAAGATATTAGAATTAGTAAAAAGAAAAAGGAGATAAATTCTCTACTTTCTTTTTTCATAAAACTTATTATAAACCAAAATTATAAATTTAATGCTCAATAAGTTACTTGAATACTTTATAAATCCGTTAGCAGAGGGATATACATTTGGTAAAACCCTTTCATACTTTATATTTTTCTTAATAATATCCTTTGCGATTTTCAAGATAGCAAACAAAAATAGAGTTAAAATAAATTTAAAACTGTTTTTTTCATTTCTTCCGTATATAACCTTAGCCTCTACCGTACGAGTTTTGAGAGATTATCTGATTCTGGAGAGCATAGTCTTCGTTACTCCTTTAATTCAAGTTCTATTTATAATTCCCTTCCTTCTATTTTTGGTTTTATGTAAAAAATTTAACCAAGAAATCTTACAAAAAATTTTTTTAATATTTAGCTTAATTCTGTTAGGAATTGCACTTTCTTATTTACCTATTAAAAACTCGATGGCAATTGTTTTATCAATTTTAATTTTAATCTTTTCTTATTTTATAGTGAAGAAAATAAAATACTCTCATATAAACAAACTTCTTGTTTTTTCAATAATTTATGAATTTTCAATAACCATAGTAAATGTTTTCTATTTTAACTTTTACGAACAACACTTCCTAACTAGATATATAATGGAAAATTTCCCAATTTTGTATCCATTAACTAGGATTATTATAGCTCTTCTTTTAATTAAAACCTTAGATAATTACATAAAAGAAACCCAAACAAATAACTTCTTTAAAATATACTTAACAACTATTTCTTTATCTATAGGTATAAGAAACTGTCTACAAGCAATAGCATGTTGCTAGTTTTACTTTAAAAATCGATTAATAAGCCTCATACCAATGGCAGATATAGAAAAACATAACAAAGACAAAACAAATATTATTTCTAAGTCCTTTAGTGGTAAACTAACCGCTTTTAAATAAGTGTTAAGTGGAGAATAGATCAATAAAATTTGAAGGATTATTACTCCAATTAAAGCCAAAATCAATAACTTGTTCTCTAACCAGTATTTTAACCCAATCATATTTTCACTGTATCTAATCGCTGCAATTAGTATCATTTCAAAAAATACAAAAGAAGAAAATACGACTGTTCTTATTTCTTCTATAGAATAACTATGTAGTAAAAATGGAATTAAAATCATAGATATACCCATACTTGTTCCCAAGATAAAAATTTTAAAGATCATTCTCCTATCTATTATTCCTTCCTTTTTATTTCTTGGATTTCTTTTCATAATATTTGGCTCTGCTGGATCAAGAGAAAGAGCTAATGCTGGCGGTCCGTCTGTAACTAAATTAATCCACAAAATTTGTATTGGATATAGTAAAACGTAAGGTAAAAATAACAAGCTAGATAAGACAACAAAAACTTCAGCTATACAAGTTCCAAAAAGAAATAGGATAAACTTTTTCATATTGTCGTAAATTCTTCTTCCTTCTTTTATTGCATCTCTAATAGTTGCAAAATTATCATCTAATAAAACAATATCACTTGCTTCTTTTGCCACTTCTGTTCCTTTAATTCCCATAGAAATGCCAACATCGGCTTTTTTAAGAGCCAAAGCATCATTTACACCATCTCCAGTCATTGCAACAACATAACCTTTCTTTTTTAAAATTTCCAATAATCTAAGTTTGTGAAATGGATTTGTTCTTGCAAAAATGTTTATCCCTCTATCTAATAAATTAGAAATTTCATCATCGCTCATTCTATCTAAATCTTCACCTTTAACAAAACCTTCACTTTTTATTCCAACCTCTTTTGCGACAGCCAAAGAAGTAATTTCATTATCACCAGTAATCATTATTATTCTAATTCCAGCAGAATAACATTCTTTAACTGCATCTTTAACTTCTTTTCTAGGGGGATCTGAAATTAGAACAAGGCCCACAAATATTAGATCTTTCTCTTCTAATTTTCCTTCTTTATATGCCAAGGCCAAAACTCTATAGGCTTGTGACGCAAACTCTTTGTTTTTATCTAAAATTTTGTTTTTCAAATCTTCATTTAATTCGATAATACTATTGTTAGCTATAATCCTATTACACTTAGAAACAACGATTTCTGGTGCGCCTTTAGAAAAAACTATATTTTTGCTTCCGTCGGTACATAAAACACTCATCATTTTTCTTTCTGAAGTAAAATGAATTTCGTCTAACCTGTTATATTCTTCTTTTTCTATGAATTTTGATGAATATTCCTTCAAAGCAATGTCTGTTTCGTCCCCGACCAATTTTTCCTCGTTTCCAATTCTTATAAACTTAGAGTCATTACAATAATAACAAATTTCTATAGCTAATTTTTTTGCATAATCACTTTCTTCAAAAAACCAAATATCCCTAACTTTCATTTTACCTTCAGTAATTGTGCCTGTTTTGTCTGTACAAATGACATCAACAGAGCCTATAGATTCTATTATAGCAAGTTTTCTGACTAAAGCGTTTTTATCAATCATTTTCTTAGCAGCAATAGATAAACTAGCAGTAATGACTGCTGGTAGTCCTTCAGGTACTGCCGCTACTGCAAGAGCTATAGATATTAGAAAAGACTCTAAAACTCCAAACTTTCTAAAAGTCAATATAAATGTAATAACTATTAGAGTAACTATTATCTTGACAACGTAAAAAGTAAATTTGTTTATTTCTTTATGAAAAGGTGTTTCTTCCTCTTTTAATTCTCCCATCTTTTTTGCAATTTTTCCAATTTCAGTTTTCATTCCTGTTGCATAAACCTTTGCGATAGCTTTACCTATAAAAACGTTACAACCAGAAAAAATTTTATCTCCTTTCTTTTTCTTAACAGCTCTTGATTCTCCAGTTAATATAGATTCGTCAACTTCTATTATTCCATCTACTACTTCAGCATCAGCAGGTATAATATCTCCTCCTTCTATAACAATCAAATCTTCTGGAACAATTTCAGAGCTTTCTATCTCAAATATTTTACCTTCTCTAATAACCTTAGCTCTAGGTGTCGATAACTTTTTTAATGCCTCTATACTTTTCTCTGCCTTATACTCTTGAATGAAACCAGCTAGAGTTGAAATTAATATTATTGCCAAAATAAAAATCGAATCCAAAAAATCTTCCTTTTTTATATAATTTAAAGAAAAAGAAAAAATAGAAGCAAAAACCATAAGTAAGATTAAAGGCGATTTAAACTGATTAAATAATATCTTTAGAGCTGAAACTTTTCTTTTTTCTTCTATTTCATTTTTTCCATAAATTTCTAATCTTTTTTTAGCTTCTTCAAAAGTTAGTCCAAAGTATTTTTCCATTTTCTTTACTATAAATTTCTTTAATATAACTATTTGTTTGATATACTTTTTAATAAATTATCTATTCGTTTTTTTAAATCCTCAATATTTGAATTGTTTTCTATTATGATATCTGAAATCTCTTTTATTTTATCTAAACCTAATTTTATTACATCATTCTTATCTCTTTCTAAAAATTCTTCAAAACTTAAGTTAAAATCAGGATCTTGTGCTTTTCTTCTTTCATATCTTAATTTGACATCTGTTTCTATCCATATCAAATAAAAATTGTATTTGAACTTTTCTCTAAAAACCTCAACCTCATTTAAACTTCTAAATCCAGTAACAACTACCTTATCTTTATTCTCCTCTACTATTTTTTTGATTAACAATCTAGCAAATACAGCCTCGTCGTTGTACTTTTTTCTTATAATGCTACCAACTTCACTTAAAACTCTCTTTTTTTCTTCTAGGCCCAAATTTTCTTTAATTAAACCAAGTTTTTTAGCTTCCTCTTCAATAATTTGTGAAAATTCTAACACTGTGAAATTGTATTTTTCCTTTAAGTAATTTGCAACTTCTGTTTTACCTGAAGCTGCGTACCCGCTTAAACCTATAACTAACATATAACATAAGGTATCTGTAGTTTTTAAATAGAACGAGTAAAAAAATTATACTCTTCTTCCTCTTCTTCCACCTTTTCTTCTCATAAAACCGTGTATTATTGGTGTCACGTCCTCTATTAAACCTATTTTTAATCCGGCCTTAGCTAAAGCTCTAATTGCTGCTTGTGCTCCTGGTCCTGGTATTTTAGTCTTAATTCCTCCCGGTGCTCTCACTCTTATATGAACACCAACAATTCCCTTTTTAAGAGCTTCTTCTGCAGCTTTTTTAGCTGCTAGCATTGCAGGATAAGGCATTCCTCCTTCTCTATCTTTATCTGTCATCATTCCACTAGAATATCTCGCTATAGTTTCTGCTCCACTCAAATCTGTAATATGAACTATAGTAGAATTTGGGCTAGAAAAAATATGCGCTACTCCCCATTTTTCTTTTTTTTCATTCATTTCTTCTCAACCTTTATATCACATTCTATTTTGTCTTCTTCTTCTCTTGGAACTAAATAGCTTGGGTATACTACTTTTCTTCCATTTATTTTAACATGACCATGAACGATAAATTGTCTTGCTTGTTTAATTGTGTTAGCTAAACCTTTTCTATATACTATAGTTTGCAATCTTCTATTAAGTATATCCTTAACTGTTAAACTTAAAACTGTATCCAAATTTGCGTTTTCATCAACCAATCCCATTTTATATAACTTTCCAAGTAATATCTTTTCTCTATCTTTATCTTTGATTGCATTTAACTTTCTAGCTAACCTTCTATATTTTCTAAGTATCTCTTTTGCTCTCCATAGCTCCCTTTTTCTCCTGAGCCCATATTCTATCATAAGCTTTCTTTCCTCTTCCAAAAGCGACTTATCCCACGGTCTTCTCGGTTTTTTGTATTTTTTTCTAAATCTTTTCATTTATATCACTTCTTTTCTTCTTTTTGTTGTTGCGAGACCATTTGTTTCATCTTTCCTCTCAAAACCCCAACGGTTCTACCTTTTCTAAAGTGACTTCTTGTTTTTTGTCCTCTAACAGGTAAACCATACATATGTCTAAATCCTTTATATGTTTTTAATTCAATCTCTCTTTTAATATCAAAACTTTCGGCTATTTTCACGTCAGGTCCAACCAAGTGTCTATCTATTCCTAATTCAGGATCTTTTCTTCTATTGTAAACAAAAGAAGGTATTCCATATTTTTCTGGATTTTTCAAACAATCCTCTATTTTTTCTATCTCTTCTTGACTCAAACTTCCAATTTTTCTTTTTGCATCCAAACCCAAAGCTGTTAAAATAGCCTTAGAAAAAGTATAGCTAACTCCCTTTATTCCTGTTAATCCATAAAGTAAATTTTTGTTAGCTATTAAATCCGTATTAAAAATTCTAACTATTCCTTCTATTTTTTTTGATTTTTCTTCTCTAGGCTTTTTAAATTCCTTTTTTTCTATGGTTTTTTCTTCTTTTTCCTTCAATTTTGCTTCATCCTTCGGTTTCGATATTCCCATAATTATCAAATTTTAATCTATTTTTTAAGTTTTTAACCTTTTATAATAATTTATTTGCCAAACATTTAGAAAGCTTGTCAGCAATCTTCATTGCCTTTGGATAGGTAAAATTAATTTTTTCTATAAAAATTTTTAAGCTATCAAAATCTATGTTAGAACCTATACTAAAGTAATATCTATTAATTTTTATACCAACTTTGGTGTTATTTAAATAAATAATGTCATCAATAACATCTCCAAACAAATATTTTTTTGCTATTCCAATAGTTGGTTTATTTGTTATAACTCCGACATAAGTAGCTAATCCTGCCATTCTAGGATGAGATAAACCATGTCCATCAACAATAATCAAATCATATTTCTTTTTAACTTTTTTAATAAGTTTTACCATAAAATTACCTTCTCTAAAAAACAATAAACCTGGTACATATGGGAATCTTACTAAATCTTTTCTATAATAAACCTCTAACACTTCATCCTTTTTTAAATCATAAAGAACAGCCACAGTAACAACTTTATCTTTTTTATATGCAGCATCTAAACATAAAATTCTTTCAATATTTTTAACTTTCTTAAATTTTACTTTTTTAGCAAAGCATTCTTGGGCTTCAATCAAATTTTCATAAACTTTCATTTTTATTTTTTACTACAATTTATAATATGAGTCTTAGTGAAGAAGATAAAATTAAATATGAAGTTTTAGATTATCCGGATCAATTTCTTCCAGTAATCTATGAACATCCAAACGACTTTTTACTATTTCCTGATGCCCTAGAAACTTTAATGGAAAGCTTAGACTACGAAATTTTATACATAATGTTAGATAAAAAAAATGAGTTAACCTTTATATATACAAACAACTTTGATAATTCTTCACTCATCATTTATACTAACTTCACTAAATATCCTCATCCGTTCTATACACTTTATTTATTAAAGATAGTTAAGTGTTATGAAATTTACGATAATTGGGAAGAGGACGCAACCGATTATATCAAAGATCTAATAAAACACTATCCTAAAAAAATCGATTTACTATATTTATTAGAAGGAGATAGTACAGAATTTTATGAAAATCTCTTCAGAAAAAGAGAATCTAAACCTTATCTTTCTTCTCCTTACCATTACTTTCTAAAACCCATTTCAAAACCTTTATAGCCATATTAAACTCATCTATATTTCTAATTCCAAACTCATTATACAGTTCGATCTCATTTTTAGCATTTAATAACTCTTTGAGTTTTTTCTCTATTTCTTCACTACTCCGCACTTCAATTTTCACCTCAATAAAATTTTAGTATAAAACTTGTTTATAAGCTTTTTTAAATATGTGTTGGACCGGCCGGGATTCGAACCCGGAGCCTCCGCTTTGCAAGAGCGGCGATCTACCATTGATCTACCGGCCCTTATATATATGAAATAAAAAAAGAAAAAATTAAACCTTTCTTTTTCTAATTTTTTCTATATTATCGCAAGCTAATTTAACATGGCAACCTTTACACACTCTTTCTCTATAATTTGGTAATCTAGACTTGGGCGGTATTCTATTGGATGAATAAATCCTAAATATCTTTGAAATTGTTCTCATGAAATTTTCAACATTTTTTTTACTAATATCGATTTTCACTAGGCTGTTAGTTTGAGAATAGAATATGAACGAATGTTTGATGTGGGTTCTAAAATAGTTTCCTAAAAGTAAAGCTTCGCCTATACTCTGAATTAAATGTTCTCTTTTAATTCTCCCCCTATATGAAGCGTGTTTTATTTCAATTGGATACAAGTCTTCTCCCTTAAAGGCTATTAAGTCTATCGAACCTATTAATCCCAACCTAATACTAAAAATTGTCCTCTCTGGTAAAATTAAATCAAAGTTTTCTCTCTTTATTTCTTCCATAAATTTTTTAACTATCTCCTCCATTTCCTCAGATTTAATTTGAACTGCCCCTTCAAAAATTTTTAAACCATAATTTACACTTTCTTTTATTAGTACATTTTCTTCTTTTTTTCCTAGATTCTCAATAAAATTTTTAATAGATAGATGTAAGGCTTCACCATCCCATACTTTTCCCACCTTTTCTTTTTCTTGTTTGGCCAAAACTATTTTTTCTAGCCACAATCTTCTTGGACATTGAAAGAATTTTGCAACTTCCAAGGGAGTAAGAAATAGCTTATAAACTGATGATAGTTTTCTTTTTATAATTTCTCTGGCCTCCTCAATTATTTCTTTTCCAATTTCTTCCCTTATTTTTATTATCCCTTTATTGGCCTCTACCACACCTTTAATATTTAGATGTTGTAGAAGTATGAATAGATAATCTGTAGAAATTATGTTGTTTTTTATACATTCCTTTTCAATTTCAAATAAACTAACCTCTTTACCTGCAAAATTTTTTAAAATACTTACGGTTTTTTCAAAACTATCATCATCATATTCTACACTAAATCTCATTATAATTCACCAAAGAAAGCGAAATTTAATTAATCTTTATTGATTTTTTCTAACCCATTTTAGTTTTTCTTTTTTTCTACCCATTAGATAGTATCTTTCACACTTTTTTGAACAAAAGTATAATATTTCTCCACTATTTCTTACAAAAATTTTACCAGTACCTTCTTCTATCTTTGAATTACAAAAGTTACATTTCATATTATCACTTTTGCTCTAACCTCATTGCTGTTTCCATTTCTATCTCTCTTAACATTAATACATCCCCAACCCTAACAGGTCCAACAACATTTCTTATTAAAATTTTTCCTTTTTCTGGTCCTTCAATCAACCTACATCTAACCTGCCTTACTCCTTTCACACCAGAAGTACCCAATATTTCTATAACCTCTGCCGGATAGGCATCTTTTGTCATCCGCATCAAGCCTTAATTTTCTTTATTTGAGATATTATTTCTTCCATTAACTTTCCTCCTTCTCCTGGATTTATAATAGCTACCGAAGCTGCTGCCACATCTATTCCTGCTGCTTTGCCTAACTCTTGCTTAGAAGCAACGTATGTATATGGAACACCTTTTTCTTCGCACAAAGGTGGTAAATGCATAACAATTTCCTCAGGCTCTACATCCATAGCTATTATTGCTAATTTTGCCTCTCCTCTATCTATAGCTTTAGTAGTTTCATTAGTACCTTTTTTAATTTTTCCCGTAGTTCTTGCTATTTCAACCAATTGTAGGGTTTTCTTCATAAGCTCTTCGGGTACATTAAATTTAACATATGCTTTAGCCATCTTATCACCCCTCCTCATCTTAATTATTTTAATTGAATTTAAGTTTTTAAAACTTGCTTCACTTGTGGGCAAAATAAAATAGCATTTTACCCTTGTTATCCAACCTACAAAAACCTACCCTATAAAATTGTACTATCTCTCCCTCTTTAAGCTCTTTCAAAGAATTTTCTCCTAAAGCTTCAATTTCTTTTCCGTTTGGCATCATAATTTTTATTCTTATATTAGGTTTAGAGACCCAGTGAATTTTAGGCATATCATATGGAATTTCTTCACTAATAAACTTAGAATTTTCTTCTAGTAAAACTGTAAACATCCCTATTAGAGCCACTTCTTTTCCTCTATATTTTTCAAAATCTTCCTTTTCGACATAAATCTCATTTTTATCAATAAATATTTCTCTTTCTCCTCTTTCTGGATAATCAGGATGACATTTTATTTTTATTTTTTCAACATTTTTATCCAAACTTATTTTTACAGGATTTAAAACACAAAAATATCTATTTGCAATTTTATCAATTATCTTTCTATTTTCAGCGTATAAAATTTCAATTGGCATAGTAATATCAGCTTCGCTTAAACCCAAATTCAATATAAAATTTCTTATAGCTTCTGGCTGAAAACCTCTTTTTCTTAAAGACTGTAAACTCCAAGTTCTTGGATCATCCCAACCGGTAAGTTCTCCGGATTCTATTAATTTTCTACTCTTAGATTTACTTAATTTTGCACCCTCTTCTTTTAATTTTAGCAATCCGTAGTGAATAAAAACCGGCTTTTTCCAACCAAATATATCCCAAATAAAATCTTCCATCATGTCTTCTATAACTAGCTCTTTACCTCTAAGTATATGAGTAACTCCAATTAAATGATCATCTATAGCCCAAGAAAATTCAAGCATTGGCCAAACTCTATATTTTTTACCAACACGTGGATGTTCTCTTTCACATATTCTAAGTAATACCCTATCTCTAAAGGCTGGATTTGGATGTTTCATATCAGTCTTTAATCTAACTACAGCTTCTCCTTCTTTAAATTTTCCTTCAATCATTTCTTTGAATAGCAATAAATTTTCCTCAATTTTTCTGCTTCTACAAGAACATTCGATTCCAAGTCTTCTATTCTTTCTGATTTCATCCTTACTACAAGTACAAACATAGGCTTTCCCGAGTTCTATTAATTTTCTTCCATATTCATAGTAAATTTCCATTCTATCAGATTTGTAATAAATCTCTGAATATTTTACATTTAGCCAATCTAAACCCTCTTTAATTAAATGATAAGCTTCTGGATCTATTGGTTTTTCTTCACTTCCAATAGTATCATCATAAAACAGAATGAGTTTACCCTTATACCTTCTAACATAATAATCATTTAAAATAACCATTCTAGCATTACCTATATGTAAAGGGCCTGATGGAAATGGAGCTAGTCTCATTACAACTTTTCCTTCTTCAGCATTTGGTAGTGGTGGTAAAATTTCTTTTTTTTCTTCTTTTCTCTCCTCTACTATGCCAAGCTCTTTAATTC
The DNA here is from genome assembly GCA_039000725.1 of Candidatus Aenigmatarchaeota archaeon. Lineage (GTDB taxonomy): Archaea > Aenigmatarchaeota > Aenigmatarchaeia > CG10238-14 > SpSt-28 > SpSt-28. The sequence continues at coordinate 273,086 of JAWBNO010000001.1, read as the reverse complement.
TTTCTTCTATCTTTTCTAAGCTATATGAGTTTACTTCTCTAACAACATCCTTAACTATTTCTAAAACTTTTTTAACTTCTTTTTTTAAATCCGGGTATTCTAAAAATATCTTCTTTATGACAGCGTCTTCGCTTGCTTTTCCAAATTTTTTTGCATTCAATAAACTATATTTTAACGCTACATTTCTTAATTTTTCTATACTTATGGTCATAAGAGTTATAAAAAATTCATATTTAAATAGTATAATAAAATTTTTTTATGAAAGAAAATTTCCCGCACGAAATATTTTTAAGATATAAACCTGCGAAACTGCTTGTAACTTTGAGAGAAGGACCAAAAAATATAACAATGGTTTCAAAAGCAGTTGATCTTACATATTCTCACACAATTAAAATTTTAGATTTACTAAATGAATTAGGTATAGTTGAGTTTGAAGAAAAGGGTAGAGTAAAAATAGTTAAGCTAACAGATTTAGGAGAAGATGTAGCTAGAACATTAGACTCTTTAATTACAAAACTAAACAAACTAAGAAAAAGACCATAATTTACTCTAAAATATACAAAGCTTTCATTCCCTTTTGATACCATTCCTTCAGTTGATTTTCCGTATATAATTCATATTCTTGTGCCAAATATCTTTGATGCCCCATCAATCTATCAACAATAGGTGCAGGAACTCCAGAAGAGATTAACTGTGTTTTAAACCATTTCCTTAAACAATGTGCATGTAAATTATATCTTTTACCAACTTTTTTTGCATATTTTTTAAAAGCTTTCTCTAGTAAATATTGTAAATTTTGGTAACTCATTTCTCTTCCATCTTCACTAGAAATTACTGGAGAGTTTTCGTTTATTTCTTCTCCAGCCATTTTTCTCTTTTCTAAATATTCTATTAGAAATCTTTTTGCTTCTGGCGTAATAAATGTTATTCTTGATTTTCTTTCTTTAGCTCCAATTCCTTTAATTCTAATAGTAGGAATTTCTTGATTTATATCAATATCTGAAATTTTTAGATTATGTAGTTCGCCAACTCTCATTCCACTAGAAGCCAAAAGTAATATAATAGTTTTTATTCTCAAATCGCTTTCTTCAACAATTCTTTTTAATTCTTCTTTGCTTGGTAAAACATCTTCATGAACATTAAAAATTTTTAAAGGAATATCAATATCAACTTTTAAAGAATTGGCCTCAAAAAATTTCTTTAAGGCGGATATCCAGGCTGCAACTGATTTTGGAGCTAAATTCATTCCAGCCAAATAAAGTGCATATTCTTTATAAATTTCATTTTGGTTTTGTTTTTGTTTAACTTCTTCTATAAACTCATCCAAATTTTGAATATTTTTATATTCAACAAACTTTTTCAAACCCTTTAAATAAGTTAGCTTAGTATTGTTACTTCTAGTTAACAAATTCAACTCTCCAATCATTCTTTTTACGCTTTCAAAATTTTCCAAATCTTTAGCTTTCATTAAATTCTATATAGTTTTACGTTTTTTTAATCTTTTACTATTATAGCTTTAACTGGACACATTCCTGCAACTTCTTTAATCTTTTCTAAAGGAGCACCACTTGGATTCTTTACTGAAGATTTTCCATCATCATCAAACTCAAAAACTTCTGGTAACATTGAAACACAAAGACCACAACCAATGCATCTTTTCTTATCAACTTCAACTTTCATATTTAATCAATTGATTAGTACTTTATAACTTTTTTTATAACATTAGGAATTTCTTCAATTATATCACTCGCCATAATTCCTTCACTATATTTTTTTGCGGCAAGTTCTCCCGCTTTTCCATTTATATATGCAGCAGCGCAAGCGGCAGTAAAACAATCAACTTTTCTAGCTAAAATAGCTCCCAATATTCCAGCAAGAGTATCACCCATTCCTCCTTTTGTCATAACTTTACAACCTGTTTTATTCAAAGCTATTTTTTGTCCATCAGAAATTACATCTATTTGTCCTTTTAAAATAACTGTCAACTTATAATTTTTACAAAACTCTTTAACAAAGTTAATCCTCTCTTCTAAGTTTTCTCCAACTCTTTTCCCACTTAATACAAAAAATTCATAAGAATGTGGAGTTAAAACAAAGTTTTTTCCACTAATAATTTCTAGATTTTTTGAAACAGCATGAATTGCATCAGCATCTATTACACAAGGTATATTAACATTTTTTAAATATTCTAAAACAAATTCAAAAACTTCTTCTCTTCTTGTCATTCCACCACCAATAACAATAGCTGTTTTATTTTTTGTTAATTCGAGGACTTCATCTAAATTTTTAATTGAAAAATAGTCACAATCTAAAGGATAAGTTATTAAGTCCGGCTTAAAACTAGCAATTATATCTGCTGCTCTTTTTGGAGCAACTATTGTAACTAAATCTACTCCACTTCTATAAGCCGCTAGAGCATTAAAAGTTGGTGAGCCAGAGTATATTTTACTTCCTCCTATTACTAAAAGATTACCAAAATCGTATTTCCTACACCAATCCCTTCTCTCTCTATAAATATTTTTTAAAATCTTTTCACTAACAAATCTATAGCTCATATATTATTAATTCTCCATTATTTTATAATGAAAACAGAAAATGTAATTGAACTAAAAAATGTATCTAAAATTTATAAAATGGATAACAATGAAGTAGTCGCACTAAACAATGTAAATCTAAAATTTAGAAAAAGCGAGTTAGTAGCTATAGTTGGTCCTTCTGGATCTGGTAAATCTACTTTATTACATATTATTGGCCTTTTAGACAAACCAACGAGAGGAGAAGTTTTTATAGAAGGTAAAAGGACTTCTACGTTAAATGAAAAAGAAATATCAGAGCTAAGAAATAAAAAAATAGGCTTTGTTTTCCAATTTTTTAACTTATATCCTACTTTAACAGCTTTGGAAAATGTAGAATTACCTATGATGATTGCTGGTATAGATGAAAAAGAAAGAAAAGAAAGAGCTAAAAAACTATTAGAAGAGGTTGGACTAATTAAATTTAAAGATCATTTACCATCCCAACTTTCTGGAGGACAAAGACAAAGAGTTGCTATAGCTAGAGCTATGGCAAATGATCCATCTTATATTTTGGCTGATGAACCTACTGGCAATTTAGATTCAAAAAGCGGTGAAGAAATAATAAGAATATTTAGAAATTTGAATGAAAAATATGGAAAAACTATAATTGTTGTAACTCATAATTTGGAAATTATTAAATATTTTAAAAGAGTAATAAAAATAAAAGATGGAAGAATTGTGGAAGATGAGAAAAATGATTGAAATAAAGAAAATTTTATTGATTATTATTCTCCTTTTTATTTTTACTCCATCTCTATCCGCTTTGCTAACACCAGCTTTAACATTTAATATATCTCCAAATCCAATTGTTTCCTTTCCAGGAACTGATGGCTATATTTACATTAATTTAAAAAATGTTGGTAATGATTATGCTCAAGATATTAAAGTTGTTGCAATTAATATCGACCCTGGAATTGTATTGCCTTATGATAATGAAATTAAGATAGGTAATTTAGCACCAGGAGATTCAACTATTGTATTATTAAAATATTCTGTTCCAAATTCTATAGAAAGCGGATTATATAGAGTTAAAATAAAGATTGAGTATTGCCAAGAATCTAGTTGTAAAGATATTTATCAGTACGCTTTGATAAACGTACAAAGTCCATCAGCATTAAGAGTTAAATCTATATCACCAACAGAAATTAAAGTAGGTAATAGTGAAACTTTATACTTAACTATATCAAATGAAGGAAATTCTGAAGCAAAAAATATATTTATAACAATTAGAGATTTTAGTGGAAATCTTTTGACATTTGGCTCAGATAACAAATACTATATTGAAAAACTTTCTCCAAAAGAAGAAAAAATTATAACATTTAATGTTTCTGTTTCTTCTTTAGCTAACCCAGGACTATATCCAGTTTACATTTATGTAGAATATACAGATAAATCGAATTCAAGAATACTTATAAATTCTTCTTTTGGATTGAGAATTCGCGAAGATATTGATTTCTTTGTTGGTACTGAAGAAGTAAGTGGAAATTTAGTTACTTTTTCCATAGGAAATATTGGATTATCAACAGCATATAGCGTAGTATTAGAAATTCCTTCACAGCCAAACTTTTATTTTTCTGAGCCTTTAGTGTTTATAGGCAACATAAATCCGGGAGATTACACTTCTGTTTCTTTAAATATTTATCCCACAAGAATAAATGAAAACGAAACAAAATATAACAATAGTTTAAAAATTTACCTTTACTATACTAATGAAAAAGGGGAAAGAGAAAAATTGGAAAAAATTATAAAAATTAATCTTGAAAGAAATATAACATCGACCTATTTTACTCCTAGATTTCAGCAAAAATCTCAAACCGAACCTTTTTATTATTTGAAATATATTATCGCAATTTCGATTATAATTTCTCTAATTTTACTTCTTTACAAACTTAAAAAAGGAAAGAAAAAATGAAGCTGCTGGATTTATTTAAATTATCATTAAACAACATCTTGCACAGAAAATTGAGAAGTTGGTTGACAATTTTAGGAATTATTATAGGTATTGCCACAATAGTTTCCTTAAATGCTATAGGAGAAGGAATGAGAGAAAGAATAAATCAACAGTTAGCTGGTTTGGGTCCAGATATAATTACTATTACTCCTGGCTATATTAGAGCGTCTCCATATCAGTTTGAAAGATACGCTCAAATAATTAGAGGATTAAGAGGTGAAGAAAAAACCCTAACAGAAAATGATGCAAAAATAATTCAAAATATTCCTGGCGTTTCTTATGTTAATACAATAGTTTCTGGTAGAGGTAATGTATCTTTCAAGGGTCAATCTATTTCATTAACTATTCAAGGAGTAGATGCTTCGGTTTGGAAATACATAGAAATAACTCAAATAGAAAAAGGAAGATATCTTTTATCAAATGATAAAAATGTTGCAGTTTTGGGGAATAGAGTTGCCTATTCTATTTTCAAAAACGAAATTAGGGTTGGCGATATAATAAATATAAATGGTGAATCCTTTAAAGTTGTCGGTATATTACAGCCAGCAGGAGCATTAAGCGTTTTAACAGATTCTGCTATTTTTATTCCAAAAGAAGATGCAAGAAGAATTTTAAAATTAAACAATAAAGATGTTTCTTCTATAGTTGTCAAAGCAAATGATGTATCTCAAGTAGATGATATTGCAAAAGAAATTGAAAGAAGGCTTAGAATTTTCAGAAAAGTTAATGAAAACAATCAAGATTTTACTGTAACCACAACACAACTAATTAAGCAACAAGTTATGAGTATTGCAGAAACGACAACACTTTTTTTAACACTAATTGCTGCTATTTCTCTTTTGGTTGGTGGGATAGGAATTGCTAATACTATGTTTACTTCTGTAATGGAAAGAACAAGACTAATAGGAACATTAAAAGCTCTTGGAATGAGTAATAAAGATGTTATGCTTTTATTTATTTTAGAATCGATAATACTTAGCTTAATTGGAGGAATATTAGGAATTTCGATTGGTATTATTGTTTCAGATTTAATAGGTAGAATAACTATTTTTGGAATTGGAATGACAAGCAGAACAAGTCAAGGAATTCAACTAGTAGTAACGCCCCAAATTGTTTTTCTTTCTCTTATTTTTTCTATATTTATAGGTGTTTTGGCTGGTCTAATACCTGCAAGAAGAGCCGCAAAACTTCAGCCTGTTGAGGCATTGAGATATGAATAAAAACTTTATCAGAAAAATTTAAAAACATTTATTTATATTTTACAATTCTTCTTTATGATAAACGTAGCTGTAAATGGTATTGGAACTATAGGAAAAAGAGTAGCTCACGCAATAAAATTACAAAAAGATATGAAACTAAAGGCAATAATTGGACATCAACCAAATCCAATACTTAAAACTGTATTGGAACCAAATGGGTTCTTGTACGGTACAGATCTTTGGGCAGTTAATGAAGAATCTCTAAAAAAATTCAAAGAAGCAGGAATGATAGTGAATGGTACTTTAGAAGAACTTTTAAAAAAAGGAGAAATTGATGTAATTGTAGATTGTACACCAGAAGGAGTTGGAAAAGAAAATAAAGAAAAAATATATTCAAAGTATAATGTAAAAGTTATATTTCAAGGTGGAGAAGAAGCAGATGTCGCTGAAATTACATTCAATGCCATAGTTAATTATGAGGAGACACTAGGAAAAAGATTTGTTAGAGTTCCAAGTTGTAATACAACTGGACTAATTAGAACTTTACATGCAATAGATTCTAAAATAGGAATTGAAAAAGCTTCTGTCTTTATAGCAAGAAGAGCTGCCGATCCTTGGGAATATAAAAAGGGACCTATTGATGCTATAGAATTTGAAGAAGTACCTTCTCATCATGCTGAAGATGTAAAAACAGTTTTGAAGAATTTGAATATATTTTCTATGGCTATTAAAGTTCCTACTACTTTAGCACATACTCATATGGTTGAAGTTGTTTTAAAAAGAAGTGCAAAAAAAGAAGAAATAATAGAGGCTTTTGAAAAACAAACTAGAGTTGTTTTATTAGATAGAAAAGAATATCCATCAACATCTATGATAAGAGAAAAATTTAGAGATTATATAAGACCTAGAGGAGATATGTACGAAATAGTTGTTCTTAGAGACACTATTCACATAGAAAATAATATATGCAGGTGGATACATGTAGTTCATCAAGAAGCTGATGTCGTACCAGAAAACATAGATGCAATAAGAGCTATGACAGAAATAGAAAAAGATAAATGGAAAAGTATAGAAAAGACTAACAAATCTCTAGGTATTGTTAAGTAAAGTAAAGGTAACTAATGTACTATTCTCTTTTTCTTCTATTTTTTCTATTTTGGCTTTCAATCCCATTTCCTTTAAGAAGTATATTAAATCTTCAAAGTAGTCGTAGTAGCCACATGTTAAACAAAAGTAACCACTAAACTCTACTAAAAATTTATCTTTTTGATAGTATACTAGTCTAGCTTTTGCTTCTGGGCTTCTATATTTGTTATATTCTTCAATTGCTTTATCAATCAATTCTTTGTTCATTTTTCCAAAGTCCATGAATGTTACAATAAGCTATTGCAATCAATGTTCCTTTTTTATTTAATTTTACTTTAAACAATGCTGTTGGCTCAACATATATTTCACTAGTGTTTGGTCCTTTTGTTGATTCCCCATGCGCATTAAATTCTGCCCTACCTAAGTTATATACAAAAGCTTCATTATCTGGTAAAAATAATAGTTCTATATACTTAATGTGGTGTTCTGTTGTATTAGGATGTGGAATTTCTTTACCTACAGTTACTCTAATTAAAGCAAGGTTTTCTTCTTTTTCAATTTCAATTACTGGTACATGCTTTTCTTTTTTCCAATCTTCAGTTTTAAAAATTTCTACCATCTTTATCACTCTAAAAAATAAAAAAGTGTTATTCTAGGCTTTTATAGCAGAACCACCAATCATAACACTCTATTTCTTTTTTAGCTGCCTTTTCTAATCTTTCTTTAGCAATTTTTTCTGATTTAGCTGGAGGTATTATAACTTTATTTCCTATAAGTTCGTTGTTCGGCCAATTTGCAGGTAATGCCACTTGATTTCTATCTGAAGTTTGGAGTGCTCTAACCATTCTTAAAATTTCATCTATGTTTCTTCCAACTTCTTGTGGATAATATAGTATCGCTCTTATTATTCCTTTTGGATCGATTACAAAAACTGCCCTAACTGTATTTGTTCCTTTAGCTTCATGAATCATGCCAAACATTGATGATATTTTTCCTAAATCATCTGCAATTATCGGAAATTCTATCTCTATTCCTAACTTCTCTTTAATCCATTCTACCCATTTTATATGAGAAAAGACTTGATCTATACTTAAGCCTATCAATTCTGTATTTAATTTTTTAAATTCTTCGTATCTCTTTTGAAATGCAACAAACTCTGTTGTACATACTGGTGTGAAATCTGCTGGATGACTAAAAAGTACTACCCATTTTCCTTTATAGTCGTTTGGAAACTCTATTTCTCCCTTTGTAGTTATTGCCTTGAATTGTGGCGCAGGATCCCCTATTTTTAACATACACATCACCAAAAAATATTTATGGTACGAAAATATATACTTTATGGTACGAAAATCGGAAACGAATAAAATTGAAAAAATTTTGAATATTTTGATGGAAAATTCAAGAATAAAATTTACACATTTAGCTAAACAGCTAGGAGTAACTGAAGGTGCAATAAGAAAGAATATAGCAAACCTGATAAGAAAAGGAATAATTAGAAAATTTACAGTAGATATAGACTGGAAAAAGGTTGGTCTAAAAACCGCATTTATAGGATTTGATTGTAAACCAGAATACTTTGATAGAATTATTGAAAATATAAAGAAGATTAAAGAAGTAAAAAGAATATATATTAGTAGTGGTGATCATCAATTTATTGTTTTTACCATATATAAAACCGGAAAAGAAATTAAAGACGTTATTAAAAAAATTAAAGAAATAAAAGGAGTAAAAAAAGTTTGTCCATCTATAATTGTTGAAGAGATTTAAATTTCATTAACTTCTTTCTTTCCTTCTTCTAATTCTTTTTCTTGTTCCTTATCCATTTCTAACAACAATGTTAAAAATTCTCCTATATGTGTTTTTTCCTCTTTCGCTATATCTAGCAAAACTTTTTTAAGTTTTTTGTTATTCGTATTTGCTGCTAATTGCTCATATAAACTAACTGCATCTAACTCTGCTATTAACCCTAATCTAGCAATTTGTTTATCTTTATCTTTTTCATCAATTTTAGTTGGCTTTTCTGCTAACATACAATCTATAGATTTTCAAAATTAAATAAAATACATGGGCCCGTAGCGTAGCTTGGATAACGCGCCTGGCTTCGGACCAGGAGATCGTGGGTTCAAATCCCACCGGGCCCAAAATTTTGTTATCTTTCTAAAAAACTATCATTGCAATATTTTTTAAGAACAATATATCAATTATGATGACAAACTCCATAATCATAAGATATAGTGAAATTTTCATTAAATCTGAAAATGTTTTTAGAATTTATGAAAGAAAGCTATTGGGAAATATAGCTAAACATTTAAATAAAAGTAAAATTGAAGCTAAAATTAAAACCGAAAGAGGAAGGATTTTTTTATTTACAGAAAAAATTGAAGAATGTTTGAAAATATTAAATAACATTTTTGGAATACAATCTTTTTCTCCAGCTATCTACTTATCAACAACTAATAAAGAAGATTTGGCAAAATTCATTTCAAAATATTATGAAACTCTAATTCCTGAAGGAAAAACTTTTGCAATTAGAGTTAACAAAGGTATTGATGCTGATTATAAGAGTAAAGAATTAGAAGCTTATTTAGGTAGTTTTGTTAAAAGAAAAGTAAATTTAGAAAATCCGGACATAGAAATAAATTTTGATATTAGAAAGATTGGCACTTTTGTTTATACTACTAATATTAAAGGTTTGGGGGGATTGCCAATATCAGCCTCTGGTAAAGTTATATCACTAATTTCTGGCGGCATAGATTCTGCAGTTTCAAGCTATTTTGCAATGAAGAGAGGATGTGAAGTTGTATATCTTCATTTTAGTAGCTTTCCTATAGCCTCAAAAAAGAGTATAGAAAAAGTAGAAAAGTTAATTGAAGTTTTGAACAAATTCCAAGTTAAAAGTAAGCTATATATAGCAAACATTGGAGAATATCAATTAAAAATCAAAAGTGTTGCTAATCCGAAATACTTAGTTGTTTTATACAGAAGATTAATGTTTAGAGTCGCAGAAAAAATTGCTGAGATGGAAAATGCAAAAGCACTAGTTACTGGAGAAAGTGTAGGGCAAGTTTCTTCTCAAACTCTACATAATTTAAAACTAATAGAGGAAGTTGTTAAAATTCCTATACTTAGACCATTAATAGGATTTAACAAGGATGAAATTATAGAAATTGCAAAAAAAATAGGAACTTATAAAATTTCTATAATTCCATGTGAAGACACTTGCAGTATGTTTGTTGGTAGACATTCTTCAGCAGCCGCAAACGAAAATAAAGTAAAAGAATATGAGAAGACTTTAGGAATAAACAAAATGGTAAAAAAAATATTAAAAGAGATTGAAATTAAAGATATTTAAGATTTCTCTTTTTTCTTTTTAGTTTTCTTTTCTTCAACTTTCTTTTCTTCTTTTTTGTTATCTGAAATTTCCTTTAATTCTGCTTCTGATGGTAGTTTCAAGCCTAACTTTTCATATAGCTTAGATTTCTTCCAAGCCTCTAAAACCTCTTTATCGTCAGCTTCTTCTTTTATTTCTAGTTTATAGCTAGTTGGTTGAAGATGTATTACATTTGCTCTTCTTCTTTTTACTCCAGTTAATTTTTTCGGACCTGTTACTAAAACAAAGTTTTTATCAATTTTCTTAACTACCACGCAGTATTTTCCTTTTTCCCTACCTACTAGCTTAACACATATGCTACCTACTTCTAACATTAGCTCACCTCTAGCAATTTAGTTAATACTGTACTAATTATAAATGTTAAGATTATATAGAAATAAATTATTTGAATATTTTGAAATGGAAAACTTATAGGAAGTTTGACATAGTTTCCAGAGTATTTATATTCTATCCAAGACAAACATAATATACCAATTACTAAAGAAACTGCTAAAATTTTAAAAGTTTGCTTGAAAATAGTAGCATTTAACTTCATCAATCTGTTAAACAACTCTTCTTCTTTTTCTTTGTTTTTTAAAATTCTCTCTCTAATTTCATCCATTTCTTTTCTCAAATTCTTAATTTCTTCGTTACCTAGAAATTTTTTTCTAAAAATTATAGTTATTGAAGTGAAAAATAAAGTTAATATAATAACACTTAAAACTGGATGTAAATTATATAAAGGAAAAAATAAAGCATTAACAAATCTTCCTATATAGTTTAAATAACTCATCTTTTCTCACCTAAGATATTTAACAATATTTTTGGTGCGCCTTCTAAATCTTCGTTTCTTATAATCTCGTATGTATTATAAGATATTGTCACAGCTAAAAGTAATCCTGTCCCAGAGCCGATTGCCCCTAACCAATCAGCCACTATTGTTAAAAGCCCTATGAAAATTCCACTCAATACTGAAAGAGAAGAAATATATTTACTTAAAACAGACTCTATTACTCTGGGGTCTCTTCTATATCCTGGAATTTGCATTCCTATTAGATATAGTTGTTCTGCTATTGATTTTGCATCCATTCCACTAGTGTTTACCCATATAACTGAAAATATGACACAACCAACTATCATAACTAATGAGTAAACGAATAAATGAACTATAAGTGTCTTTATATCTGTTCCTTGAATTATCTCATTTACTATACCCCTAGGAGCCGAAAGATAGTATGCTATTCCACTTACCGGGTTTCCGTTAGAGTCATAACAACCAAAAAAGCCACAGTATCTACCTGGTGAGACTTCTCTGACTCCTATCCTACCCATCATCTGAAAGTTAATTAACAGTGCCCACATAAATATTACTGGAATGTTACTGGTGTAAAGAAGCTTGAGACTCCAAGGTCTTCCAAAACCTCTAAACATAGAAAAAGCTAAAGGTATATCAATATTGATTGCTTGAATGTAAACAACTAAAATAAAAACTATTGCTGTAGATAAAATTGGCATAAAAGCAAAAAAAGCATTTGTTGGATTATTGTTATAAAAGTTTATCAAGAATTGCCAAAATAGGCCGACTGGAGGGTTGTTTAAAGAAGGCATACAAGCTGATAATGAAAGTATAGAGCATCCAGAAGGAAATGGAGAAAAAATTCTTATAAAAATTTGGGACGCTATTCCTGCCATTATAAATAAGCTAACACCAGAACCAATCCCCCATTTTGATATAGCTTCATCAAAAAGTATGACCAATATTCCTCCCAATGCTATTTGGAGTATAACTAATGGTATAAGAAATGTAATGGCTTGTAAAGGTCCTAAAAACACATATGCTGCTGCTTCTACAAAAGCTAAAATGAAAGCCAAAGTTTTATTCCAAGCCTCAAACTTTTTTCTACCTTCTTTTGTACTAATATCTAGATTTATTATCTTAGATCCTACTAAAAGCTGCAATATTATTCCTGCAGTAACTATTGGACCTATTCCTAATGTTAACAAGCTACCAAATCTGGCACCCAACAAATGTTGTAAAGTTATGAAGTATTGAGCTTGTGGAGAAAGATTTAGACCAACAATTGGAACATAAGAAAGAAAGAAATAAGCGAAAAGTATTAAAATTGTCCATTTTAGTTTTTCTCTTATACTAATTTTATACAATGGTCCTACTACAGTTGGTAAATAATTGTAAATTTTTTCTGCTAATTCACCAAACTTCATTATTATCAATTGCGCTTGAAAAATTTAACTATTTAGAACTACTTCTCCTCCAAGACCTTTTATTTTCTCTACAGCTTTTCTAGAGGCCTTACTAACTTCTATTAAAGCTTTAAATTCGATTTTTCCCCTACCTAAAAGCTTATCGTATCCGTAATCTGAAAGCCTAACTACTATATTGTTTTTATCTATTTTTCCCTCTTCAATAAGTTTTTTTATCAAAGTGTTTAAATCATCTAAATTTATTACCTTGTACTCTTTTCTTAAAGGATATCTAAAACCTTTTTTATCCTCTCTTTCAACAAATTTAAAAATATGTTTGTGTTTGCTAACATTACCTCTTCCTCCCTTATGTCCTCCTCCTTTTCTATTTTTATGATGTCCGTGATAAGTTCTTTCTCCCCTTCTTCTTTTCTTTTCTTTTCTTACTACCATTTATATCATCCTCTTTATCAATTCGTTTATTTCCTTTCCTCTGTATCCTAAATCTCCCTTTGGCCAGCTTTCTTTTATACTTTTTAATCCTTTAGAAGGAGGTCTAAGCCTAAAGTATGGTTGTAAAAATTCAAAATCTTTTAATTTAACTTTTCCGGAAATTAACGCATCTGCAAAATCTTCAAATGTTGAAAATCCAGTAACTTTTTTCAAATCGTCTTCGCTAACTCTTTTATTACCTTTTCCTTTCATTCTTAATCTTTTTTTAAGAAGCATAACTAACGTTTCTTTTTCTATTTCACCATATGTTATAAAATCTTTAACTTTTTCTAACATACCCTTTATACTCTCATTTTCAGGAAATATATTACAGTTAAACTTATATTTTAATCTTAGTAATTTTAACGTATCTTCAATCCTTTTAGGTATGCCTACACAACCCCTTAATCTAATAGCTGCGAACATTTTTATCCTCTCTCATAAATGTATAGTTTCTTAAGTGCATCATATATTGCTCCTATCAAATTTATATGCATACTAGTGTTTCCAAAAGTTTTTACCCAAACATCTTTTATACCAACTAACTTTAAAATTTTTTTACTTTCATCATCTGCAACCAAACCAACACCCTTTGGTGCAGGATATAAAATAACCTTAACGCTTCCACACTTTCCTTCAACTTTATAGGGAATTGAATGCTCTGTACCGCATCCACACTCCCAGCTACCACAACCTCTTTTAACTTTTATAATATTCAGTTTCGCTTTTTTTCTTGCCTTTTCTATGGCTTTTTTAGCATCAACTGAAACTCCTTTACCTATACCAACATAACCATTTTCATTACCCACAACCACGAATGCCGACATCCTAAATCTTCTTCCGGATTTTTTCATTCTGGCGGTAACTCTAATAGGAATTCTTTGAGCACCTCCACCTTTTCCTGTTCTTTTTCCAATAAAAATTAGTTCTTCTTTTAGACCTGGTAAAAGATAATCAACTATTTCTTCCTCTAAGATTTTTTTTCCACTTTCTAAAATTTCATCTATACTCTTAATTTTTCCTTCTAGAACAGCTCTACCTAAAGATGTCTTTGGTACCCATATCTTTTCTTTTTCTGGAGCTTTAAGCTCCCCTTCAACTTCCTCTCCTTTTTCCTCAACCATTATTATCCCTCTTTATCAATAGCGTTCTTTACTTCTTCAAAATTATTTACAACATTTTCATTAATATGCATTCCTTTTATTCTATTTTCATCTGGAAAAATAGAAGGATCATGAGGAACTATCAAACCAGCATCTATAGCTCCTTTTAAAAATGCGTATGCCCTATTTCCTTTTGTTGACGAATACAAACCTAAATCGAAAACTGCCTCATTTATACCATTTTTAATTGCTTTTTTTGCAAGAAGATAACCAGTTAAGTATGCTGCTGGCGTATTATCACAAGCATACTTCCATCCAAATTTTTTAAGAACCTTAGATGTCAAACCAACTAAAGTTCTATCTCCTTTTTTATCGAAAGAAATAATTTGCCCTATTATATATTTTAAGGTTCTCCTAAAAACTAATCTTGGTTTCTTAGAAAGCAGTAATTTTAACCTCTTTCTGTAATTAGTTTTTCCTTCTCTTCTTCTTCTAAAATGAATTCTATATGTTGGAGAAATCTTTGGCATTTTATTCACCCTTCAAAAGATTGTGTTGTTTAAGATATAGCTCTAAGTGTGCTCTACTCTTAAACATTCCACCTTTTATTAAAGCTCTTATTTTTCTATAAGTTCTATTATCTATCTTACCTTTTTCTTTTAGTTCTTTAGCATATCTTCTTAAAACTCTAACTAGTCTTATCCATCTTTCCTTTCTAGAAACAATCGAATATTTTTTACCTTTTCTACTACCATGATACCTTCTTCTTTTTTCTTTTTCCTTAGGTCTTGGTAACTTTTCTTTTTTCTTTTTTATGTAACCTTTTTTAATAAGCCTCCTTATATCGGCTGCAGAAACCGCCTTCTCAATTTCTGAAATCTTAGTCGGATCTAACCATATCTTACTTTCTCCAACACCAAATATTCTTGCTGCCAATCTCTTTTGTAGCTTCATAATATCACTCATTCAAGATTTTAATGTTTAACTCTTTAGCTTTTTTAATTATTTCTTCCCTCTTCTTTTTTCCTACAGTTGAAGCTATTCTTATAACATTTTTATTTACATCAACCTTTTCCAAATCCATCAGATTTCTTACTAAAACTTCTTTAAAGCCTGAAGGATGTAGTCCTCTTCTTTCCTCAGGTTTTTTATAACCTATATCAGGCATTTTCAATTTTCCTTTCATTTTTTGTCTAACTTTGCTATGCAATCCTCTAGGTCTTCTCCAACTTTCCTTCAATCTTTTTATACTTTCACTTAAAGGTCTCCTAAATCTTTTTCTAGCCATTTTTATCACTCCAAAAAGTTTGTTTTTTCTTTTTCCAATTAATATAATCTTTTAATATCTTTTTATGGTCAAACCCCATTTCTTCTTTTCTTAATTTTTTTAAGTCCAACCAATAAGCTATTCCTTCGAAAGAATTTTTAGTCTTAAAATTTACAGGTTTACAAACGAAAACTATAGAAACCACATGCCCTCTAGGATCTCTACCCTTTTTTGAATAGACACCCAATATTTCTTTTGGTATAACTTTTATTCCAGTCTCTTCATATGTTTCTCTAACAACACACTCTTCAACACTCTCCCCATATTTTAAATGCCCTCCCGGAAAACAATATTTTCCAAAAAATGGCGGTATAGTTCTTTTAACAACCAATATTTTTCCATTTTTTTCCGCTATGCAATCAGTAGCAACCCTTGTTCCAAATATCATTGTTCTTCACCTTTACTAACTATAAATATTCCATCTTGGAAAACTCTTCTATCCTTTCCAGTTATTCTAGTTGCTTGCTCTATATTTCCTGCTGTTTGACCAACAGCGTCTATATCAATTCCAGAGACTATAATTTCTTGACCTTTAACCTCCACTTTAGTATTTCCAACTATCTTAGCAATTCTGGGTGTTCTCTCTCCCAAAAAGTTTTGTATTATCACTTTATCCCCTTCAACCTTTACTGTAACAGGAAAATGAGAATATATTATTTTTAGTTTATACACGTAACCATTTGTTACTCCCTCTATCATATTTCTTATATGTGCCGCTATAGTTCCAGTAATAGCTTTTATTTTTCTTCTTTCATTTTCTGTATAAACTTTTATTTGATTATCTTCCATGGAAATTTTCACATCAACAGGAATTTTAAATTCTTTAACCAATTCTCCTTTTGGCCCAATAACTTTAACTTTATTTCCGTTTATCTCAACTTTAACATTTTCTGGAATATTTATTTTTTTAACGAAAATACGTATCACCTCTAATAACAATATGCTAAAAGTTTCCCTCCAACTCTTAGTTTTTTAGCTGTCTTGTGATCTATTATTCCTTTACTAGTAGTCAAAATTAATATACCTACATTTCTGGCGGGTAAATACCTTTTCTCCCATTTTTCAAACTCATCTATTTTAACTGAAAATCTTGGTTTAATAGCATTACAATCTATTATTTTTCCCTTTAGTTCTACTTTAATTATTCCTGATTTACCATCATTTATAATCTCATATGCCCCTATATAGTCATTATCTTGCATGACTTTTAGAACCCTCTCTACAAGTTTGCTGGCCTTTACGTAGCATTCTTTCTTTCCCACTCTTTCTGCGTTTTTTATTATACTCAATGCATCCGCCAATAAATCGTGCCTCATACTTAAACCTTTTGTTTTGAAGATTTAAAAAAGTTAAATTCAATTAATAAAGATGCAAAAAGGAGACTTTGTATATATAAAATATATTGGTAAAGTAAAGGAAAGCGGAGAAATTTTTGATTTAACCGAGGAAGAAATAGCTAAAAAAGAAGGTATATATAATCCAGAATTTAAATATGGAGAAGTTCCTGTAATAGTTGGGGCTGGCTACTTAATTAAAGGTCTAGATGAAGAATTGGAAAAGATGAACATAGGTGAGAAAAAAGTTGTAGAAATTTTACCAGAAAAAGCTTTTGGAAATAGAAGAGAAGATTTAATAAAACTAATTCCTGAATCTGAATTTAAAAAGCAGAATATTGAGCCAAGGGTAGGTGAATTTGTTAATATAAATGGAGTTTCTGGAAGAATAGTCAGTATTAGTGGTGGCAGAGTAAAGGTTGATTTTAACCATCCTTTAGCTGGAAAGACTTTAATTTATGAAATAGAAATAACTAGACAAGTTTTAGATTTAAAAGAAAAGGTTTACTGCATACTCAAGTATTTTTCAAACTTGGATGAAAATAGTGCAAAAGTTAATATAGAAAATGAGACAGTAGAAATAGAAACTAAAGACATAAAAATTGCATCTAGGCTAAAAGAAGAAATAGCTATTAACATATTCAAATGGATAAATGAGATAAAAAGAGTAAAGTTTTCTGAAATTTTCGAAAAGAAATAATTCTTAATCACATAAATAATTTATGGCGAATAAAGTCTCGAATTTTAACAGAAATCCTGAAGACGAAGAAATAAAGAGATATGCTGAAAGAGCTAAAATAAAAATCAAAGTTGTTGGTTGTGGTGGTGCCGGTTCTAATGCTGTTAGTAGAATAACTGAAATGAATTTGGAAAATGTTCAAACTATTGCTATAAATACTGATGCCCTCGATTTACTATATACTAATGCCAATAAAAAAATTCTTATTGGTAAAGAACTTACTAAAGGATTTGGTGCTGGAGCTGATATAAATATTGGAAGAAAAGCAGCTGAAGAGCAAAGAGAAGAAATTAGAAACTCTATTAAAGGTGCTGATCTTCTATTTCTGACTGCAGGTTTGGGTGGCGGCACCGGCTCTGGTAGTATTCCTTATGTTGCAAGTTTAGCTAAAGAAATGGGAATATTGAATATTGCTATAGTCACTTTACCATTTTTTATGGAAGGTAAACACAGGGCAGAAAATGCCAGAAATTCTTTAGAGGAACTTGAAAAGTATGTCGATACTCTAATAGTTATACAAAATGAAAGACTTTTAGAAATAGTGCCGAATTTATCTTTGGCAGATGCTTTTAAATTTGCTGACGAAATCCTTTCTAATTCTGTTAAAGGAATTATTGATGTTGTTAGTAGACCAGGGTTAATTAATGTCGATTTTGCAGACTTAAAAACGATAATTAGAGAAGGGAAATTTGGTGTGATAGGTCTTGGTGAGAGTGATACGGAAAAAAGAGCTATAGAGGCTACTAACAACGCTATATCACATCCTTTGTTAAAAATTGATATAAAAAACGGTAAAGGTGCCTTAATAGACATAATTTGCGATGATTCTTTGACTGTAAAAGAAAGCCAAAAAGTTATAGAAGTTGTTTCTTCTCATCTCTCAGAAGACGCAAAAATTATATGGGGGGTACAAATTAATAAAAACTTGAATGGAAAACTAAAAGTATTAACAGTAATTACAGGCCTAGAAAAACCAGAATATTTTAAAGTTAAAGCATTAAAGAAGAAAAAAGAAATAGAAGAATATTTGGGTGTTGAGAATGTTTAAAAATATTTTAGAGACTATTAAAAGATCTTTAGAAAATTATAAAAGAGTTTTAATTGTTGCAAAAAAACCTTCCAAAGAAGATTTAAGCGAAATCATAAAAATTTGTTTAATTATACTAGGCATAATTGGTTTTTTAGGCTTTATATTCTATTCTATTTCAATACTTTTTTTAACATAATAGTTTTTAAGCTTGTATACAATATCAAATTTAATGGATGGTATAGAGTATTCTAAAACAAATGATCAAGCTGAAGAAAAGAAGGATATAAAAATTTATAGCGTAAGAACTATAGTGGGTAGAGAAAACGTTGTTGTTGATAGCATACTCGCTAGAGCAAAAAACAATAACATTCCTATAAAATCGATAATGAAACTTGAAGAAATAAAAGGTTATGTTTTTATTGAAGGTGACTTAAAAGATGTTAAAGAAGCGATAAAAAACGTGGTAAATATTAGAGGTTTAATAACTACTCCTATAAAAATAGAAGAATTAGAAAAATTCTTAAAGCCTAAAGAAACAAAAATAGAAGTTAGTATTGGGGATGTTGTAGAAATTATAAGTGGTCCTTTCAAAGATACCAGGGGTAAAGTTACAAGAATCGATAATATTAAAAGAGAAATTACAATAGAACCATTGGAAGTTCCTATACCTATACCAATAACGATTTCAATAGAATTTATTAAAGTCATAGAGAGGAAAAAGTGATATCTATGGAGAAAATAACAATAATAGTTGATGGTGGAAAGGTTAACCTTGGACAAATTTCAAATAGAATTAACTCTCTTGGTTTTGATTCAAACACAATTCAAAAAGAAATAAATGAAAAAACTAAAGAATTTGCTGGAATGAAAGTTGAAGTTACAATTTCGATGGATGAAAAAAATAAAAAATATGAAATTATAGTTAAACCTCCAAGTATTGCTGATCTTGTAAAAAAGGAGTTGAAGGTAGATTTACTTAAAATAACTGAAGAAGATAAAGCAAAGGGTAAAACATCAATTGGTAGCTTAACTATTGAACAAGTAAAAAAAATAGCAAAAATAAAAGCTGAACAGTTAGGCGAAACAGACCTCAAAAAAGTTCTAAAAATGGTTATAAGCTCCATTGATACTATGCAAGGTGTTCTAATAGAAGGTAAAAGACCTAAAGAAATTCTGAAAGAGGTGGACAGTTTAATTTTATAATGTACTAAAATTTATATACTTTCATATTCAATTAACTAATTATAGTCGACTGCTTCGGCAGGAGGTCTCTATGACCGAAATCACAAAAGCCTTAGAAGAATTAAGAAAAAATTCAAAAAAAAGAAATTTCTTACAAAGGGTAGACCTAATAGTTAATTTAAGAGGAATTGATACGAAAAAACCAGAAAATAGGATTAATGAAATTTTAGAATTGCCTTTTGGTTCTGGCAAAGAAGCTAAGGTTTTGGTATTTAGCGACGAAATAAAAGAAGACATCGGTTGTGATATATTGACTTCTAAGGATGTAGAAGAAATTAGTAAAAATAAAAGAAAGGTAAAAAAATTAGCAAAGAGTTATGATTTCTTTCTAGCTAGCCCAAAAATATTGCCCTTAGTTACAAAAAATCTTGGTAAGTTTTTAGCTCCTAGAGGAAAAACTCCTAAACCAATTACTGGGGATGTTAAAAAACTTGTTCAATCTCTTAAAAAAAGTGTAAGGATTAGAATAAAGGACGCCCCAGTTGTCCAAGTTCCTGTGGGAAACGAAAATATGAAAAACGAAGAAATAGAAAAAAATATCAAAGAAGTTTTAAAGTTTCTTGCTGAAAAACTCCCCAAGAAGAAGAATAACATTAATGAAGTATTGATTAAATTTACTATGAGTAAACCAATAAAAATAGAGGTGAAGTTATGAAAAAAGAAGAAAAAATAAAAATAGCCGAAGAAATAGGAAATGAAATAAAAAAATATAAAACGCTTGTTGTTTTTGATTTATTTAAAATTCCAACCAAAGAATTTAAAGAAATAAGAAAATCTTTAGAAAATTTTGGAAAAACTATTGTACTAAAGAAAAATATATTTTATTTTTCTCTTAAAAATGCTGGAATAGATCCTAAACCATTTGAAAACCTTGGACTGAAACAAATTGGAATATTTTTAACAAATGAAGATCCTTTTTCTATTTATAAGAAAATATGTGAAATTAAAACAGAAAGATTTGCAAAAGAAGGAGATGAAGCAGAATCGGATATATGGGTTTATTCTGGGCCGACTCAAATAAAAGCTGGACCTTCTATAAGTGAGTTTGCTAGACTAAAAATACCAGCTGGAGTTGAAGGTGGGTTTATAGCAGTAAAAAAAGATACTCAAGTCGCAAAAAAAGGTGATAAAATTAGTAAAGAGTTAGCTAGCTTATTAAGAAAATTAAAAATAAAACCAATTTCTGTTATGCTTAATGTAATTTGTGCATATTACAAAAATGCTATTTATGATAAGAGTACTCTTAATTTGGTTTTTGAGTATCCTAAACTACTAACTCAAGCTTATCAAAATGCTATAAATTTAACAATAAATATAGGTTATCCTACAAAAGAAAATATAAATATTTTGATATCAAATGCATATTTGAAAGCAAAAGTATTGGAAAATTTGGTGATAAAAAATGAATGAAGTTTATGCTGCGTTGCTTTTGTATGAATCCAAGAAAGAAATAAATGAAGAAAACATAAAGAAGGTACTAGAAGCTGCAGGAGCAACTATTGAAGAAAATAAAATTAAGGCATTAGTAACTGCACTACAAGGAGTAAATATAGAGGAAGCTTTGAAGCAAGCCACATTTGTTCAAACTCAAGCAACAACCACCGAATCTGAGAAGAAGGAAGAGAAAAAAGAGGAAGAAACCAAGAAAAAAGAGGAAGAAGCTGTAGCAGGATTAGCAAGCTTATTTGGATAAAATAACATGAGCATAGAAAGATTGGTAGAATTAGCAAAGAATATAGAAGATGAAAAGCTTAGGGAAAAAACTATAGAATTGTTAAAGGATATAAAACTTACACACTCAGAATTATCTAAACTAGAAAGAGAAGACCCTGAAAAAGTTTTAACACCTTTTGGTGTTAATGGAAGATATGTCTTTAGAGACTTACTAACACATACTGAAGCTGTTGTTAAGGCTTGCATTTCTTTAGCTAGAGAAATAGAAAACAATTATGGAATAAAGATTAAAAAAGATTTTTTAATTGCTGGTGCTCTTTTGCATGATATTATGAAAGTTTATGAATATAAGGATGCGCAACCAACAAACATTTTATTGGATCATTCATCTTTAGCTTTGGCGGAATTGTATAAAAGAGATTTCCCAGAAGAAATTTTGCATATGGTTATTTCTCATACTGGAGCGTCTACCATACCACCAAAAACTATAGAAGCTTTAATACTTCATTACGTAGATTCTTTACTAGCTCTAATTGAATTTGGATTACAAGAAAACTACGTGGAGGATTAAATGAGCTGGAAAGAAAAAATTATAAAAGATGGTGTTACATTTTTTAAAAATGCATATGGAAATATTGCAATAATATATGGTCATGATTGTGATAGCATTGCTTCAGCCTGTATAATTTTTAAATTGTCAAAAAAACTTTCATTAAAACCAAAGCTATTCTTATCTAAATATAATTTTGAAGTTGATCTCAACACTCTAAAAAAGGTAAAAAAATATGATAATGTAGTAATTGTTGACATAGGAGATACCCCAGAAGACACAATAAATAAATTTTCTGAAAGTAGGAACGTTTTGATTATAGATCATCACCTACCAAAAAAATATAAAACTTTTTATGTTAATCCAAGACTTCTTAAAAAAAGAGTTTACATGCCAGCAAGCTATGTTTGCTGGCATATATACAAAAAATTTTTTGATGATAGAGAAGTACTTTGGATTGCTGGCTTTGGAACACTAGGAGATTTTGGCGCTAAAGAAAATAAAGACTTGTTTCTAAAAATTAAAAAAATTGATAAAAATCTAATAAATAATTTGGATGTTGAAGATAAAATTTTAATTGATAAAAGTTTATTAGGAAAGATAACTAAGATGGTCGATAGTTGTAGAATTTTTGGCGGATTCGATGGAATTAAGTATGTAAGCAATTTAATTTGTTCTTCTGAAAGTTATGATAAATTGTTAAAAGATAAGAAAATAAACGGCTTTTATAAAAAATTGGAAAAAGAAATAAAAAAAGAAATTTCAAACATTTCCAAAAATTCTATATTTATTGATAAATTTTTAGTATATGAACTGAAAAGTAAATATAATATTAAGTCTTCTTTAGCTAGTTTATTACCAAGAATTTATAAGGACAAGATAATTTTTATTGCACAAAAAAATAGAGAAGGTTTTTATGAAGTTAGTATTAGAAGGGGTATAAAAGTAAAAACAAATCTTTCTGAGCTCGTAGAAAAAATATGTAAAAATACATCTGGTAAGGGTGGTGGTCATCCAACAGCAGCTGGTATGAGAATAGATAAACTAGAAGAATTAATAGAATGGTTAAAGAAAAGAAAAGAAAAAGCTACTTGGTTAAAACTATATCTATTGTTGAAACGTTTACTTTACCCTTTCCTTCAACTTCTCTTTCTTCAGTTCCAAGGTCTATTTTCTTAATTTTTACATCTGGCATGAATCTTCTTTGAATTACTTGTGCCACATCTACAGCTCTAGATATACTTCTACCTCTAGCCTTTATGTGAACCTCTTTTTGTCCATTAGTGAATTGAGTTATTACTGCAAGTACATAACTCATAGTTGGTTTCTTTCCTATGAAAACAACATTTTCTTGTTGATTTGTTTCCTCTGGCATTTTTTACACCTCCTACTAACTTTTTACTATAAATAAAATTTTGAAAAACAAACTTAAAACTTTATATGTAGCTTTTAGCTTTTTTTATCGCTTCTTGAGCTGCATTATAATCCGGCTGTTGTTGACTTAAGCTATTTATAGCCGTTTCTAACTGTTTATAATAATCCGAATGAAAGCCAGAAAAATTCTTAGCAGCATTTAATTCGTTTATTGCACCGCTTGCTTGTTTATTTTTAATATCCTCTAGAGCGTTTTCTAGATGTCTTCTAGCCTCTGCTCTCCATCTTTTAGCCATGGCTTCATATCTTTCTTTTTCTACAAGACCGT
This sequence comes from Candidatus Aenigmatarchaeota archaeon, assembly GCA_039000725.1. Classification (GTDB taxonomy): domain Archaea; phylum Aenigmatarchaeota; class Aenigmatarchaeia; order CG10238-14; family SpSt-28; genus SpSt-28. The sequence goes on along the minus strand of JAWBNO010000001.1, from coordinate 249,509 downwards.
AACCTCTGAAGAAAGTAGACAGAATGAAGGTAGCAGCAAATATTACAACACTCCAAATTCCCATAAACGAAAATGTTACCCAAACAATTTTAGTGAACCAACCTACTGGAATTGTTAAGAATGTTATTATAAATGCTAATACCCTGTTAACATTCGACAATCCTTCAAATATTCTTATAGAAGTTAAAAATGCCCAAACTACAGCATATATTCCGGCGAAAGGTAAAATAAACAAGTATATTATAGCTGGGAGGTACATCCACTCTGAGGGTAGGCCTAACATTACTAACGCTCTTGCCGCATATTCTGGTAGGGGAACCATTTTAAAGTTTTCTGGAACCTCTACATAAGAGGGGTAAGGAATATACTGAGGAACCACAAACAAGACAACTATAGATATTATAAAAAGTATTAATAAAAAAGGGAATCTTCCAGCACCAGTTGGCCTTATTACTCCACCTATCCAGAGTAAGATTAGAATAAAAACTAAAACAAACGCTACAGGAAAAATAGTCTGTAAAATGTCTTCGCCCCCCATTGGCTGAGCTAGAGAAGTTGAAAATAAAAATATCAAGCTGATGAAAAATTGCAAAAATCTTTTTAAATTCATTTTAATTTTTAATTTTGTTATTTAAAAGTTTTTCTATTAAATGACTTGTAAAAGACTAAAAAGGAGAGTAAAACTACTACAAATATGCCAAATGCAGAAAAAATTATAATTACCTCTCCCTTATATTCATAAAAAATAAAAAGAACAAAAAGTGATATTATTAAAGCAACAATAATATTGATTCTTTTAGTGAACATGTTAACTCTCTGTAAAAAGCCAAAAACTAATAAAAACGATAAAAGAGAAAAACTAAAAGCTATCAAATCTATAATGTTGATCATAATTCCCCTATCGCTTTTTTAGCTTTTATATACCAGCTTTCCTTTTCTATGTTAATATTTTTTTCAAGAGCCATATTTTCTACTAATTTAATTTTTTCTTTTAATTTTTCTTTGATTTCTCTTTTTTCTTCTATTTTAGATTTTTCATATCTTTTAACCAAGTCTTCTATTTCCCTAGCTAAAGATCTTAAATTTGAATATGTATGTAATAATGTACTTTTAGAAAGTCTGTATGTGCCTAAAAAGTATAAAGATAAAAAAATAATAAGAGTAAAAAGTGTAAATATCATCGGTAAATAAACTATAAAACCTAAAAGATACAGAGAGAAAGTCGAAATTAAAGATATTAATACCGAAATAGTAGCGTAGTAGTTTGAAAGAGTACCAAAAATTTTTGTTTTCTTAAAAAAAATATAGAATATTAAATAAAAAAATACAAATGATAATAGGATTGTTAATTCTTTCATATTGATTATTTATTGAATAAAAAATTAATTAAACTATGGGTCAAAAAATAGAGAAAAGACTTAAAGAATATCTAAAAAAACTTGATAGCGCTACGCTGCTTAAAATTTTATATTACGGCGAAAATTTAAATAAACATAAAAGTTTGTTAAACTCTCTAACTTCTTTTCTATTAAAAACTTTAGTTCTTCTAACGGTTTTTTTGGCAGCATTTTACCCTGAGTTGCTAGAAAACATTTTTATCTTAGTCGTCGGAATTCTTATTTTCTTGATCATTATATATCTTTTATTTAATTTAATACTACCAGCAGTTGCTCACACAACAACTTATATCTCAATGTATCTTTTAAATGAGAATTTAAATGTTTCTGAAGAAGCTAAGTCTTTTATATCAAAACTGACACTTATTATATTAGTTTTTGTAGTAGTCGTTTTTTTCCCTACCCCAAACTATAAAAAATTATTTGAAATCTCAAATATTCCACCAATTTATTATTTTATATTTATGTTATTTTCTTTACTCTTTGTTATCTTAATCTCTACTACAGAAGATATAAAATTTCTATTTGCCTCTATTCTATACGTTTTTGTGCTTTATTTTGCAATTCCCTTCCTTCTAATTATTTCAAGTAATGTCTGTTTAGAAACGAACCCTATCTATAAAATACCTTACATCTCTAATGCCTTTTCTAAATTATTGTGTAGGGAGTCAAGATTACAAAAGACTTCTTTAGTTGTTAGAGAAAAAGAAGTAAAAGTTCCTTCTAGTGGTGGTCTATCTATAAGTATAGGATATGGAAAATTGAACTATCTACCTGCAGGACATACCTATAGGGAATTTTTCTATATAACCAATAACTATATAGATCCGGAAAACCCACATAGAGGTATTAGTATACATGTTACACCATACATTTACTATCCTCGGTATAATTTATATTTTATACCGAAAAATTTTGTAAGTAAAACAGGATTTTTGAGGACTGGTGAGACTTATGCCGATGTTGTGTCTTTTGATCCCGGCCAATTAGAAATTGAAGGAAGAAGATGCTCTTATACAAAAAATCAGCTAGAAAATTTAAGTCCTCTAATAGAATGTGCGTACGATTTACCATGCCCTCCTGTAGGAGGCATTAAATCTGCGTGTATCGAAATAGGTCGCCTTAAGTGTAAATGTATAAATTGGGTAAATGTTACTTGTTCGGGAGATTCTTTACATATGGTTCTAAATGTCAGTCATGATGGCTTTATAATTGGTAATGGGACACTTTATTACTACGAAGATGTTAGAAATATTGGAGATATAATAAGGTATTCTTACTCTCAGGGGCCCGCAACAATCTCCTTCAGTTTTGCACCAAATCCATGGATTAGAAGCTTATATGAAGGATATATAGGTAATATAGAAATGTTTGGATATATTCAAATTTATGGGTATCAACCTAAAATAAAAAGTTATGAAATTATACCGATTAACACAAAAGCAATAATTTTCGATTACCTAAATAATAAAAAAATAATAGAAACTATAGGGATTTCTCCTATTTATTGCGTGACCCCAGAAGAAATAAATAACATTCTTTCAGAAACTGGAAGGTGGTCGGGTGTATTTTGCTCTTTTACGCCCCCGCAAATAACACTTGAAATAATTGAGATGTCGAATGAAGAGATTGAATTCAACGCTTCTATTAGTTTAGTGATGCTCAACGAGTATTGCAAACAATCTGCTTTAAATATTTCAAACATCTTATCCCAAAATATAAGTAATATACTTCCCTTTTACGAAGAATATTTAATGTCAAAAGAAAAAATTAAAAACCTAAATGAAGATTTAAGAACAACCATAGATAACTATGGCGTTTGTTCTTTGCTTAACAAAACTTACGAAGAAATGGACAAGAGGACTCTTGAGCAAATAAATATGGTAAGAAAAGCCCTTAAAGAGGTGAACGTATATATAAGAATAGAATATGAAACAACTCAATCAGTACAGTCTCGCTCAATACCTGTATATTGGACTTCCAAGTGCGAATAATAAGAACCAAATATTTATAAACTAAAAAATAAAATAAATATGAAAAGGATGAAGGGGGATGTCAGTCCCGTAGTTTACATAGTAGCTGCAGTTATTATAATAGTTATAGTACTAGGAATATTTCTAGTTACAGGTGGCCAGTTTGGTAGCACAGTAACGAAAACGGAATGCCAAGGTAAGATACAAGTCGCATGTAACAACATTTTCTTTAGAAATATCGACCCTCTAGAGGCCTTGAGAGATGTTCCCGCTGGATGTAAAGTGTATTTTAATGAGTTAGAGGGTTGTGGAGGTAACATGCAAATTTGCAGGTCTTTATGTGAAAAAGTAGGTTTGTTAGTACAGTAACCTTAATTAGAACTAATTATAGAGAATTTGAAAGTAACTGGCCTTAACTTAATATTATTCTCATGAATATCGTATACTGGATATTTCTCTTCACCATAAAAGTCGAAAAGAAGTTTAGAATTCACTAAGTAGTTATATTCAATTTTAATAGTGATTCTATCATAGTATTTAGAACAATTATAACACAATATAAAATTGTTTTTACAAACACCACTATAGTAGCCCAAGCCTTTACAGTATTCTTCTTCGTTAGTGTCACACTGCTGGGAAGTAAGTTCCTCTAAGCCAATTTGCTTACAGCCACATGATTCACTTTCCTCCGTATAGCTCTCTATAGAATAATTATAATGTGCAGAAAAATTGTTAATTTTAAAACTTATGTTAAAATTGGAATTTTCTTGTAAAAGTGCATATAAACTTTTATTCATAGTCTCTTTTATTCGATCCAAAAAATCTGGACATACTACATTATGTAGATCTATTGGGTCTAAATATAAATATTCATTCTCGCAAAAAATTTTTTCTACTTGCTTACATTCATCAGGTAAACTCTCTATACCATACAAAATTGCCTCCTTAACTACATCCGCACCGATAAATTTTCTCTTCAAATAAAAGAGCATTCTATAAAAATCATTAACGATATTTGATACATTTATTTTTTCTCTTAAAGTATCATTAATAACAAAGAAATCTCCATAATAAGTTATATTACCTTCTACATTTAGTTCATACTTACTTTCATTTTTTTCAACTTTTTCTAAACTAATTTTATAAAAATCGATATTTATGCCAAACTTATTACTTAATTCTTTCACATAGTTATCTAAAGACTTTTTAAAATATTCTGCTATTTTAAAATCTAGTTTATTTATATCTTCTAAATAAACATTGTCGAATTCTCTCAGAATTGGATATCTATCGGATTCGGAGTTTTTATCTATAAGATCTTCGTAATTTTTTGAAAAAATACCAAATTTAGCTGTGTCGTAAATTCCCTGTTGAAAAGAATAGTTTAATAAGTATTTGGCTCCAATCTTCACGGCCTCTATCTGCTCCAAAATTGATAATATTTTCATTTCTTTAGCTAGTATAGAAGTAGAATAAGTAGTTGAAGTTATATGAGAAGTTACTAAAGCTCCTACTAATAATGTTAAAAAAAACATCGCGAATATGAAACCTATTAATCCTTTCATACAACTCACCTACTATACCCTAAGTATAAACCTTCCACTTTCATTCCTGGAGTAAAAATTGGTAAAACAGAATTGTAAGACGTCTTATCGCACTTTTCATCAGAGCTAATAATTATTCTACCATCTTTTACTATACTAAAACACTTAGGATTTAGTAGACTTCTGTTTAGCAGCTCTGAAATAAAAATTTTCTCACTTTCACCAAACGTATAATAATCAAACAAACTGAAAAAACGATATGCTCTATTAAGACTTAACAAAGAAACTAAACTTCTATAGGCTTCATTTGAATTATAAAGGAGATTCAGATTTATTGTTATAACTACTTTTTGATTCATCAATATTAATGATGTACCAATAAAGGCGCCGATAAAAGCAACAGCAAATAATACGATCCCGAAAGAGATAGCTTTCATAATTACCACTTAATCACGCCAACTATAATTCTGCCTATATGCAGAGAACCATCTTCATAAACTATATTTATTGGCAATCCTTGTTTTGCTGTTATTACATTTGAAACATAGGAATCTTTTAAATCTATTAATGCCTCCTTACCACATTTTTCCCATTCTGCTGCCGAATAAAGGTTCGCTATAAAACCGGCTAGGCAGCCGATGCCAGCTCCAACAGCAGCTCCTATTGGTCCACCAACGAAAGAACCTACTGCCGCTCCCGTAGCTAAAAATCCTAAGCAAGTCGATGTTGGTCTGAGCCAATTTCCATCAAAAGATTGATACATACAACTTAAAAATTTAAATGATGGGTTATCCATTACCCAATCGTCAAGAGAATTGACAGGCAGTAGCTCCCCGACCCACACAGTACAGTTGTTCTCATCACAATAAGATAAGTCTACTACATATATTATTGTTAAAAGTTGATTGTATCCCAAATCGAACTCTTTCCTACTAAGTTTACCTTTAGTAAAATTGGGATTTAATATCACATTTTTGAATTCTTCTATATCCTTTAACCCGGAATCTGACCTATATAGAAGTTCATCGAGCTTTTTGGCATCCAGAATACCTCTGTATATTACTCCATTATCTTCATAAGCTAATTTCTCATGCGAAATTATTCCATTTGCTAAGTTAATTGAAATTCTTTCTCTGTTTTCTACTTTTAAGTTTGTTATTATTACTACTCGGGAATAAAAAAATAAGTATAAAATAAAAATAATTAATACTACTAAAATAAGGTTTTCAAATATAACTGACAAAGTTATATCGCACTTCAATATTCCTCACCTTTAGAAGCATCAATAGAATACGTGCTATTACCGGCAATTCTTTTTTTTGTTATTAAAAACTTGTTGACATCATAATACTCAAAATTATTTAAATTTACTGTATAAAATCTCTCTACCCATATATTTTTCATAAAAGGAAAATTGTAATTAGGGTAAACTATTAGCCTTCTATTTAAACTGAATACATTATAAGTTATGCGATTCGTAGGATAATATGTTATCTCAATGTAGGTTGGGGCTGAGGAAGAAACAGAAATCAAAGAAGAAAGCTGGTCTGCAACAACCTCGGCTGAAGCCAAAGACAGAAAACTCGCAATAGACTGATAAAAAGATGGGAAAATAGAACTTATGATGACTGCTGTTATTAAGCTTATAATAAAGATTGATAAAAACCATTTTATAAAAATTTGCGACTTCATTTCTAATTTTAACTCATCTGCATTTAAAACCAAATCTAATACAATCCTCTTTTGTAGGTTTATTGGTACCAGTATATTCTTCACATCCAGTTAAATCAAATCCTACGGAGTGGTCACAAACTATCAAGGAACAATAATTAGATAATCTTGACCTGCAGACAGCCTCTTTATTGAATATTAAAAGATTTGGAAAAATACCCGTTGCTATAACTATAAAACCTAATACTCCTAGAAATACCAAAACAAAATAAAATACTAGGTCCCATGCAATTGATATCATATAATAAAGTTTTTTAAAATTAATATAAAACAGTTTTATACCAGTCTTTTATATTCCATACTGAAGTTGGAATAACCAATTTCTTTGTTTACAAATTGTAAAATTATTTTACCTTTATTTGTACAGAGCTCTTTCTTTTCTGAAACTCTAAGTGTGAATTCTTCTTTAATCAAGCCTATCGCGTTTGGATCACCACAACCATTCCTTAGATAATATGCTATGTACTGAAGTCTTGCTTTGTCTCCTTCTGTAGAAATAAATCTTATAAAATAATTATAACTTCTCAAATCACTTTCATCATACTCATCTTCTATCATTACTCTGAAATAAAAAGGTGGTGCGACTCCTCCAGGACAACATAATAGGTCAAACATATTCTCCTCAAAGGCCCGATCTACCATGAAATATACAGGCTTGGAAGATGTTAAGACAAAATAACTTGGAACTCCTGATATAAGAGTTCTAATCGCATCATAAAGTGAACCAATTCCAAGACCAGGTATATAATATAATGCATACCCAATATATGTAGAAACATAATAATTGCCTAAAAGGATTGTCCTACTATTTTCAGTTTTGCTGACTACAAAATTTTCTGGCATAATAATTGAATTTAGATATAACTCGTGGCCTTCTTCTATTTCTGGATCAAAAAGCAAACCGCTCCATAAAAATGATGAAAGATAACCACTAACAGTGCTATAATATCTTTTATCCTCCTTAAAAACGTCTAAAGATTTTAATTTTTCACTTTCATCATCTATTACCTTCTTTATTTTATCAAAATTTACATTGCTGTCTTTTGAACTCTTAACAGATACATTAATAGGTATCAAAACTGTTCTGCATGGATCTAGTTCAAAAAGACTCGGCAGCACACAAACTTCTGTATAAAGATTTTTACTCTTCAACCAAGGTTCACATCTTTCTACAAAAAAATTAGACTCATATTTGGTTAATGGACACCCATTCTTACTCCTGTCGTATTTTGAATTACATATTAGGTTAGAGCATACAATCGCAAGTTCTATGTCATTTAGTTCTACTTTGGTTTCTACTCCACTATATTTAAGTAATTCTTTCCATATTCTACCAGCACTATGAAAAATTATTGGCACTACAATTATAATAACTACTATTCCTATTAAAAACGCAACTATCGTACTCACAACTATAAGTTTCATAAAATTATTTTAAAAAATAAAATAAAAGATCAACATCTCCACCAGCAATCAAACGCACCAACTATAGGAATAATCTTACATATTGCACAACCCAGCTGCTTAATAAAACCTTTTATGCCTTCAACGACCTCGTTTAAGACTTTGGGAAAAATTATTAATATTAACATTAGTGCTAAAAGAAGTATTACACCAAAAACTACAACAGGAATCGCTATATCAGCCATCTTAACCTCCTAAAGCCAATTTACTCAAAAGGCGACTAACTATAATATAATATAAAATTATAACTAAAAAAAGCACTAATAATAAAATAACTAGCAGCATTGCTCTTGGTGTCATTTCTTCTCTCATGACATATTCACCAATGCTGAAGAAAGAATAAAATTAGTTATTCCATAAATAGAAATTGAAATACCGCTGTATATCAATAAACTAATTAATAGCATTTTGATAATTCCTCTAGACTTCCTGATTTCATCATCACCATAGGTAACTTCCCCCAAAAACCAACTTAACATCCAAACTACTTCAATAATGTATATACCTATAGCTAATTGAAAATATTCTAAAGGAATTTGTTTGTTTAAATTTAAAATCCACTCTATTGACCTCATTATTTCCAATCTTTGTGTGCCTTCAAATTCTCTTAAGCTTTTTTCTATTTGAGGTTGAAGATTGACAAAAATAAAAATTAACATTGAAATTAATCCTACTATTATTCCTCCTGCTAAAGGAGCAAAAATATACGATGTAATCTTCATTTCTGATGTGATTTCCGATAATACTTCATCGGTGAACTTGTTGACGTCTTTTGCTGTATCCAAATAAGAGGATATAGATTTTAGTGCCTCTGAAGCAAAATACACACCCTTTTCTGAAACATCTACTAATGCTTTCATACAAGACGAGAGTATTTTAGAGGGATACTTATAAATAATTCCATATTGTTCATTAAATAAAATGTCCCTTAAACTAGTACCTCTTACTCTCAAATTTTCATAAACTTCTCCAAGAAAGCTAGTTATTTCTAAAGACTTGATAGAGGTATAAACACTCTCAAAAACTTTCTCTATAGGTTGCCCGCTCTTTGCTACTATACCTATCTGATACAAAAGTGTAGGCAACTCTTCTTCATACTTAAATATCTTTTCCGATATGGTCACCATTTTTAGTTGAAGGAAGTAGTAATATAGAATTATCCCAATTCCAATAAGATTTGTGGTAATCAAGGAAATTAAAAATTTACTCGTCAAACCTTCAATATTGACAAGTTGTGTAAATAAAAAACCAACAGTCAATAAAACTATCAATGGAATTGTTATTAGAAGTATCTTTTTTCTTTTTTTATACTCTTTAGTAAGATTTATTGCAATTTGATGATAAGAATAAGGCCTAGAATAAAAGTTTTGTAAAAGAAACATATAGATAATTGACGGTAAGACTACCAAATATATAGTAAAAATTGTCGCCTGTCTTAAAACTTCAGGCAAAAATATTACTCCTACTGGCAAAAATATCATCACTAAGAGCGGTAACAAAATGCCGAAGGCATTAATAATATTTAAAGGGGTCTTCATTTTCAAAGCATACTCTTTCATTCTTCTCCTAGTCCCATTCATTACAACATTTATTGCCTCTTCTATGTTTCTTTCTAATTCTTCTTTACTCGTCTCTACAGTTTCTATCAAAATAGAAATAGCGTCATTAAATTCTTGGCTCTCTATTTTCCATTTTTCTCCAATCTTTTTTAACTCTTCTTTTATAGAGTATGAGGCACCTACTTTTAAATTAGAAAGAGCTCTCTTAAGGTCTTTACCTATAGGCCCGCTCAAATTTGAAGCTGCAAACTCTAACGCCTTTTCTAAATTTTGATATATTCTCATAGATATGCTCATGTAAATTATAGAAAGTACCATTTCTGATGATGCCTTAGCCCTCACATACTTAATAAAAAATGAGCTATAGCTAAACAAAAAATAGAACAAAACTAAAGAGAGAATAGTTAAGCTTAATATTAAATCTATGGTTAGAATATTAAGAAAAATGTAAAATGTTAATGCAACTACAAAAACTAAAATAGGTAAAACTATCGATGTAGAAAATATCTGAAACGGCTCTAATTTAAAATTTAAAAATTCTATTTCTTTTTTGTATCTCTCCTCCAAAGATTTTGGAATAGGAAACTTAATTCTACCGAAGATTTTACACAATGTCTCAAATAAGCTCTTTTCTTCATCTATCAAGTTTTCAACCTTTTTTCAAACCAATTTTTCCACATACTATATATTTTATCTGACACTAATTCTCCATAATCATTCAAAACTTTTTCGCAAATAAAATGAAAAGCTTCATTAGCCTCAATAACATATTCCGCTTCAAGAATTTCTGGTCTATTTAATTTTTCAGCATACTCTACTATTGTTTGTTTAATCTTGCCCCTTAACAAAATATTTTCCCAAATCTTATCCCAGGCTCCTTGCCATTCTTTGACTTTTTTACCGATACTATTCAATATTTCTGACTCTCCATCTACGAGAATATCTGTCGGCTTTAGAGTATCTTCCTTAGCAGAATATGTCAGTAATGGCACAAAGGCACCTTCACTATATGGGTCTTCTTTCCATTTTTTTCTTACCTCAACAACCTCTACAACTCTTCTAAATCTTTTCAGCCCGTCTGGAGATTTTAGAATATTCGAGATAACAATAATATCCAAAGCTTTAAAGCTTGTTGGCACAACACCCAAATCATTTACAACTCTATCATAAACTCCATATGCCGTTTCGCCATGAATAGTTCCAGCAACCAAGTTAGCTAATGCTCCTATCCTCATAGCTTCAAATAGAACAGCTGACTCTTTACTTCTAACTTCACCTACAATAAGAGCGGAATCTCCGAGCCTTAAGGCTGTCCTTAATGCCTCTTCTGGAGGAAGTTCCGTTTGCACATGAGTGATAAGACTTCTAGACTTTAAGTGTTGAATATTGTATCCAAGCCTTCTATAAATTTCGACTGGAAGTTCTGGTGTATCTTCTAGGATAACTATTCTGTATTTTCTTGGTAATTCTAAAATCATAGATGAAAGAAGGCTAGTTTTACCTGAACCTCTACCACCAGCAACGAGAACTGTTCTACCCCCATCAATTATAAAACTCATTAGGCCAGCAAAAATTGGATTGAAATATTTAACTTTCATGAAAAGTGGGAAAGTCCATGGAGATTCTCTATGTCTTCTAAAAGCGAAAGCCAAACCCTCTTGAGATAGGCTTCTAGTAATTGCCGCAACTCTAGCTCTTCCAAAAGGTAAAGTTAATTCTGTGTCTAAGACTGGGTTTGCTTCATCCAAAGGTCTTCCAGAGTATAATCTGAATTTCGTTGCCCATGATTCTGCCTCTTCTGGAGTTAAATATATATTAGTGATACACTCACCATAATCGTTGTGATTTATAAATATTGGCGAGCTCCCTATTGGAGAATTAACATATATGTCTTGGACTAGTTCATCTTGAAGTAAAACTTCCAAAATTCCAAAACCCAAAGTATTCCTCACTAAAACCTCTGCCAATTCTTTTATTTCTTTTTTTGAAAGCGTCATATTACTCCTACTTATTAATTCTAATATCAACGCTTCTGCTTTTTCAGAATAAAATCTTCTCAAAACTTCAAAATTTTTTATTTCTGTCTCAAATCCTCCTATTTTTCCTTTAGCTTCTTCTAAAATTTTTATTTTATCATATGAAAACATATACTCCTTTGGAATAACACTATAAAGCACGTCTATCTTATCCTTTACTCTATAAATGTTAATTTCACTCCCATCCTTTAGATAATATCTCTCCAATAAAACGCTTTCTTCTGGCGGGAAAATCATAACTCTACTTAAAATAAAAGGAGGTTTAAATATAGGATGAAATATCTTTCTGTATAACTCTCTAGAGCCTGGAAAATAGTCACTAAAATTCTTCTTGAACAAACTAAATATTTTGGAATTCTCTATTTTTTCCTTTACTAGTACTAAAAAATCTCTTTTATAATTTTCCTCTTTAACTATTTTTATTAAAAATAAAACTCTCAAGTAGCACAGAATTGGATCTTGTAGTAAAAGTTTCAATATTTTTTTAGTCTCTTCATAGTATTCTGGATAAAAGTCTAATCTACTTGCACCCACCATATCTATCAAGTACCTATATATTTCTGCGATTTCTTTAATAAGTCTTACCTCTGACGGTAGGTATACTATCTCTATCGCTTCTCTTATTACTATATTATTTATATAAGGATACCTGTAAATAGTTAAAATTAGAAATTCCATAACCTTTTCTGAATCTTCTAGGGTATTTGCTCCAGGTGTCTTAGTAGCATCTACTATTAAAGTATCTCCTTTTATCTCATATCTAAATTCCATATTTATTGTTAGAAGTATATGAAAAAATATATGATAGAAAAGCAAAACATCCAAGACGCGTCATCGGAAATCATTTCCGAACTTAATAGAAGAATAAGGATTCTCGAGACTAAATTTGATAAAAATTCGGAAAAAATTAGCTTTCTAGAAAAAGAGGTATTAAACCTGAAAAACGATTTAAAAGTGTATACCAATTTCAACCAAGCTAAATTTCAAGAAATCATTTCTAAAATTGAATTACTAGAAAAGGAAATAGAAAAAATAAAAACTTCTCTACAAGAATATGCTAAAAAAATTGAGTTAGAAAAACTAAAAACTATAATGGAGTTTTTTAATCCTTTAAAATCCAACTTTGTAACTAGAGAAGAATTGGAAGAAATGCTCAATGAATTTAAAATTAAAAAAGAATAAATAATATGCCATTGTCTTTCATTAAATCGAAACCAAAAACTCCTCCGGTTGAAAGAGTAAGAGAACTGAACTCTAAAGGATTTTCTGAGATTGAAATTATAGATATACTTAAAAAAGAAGGATATTCACCTGCTGATATAGACATAGCATTTTCTCAATTATTAAAAGAAAGTATAGAAAAAGAACAAAAAAGTAGTGAACATAAAGCAGATACTCAAACTACAAACAAAAATCCATCAGAAAATACACAACAAACTACTGAAATTCAATCTACTTATTCTTTAATAATGGAAGATTACATTAACTACATGGATTATTTAATACAAAATAGAATAGCTGAAGTGCTTAATCAAATAAGAACTATAGAAAATAGATATATTGACATAGAAAAAAAAATTGAGGAAGTAGTAAGTCAAGTAAGAGAGGGAAATACAAGGAGTTTACAAATTAACAGGGAAATCTTTGAAAATATATCACGAATTGAAAACAAAATTAAGGATATATCTTTGAAAATTGAGAGTATCCAAGAAATATTAAAAGAAATACTTCCTTTGCTAATAGATTCAGTTAGAAGTATAGTAAGTCTAACCAAGAGGCAAAGCAATATTTAAATTCTACTCATAAATTAGTTTATGATTGATTATAGTAGTTTATTAGCTGAAAGGCTTTTATCAATGGGATTCTTTAACTTTCTAATTTTTATAATAGCATTTACCGCACTTTATGCTATTTTAAAAAATAAAAAAATAGTCAGCGGTAATCCGATAATAAATGGTTTGTTGGCCTTTTCTTTTGCTTTTTTCGTTTTTATATATCCAATAATTTCCGGAATAAATATAGTTGTGCCTTTTTCCGCATTCATAACACAAGCGATGATAATTGGAACTGTATTTTTTTTAGGAATATTGATGGCCAGCGTTTTTTATCCAAATATCCTTGAGTTTCTTCAAAAAACCTTCACAAGTAGAAATATTCTTTTTGGAATGATTGCTCTAAGTTTAGCTTTATTTGTAACAAGCGGACTTATCACAATAATCTACACTTCTCCAAGTATCGGCAATGAAAAAACTACTATTTCAGCTAAAAATAGAGGACCTGATGAGCTCTCAATATTGATTGCAGGTTTAATTATTGTTTTTGTTATACTATTAATAGCTAGTCATATCTCAAAAGGTGAATGATGTGGTAACACCTTTAGAAAATGTAATAATAAGATTGAATCAGCTTGGTTTTTTTGCGTTTTTGCCTTTTCTTTTAACAGCAGCAATGATATATGGACTTTTAAGGAGATCCAGAATATTCGGAGATCCAGAAAAAAATACGGCAATCAACGCTACAATCGCAATTGTTTCTGCTTTCATGGTGTGGGCTTATCCTATATTAAGCGGAACTAGCGTAGAGGATTACCAAAGAGTGTACTCTGAGTTTTTCTATAGGGGAACTATGGCTTCTTTATTTCTTATTTTTGGTATCGTCTTAGTAGCAGTTTTTTCTGAAAGCCTTGGATTCAAATTAGAGCTTTCTAAACATAACAAATTGATAAGTGGAATCATTATAGGAATTTTTGTCTTTCTTGGCTTGGTGTTATCCTCCATATTTTTTGGAGAATTTCAAATAAACTTATTTAGTGAGGAAAATCGAGACTTTTTATATTCAATAATATTTTTAATATTTTTCATAACCATAATAATTATAGTTGTTATATTCACTAGTAAAGAAGAAAAGAAATCTTAAACTTTAAAATTTTCTAAATATTCTTTTTCGGAAAAGTGCAATTTTCCAAGAACAATTATAACTGCTGGCAAATCTATATTAAAATCTAAAAACTTTTTCACTTTTCCGTAAAATATCCTACTATTTTTTGTTCCTAAACGAGAAGCAACTACTATTTCTTCTTCTTCACTCAATGCATTTATATCTATTAAAAATTTCAAAGCTTCATTTACACTTAAGAGTTTATTTTTTTCTAAATCTATATCTAGAAGACATAAAACATGATTATCCCCTCGATTTTTTATAGAATTTTTTATATAATCAAAGTTATTTGCTCTTTCTTTAAACGGGATTGTTACTATTTTACAAATCTTATAAAAGTGTATACCTGTTATTCCTATAGCAGAAATTATAGAAGAATTATGTATAATCTTATAATTTATTTTTTTTCTCAAACACTCCAAAATTAGAGATAGATGCGTAGTTGCAAATAATGGATCTCCTGGTACAAAAACTACAATTTTCTTTTCTCTAGCTTCTTCTACAATCTTATAACTATCCTCTTCAAGTTCTCTTCTCCCTATCAAATTAATTTTTTTTCCCAATATTTTTTCCAGGTTGTCTAGGTTTCCAAACCATATACTTGTATATTTTTCTAAATAGATTTTATCTGCGCTTTTAGCTTCTTCTATTTCTTCTATGGTTAATCCTTTTTCATCATTTAAACCTAAACCGGCCAATATCAGCATAAATTATTTATAATAAACAATTTTTAATGAAAGAAAAAAATGGAAAGTTGAAAGATGATGTTAAAACATTTGTAGAATATGAAAAAATAAAAGATGAAAGACCTAATAGCTTTGATGTTATTGGTCACATTGCTATCGTAGAAATTCCAAATAAGTCGCGAGAAGAAAAGATTAAAATTGCTGAGTTAATAATGAATCTAAACAAGCACATAAAAACTGTTTTAGAAAAGAAGTCAGAAAGAAAAGGTATCTATAGAATTAGAAACTATGAATTTATAGCTGGTGAAAATAAAACTGAAACGTATCATAAAGAATATGGATGTGTTTTTGTTTTAGACCCAACTAAAGTTTATTTTTCACCTAGAGAATTAACAGAAAGACAAAGAATAGCCTCTCAAGTTAAAGAAGGAGAATCTGTATTAGTTATGTTTGCTGGTGTTGCTCCGTATGCTATTCAAATAGCAAAAAAACAACCAAAAGTAGAGAGAATTGTATGTATAGAAATTAATCCAGTTGCTGTAGAATATGCTAAAAGAAATATAAGATTGAACAAAGTTGAAGATAAAATAGAAATAATAGAAGGTGATGTTAGAGATGTGAGAGAAGATTTAATAGAAAAGTTTGACAGAATAGTTATGCCACTTCCCTTGGGTGCAGAAAGCTTTTTGGATATTACTTTAAAATACATAAAAAGAAAAGGAATTATTCATTTTTACAATTGGGGCAGAGAACCTAACATATTTGAAAATGGGGAAAAAATAATTGAAGAAAATTTTAAAAAATTCAATATCAAATATAAAATTTTAGAAAAAAGAAAAGTATTGCCATATGGACCTAGAAAATGGAAGGTTTGCTTCGATATATTAGTGAAAAAGGAGAATGATTAAATGGACATATATGTAGATACTTTAGCTTTTGTAATTATTTCTGTAGTAGTATTGTTAGACATAATAAAAAATAGAAAAAATATTAAAAGAGAAAAAATACTCTTATTTAGATTTTCTAACACATTTACTAAGAAATTGTCAGATTTTACAAAAAAAGAAAAACATATATTTAACATTATTTCTCTAATCTCTCTAATAATTTCAATACCTACAATAGTTATAATCTCTTATATTTTAGTCTCTTCTTTTCTAAAACTACAACCTACAATTGCTATAGTATTGCCAAGCGTTTCTGGTTATAAATATCCTGGGCCTGTAATATCTGTACCTTTCTTCTACTGGATAGTCTCAATTTTCCTTATAATACTATTTCATGAAACGATGCACGCAATAATAGCAATAAATAATGGCCTAGAGGTAAAAAGATATGGAATTATTTACTTGTTTTTAATCCCCATAGGCGCTTTTGTTGATCTAGATGAAACAAAACTAAGAAAGTCTAACCTAAAAACTAAAATAAAGGTATATTCTGCTGGATCTTTAGGGAACTTTTTACTAGCATTGATTTCTTTTTTAATAATTTATTCCTCTCTATATTTATTCAATATAGTTATAGAAGATTGGGGGGTTTATTTTGAATCTACCATACCAGAAAGTCCTGCAGAAATGGTTAATCTTAGTGGAGTTATATACCAAATAGATGACAATAGAATAAAAAATACCTATGATCTAAGTAGCTTTTTATTAAATAAAACTCCTGGAGATAAAATAAAAATCTACACCACTGCTGGGGAATATGAGTTAGAGCTAGGAGAAAAAGATAATAAAAGCTTTATAGGTATAAACAATGTTAAAACGTATTTCGTATATAAAGGCAGCAAAAAGAAAGTTAGCGAAAGTTTTATCTCTCTATTTTCTCATCTTTTAATATTGTTTAGATGGGTTCTACTACTGTCTTTGGGTGTAGGTCTTGCAAATATGTTACCAATAGTTCCTCTAGACGGCGGCTTAGTTGTTAGGGATATTTTAATCGAGTATTTTGGAAAGAAAAGAGGAGAAATGATAACAAAATTTGTTTCTATCGCCTTTATTTTAATCATACTCTTTTCTTTTATTCTTTCTTCAAGATTTCCGATAAAGGTGTTTTGACCTCTATTTTTCTAAATTCTAAAAATCTTGGAGGATATATTTTCTTTATTGTTTGTTCTAAACTTTTTTTGTAATCATCCGATAAAACTTTACTTAAGAATTCTTTCAAGCTTAAATTTTCTATATCTTTTCCTACAACATCCATTAAAATTTTTCTAATTTTTGTTCTAATTCCTCTAGGTACTTTCCTTGTGACAACAATCATTTTTATTCTCAAATCTATTCCGTCTTTTGTTTTTTTATCAAAAACTAAATCTATAACATCTACTCTTCTTCTGATCATTCTACTAATGTAATCTCTCGTACACTCCAAACCATCAAAATATAAATAAGCGTTTTCTCCTTCTACCTTTCCAACTTTAAAACTAAACTTTATATAATACTTATTTAAGTCTTCCAAAACATCGATAGCACTTATTATTATTCTTCTACCTAAAACAGCTTCAGGTTCATTTGCAGGAATCTCTCCAAGTATTTTACCACCTAAATATGATGGTGATACTATTTTTAGCCAAACTTTCTGTTTTTTAGCTTTGACCATTAAACTCACCTATTAGTTTATCTATTCTATCAATAAATTCATATATTTTTTCAACAGGTATATATGCTCCAGCTGCATCCTTATGTCCACCTGCCTCTCCACCAATTTCATTAGCCGCCGTCAATAAAATATTTCTTAAGTTAATATTTTTATTACTATTGTTTCTGGCAGATATTTTAAACATATCTATTTCTTTATCGTATCCTATTCCTATAACTGGTTTGTCTCTTTGTAGAAAAGAATACATAGAAACTAAAACACCAACAAAACTGTCTGGAATTTCTTTATTATCAAAAATAAAAACAGAATTATTCTTTTCTATAATTTTTCCATTATTTAAAGTACTCATATAAAAGCTCAAAATTTTTCTATATTCTTCAAAATTCTTAATTGCCCTATCGAATATGTTCCTATCCTCTAAACAAAACCTAAAGGCAAAATCTGTAAAGCCCAATCTGCTATTAGCATTTATTATACTGACTACTTCTCTTACATCCGAAAAAAATTCATCTTTGTTAACAATTATAAAATTATCTCCAACTATCTCTTTAGGATTTTTGTAGTAAAATATTAATTTGTCAACAATTTTTCTAATATCGTTATCACTCAAACTATCTAGCGTCTTCCATTCTAAACCACTTTTTACTTCTATTCCTAAATCTCTCAAAAATTGTATAGCTGCTAACTCGTTTCCAAATATTTCTGGTATAAATAAATCGGAGTTGTAGGCTAATGCTTTATGTATTGGTTTTTTTCTTCCATAAATTTTAAGACCCTTTTCAACTAAAATTCTATCTCTTCCATACTTTTCTATTAATTCTCTAAAAATCTTACTATCTTCTTTTCTATCTCCTATAGCACCATAAATCATGAATTCTATTAAGTCTTGATTTTTTTCATCCAATGATATAGCGAACAAAAAAGTTAGTATTGACGTGCAATAATCTTCTGGATTAACTTCGTCTTTAAATTGGTGTGGATTTATATGAATCAAATTTTCACTGTTAAATTCAGTCATCTCATGATGATCTATTATAAACACCTTATTTTTTTCTATTATATCTTTTAAGATGTTTAAATGCCCACTACCCATATCTAAAAAAACTATAAGTTTTCCATCTGTATCTATATAATTTTTAGATTTAGAGTTTAGCTGCTTAAAAAATCTTAACTCGAACTTTTTCCCTAACCTTATTAAACATTTAGATAGTATTGCAGCCGAAGATATACCATCTGGATCGTATTGAGAGTATATTCTAATTACCTTACCTTCGCTTAGAGTTAATAATAACTTAGCAGCTTCATTTATTTTATCAGAAAACAAGATGATCACTTTTGTATTATAAGTCTTGCTCTCTCTATATCAAAAACGAAATCTTGAGGTATAATCTTTCTTCTTTTATAGTATTTAATTAATCTGTTAATTTTTGATATCAAGTTTTCATAGCCTTTCTTAGATGTTTTATCTTTTCTGTTCTTTTGTAGATGATCATATAAGTTAACGGCCTTTCTAAACAAATTTAACAAATCTTCAGGATATTCAGGATATAATTTATTTTCTTTCATTATTTGCACTATTGATTTACCAGTTATTGTTTTAACATCCGGTATCCCATACTGGTCTCTCAAAATTGTTCCAATTTTAGCAGAAGAGTAGCCTTGTTTAGCTAAATCTACCACTAATTTATATACTTCCTCTTTCTTGTAGGGTAACCATCTAGGCACTATCTTTACAGGAGGTTTATGACTTCTGGACTTTCCTCTTTTCCTCGAATACATTCTTGCCATATCTATACCTCCTTTATTAGCCAAATTATTACTAAAGATATTGTAAAAATAAAAATAAAAAATGATGATATCATAGATACTATAGTTACTAAACCCTTAGGATATAATGCTGATAATCCTATTGATAAACTAAGTAATACAGAAAAAGTTAAAAGTAGCCCCGCTATTATATTCTCTAAAGTTTCCAATTTATTCTTACCCAAAATTTTACTTCTCAGTATATCTACCACGTTTTTCAATTTCATCCACCTTTTTTATTACTTTTTCCCAATCTTTGAAAAATCTTTTATATCCTATTAAAATATTTTCCCAGATTAAATTTAAAAAACGAAAATGAGTGGACTTAATTGCTTCTCTTAATAAATTTAAATCTACACCCTTATCTTCAATTCTTTTAGAAAAGTAACCCAATCCAAAATCTATAAAATAAACATTTTCACCCTTTAATATCATGTTGCTTGTAGTTAAATCACCGTGAATTATATCTGAAGAATGTAACTTTCCTATATTTTCCCCAACCTTTTTAAATATTTCTCTTATTTTTTCTTCATCCAAATAATTAACTATATCTTTTAACCTTTGACCATCTATATATTCCATTATAATTTTACCTTTTTCTTCATCGACACTGTAAACCTGAGGTGTAAATACTCCAATTTTTCTGGCTTCTCTTAAAAGCCTAGCTTCTCTTCTAGTCCTTTCTTTTCTCAACTCAATGTCCAATTCTTCGATTCTATAAGATTTTTTAATTCTTTCTTTTACCAAAACTTTCTTTCCCTCAAAAATATCTAAGTATATTATTGCTTCTGCCCCTCTCTTTATTATTTCCATAAAATCTATTTTTCGTCTAAGTCTTTAATTCCTTCATCTGTGATCTTAAAAGTAGCTTCACTTTCTGGTAAGTTTGGTGCATCTATAAGTCTTGCTATTCTTATGTTTTCCTTACCTTTTCTTAAATATAATCTATAAGTTGAAAAATGCGCCAATATATGACCTCCTATTGGTCTGGTAGGGTCTCCAAATATTACTGATGGGTCAGCCATTACTTGATTTGTTATATAAACTGCTAGATTGAATGCATCCGCTAACCTTTGAAGAGTATGTAAATGTTTGTTTAGTTTTTGTTGTCTTTCTGCCAATTCTCCCCTTCCTATGTATTCTGCTCTAAAATGACTTGTTATACTATCTATAACAATTAACCCAATATTTTTTTCTTCAATTTCTTCTCTCAACTTTTCGACAATAAACATTTGATGCTCGGCATTATATGCTCTAGCAACGTATATATTTTTTAAAGTTTGAATTGGATCTAACCCTTTAGCTTTAGCCATTTCAAAAATTCTATTGGGACTAAATGTCCCTTCACAATCTATAAATACACAATTTTTATTCAATCCTCCTTTTTCAGGAGGTAGTTGAACGTTTACAGAAAGTTGAAATCCCAACTGACTCTTACCGCTTCCAAAAGGACCATAAGATTCAGTTATAGCTTGAGTTTCTATTCCGCCTCCTAAAAGTTTGTCCAACGCTTTACTTCCTGTAGTAATTCTTAGAGCTTTCTGCTTTTTTTCTAATATTTTATCAGCCGTTACCAAACCTAGCTCAAGCATTTGTCTCACATTTGCTATAATTTTTGCCGCTTGTCCTTCTCCAATTTCAGCTATTGCAGCTAATTCGGAAGGAGAAATAACTGCAATAGTCATTGGATCGCTAAAACCTACTTCTCTAAGTTTTTCAGCTATTTTAGGGCCTACTCCTGGAATATCTTCAATCTTTATCTCCTTATCTGCCATTTTCAAACTCCTCCATCAATTTATAAGTTTCGTCTGTATAATTTAAAGAATTTACATACGATGCAACCAACTCCAATTTTTCTGTAACTTCATTCTTCCTAACCCTACCTCTAACCAAAACCTCTTTCCCTAAAACATTTTCCTCAATTATTTTTCTCCTTGCATCATCGTTTAAATTTTCTAATTCTTCTACTCTTTTAGAAATTAAGTATTCTGCCACATCTCTAAAAAATATAACTCTTAAAGCTCCTGTACCATCATCAATCAAAGTTGGTAGTACAAAAAATTTTTCACCATTGTCCTCAAATATATAGTTAGCTTTGAAAACTTTAACTATAAAACCAACAACTTCTGAATTTCCAATTTTAATATCTTTTATTTTTACTCTCTCAAATGAAGAGAATTTTTGTTCTAATTCTTCAGCAGATGGTAAATCTTTAATGTAATCCAAAACCTTTAATAATCCATTAGAACCCAAATGAACTTCGACTTCACCATAACTTCCTTCTTTAGAAAAACCATTAATTACTTGAACTGCCGATCCTATACCAATTTTTCCCTTATCTATAAAATCGACTTGATCATTCCACAAAACTACTTTAACATAACCAGAATCGTCTCCAACATAAAGATTTACCACTCTTCCTTTTTTTCCTCCAACATTAAACTCAACTATTCTAGAAATTCTAAATACTCTTCCATAAAAATTTAATCTTTTTATTCCAGGCAATATAGAAGAAATTTTCACTTTTTTTCTCTCACTGGGCAACTCAATACCCATTTCTCTAGCTATTATGTAAATTGCACCTTCTATAGTTATTAAATTGTTCAATTCTCTAATCTTATTTTCAATCATTTTTTTTATTTCCTCTTTATTTAATCCGCTCTTTTTTTCTAACTCTTCAATAAGTTCTGCGACTTTCATAAGAATATTAATTATTCTAAATTAAGTCTCTTTTTAGCCAATATTATATCATCTAAAATTACAGTCTTTCTTTTGGCATGCATACAAAACTCGTTAGCTATTTTTAATAACTCCAAAATCTTTTTCTCCAAATATTCTGCAAAATGTTGTGAAGCCTCTGGAGAAACCCTCTTTGCACCATACTTCTTAAGTATTTTATCAAAAGTTTCTCTTTTTAAAATCATAAATTATTTAAACCTCTTTAAATAAACCATTTTACATCATCTATTCTCCACTTCGGCTTGATTATATCTGAAATTTGAGGGATTTTATCATTTTTATATGCTAAAAATCCTGCCCAAGCTACCATTACTCCATTATCACCAGCATACTTTATTGGAACAACATATAGTCTAGCATTTCTTTCCATACACATCATTCTCATCATTTCATTTAGTCTTTTGTTTGCAGCGACTCCCCCAACTAAAAGAACTTCATCTTTTTCTGTATGTGCAAGTGCCCTTTCTGTAACTTCTGTCAACATAGCAAAACATGTCTCCTGAAGAGAATAAGCTATGTCTTCTCTTCTAAAACCATTTTTTAAATATTTTAAAGATACTGTCTGAATACCGCTAAAAGAAACATCCATGCCCTTAACCGAATATGGTAACTTAACATATTTCCCTTTTTTTGCTAATTCTTCTATTTTTGGACCCCCTGGCATTTCTAGACCCATTTCCCTTGCAACTGTATCGAACAAATTGCCTATTGTTATATCTAGTGTTTCCCCAAATATCTTGTAGCTATCTTCCACAAATGATAAAATAGTGTTATGACCACCAGAAAGATAAACAACAACAGGATCTTTACAACTAGTTAGCAATCTACCTATTTCTATGTGTGCTATTCCATGGTGTACTGGAATTAGTTTTTTGCCATATTTTTCCGCTAAATTTTTGGCAAAATTAGCAGAAAATAGTAATGGAGGGGGTAAACCTGGCCCAGCTGAATATGCAATTATATCTATTTCTTCAATACTAACATTTGCTTCTTTGAGTGCCTCTTCTAAAACTGAAAAGCTAACCTCTGAATGATGTTTCCTAGCTTCACTTGGTATAATTCCCTTTCCGCTTGGAGGAATATACATGTCTCTTATATCAGCTAAAATTTTACCTTTCTCATCAATTATACCTATTCCAAAAGTATGCGCAGTACCCTCTATTCCTAATATCAGCATATTTTCATATTTTTTACAAAATAAAATAATCCAATGGAAGTTGATGAGCTAAAAAAGTTTGGATTCGAAGAAAAGTGGATTGAAAGAATAAAATCTCTTGGAATAAACAAACTTTATCCTCCCCAAGAAGAATTTGTAAAAAGAAAGTTGTATGAAAAAAGTTGTATAATTTCTACTCCAACTGCCTCTGGAAAAACACTAATGGCGTTTCTTTCAGCTATAGAATGTTTAAAAAATGGCAAAAAAGTTTTATATACATCACCCCTCGTTTCTTTGGCTTTTGAAAAACATGAAGAATTTTCACAATTTTTCAAAGAAAATAAAGTAGCTATTTCAGTTTCAGATTATGATTCTTCAGACCCTTGGTTGCAAAATTATGATATAATAATAGCAACGAATGAAAAAATAGATTCTTTAATAAGACATGGAGCAGAATGGATTAAAGATGTTGGTCTTCTAATTGTGGATGAAATTCACTTACTTAACGATTTTGAAAGAGGTGCCACACTAGAAATAGTTATTGTAAAAATAAAAAAAATTGTTAGAAATCTTAAGATACTCGGTCTTTCTGCAACAATAAAAAATTGTAAGGAACTTGCTCAATGGTTAAACTGTGATTTGCTTGAAAGCAAGTTTAGACCAGTAAACCTCTACCAGGGTATCGCATTTGATTCTAAAGTAAAATTCTTTGGTAGAGATGAAATTCAACTAGATAAAAATTTGGAAATTGAAGAAGGTATTGTTTTGGACACACTTTCAAAAAACAAACAAATACTTATATTTTGTTCTACTAGAAAAAATGTAGAAAGTTTAGCAGAAAGGCTTTCTAAATTTGTTAAAAATCATTTGAAAAAAGACGATTTAAATAAACTTGAGAAGGTGAGTGAAGAAATAGAAAATGTTTTAGAAATTAGCACGAAACAATGCAAAAGATTGTCTAGTTGTATAAAAGGTGGTGTCGCGTTTCATCATTCTGGCTTAGTCGGCAAACAAAGAAGAATTATCGAAGAAAATTTTAAAAATGGATTAATAAAGGTTTTAGTATCAACGACATCTTTGGCTTATGGTGTAAATTTACCTGCTTTTAGAGTTTTGATTCGAGATATAAGAAGATACGACGAGTTGTATGGATATCGGTATATTCCTATTATAGATTACTATCAAATGATTGGTAGGTGTGGAAGACCTAAGTATGATAAATATGGAGAGGCAATAACAGTAGCTAAGGATGAAGATGAAGCTGAAAAAATATTCGAAATCTTTATAAATGGAGAACCAGAACCAATAAGGTCTAAGCTTTCTAATGAGCCTTCATTAAGAATGCATGTTTTGGCTTTAATAGCTTCTGAATTTTGTTTAACCAAAAAAAGTTTAAAGAATTTCTTTCTATCTACATTCTTCGCTTTTCAATATGGTGATATAAGTATTATTGAAGAGAAAATTGAAGAAATATTAGATTTATTGTCTTCATGGAATTTTATAAAAATTAAAGATGACAAAATAGAAGCTACATTATTAGGAAAAAGAATATCTCAACTCTATTTAGACCCTATAACTGGTAAATTCTTTGTAGATGCAATAGAAAGTAAAAATAAATTCGATGAAACAAACGTTCTTCAGCTTATTTCCTTTTCCTATGAAATGAGACCATTGCCTTATATAAGGGCCGGTGAAATAGAAGATATAGAAAAAGAGTTAGAGCTAAATAGGAATAAATTTTTAATTGAAGTATCTGAAGACGATTTGGAGTATGAAGACTTTGTTAAAAGTTTAAAAATGGCAAAAATTTTAGAGATGTGGATAAATGAGAAAAGTGAAGAAGAGATATTAGAAAGATTTTCAATAACTCCGGGAGAATTGCATACAAGACTACAAATTGCTGATTGGCTCCTATATTCTCTTCATGAAATATCTCTTATACTTGGGAAAAAAGATTATTTAAGATTTATAAATAAACTCAGAATTAGAATTAAAAAAGGCGTAAAAGAGGAGCTTCTTCCACTAGTTATACTAGATGGCTTAGGTAGAGTCAGAGCGAGAAAATTGTATAATCATGGAATTAAAAATATAAGAGACTTAAAAGAAATACCGATTGAAACTCTCTCAAAAATATTGGGAGAAAAAGTTGCTACGAATATAAAGAAACAAGTAGAAGGAGAAAATAAAGAAGAAAAACAAAAAACTCTCTTCTAGATTATCTCTGTTTCTGTTACTACTACAAAATCTCCCACTGATCTAACTGCAGAAAAAGGAATTAGTGGCCTTCCTTTAGAGTCTGTTTTTACATTAAGGTCGAGTAAAGTTCTAGTCGCATCTTCTACTATTAAATTCATTAACTCTCCTGTTTCTGCCACAAATTCTATATTACCAACAATTCCTAGTTTCTTTCCAGTTTCAGCACTTACTATAGGCTTTCCTATTATTTCAGAGGCCCTAACATTTCTTACTGGCATATCTATCCACCTTATTATTAATTCTTTATGGAAAATAAATATTCTAATGGTTAGGTGCTTTTTAGCTATTTTTCCCATAAAGGAGGAAATCTTAGAAAAAATCGAAACTCTAAAAAGAGAAATCAATAAATTTTTTATAGGCAAGGCCGTAGAAAGAGAAAATACACACATAACAATTTCTTTCTTAGGAGAAATTGATGAAAAGGATGTTGAAAAAATCATAATAAAAATCCAAAATGTTGTTTCAGAATTGAAAAGTACAACAGCTTTTTTAAATGGTATTAAGTTGATTCCGTCGGATTATTATATTAGGGTTATAGCTCTTGAAGTACTTGGTTTGGAAGAAATATCTAAAAAAATAGAAAAATATGTGGGGGGAGATGTTAAACCTCCACACCTAACTCTTTTTAGAGTTAAAAAAATTGTAGACAAAAAAGGATTGGTCGATTTTTGTAAAAAAAATAGTTTTTTAGAAAGTTTTGAAGTCAGAGACATAAAACTCATGAAAAGCACGCTAACTAAAGAAGGACCTATATATGAAGTTATTCGAAGCTTTCAATTAATCTAAAAGATTTATGTAATCTCTCTCTGTAAAAATACCTTCTATTTTTTCATTTCTAGTTATCAAAATTGATGATATCCCGTTTTCTTTCATTTTTTCTAAAACTTTCTTTAAACTTTCCTCTTTAGCAACAGATATCGGACTTTTAGTCATTATCTCTGTTATTGGTTTTCTTACGAAGTCTGGAGAAAAATTGTTCTCAAAAACCTTAGAAAAAAGTCTAGTTGAAGTTATATAACCAACCAACTTACCATTTTCAATTATAGGCAATCTTCTGTATTTTGCATTAACCATAATTCTTATAGTTTCTATTATACTATTCCTTGAAAAAATGCAAAATGGTTTTCTTATCATAACTTCCTCTATTTTTATGTTTTCGAAAGCAGAAAAATCTCTAGCTTTATGTAAAAAATCTGTTTCCGAAACTATTCCAATCAATTTACTATTTTCCTGAATAACTGGTAATCTTCCTCTTTTAGAGATTTTCATCTTTTGCAAAACAAATCTTATAGAATCTTTTTCTTCAGCAAGAACAACTTCTCTAGACATAATTTTTGTTATTTCTTGTGAAAAACTTTCTTTTTTTAAAAAAGCATCTAATATGTCACTTATAGTAACTATTCCAACTAGCTTCCTATTCTTATCAACGACTGGTATACTTCTAAAACCAAACTTACTAAATTTTTCCGCAACTTCAAATATTTTCTCCTTATCTAAACAATAAACCGGATTTAAAGAAGCTAAGTCTGTTACTCTATCTTTTCCAGAAATACCAATTTTTTCCAATTCAATCATTTTTATTTTTAAAAATTGAAGAATAAATTTTAATCTTTCTCTTCTACCTCTTTACAAGATTCACAAATCCATTTTCCATTAAAGTAGTATAAAATTTCAGAATAATTTCCACACTCTTCACATATTCCTGAAGCAATGCCACTAACTCTTTCTGGCTCATAACCTTCTTCTTTTGCGCTAATTCTTTCTTCAAGAATATTTATAAACTCTGGGGTAGATCTAGCAATATCTGTTTCGGTTAAGATACCAATTATTTTACCACTTTTTCTGTCAATTACTGGAAGTCTTTTAATCAAATTCTTTCTCATTAATATTGAGGCTTCATCCACTTTTGTATCTGGATAAGTAACTATTACCGGAGAGCTCATCATATCTTTAACTTTAATTTTCTTTGGATCTCTCGACTTAGATACTATCTTTTCTATAATATCACTATCTGTAAGTATACCTACAGGCTTTCTATCTTTAACTACAACAACATAACCTCTTCTACTCTTGGCCATAATTTTTGCAGCTTTTACTATACTTGCGTTTCCGCTAATAATATTTACTTTTTTTGACATCAAATCTTTAACTTGCAAAACCATATTAACACCAATTTTATAAATTGCATTCTTTATTTAAAAATTCTTCAATCGATACTCCATCATTTTCTTTAACTATCTTCTGTGGTTTAACAACCCTAATTTTTCCATATCCAAAATCAACTATCAAATAAAAAGGAAAACCTTCAATTGAATCTTGATCGTATCCATAGTAATACAGCTCTTTTTTCTTACTAGACTTTACTTGAACCAATACAACCTTTCCATTTTTTAGACAAATTAGGTCTGCCTCTCCTAAACTTCCTCCAGCCCTAATTACCTTCCATCCTTCTTTTTCAAAAATCAGCCTAATTTTTCTTTCTACTCTATAACCTTTTGACTTTGCTCTTTTCATATTCTAATTCGAAAAATTCGATATTAATTTTTTTATCTACATTGCTAAGGAACTCGACCACACTTTTTCCTTTAGTTGTTAATCTATAAATTCTACCCTTTCTCCTATCTGGAGTTACACATATGGTTAATCCTTTCTCTCTCAGTTTAATTAATTTAGTAGAAACATTTGATGGAGAACATTTTATAGCTTTTGCTATTAACGTTGGTGTTGGTATAGGTAAAAAACTTATAGCAAGTAAAATTTTCAAAGAAAGCGAAGAAGCAAGAAGATATGATACTTCTTCCAAGTATAAGCTTGATTTCATAAATTTTAATTATTTCTTTTTTAATAGATTAACTTTTCCATAAATTAAACATACAATTAACATATACTAAACTACTCTCAAAGTTTCAAGTAACCTTGGCGCATATGATTCTATATTAAATATTTTTTGTATAGTTGAAGCTAGAGAAATTGCTTTTTCCTCTTCTCCATGTACAACCAACACTCTTTTTGGTTTTGCAGTTAAATTTCCAATATAGGCTAATAGCTGTTTTCTATCTGAATGTGCGCTCAACCCATCTGCAGTATAAACTTCCATTTTAAGTTGAACATTTATAGTTTTTCCATCAAAATCCAAAGGTATTTCTCTTAGTCCTTTTTGTATTTTTCTTCCCAGAGTACCTTCAGCTTGATAACCAACAAAAACTAAGGTGCTTTTTTCATCTTCAGCCAAATGTTTTAAATGTTCAATTACAGGTCCTCCGCTTAACATACCGCTTGTAGATATTATTACGCAAGGTCTATCATTCCAAGCCTTTTCTCTATCTTGTTGAGAAGATATTCTCTTGAAGATTGGTGATAAAAATGGATCATTGCCGTTAATTGCTTGCCTATACATACTTTTTCCATAATATTCAGGATAGGCGGTAAATATTCCATTGGCATCCCATATCATTCCGTCCAAATAAACTGGATATAAAAAGTTATTTTTAACTAATATCGCCATTAGTTCTTGTGCTCTTTCAACAGAAAAGCTTGGTATTAAAACTATTCCGCCCCTTTCCATAGTTTTATTAACTACATCCATAAAATTCTTCTCAACTTCGCTTCTTTTAGGCATTACATCGCTTTTTCCCCCATATGTAGACTCTATAATCAAAGTTTCTACTCTTTGAAATTCATGATGTGCTGGATCTAATAGATTTGTCTTTCCAAATTTTTGATCCAAAGCATAAACTATATTATGAAGACCGTCACCAATGTGTAAATGTACTATTCCTCCACCCAATATATGACCAGAATTGTATAGAGTTAGCTTCACGTCCGGTGCTATATCTGTAACTTCTTCATAATCTATTGTTATTGCTCTCTTTAATGCCTCCTTAACTCCTTTAATTGTAAATATTGATTTTGCCCCCCCTCTTTGGGATACATCTATATAATCTAACCAAAGTAATGCGGCCAAATCTAATGTTGGAGTTGTTAGATACAATGGACCATCATAACCCATTTCATATAAAGCTGGAATGAATCCTATATGGTCCAAATGTGCATGAGAAGCAACTATAGCATCTATTTCATTTAAATTAAATTCTGGAACATTTAAAATTGGAAAACCATTTCCTATTCCCGATATTATACCTGCGTCCACTAAAATCTTTGACTTGAGAGTTTCAACTAAAAGACAAGACCTCCCAACTTCTCTAGCACCTCCTAGGAAAGTTAATCTTACTCTACCTCTATTTATATCCCTTGAAGTAAAGATTTTTTTACCAACATCATTAAGAAATTTTTTTCTAAAATCTACCTCTTCATGAAACATTCTCCTTATACCATCAACGACTGGAGAATCTATTAGGGGGGCTCTTTCTATTTTAGGTTTCCAAAGAGTTTCTTCTCTAATTCTTTTTAACGTTTCTCCGGCCTTACCTATCACTAGACCCGTTTTCTTAGCGTAAATATTTACTATGCTTCTTTCCTTCTCAAAAACTATTTCTTTAATTTCTGCTTCAGGTGGTACCAACTCGTATATTTTCTTTTTTGCCTGATCTTCTGGTAAAAGTAAATTCTTCTCTGGTCTAACCTCTATTCTTTTTTTAACTTGAGATACAATATCTTTTACTATTTGCTCCGCATTTTTGAAAAACTCTATATCTTTTGTGTAAACTATAATTTCAGCTCCCTCAAATTCTATTCTACTCACAGATTTGGGTAATAACTCCTTAATTTTTTCCAGTATTTCCATTATTTTGCACCAAAAGGATCTATATTTTTTCTGTGT
Organism: Candidatus Aenigmatarchaeota archaeon; assembly: GCA_039000725.1. Classification (GTDB taxonomy): domain Archaea; phylum Aenigmatarchaeota; class Aenigmatarchaeia; order CG10238-14; family SpSt-28; genus SpSt-28. The sequence goes on along the minus strand of JAWBNO010000001.1, from coordinate 218,847 downwards.
AAAATTCTATTCCGTCTTTAGTTATTACAGCTATATCTATTGCTTTCCCGCCAGAACCTATATCTCTTTCTATGGCTGCTTTTATAGCTCTTTTAGCCAACTCTTTTGCCTCATCTACACTCATGCTTTCCTTATATTGATCCTCTAAAACACCATATGCTATTGGAGAGCCTGAACCTGTTGATGTAAACTTCTTTTCTTCTTCCAAACCCCCTATTGCATCTAAGCTATAAATATGTGGTCCTTTGCTATCTACTCCACCAATTATTAACTGCACATAATATGGAAAATACTTCGAAGATTGAAGTATATTAGCTAAAAGTGTTGCTGCACCTTTAACTGAAATCTTTCTCTTGTGCATAGCTTCATATAACTTAAATTCTGCTCTAAGATATCTTGCAAGAGCTTGTGCGTCCCCACTAACACCGGCAATTGTCATTGCTATATGGTCGTCAAGAGGCATTATTTTTTCGCTTTCCTTGCTAGCAACAAGATACCCTAAGGTAGATTTTTTCTCAGCAGCTAATACTACCGCATTCTTACATACTATACCTACTGTTGTCGTTCCTGTTTCTTTTATCTTTAATGAATTTTTTTTCAAGTTAAACCACCAGAACTATGATTAGTTATTTATGCATTTATATTTAAATATTTTACCCCTTTATAAAGCCACCTTAATCTTCTTGAAAATAAAGCCATTTAAAGAAAAAAGTAATGTTCCACCACAATTTCCACACTTTCCAGTAAATGGTGGAGAATAGTAGGTTTTTCCACATTTTTCACAAACAAAACTATCAAATTTTTCTCCATAATCTTTCAATTCTTGTGTTTTATTTGAATCTGTTGTCATTATAGAAGATAGAAGCATTTGCTTACCGTTAGAAAATAGTTTTTGTCTACTAATTCCGACGACCTCTAAAATTCTTTCTATTGGAGGTAAAATTTGGTTTTCTATGTAATATTTTGAATCAATCTTAAGTTTATTCTCTATTACATACTCTGGATCTTCTGCTCTTTTTGACACGAGGTCAGGTCCAGAAACTATTACATAACCGATTCTATCTCCAATTGCTGGAACTTTTTCTGGAGATCTCTTCATTAGTTTCTTAACCAATTCTACATGTGGTTGCGTTCCCTTATAGTCGTTTAGATCCCTAGTTAGACTCTTAACTATAACTAAATCCTCTATATTAACTTCATTTCTTTCCAGTTTTGAGATAACGTCTTTAACATATTCTAGTGTTTTTTCAACATTACCTTCTTTTAACAACAACTCTAAAACTTTTGATAGAACTTTTTCTGTCAAATTACACCAATCTCTTCTTACTGTTTCTATACCTTTCATAACTAATTTCTCTTTATAACCACTTTCTGTCTTTTCTACAGATATCCCAGCATACCTTTTTTTAGAGACTATAAGAAAAGTTTTAAAAATACTTTCTATTTTAACAGTCATCTTTTCTTGATAGTAACTATTTATAGTTTTTTCTATTTCTTCACCAATCTTAAATGCTTCTTCTAAATCTTTAGCCTTAATCTTAACCATTATAGAATCTGTATCACCATATATTACTTCCCAATCTTTGTTGCTACTTTCAACAATTTTCTTAGTAGTCTCTATAAAGTATCTACCAAAACTAGTAATAGAATTGGCGATCTCTAAAATATAAACTCTTCCTCTAATAAACCCTGTATAACCATAAAAAGCATTCGCCATTCTTTTCAAAGCTTCCTGCTTAGCATCTAATAACGCTCTTTTAATTTCATCTTTTTCTTTTTTCATCTCTTTCTTAACTTTATCTCTTTCGTTGATTAAAAACTCTACTATCTGCGGTATTACTCCTCTTCTAACTTCAGGTCTAACAAACTTAGCACCATAAGGCGATATTATTAGTTTGTCTTCTTCAAAACCATTATCTAAAACTATTGTAGAAGGACATATATTGAAATTCATGTAGATTGTGGGATACATTGACTTAAAATCCAAGTATACAATTGGTGTTGTATATAAACCAACCTTTGGATTCAAAACCAATGCGCCTTTAATACCTCTTAGCTCTCTTTCTTCTTTTCTTTTAAGTGTCTCTTCTGAACTTGGCTTATTCGGTAAAACGTAATCTCTCTTGTTAAATTCCCTTAAAAGTAAACATTCTATTTTTGCAGCTTCGCCTTCATTTAATACATCTTGCAACAAAAGGCCGCATACTCTTGATAACTCTATGTACTTATCCAATATTCTTCTCTCTAAAAATATTCTTAAAACCAACATTGCATCTCTTTTAGAATATTCTATTAGTTTTTCTACTTCTTCTGAAGAACCCCTTTCCCAAATTCTTGAAATATCTCCATGTTTTATTTCTATTTTACCTTCTCCAACTAAAGCCCTACCTACATCATCTAAAGTATATCTTTTAAGTCTAATCAAACCTCTACTAACCATTTCTTTAACTATTTCGTAAACATCGACAATAACCCTTCCTATAATATGAGCTCTATATTCTTCTCCAACTTTATTTACTTGAAGTGGTTTATCTGTTGCTCTTCCTATGCAAGATGTTATTTTGTTTTCTCTCATCCTCTCTTTGATAAAAGGTAAATCGAAAGAATTTATGTTATAACCAACTATTATATCTGGGTCGTACCTTAAAACTATATTAACAAATTCTTCTAAAACTTCCCTTTCATCTTTAAATATTCTTGTTTCACCATTTTGTTTTGTAGGCTTAGAAACGAGAACCAAACTCTTTTTACCCTCATACTCTTCACTAAAAGCTAAACTTATCATTATTATCTTATCTTTTTTGGGGTTCGGTTTACCTTCTTTTGCTGTAGTTTCTATGTCAAACGCCAATATTTTAAGAGGTGCATTTTCCATATAGTTGATCTCTTCGAAACTTTTCGCCTTAATTGCTAAATCAGTCATTATAGATTGTGTATTAACTGGCTCTCCTTCTACTTTGTACCATCTCATTCCATATATGTCAAAATCCGAAAGAAACCTGTACTTAAAAAGTATATCAGCTTCATAAGTTTTTGATGCCAACTTTGAAGAAACCAAGAAATCTCTAACATTTGGTACTTTTGAAGGATCTGATAAATATACTATATAAAATTCTTCTTTATCCTTTTTATAACCTATTGGATTGTATTTTTTTACTTTATCGAGTTTTAAAATTAGGCCTTGAAAATTTTTCTCAAGACTATTTTTTATATCTTCTAAATTTTTTTCCGATTTGAAGTAAAAATAAGGAAAGTAGCCTTCATAAAAGACACATACAGATTTTCCATCTTTTGTTTTTCCAAAAAGTCTAATTAATGGATGATTATTGACTTGAACATAATCCGCATCCATTATCTGGAATTCTATAATCATAGTTTAAATGTAAAAACTCTTTATTAAAAATTATTTGAAAATTAGAATAGATATTTTGGAAGATATATTTCTATAAAAATCTTCCTTCTTTAAGATTCAAGAACGAGCCCTCTTTTAAAAAGTATATCTGAACTCCTTTGTATATCTTCTTAAGGTTTTCCGCTGCACCAACTATTATAAAGTACTCTGGTATTTCTTTGAGTAAGAAAAAGTCATCTTTGTAGATTTTTCCAATTTTATGTACAGTGGGATTAACATGTCTTTTTTCTAAAAGTAAACAAGCCGATTCTAAGTAATCACCTTTAGCATAACTTTTAAAAACATTAAATTTTAGAAGTAAAATCTTAACATCACCAATTGAAATTTTTGCCCCTTCATTCATTTTTATATCAAAATTTTTACCTCTAAAACTAAAATTTTCACAGCTGAAAATAACATCTTCGCTCAATTTTTGTATCTTTCTAAAAAAAGAAAATGAAGGATAAAAAAACTTATTGACTACAAAAGTTTCTCCATCTTTCTTAAGCTCTACACCAATTACTTCATCTAAGTTTAGCTTTTCTATATCATTAGCTTCCCCTCTAACAATGATACTTCCAGATAGATCTTCTAGCGTGAATGTGTATGTTGTTTTATCTTTAATCATACCTATTACTGTTCCTTTTTCAAAGTCTTTTTTAGCCTTAACTAATCTGCTAATTGAATAAACTTCTTTAAGTTGATTGTTTTGAATTAGGACTGAAGATAAAAATTCTAATCTATTTTTTAACTGTAAAACTATATCTTCTACAGAAAATTCTCCAAATTCTTCAGGAATTTCTATCTTTACACTGAAGTTTTGCTGATCAAAAAAATTTTTCAGAAAATCTGTAGTTATGATAAATATGTTATCTTTAATACATTGTTCCCTGATTTTATCTAAAAAATCTACGTTATTAGCTAGTATGCTTGCTGCTTCCGGTGTTATAAAAATTTTATCTTTCTTAAAATAATCAGCAATGTCTTTTATTTCCATAAAACTATTTTTATTTTCTCATTAAACCTTTTTCTTATACATTAGAATTTTTCCAGCCTGAATCTTATCAACTTTTCCCATATCAACAAGCTCATCTATATACTTTTTAACAGTATTCCAACTGACATCCTTCCCTATTTTTAGTGATAGGTGTCTTCTAATTGCCTCTATATTTTGTGGGATTTCTTCACTTAGTACAGAAAGTAATAAAGAGTAAAAAACCTGTCTATAGGGTCTTCTTCCCATTCATAAATTAAAAGATTTGGAAATTTAAAAGATGATTCGAAAATTTTTATGAAAAGTTTATCTTTTTTAAAGAGATTTTGAAATTTTTATGAACTCTTAGAAATTAATGAAATGATTCTGAAATAAATGAAAATAATTTGAATTAAAAGTGAGAATTTGTTTTGTTTTAAAACTGACTCTAGATACGAGTCGAATTTTAGATAAAAACTTTCTTTTAGATTTTATAAGTAGAAAAAATTAGAAAGAAATTAGAAAGGTCATAAAAATATATGAATTTTTTATGTCTAAAACTATAAAAGATAAACTAACTATAATATCAATCGACAAATTTTCTAAAACTTCATAAAAATTGTCGAGAATCTATTCGACTTTTTCTTTATCTCCAGTAAAGAAAGATCTCAGGAGTTGAATTTTGGATTGAATGTTTTTTATTTTTTCCAAATCTCTAACTGCCATATATATTCTTGGATATGTGTCAACTTTTTCGATAAAACCTAAGGAAACTAAATTTTCTAACCTTTTTCTCAAAGTCTCTAAATTTATTTTCATTCCCTCAATTTCTAAAAGTTTATGTATTTTTTTTAGGTCGAAAGAATTAAGTTCTGTCGTCAAGGGATCTATTTCCTTACCATAAAACTTTTGCAATATCTTTACGGTTATAACATCGAATTTTAAGATAAAACTAAAATCAATTTTATCTTCAGTTTTTGTTTTTAAAACAGTCGATGGTAAAACTCCTTTCTCGTCAGATAAATCTTCCATTTTTAAAATCTCAATTTTTGTTTTTAAATAATTTTCTATTCTTCAGAATTTATATCAAACTAATCAATTCTGTTTTTACTTTATCTTTTTCAATTTCAATCAGACCAAAGTATCCATCGGTAAATTTCCCCACATTTATTACTATTGTGTTACCCAAATTGTCTTTTCCCATCGATTCATGAATATGAGAACAAATGGCTACGTTGGGTTTAAATTTTTCTATGGACTTTCTAACAGCTAAGGACCCAACGTGTTTTCCGGCCACTATATCTAGAGTTGTTTGGTATGGTGGTGCATGTGTTGCTTGAATTTTTATTTCACATGTTTCTACATCTCTATGAGCTTTATTTAAGCCTTCTTCTATTTCATCTTCGTTTGGCTCATAAGGAGTATTGAATGGGGTCTTAGCCCCACCAAAACCATAAAAACCAAAATTGTCTATAATTTTTCCTTTACCATGTATTGAAACGTTTTCTCTTTCCCAAAATTCTATTAACTCTTTGTCCCAAGTTCCAGGAACTACTAGTAGATTTTTAGTATATAGCTTGACTTCTTCTAAGAATATTTTTGCAATATCTAGTGAATTAAAACCTCTTATAAAGTCAGCATCAGTTAAGTCACCTACTAAGATTAGAATATCCGGGTTATTAGAAAAAACTTTATCTAAGAGTAAAGGTAAGCTTTCTACCTCATTATGAATACAACCGATTGCTGCAATTCTCATTTTTATATTTTTATAGAGTGTTAAATTTTATTTATAAAAGAGATTTATTCTACAGTATAGTAAATTCTTCTGTTGCTTTTTCCCTTGTTTTCTAACTTAATCAGCTTAATTTTTCCTATTTCTTTGGTGTTTTTAACATGAGGTCCTCCATCGGCTTGTATATCTATTCCTTCTATTTCCACAATTCTCAAAATTTCTAAATTGGGGGGCATTTTCTCAGCTAACTTAACAATTCCAGGTATTTTGAAAGCCTCCTCTCTTTTTAAAAAGTAAATTTTGACATTTCTTCCTTCTTCAACTATTTTGTTAGCTTTTTTTACACAATCTTCAACTATTTCTTTCCAGTTTTCTGAGGGTAAATTAAAATCATCTCTAGCATATTCTTCAGAAATATTACCCCCAGTTATTAATACGTTATATTCTTTGTAAAGAATTGCGGAAATTATATGCGCAGCAGTATGCAATTTCATAAGTTTGTATCTCCTATTCCAATCAATTTTACCTATAATTTTTTTATTAGCTAAATTAGAAGCATCTTTATCTAGATAGTGAACAATCTCTCCATTTTCTTTTTTAACATCAATAACTTTGAATGTTTGATTTTCGAATATTATTTCTCCTTTATCACATTCTACTCCACCGCTCGTTGGATAAAAAGCAGTTTTGTCTAAAAAGATTTTGTTTCCTTCAACTTTTATTACATAGGCTTCAAACTCAGTTAAATAACAATCATTCATGTATAAAGCTTCTGTCATTATCAAAACTTATTCTTCTATTTTTAAATTTTGCTAGGAAATGAGTTAAGTATAAGATAATTTCTACTTATCTTTGTTCTAAAGGTAAAAAACTTTAGCTATTTCTCTTTAGATATATCTTTACCTACTATTTTTTTACTTAAACTTACATCAAAGGTTAATATGACTTTATTTTTTGTTCCCTCCAAGACTTTTTCTCTATCTAATTTAATAATATCCAGCTTTCCTTTCTTTGTTTTGTATACAATATAAAGCCACATGTTCTTGTTTCTAACAAAATTCATAAATTCTTTGAAAGTTAGAAAAACAAATTTTTCTTTTGGGTAGTTTCTTCTTTTTACTTCAATGTATCTTACATTTCCTCTTTTATCATAAGACTCAATATCGTAGCCTTTTCTAGATTTACTTACATCTATCGCTCTTCTCCCTTCCCTCTCTTCCTCTTTTATCACAAATTCTAAAACTTTACTCTCTTTCATAGTTTAATTATTTTTTAAATTTTTTAGGTTACAGTAGGTTATTTCTTGAGAAAATTTATCAAATACGAGTTTTGGATAATTAAAGGACGTTTTCGCTAAGACCGCTTTAACTATTCTGAGTCAACACATTCAATTATTAATATTGTTGCTTTTGAAAATTGTGGATCTTTATAAATGAATTCTATTTTTGGACATCCACGATATATTTTTATTAAAAATGTAAATATTATTCAGATAATAATGAGTTTTAAGGCGGGTTATAATCAGACTAATGTAGGATTGAAAGACTCCAGCATATCTGTTGTCATTAGAAAATGCTAAAGTTAGAATCAGACTAATGTAGGATTGAAAGGAAAGATTAAGTTATGGTGGTTTAGCTTTAGCAACAACTGGTTAGAATCAGACTAATGTAGGATTGAAAGCTTTATTTTTAGCAAAAGGTAATAGCTCTTTTTTTAGTTAGAATCAGACTAATGTAGGATTGAAAGACATATTCTATCAAACCACGCAACATCAAAATCTCTTGTTAGTTAGAATCAGACTAATGTAGGATTGAAAGACTATTGTATATTTTATAGTTGCTTCTTGTTTTGGGTTAGAATCAGACTAATGTAGGATTGAAAGTGTTTTAGTATAAAAGAAAAAATACATTGTTTTCTTTTTAGCTGTATTTCTTCTATAATCATCTATACTCTCTATACCTATAATGAAATTACTCACGAGATGTTTACATCATATTAGAAAAATATATAAATTATTTAACAAAAAAACTATGGACAAGATTTTTAGAAAATATTTTAAAAAATGGATTAGCTTTACTGAAATAAGAAAAAATCCTGACATACTTCCAAAACACAATTCCCAATATGTTTATTGTATGAGGTTGAAAAACAGAAAAGTAGAAAGATTGAGAGGTTCAACGAACATTCTTTACATAGGAAAAACGACAAATTTAGTTCGAAGGTTTATAAAGAACTATCTTAATGGTGTTGGAGGTTTAACAACACAAAGAATAAACAGGTACTTTATGAAAAAAGGCTATTTGAATAAGGTCGAAGTTAGTTGGTGTGAAGTTAAAGATTATAAAAAAGTTGAGAAAGAACTTTTGGAAAGTTTTGAAGAGGAATATCATGAACTTCCTTGTTGGAATAGGCAAGGTTAAAATTTAGTTGTACATATTTAGATTTTACTATCTAGTTAAAATGAATGAAAAATAAAAAATCATACCTAAAGTAGGAGAATGCGAATATTAGGTAGAAAGAAAATGAAAGCTTTTTATGTGAGTATTATGAAAGAAAGAACATTATGTTTATTTATATATGTATACGAAGTATACCTCTTACGGTCTATTATATATCTATATGTTATGTGACCTTATATACGTATATTAGAAACGTTTAGCACATACTTTGTTAAGATAACAATTTTTACAATCAGGATTAGTTGGTCTACACCATTTCATGCCTATGTACCATGCTGGACGATCTAAAATTCCAGGATATTCTGGGTTTAGTTTTCTTGCCACATTTATTAATTCCTTTTCCTCATCTTTTTCGATTAAGCCTGCTCTAAAAAATACTCTTCTTACATGAATGTCGTTTGAAACGTCTATCTCACTTTTATCTTTTATCGGAAGGTTAAAATCGCGCACTAATATGTTGATAGCCATTGATGCTTTCTTTTGACCTATTTGTTTAAACTCTTTGAATTTCATTTCCAACTCTTTTGCAGAGGAAGAATTTTTCCAAATATTTTTTGCATTACCATTATATTTTTTTATTATTAATTGGCATGCTTCAATTAATCTCTTAGCCATATACCTATATCTATGTAAAGCTGGTTTTGCAAACATTACTTTTTCAAGCTCACGAGGTTTCATTCTTGCAATTTTATATATATCGAGATGTCCAAGTCTTTTTTTAATTCAAATGGAGCCAACCAAGCCTTTTCATAAGGTATACCCTGGTTAAGAATAACTCCAAAAACAAATTCAAGAGGATTTTTATTTGGATCTTTTATTTGTCCTATCGCGTCTCTTTTTTTAATTTCTTTTGGTATATGTTTACTAAATTCTATCAGCTTATCCCTAATTTTAGTTTTATTCATAATTTATTCAATTAAAGACAAAGTTTTAAAACCTCGCTCTAATAAAAAAGACATTAAATAATTACAGATAATTGCTTGACTTTAACGAATAATTATAAAAAACACGAAAATCAGTTTCTAACATAATATTAATCCGATAAAACTCTTTTTAATTTATTTGATTTTCTTCGTTTTCATAAAACAGACTCATAGCTTTTTATTATCTTCTTATCGTTGGACTATATGATAAATTAACATTACCATATCGGAAAACTCCTTCTTCATCCAATCACCATTTCTTCAACAACTTTTTCATTCTTAATTTTGCTAACCTTACATCCTAAAAGAAATATGAAATCACCACTTTTTCTTATTAAAGTTCCTTGGTAAACAAAATAGTTCTCATCCTCTGAAACTTCGGAAATATAGCATGGGAAAGTTTTATATTTAGAAAATATTCCCTCAAAAAATGTTGGAACATAAACTTTTTAGGGTTTCAAAAATAGGTAAGAAGCATCTCATTTTAGAAGCAGTTAACTACTCTCTTATATACTCCACGTATGGGTATAGGGTAATTAAAGCATGCCCCCGACGGGATTTGAACCCGTGTCCCAGCCTTTCTTCTCATTTTTCAATCAAACCTTTCTTATCGAAAGGGCTGTATCCTTGACCGGGCTAGACGACGGGGGCTTTAAGCTAAATATGATTATTCTTTATAAGTTTTTAAATTGTTTCTTCTTTTATGTACGATATTTTCTTTTGGAGCAAATACATATAAACGGGTCTAGTTATGAAAAGATCTATTAATGTACCTAAGGTTGTTGTTATTGCAAATCCTTTTAGCGTACCCAAACCCAAAAAAGCTAAAGGAAGCATAGAAAATGTTAAGAGGGCAGAAGAATTAAAGACTATTTTCATTCCCAATTTTATGCTATCTTCAATTCTTTTTCTTTTTTCTAGAAATATTTGATCAGTTAATACTATTAACTCACCAGAATTACCTATTAATGAGACCAAACCAGCAATAGTAGGTATATCTATTGTCCATTTAGATAATACAACAAAACCAGAAATCAATACGCAAAGAAACATTGTAGTTATGGCCATTATGTCCTTAACATCTTTGTAATATATTCCTGTAGCTAATGATAACAAAATTAGTATAGCTCCAACTAATTGAGAAGAGGCAACTCCTAAAACTAAGACCAACTCAAAAATGCTTACTAACAATACAAAAAAAGAAACATACAAATTTTTATATCTGATTGTAGAGACTATCAAAACTGCAATTAGATTAGCAATAAGAATATAAATTATAGAGTTGAAAAGTTTTTTTCCTTCCGTTTCTGTTATAGTTTCTATTCTTTCAATTTCTAGTTCAACAGGTAGGCTTCCAGATTTTAATATGCTTTGTAGTCTCATTTTTTCTAAAGAGGCTTCTTGGAAGGTTTTTCTGAAACCCTCTATTGAAGGATTTCTTATAGGTTCGCCAGCTATACTACTTACAATATTTAGTTCTGTTATGGGCTTTTTATCCAAGTATAATACTAATTTTGGTCTTATGTAAGATTGACCCCCGGAATAATATATTGGTTGTCCTTTAGTTATTTTAGCAAATTTTTCTGCGCTATCAGAGCTAATTTGAATCGTGAAAACAAATCTGTAACCGTCAGCGTAAGGAACTATATAGTTTCTTTGAACATCAGTAAATATATTTTCTATATCCTTAGAAGTGAAAACATTAGCAGCAATAGTTACATACTCCGAGGTGAAATTAACTATTTCGTATTTTACATCATCAAGGTAAAAACCATTCTCTATTTTATATTCTGTTGAATTTATCACGATATGAGTTTCATTTATAGAAAATTCAAAAGATTTGCCATCAAATACTATTTTTCCAACATTATTAGAGATGGGTATAACATCTACGATTTTCCCTTCAAAATAACCTTGTCTAACTAAAAAGTTTCTTATATCATCTTCACTTAAACCAGCTGCTTCTATTTGTATTAAATCTTGAGCCGCGGGAATTACTTTAACATCCGACAAACCATAAGTGTTTAACCTTTCAGTCAAAATTTTAACAACGTTTTGAGTTTCTTGTAGGCTAGTTTCTCCTTTAATTCTAAGTAATACTCTTACTCCACCTTCTATATCAATTCCATAACTTAAGATCTTTTCATAGTTTTCTTTAACTCTTATTCCTATGTTAGAATCATTTAAAGCAACACATTTTCCAATCCCTTTATAAGTAGTTATAATTACAGTTTCTCCTTTCTTAATACTTAGCAAAGCATTTTCGTAATCATTCAAGGATTTTATTTCGTATTTGCCTATCTTCTTTATTCTATCTCCTACTGTTAAATCTTCACAATTGGCATCTTCTTCAATAAAGGAAATTTCAACCCAACTCTTTCTAAATAAAAACCTAGATAAAGATATTAGCGAAATTGTAACCAGGAATATTAATATCCAAACTCTAACGTTTTTTTCCAACGAGTATCACCTCTATTAGTCCAGCGTTTAGTATATATGTATTTATTAAATCAGCAAGTTGACCTATTAGTAGAATAGTAGCTATGTTATTTAGAAGTTTAGAATTAGAAAACACAAGTACAATAATCATAGAAACAACTAAACCAGCTGTAACAGTTATTCCTGTTATTAGGGTTTTTTTGTAAGTAGAATAAAATTCTTCTATTTTTTCACTTAGAATTTTTGTTGATAGTAAAATATTTGTGTCTATTGTATACGCTATAACTAGTAATAAAGATGTAAAACCAGCAAAAGTAATTGGAATACCTAATAATATCGTTACTCCAAAAACATAAATTATGTCGGCTAAGGAAGAAAGTATTATGGTTAAGGCAATAGCTATTTTTCTATAAATAAAATAGTTAGCAAAAAATATTAGAACATAGGCTATTGAAAGTAAATAAATAACTTGAGAGAAGAAAGCCTCACCAAGTTCAGGCCCAACATATTGAATGCTAAAGTCTTTAGTCTCTATATTTGAATTTTTAATTATTTCTATAATTTTATCATGTTGGACATTTCCTGGTAATGTTATTCTTACAGAGTATTCCTTTTCAGATTTTGATATTGATATTAAAGCTAACTTACCATAATCTCCTAAAATTGAAGAGACATCATCAATGGTAATCTCATTCTTACTTATGAATGATATCGATGTTCCTCCTTTAAGGTCTAAGTCTCTTATGAAGAATTCCCCATTATCTATATAATTTTTTATGGAGAGCGATAAGAAGAAGACTATCAAAATTATTGGTAGAGGTAATAGTTTTGCAATTTTAACCTCCATTCCAAAATATTAGGTTTAAAAATAATTATTTTTATATCTTAAAAACACCTATTAAAAATGAGATTGGAAATTTTGATCAGTTTTTTACCTAAATTTTCTTATCTGGTTGATATTTACAATTTTCTCCTTGCTATTTTTTCGTTGGCAAAAATATCGAAAAATGGATATGTAGTTCTAAATATTCTTACTATGTTTAAATCCTTTTTTTTAAAAAAGTACAAGTACAAGTATTATTTAAATAACAGCAATATTTATTGTGATTACGATAAACTTTTAGAGTATATATTTTTTGTTACTACTAAAACCAACTTTTCTAAAACTGTGGTATTTTTCGACTCTACAACTTACCTTTATTTCAGGAGAGATTACAAAAAACTAAACATTTTAGATATTGGTAGTTGGTTGGGTGATTCAATAATTTTGTTTTATAAGTATGGTGCAAGAAAGATAATAGCATATGAGCCAATCAAGGAAAACGTAAGATTATGTAAAGAATTGATTAAAGAAATTGGCTTAAATTGTAAGATAGTTGAAGCTGCTGTTTGTAGAAAAAATTGTATCAAGGAGTTTAAAATAGATCCAAGATTATATGGCATGAGAGATTTTAGTCTATTTGACCGAAATTTAGGTGGAATAAGAAAAATTAAAATAAAATGTATAAGTTTTAGAGATGTAATTGAAAGCGCTATAAAGGAAAAAGTTGATTTAGTTAAAGTAGATTGTGAGGGTTGTGAGAAATTTCTATATGAAGTCCCAGATAAGTTGATAGAAAAAATACCTGAATGGATTATAGAATGTCATGATTTTGGGACAGCTAAACTGTTGTATAAAAAGTTTAAAAAGGTTGGTTTTCAAATAAAAAAAATTTACAACTGGAGAAATGAGGCATATGTGCTTTATTTTGTTAAATAGTCTCTATTTAATTAGCCCTGGGTGGGATTTGAACCCACGATCCCCCGCTTACGAGGCGGGTGCTTTACCAGTCTAAGCTACCAGGGCATATTATTATTTTACGGAAATCATTTTATTGACTAAAAACAATATATTGTATGGTAGAAAAATTCATGGAAGAAAAAGAGACAACTTTTTGGAAAGCAGATAGAAAAGGAATTAGATGTAAGGTTTGCTTCTTTTCTTGCAGTATACCCGAAAAAGGAAAGGGAATATGTGAAGTTAGAGAAAATAAAAAAGGAGTTTTATTTTTATCTGGATTTGGAAATATAGATGGCTTAGAAGTTAACAAGGTAGAGGAAAGGAGCTTGTATCACTTTATTCCCGGAAATAACATTCTGGTAGTGGACATGATGTCACCAAAAGAATTTAAGGTTATGCCTAAGGTAGAATCTATGAAAAAGAAGTTGAACCCACAAGAGCTAGTTTCTTACGCAAAATCTAAAGGAGCAAGAGGAATATTTTTTACAGGTTCAGAATCTGTAGGTCACTTTGAATATTTAGTTAAAGTTTTTAGAGAAGCTAGAAGGTCTAATGTTAAAACTATTTTAGGAACAGTTGGTTTATTAAATGAAGATCCAATAAAAAAAATAGCAAAATATATTGATGGCTTAGTCTTTTACTTTTTCGCTTCAGGTAATGAAGATTATTATAAAAAATACGGTTTGATAAAAAATGTAGAAAACTGCTTTGAAAATCTAAAGTTTCTTTTTAGGTATAGGATGTTTATAGAAATAGTTAATGTTTTGAAAAAAGGTTATGAAGATGAAGAAAATTGCGTTAAGTTAGCTAATTGGATAGTTTCAAATATTGGAGCAGAAACACCATTCCATATAGTTAGAGATGATGTTAAACTAAGTTTGGCTGATCTGAAAAATTTACATACAAAATGTAAAGATTCTGGATTAAGATATGTTTATATTGATGGGGTTAAGGATAGTCTATTAGAAAGTACATATTGCCATAACTGTAATACTTTAATAGCAGAAAGATTTAATAACAAGTTAAAATCTTTAAATTTAACAGGAGAAAGATGCCCAAATTGTGGAATAAAACACAATTTTTTACTTGAATGATTTTTATGGAAGAAATTGATATTAAAGAAAGAATAGAAAATGGTTGGATTTATTCTAGAGTATGGTTTGATGTTCTTGCTATAACAAAAGAAGCTGCAGAAGAAAGTCTAAAGAATCATATAGAAAAGTTGAAAAAATTGGATGGATGTTTAGTTGTTAAAGAAAAATACGAAGAAACTATAGAGCAAGAAAAACCTTTAAAAAATGTGGAAAAAGCTTATTCTAAGGCAGCTGAAATTGAAATATTAACAAAAGATTTAGAAACTTTGCTACAAGTTGTTATTTTCTTTGCTCCTTCAGCTATTGAAGTTATAGAGCCAATTGAATATAAAATTAAGGCAAATACAATTCAAGTAGTAATGAATACGGTTGCCGATTTAATACATAGATTTGCAGCACAAGGAATTGGTGGAGTTGTTATAACTAGATGAGAGTTATTATTTTCAAAATTTTAAATCAAGAATAGACTTAAATAAAGATATGGATTAGTTGTTTCCTTAACATAACGGTAAAAACAATCTTTTATTTTTTCATTTATAATAAGATAGTCTTCATATAGACTCTTTTTGAAAAAATGATTCAAATCTTCAGAAAAATCATTAGAATTAATTATACTTTCAAAATATACATTAATTTTCCATAAAGGTTTTTTGGCACAATTTCTATAGTGTAAAGGTCTAATTTGTTAATTCCTAAATTTTTATTTTTTTCTAAAATTTTAAAGTAAATACAAGATAAAGTTCCCCCAACAGGATAATATTCTATGCAATTTTTCAGATTTTCTAGGGAACCATTTTCAAAGTTCACATAATATTCTTTATTTGCAATTTCGTTTCTAATAATTTCTATGGCGTTTTCAAACTTATCTTTATTTAAGTAAAAAAGTTCATTCAAAAATAGATATTTATCACACTTTTCTTTCATTTAAAGAGTTTTTAGCTTAAGATAAATTTATGGTTTTCTTTTCTTCTAAAAATATTTTTTAGATTATAATAGTTTTTGATAAAAATGGATTAACATTTTACCTTATATAAAAATTTCAAATCTTAAAATTATTTTATGAATAAATTAGTAAGCATTTTTGCAATTTTTGTATTTTTGCCTATAGTTTTTGCTCAAATAGAATATTTAGGAATTGAAAGTACAATAAAAGAAGATTATGTTGAATCAGAAATTGTTGCATTAGCCCCAGAATATTTAGAGTTTAGAGTTTATGGTTTAGTTTTAAATTATAGTTCAAATATTGATTGTAGGTTTGAAGGTAATGTTTTTAAATGTTACAATGAAGCTAAAGATCCTATTAATTTAAGAATAAGGTTTGGAAATATAGTTTCTAAAGGATTAAATAAAAATATATTCATTCAACAATTTGAATTAAAACAAAGTGTAGAGTCTGTTAGCGCAATTGTAACATTACCAATAGGAATGATTTTATCAAGTGAAGAATCCATTTTTCCATCTAACTATAGAACTTTGAGCAATGGAAGAAATATAATAGTTTATTGGGAGCTTAGAAATATTTCTAATTTACAGCCATTAAGTTTTAAAGTTGAATATATGCCAGCAGTAATAGAAGATAATTTTATTTTAAAGTTCTTGAAAAGCTTTTATGTTGTGATAATCATAGCTTTGTTTTTTGTAATATTGCTTATTTATGAATTAATTAAAACCAAAAGGATTGTTGTTAAAAAGGTTGTTAAGGTTCCAATAGAAAAGGTTGTTTTAGAAGTTTTAGATCCTGATGAAAAGAAAATTTATGAGATTCTTCAAAAAGAAGGAAAGATAAAACAAAATAAATTAGTTGAATTGACGGGTTTTTCTAAGGCAAAAGTATCTAGAGTTGTTAAAAAGTTGAAAGATAAGAAATTGGTAAATTTGGAAAGAATGGGCAAAACTAACTTAATTTCATTAAAGAAAAAGACTTGAAACTATTTTTTAAAGATTTTACTTTTTATGTTTAGGAATAAGTCTTTCTTTTCTTCTTTTTGAGTAGAAGCTACTTCTTTCATTCCTAAAACATCTTTCACAACTTTTAAAAAATCTTCGCTATTCTTTTTTTCTTTCGCAAATTTTATTATTGCTCTTATTAAATTTCTTATACTTATTGGTTTTTTGAGAGTTTGCTCTAATTCAATTTTTATTTGTATTAAATCTTGATATTCATCTTCTTTAACAGGCAAAGATTTTTGATAATATTTCATAAATGGATAATTGATGACAACAATTTAAATATAATTGCTTGAGACCCATTTTATAATATTTTTATGTGAATATATAATAAAAAATTTTTTATACAAAAAATTTTTATGAAAGTTTTAATGATCGGTATAACTTATCCAATTATTGGTGGTGCAGAGAGACATATATATGAGTTATACAAATCTTTATCTAAAACCTTTGACTTATTTATAATAACACAGCATAATTTCATATTAAGGCGGGAGTTTGGTAAAAAAGTTATTACCATACCTTGTTTTAAACACAATGTATATTTTAGAAATATAAGCTTTTATTTCTTATCAATTTTTTATTTAATAAAAATAATTCTTTTTTATAATCCTAGAATAGTTCATATTCATTTTGGACCACTTCAAGGAATATTAGGATTGATAACTCGTTTATTTAATAAAAAATTAATTTATACAGTTCATGGCTTTCATGGATGGAAAATGTCTAAAAATTATTTTGTAAAAAATCTATGTAAGTTTTATCTAAATCTTGCCGATTTAATAATTTGTGTTAGCCCAGCGATTATAGAGGATTTAAAGACGATAGGTGTCAAAAGGAAGATGATGTATATACCTAATGGAATTAATAAGAAATTTTTTATAAAAAAACAAAATAATATTAAAAAAATTATATTGTTTTTTGGTAGATTGCATAAACAAAAAGGAGTTGAATATCTACTTTTGGCTTTCAAAAAATTATATAAAAAAACCCAGGAATATAAACTTTTTATAATAGGTGATGGGCCTGAAAGAAAAAGACTTATAGAATTCGTAGGAAATCACCCAGGAATTTTTTTTAAGGGTTTTGTGGACGACCAAGAGCTAATTAAATATATACAATCTTCTTATATGATCGTCTTACCATCAATTTACGAGGGATTTCCCATAGCTTTATTAGAGGCTATGGCATCAGGAAGGCCGGTAATAACGACAAAAATAAAAGAAATAACATCAATAGTTGATAGGGGAGTTATTTTTGTCGAGCCAAAGAATGTAGACGATTTAGAAAAAAGTATTTATACTTTAATAAAAAAGCCAAAATTCGCGAGTAAAATCGGTAAAGAGGGCAGAAAATATGCTAGGAACTTTCTTTGGGAAAAAATTTCAAAAACCTATGTAAGTATATACAAAGAATTAATAAACAAAAAGTAAATCTGAATATTTAAAATAAGTATCGAAGTTATGAAAAAGGTTTTTTAAACTAAGTGTATATTATTCCTATTCCACAATATCTCTGTTTCCAATTTTTTACAATTTCTTTATGTTTATATTTCTTTTTTATTTCTTTCCAAAATTTTGGTACACCACCAACATACTCTTCAGGGCCAGGAACTATATCGTGAAAAGCTATTATCCCGCCTTTTTTTACTAAAGGGCTATACATTTCGAAATCTTTTCTTACACCTTCATAGGTATGATCGCCATCTATAAAAAGAAAATCTAACTTCTCTCCATTTAGTATTCTTATTATTTTTTTAAAACTTTGTTTATTATGGGAATCATCTCTGATTAAATAAACTTTTTGTTTGCCGGTTGCAAATGACTTATACAAAGGAAATTTCCATTTTGGATATCCGCCTCCAAATTTACCTCCAGGTAAATCAATGCTAATGATTTTTCCGGTTTTATGAGCTATTCTACACCAAAGAAACAAAGTGCCACCGTTTGCAGTTCCTATTTCTAGAATTGTTTTTGGTTTTTTCTTAGATAATATATTTAATAATTTTTCAATTTCCTCTCTAATTTGAGCAGGTACTATATTTAAACTTAAATATTTATTTTTTGGACCAACACGAAATTTGTACACAAAATCTATTAAATCTTTTAATTTTTCAAATTTATATTTTTTTATTTCTTCTATCGCTTTTTTTAAGAATATTCTTTGATAATAATTTTTCAATAACTCACTAATTATTTTTTTTATCATTAATTTATTCTCAATATTATATTAATTAATGAAAATTGTTCAAATTTGTCCATTTTTTTATCCAGTTAAAGGTGGTTTAGAAGAGCATGTTTATAGAATTTCACGAGAGTTAGTTAAAAAGGGTCATATTGTTTATGTGTTTACTTCTAATTCTATGAGAAAAGGAAAAATAAAAAAAAGATACGAAGTTATAGATGGGATAAATGTTATTAGATTTAATGTTTTTCTTAGATTAGGTGATTTCGGAATGTTTTGGCCGGGCTTTATTAATTATCTTTTGAAAGAAAAACCGGATATAGTACATGTGCATAATTATAGACATTTTCATACGATTTTTTCTGCTATTTTATGTAAAATAATTAAAAAACCATGTATTATAACTACTCACTCTCCATTTCATCCAAAAGAATTGAGAAGATTACACTCCAGAATATTAGTTTTGTTTTATGATAAAATTTTAAGTAAAGTAATTGATAAACTTTTTGACAAAATTATAATTATAAATAATAATGAAAAAAAATATTTTTTACATTTAAGAAAAGATAAGATCTCTTTACTACCAAACGGGATAGATAAAAGTTTTTTTAAAAAAATTAGCAAAAAATTAAAACTTAAGCTAGTAAGAAAATTAAGAATTAGAAAAAAAGATTTTATCGTTCTTTTTATTGGTAGAATACATCCGACTAAGGGTTTACATTTTTTGGTTAATACTTTTTTAAAATATTTTTGTAAAAATAACGTAAAGTTATTTATTGCGGGACCAATTGAAGACACTAATTATTATAATAAAAAAATTTTTTCCAATATAGGAGAAATAAAAAATATATTTTATATTGGTGAGATATTTGGTGAAGAAAAAAGAGCTTTATATGAAATTTCTGACATAGTTGTTGTTCCAAGTATTTATGAATCCTTTGGTATTGTTATTTTAGAAGCTTTTGCCAGAGGTAAGCCGGTTATAGCGGTTGATAGTGATGGTCCTAGATATTTGATAGAAAATGGAAAGAATGGTTTTTTAATCAAGTTTGGTGATGAAAAGAGTTTAAAAAATTATATAAATATTTTAAGAACAGACAAAAAATTATACAAAAAAATAGCAGAAAACAATTTTAAAAAAGCTAAAAAATTTACTTGGGATAAAATAGTTAAAAAAATAATTAAAATTTATGAAGAAGTTTACAGCAATTATAACAGCTTATAAAGAAGAAAAAACAGTTGGTAAGGTAATTGAGGAATTTTTAAAACAATTACCAAAAAATTCAGAAATAATTTTAGTTGCTCCAGATGAGGATACTTTAAATGTAGGTAGAAAGTTTTCCTTAATTGACAAAAGAGTTAGAATTATTAAAGATTCAGGTAAAGGAAAACCAAATGCTTTGAATTTAGCATTTAAGAATGCTAAAGGAGATATTTTAGTTTTAACTGATGGAGATGTTGTTATTGGAAAAAATTCTATAAAACCTTTATTATCTCATTTTAGAAATTCTAAGGTTGGTGCTGTTTCTGGAAGAGTTGTTTATTTGATAAAAAAAGATTCTCTTTTCTATGAATGGGCTAAATTAAGTGAAAAAGTTTTTGATTCTTTGCGCAAAAAACAAGATAGAGAGGGAAGGCTTTTTCATCCTACAGGCTATCTTTATGCTATAAGAAATGGTTTAGTAAGAGAAATTTATCCAAATTGTTTATCAGACGATGCTTTAATTGGTTTTTTAATTAAATCAAAGGGATATTTAATTAAATATGAACCTAAAGCTAAAGTTTATGTAAAGTTTCCATTAACATTTAAAGATTTTATTAAGCAAAAATCTAGAACTAGAGCAGGATTTTTACAAATTAAAAAAATATTTGGAAAAAATGTTAGAAGTATATCATCTGAAATTTCCTTAGGTTTTAAAGATTTAATTAGAATTTATGGTTTTTCTAAAATTCATAAAATGTTTTTAGTTGGTTTACTCTATTTAATTTCTTGGCTTAGAGCTTATTGGTTAATTTACAAACAAAAACCATTTGAAAAAATATGGGAAAGAATAGAAAGCACGAAGTAGATTTTTTGTATGTAGTGTAATTCTTTATACAAATGGTTTATGTTTATCTTTATATTATATTTTTGGATTAGTGTTTATAAACTTTATAAATAGGATATTATAGATAAGCTAAAATTTATTTACAATTTTATTTATTGTTTTTTTAAAGAGAATGGATAAGGTTTATTAGTTTATAAACTTTATAAAATGCATTTCTTAACTTTTGTACTAATTTTATAGATTTTTAAGTGTTTTTACTTATTTTATTTCTTAAGAAACAATAAAAAGCAAAAATTTTAACTTTTATGGCTATTTGAAAAAAATTTTTTATATTTATTGAAACAATGAAACCGTTTCAAGATAAGCTTAAATAAGGTTTTAAACAATATATAATTAGTATGATTAGCCTTGTACGCGACAGTATAGAGCTTAAAAGCGATGAAAAGCTGGCGTACAAGGCACTTTAATAATGAAAAAGGAGGTTTAATATGCAAATTAGAAAGTTTGTTGCGTCCAGCTTAGCTGCTTTGATGGCTGGTGCAACATTTGCTGGAGCTGCTTTGGCAGCTGTTAATGTGGGTGGAGTATTATCTCATTTAGGACAACAAGCAGCTACAGGAACTCCATATTTGGTAGTAGTTGGAGATAATGCAGCAGCTAGCGACATAGTTGGAGCAATTGATGTTGCTTCAGCATTAGCCCAACAAGTTACTAGAGAAGTTACAGTCCCTGGATTAAGTGTTGCTACTTTAACAGGTGGTGTAGCTTTAGATACAGCAGATTCAAAACTATACTTGGGGGACGAAATAAACAAGGTAAAGACAACTTTAACAGCAAACGATTTACCAGAATTCTTAGCTTCGGGTAGTATTGAGGATGAAAGTGGAGTAAAGTATGAATATTCTCAATATTTGACAATTGGAGATAAACAAGTTAAATATGAACAACCTGATACAGCTTCTGGATTAAAAGATCCTACATTCTTAATAAGACTAGGAACCTCTGTTGGCACTTCGAACTACTTATTAAATGCTTGGGTTACTTTCAATAAACAATTTGATGCTACTAAGGCTGTAGGCAAAGAGCTAACACTATTTGGAAAGACGTTTGTAATTTCAAGCGAAACAGATAGCAGTCAATTAGTATTATTTGGTACAGCTGGTGAGGAAATAATTCAAGCAGGAGAAACAAAAACAATTAAAGTTGGTGATAACTCTTACACAGTTGAAGTTGTAGGAATTACAGATTATGATAGGGCTGTTATAAAAGTTAATGGCGTAACTAAGGAAGTAACTGAAGGAAATACATACGATTTCAGAGGAGTTAGTGTTTATGTTTCAGATATATATTACATTAAAGTTCCAACAGAGACAGGTTATGTAAAAGTTTCAATAGGTGCAGATAGATATGTTTTAAAAGATGGACAACCAGTAATGGTTGGTACAGCCGGAAATGAAAAAAACATAGATGGTACACTTGTTGAATTAACAGGTAATCCAACTGCACTTTCAAAAATTGATATCTACTTCGATGCATATACAGCATCTCCAGCTGTAGATTACATTAAAGCAGGAAGTGTTTGGACTGATCCTGTATTTGGAATAAAAGTTGCTTATAATGGACCAGCTTCCATTTCAACTGAAACAATAACTGTACAACCAGGATCTTCAAATTATTACACAGTTACGTTTACTGATAAATATGGAAAATCAGGAACAATACAATGGGCATACTATAGTAGTACAACTAATGAAATATTGGCAGATTCAGTAGGTAATGATATACATGTTGTCGAAGGAGAAGCTGCTAAATTAAATGAATATATATTTGCAACATCAAGTAATTTCCCACATTTGTTAAAAGTAGTGAGCATATATACAACTGATAATAGTGGTTCTGGTACTGATGTAGCAAGAGTAACATTAAGAGATGTATTTACTGGTGCAGAATATAAGCTAGATAGGACAGGATTTGATTTTTCTGGTGGCAAATATACATTTACTAGTGGTCTAGTAATAGATGGAGTGAGTTATGATGTTACTGTAACACATAGTACTACTACTCCAACAGTTTCCTTAGTTAGGAGTGGAGTTAGTGATATAGTTGTTTATCCAACATTAGAAACAAAATATGGAGCAAAAATTGCTCTAACAGAAAAAGTTAATATTTCAACACCATCTGATATTAATGAGATAGTTTTACCAACAGGTAAAATAAGTATCAGTAAGATAACAGCTGCAGGCTCTTATTTGATAGGTAAGGTTAGATACATTTTGACTCCTGATGGTAACACAATAGAGGTAGCATTGGATAAAGACCAAAGTAATACTACTACTAATGATAAATTAGAAAGGCCAGCTTTGTTGATAGTGGAAGAACCTAGAAAAGGTGATGTAGATGGTCATGCTATGATACTACCAGTAGATTATGATAGCGGTACTGATAGTAGACTAGAGCTAGGTGCGGGCAATGACGGAGTAGGAATATGGGTAGATGGTCTACAAGCAGTTCCAACATCTTCAGATGATGTTAAACATTACGTAACAGTATGGGGAACAAAAGTTGTATATGATAAAAGTGGAGCTGGTAGAGTAACAATAACATATCCAGACAGTCAAGTATATCATTTGGTTGCTGTAGGAAAAGATCCAAGATGGACAACTCAAGCAACAGAAGCAGGAACATACAAAACATATGCACCATTAAGCTTACCAGTTGCTAAATTGGCAAGAGAAGTTACAACTGCAGACAAAACAAATGCAAACATTGTACTAGTAGGAGGTCCATGTGCTAACTCTCTAGTACAGGAATTGATAAATGCAGGAAAAATGGATTCAAGCTTCACATGCTTCCCAACCTTAGGAGAAGCATGGACACCAGGAGCAGCTTACGTTCAAGTAATTGAAGATGCATTTGCAACAGGAAGAGTTGCATTAGTAGTTGCAGGTACTAATGCAGAAGATACAAGATTGGCAACAAGCTTGCTCTCTCAAGGTAAATTAGAAGGACAAACAGCATCTAAAGTTAAAGTAACAGGAACAGTTGCAGCACCTGTAATAACTCCAATGTAAAGGGGTTAACCTAACCCCTCTCTTTTTTTCTTTTTTAATTTTTGGAATGTAAATAGTTCTTTCATAAATTTGAATCATTTTGAAATTTGTACTGGAAATAATTGTTGCATAAAGTAATAGCGTTAACTACAGGCTTTTCAAAAATGTTTGCTATTATTAAAGTTTCCCGTAAGAGGTAAACTTTTTAAATAATCTTTCCTAAGGATTTTCGTACTTCAATATTTCAACAAACTTGTGGAAAAAATTAAAACGGAGTAGATTTTCTTAAAAATAAAGTTATAGCAATAATTGGGCCAAGAAGATCCAGAAAAACTTATTTTTTACTCAACATTTTGAGAAACAATAAAAACACTTTATATGTTGATTTGGAACATTCTGTCTTTAGAGAAATAACACATAAAGAATTTTTTGAAACTAAAGTTGAAAAGGTAATTATTTACTAAAAGCTAGTGAAGAGCTAAAATGCAAAAACTTGCTTGTAATAACTTGGGATTATGAAGATGAATTGAAAGTTAATAATAAAACGATTAAATGTATCCCTTTATGGAAATGGTTGTTAAAATTTTAAATTTCAGTTAAAAAGTTGTACTGCATAAATTTATAAATTTTTGTGCAGTATAATTTTATGATAAAAGAAGTATTGTTAAGACAGAAAATTGAAGTTGAAGAAATTGTTAAAGGAAAATTTATTGAAAGAGAAAACATAGAGAAAATAATACCATATCTCAATACAAAATTAATAAAGGTTATTATAGGATTAAGAAGAAGTGGGAAATCATTTTTAGGAATTCATTTAATAAAAAAATTTAACTTTGGTTATGTAAATTTTGATGACGAGAGATTAGTAGAGGTTAAAGATTATGATGAAATATTAAAAAATTTGCATGAAATATATGGAAAAGTTAATTTTTTGTTTTTTGATGAGATCCAAAATTTAGAAAAATGGGAACTTTTTGTAAACAGATTGCAAAGAAGCGGTTATAATATTATAATTACTGGCTCTAATGCAAAATTACTTAGCAAAGAACTAGCAACTCATTTAACAGGAAGATATATTGAAATAGAAAATTTTCCATTCAGCTTTAGAGAGTTTTTAAAAGCAAAGGATTTTAAGATAAGAAAGGAAGAATTAGAAATAAAAGAATTAAGAGGAAAATTGCTAAATTTATTGAATGAATATTTAAAAATTGGTGGGCTTCCAGAAGTTGTAATAGAAAAGTATAGGCCGGAGAATTATGTTAGAATGCTTTTCGATAGCATTATATTTAAAGACATCGTTAAGAGATATAATTTAAGATTTTCATCAAAAATTTATGAGCTGGCAAGATATTTAATTTCTAATATTTCAACTCTACAAAGTTTTAATAAAATAAATGAAATTCTTAATTTTAGAAGCGTCCATACTGTTCAAAATTATTTCGAATATCTCAAAGAAGCTTATTTAATTTTTCATTTAGATGCATTTTCTTTTAGTATTAAAAATCAAATTAAATCTAAGAAGAAAGTTTATTCAATGGATTTATCTTTCCCGAATTTTACCAGTTTTAAATTTTCTGAAAATATTGGTAGATTAATTGAAAACTTGGTTGCTATAGAGTTATTGAGAAAGGGTTATAAAGAAGTTTATTATTGGAAAGATTATCAGCAAAATGAGGTCGATTTTGTAATAAAACAAGGATTAAATATTAAACAACTAATCCAAGTAACTTATGTTTCAAGCAAGGATGAAATTGATAAAAGAGAAATAAAAGCGTTAATAAAAGCTAGCGAGCTATTAAAATGTAAAAACTTGCAAATAATTACATGGGACTATGAAGATGAGTTAAAAGTTAATGAAAAAACAATTAAATGCATACCATTATGGAAATGGTTGTTAGAAAGGTAATATTTTGTTATGAAAATTTGTATTTCAAGGATATAAATTTTTAATAGAATTTATATTATTATGAATAAAGAACTGATAAAAGATTATTTCATAAGAGAAAAGAAGTTTAAAGGAATTAAAAGAGAATTGGAAATAAAAGATGTTAAAGATAAGGCAATTTCTATTTTAGGACCGAGAAGGGCCGGAAAAACATGGTACATGCTTTATCTTTTAAACACTTTATACAAAGATTCCCTTTACATAAATTTTGAAGATCTAGCTTTTAGAAATGTTAGAGCAGAGGATTTTTTTGAAATACTAAAAATTTTTGTTGAGGTTAAAGGTTTTTCTCCAAAAACTATTCTTCTCGATGAAATTCAAATTGTTGAAGGTTGGGAAAGTTTAGTGAGAACTTTAATAGATAGAGAGTATAAGGTTTTCATTACTGGATCTTCTTCTAAATTATTGCCAAAAGAAATAGCGACTCAATTAAGAGGAAGGACAATAAACTATTTATTATTACCATTTAGTTTTAGAGAGTTTTTGGTTGCCAATAATTTTGAAATTAAGCAAAACTATACTTTTGAAGAAAAGGGAAGTTTGTTGAAATTCTTGGATAGATACTTAAAAGAGGGTGGATATCCAGAAGTTGTTTTTAGTGATGAAAAAGAAAAATTATTAAAAAGATATTTTGATGAAATTTTTCTTTCAGATTTTGTTGAAAGACATAAAATAAAGAGTTTTGAGTTGGGAAGATTTTTATTTGAATTTGTTTTTCAAAATTTTGGAAAAGAAATTAGTATAAATAAAATAGGAAAGACTATAAGAGAAAGGGTTAACTTTACTAATAAAACTCTTTATGATTATATTGATAAGTTGCAAGATACATTAAATGTCTTTTTTGTTGACAGATTTTCAAAAAGCATTTATATTAGAAGAAGCTGGCCAAAAAAAGTATATGTTGTAGATACAGGAATTTCAGTTTTAGTAAGATTTTCTAAAGATGTCGGAAAGTTGATGGAAAACATAGTCTTTCTTGAATTATTAAGAAAAACAAATTCTACCCCTCTTCAAGAGATTTACTATTGGAAAGATTATCAACAAAATGAAGTTGATTTTGTTATAAAAGAAGGTTTAGATGTTAAACAATTAATTCAAGTTACTTATGCTTCTAGCAAAGATGAGATTGAAAAAAGGGAAATAAAAGCGTTAATAAAAGCTAGTGAGCTATTAAAATGTAAAAATTTGTTAATAATAACTTGGGATTATGAAGATGAATTGGAAATTGAAAATAAAAAAATTAAGTTTATTCCGTTGTGGAAATGGTTATTAGAGTAGTTATCTTAACTGGAATAATATTTTCCTTGCTATAAGGAAAATTTTTAAATATATTTTCCTTCCTAATATACTATATTATGATAAATAGGGAAGCTTTAATAGATTTTTTTAAGGAATATGAAGAATTTCAACCACAAATAATAAAAAGAGAACTAGAAATACCATTGGATACAAATTTTATAATTTCAATTATAGGTCCTAGAAGAGCCGGTAAGACCTATTATCTTTTTCAAATAAAAAACTTAAAACCAAATAGCTTATATTTAAATTTTGAAGATTCTCGTTTAATTGGAGCGAATTTTAGAGATATAAGAGAAATGATAAGATTGTTTGAAGAAATTTATGGAATAAAACCACAGTATTTACTTTTAGATGAAATACATAATGTTAAAAACTGGGAGATTATAATAAGAGAAATTCATGATCTTAAACTTTATAAAATAGTTATTACTGGTTCTTCTTCCAAACTTTTAAGTAAAGAGATTTCAACAAAACTTAGAGGTAGAACTTTAAGTTATGTATTATTTCCGTTTAGCTTCAGAGAGTTTTTGGATGCTAAAAAAATTTCTATTGAAAAATTTTTGTCTAAAGAAAAGGAGGTTGAGATAAAAAGAAATTTAAGAGAATATATTGAATTTGGTGGTTTCCCCGAGGTAATATTGAATGACCAAATTAAGATTAATATAATTAAGCAATATTACGATTTAATTTTGTTTAGAGATTTTATAGAGAGACATGAAATAAGAAACATAGGTTTTTCAAAATTTTTACTTAATTTTGTTCTGCAAAATTTTTCAAAAGAAGTATCAATTAAGTCTATTTACGATAAAACTAAATCTTCTAATTTAAAAGTTTCAAAAGATACAGTTTATGATTATTTAGATAAATTAAATGATACCTTAGTGTTTTTCTTTCTTAATAGGTATTCTGTAAAGGTGCATATTAGAGAATCTTGGCCAAAGAAAATTTATGTTGTAGACAACGGTTTAACAAAGGTTGTAAAGTTTTCACAAGATTTTGGAAAGTTAATGGAAAATTGTGTGTTTTTAGAATTAAAGAGAAAACAGAATAAAAATCCATTGCTTGAATTCTACTATCTAGTCAGCAATGATTATGAAGTTGATTTTGTTATAAAAGAAGGTTTAGAAATAAAGCAATTAATTCAAGTTACTTATGCATCTAGTAAAGATGAAATTGAAAAAAGGGAAATTAAAGCTTTGTTAAAAGCTAGTGAAGAACTAAAGTGCAAAAACTTGCTTATAATTACTTGGGATTATGAAGATGAATTGGAAATTGAAAATAAAAGTATTAAATGCATTCCTTTATGGAAATGGTTATTGTTTTAGGTTTAATAATATAAATAGAAAGCTTTTTAAAAAAGCTTTCTAATATAATTATATATGTTTTCAAAAGAAATAATAAAAGAAGTTGTTTTAGAGCAAGAAAAAGATATAGAAAAAATATTTGAGAAAGAAAAAATAATAGAAAGAGAATTAACAAGAGAATTACAAAAGTTTTTGAAATATCCAAATATTCTAGCAATATTGGGTGTTAGGAGATGTGGCAAGTCTGTTCTCTCTTGGCAAGTTTTAAAAGATCAAAAATTTGGTTATATAAATTTTGATGATGAGAGACTGAAGGGATTAAAAGCTGATGATTTAAACAAAGTTTTACAAGTATTTTATGAGCTTTATGGAAATATAGAGAACATAGTTTTAGATGAGATTCAAAATATTGAAGGTTGGGAACTTTTTGCTAATAGATTGAGGAGAACAAAAAAAGTTATAATTACTGGGAGCAATTCAAAACTTTTATCTGGCGAATTAGCAACTCATTTAACAGGAAGACATATTGATTTTACTTTATTTCCATTTAGCTTTAGAGAGTTTTTGGTGTATAATAACTTAAACTTAGAGGCATATACAACACTAGAAAGGGCACAAATTTTTAACCATCTTAAGGATTATTTATTTAACAGCGGGTTTCCAGAATTTCCGAAATTTGGGAAAAAAATACTAAAAACAATTTATGAAGATATTATAGAAAAAGATGTTGTTAAAAGAGAAAAAATTAAAAGAGAAGAAGAGTTGAGAAAAATAGCAAGATTTTTGGTTAGTAATTTTTCAAAAGAGTTCACTTATTCATCCTTAAAAGAGATTTCTACAGTAAAACATTTGTTTACTATTTCTAATTGGGTTAGTGCATTGGAGGAAGCTTATTTGATAATAAAGCTTGAGAGATTTAGTTTTAAATTAAAACAAAAATTTGTTGCACCAAAAAAAGTTTATTGTATTGATAATGGGTTAATTGGTGTTGCCGGATTTTTAACTAGTGAGAATACAGGTAGGCTAATGGAAAATTTGGTTGCAATAGAGTTGTTAAGAAGAAAAAGTTATTGGTTTAGTGATTGGGAAATTTACTATTGGAAAGATTATCAACAAAATGAAGTTGATTTTGTTATAAAGGAAAATTTAGATGTTAAACAATTAATTCAAGTAACTTATGCATCTAGCAAAGATGAAATTGAAAAAAGAGAAATTAAAGCTTTACTAAAAGCTAGTGAAGGACTAAAGTGTAAAAACTTGCTTATAATAACTTGGGATTATGAAGATGAATTGAAAATTGAAAATAAAAGTATTAAATGCATTCCTTTATGGAAATGGTTGCTAGGAAATACTCTAAGTTTATAGTAGTTTCTAGAGGAAACAAAAATATATATTTTTTGTTTCCTATATTTCTTTTATGTTAAGAGAAGTCTTATTAGAATGGAAAGAGAAAGAATTGCCAAGAAGAATAATTAAAAGAGAGCTAAAAATTTGGATGAACAATCATATAGTTTCAATTATAGGACCAAGAAGAGCTGGAAAAACTTATTTTATGTTTCAGCTTATTAAAGAGCTTTTTGAAAAGAATTTCACTAAGGAAAATATTGTTTACTTAGATTTTACAGACCCCAGAATAAAAAAAGTTAGTATTTCTGAATTTTTGAAAGAAATAAATTACCTATTTAAAGATAACATATTTCTTTTTTTCGATGAAATTCAAGAGCTCGATAATTGGTCTTCTTTTGTTAGAACATTGCATAATTTTCAAAAATATAAAATAATAATTTCTGGCTCTTCTTCAAAACTTTTAAGTAGGGAAATTTCAACAGAGCTGAGGGGAAGATGTATTTCTTTCGTTTTATTTCCATTTAGCTTTAAAGAATTTCTTGATTTTAAAGAATTTAAAATAGAAAAAGAAATTTCTGAAGCAAAAATTGGAAAAATTTTAGGATTATTGAAAGAATATATAGATTTTGGCGGATATCCGGAAATTATTTTGCAGGAAGAAAAAAATAAAAAGCTAGATATTGCAAAAACTTATTTCGATGCAATTTTTTTCAAAGATATAATAGAAAGATTTAAAATTAAAAATGTCGCACTTATGGATTATTTTGTTAGATATTGCATATCTAATTCCTCCTCTTATGTTTCAATATCAAAAATTGAAAATGAATTAAAATCAATAGGTTTAAAAATTAGTAAAAAAACTCTAGCTAATTATTTAAAATATGTGGAAGAGGCTCTTTTTGTTTTCCCTATAAAAAGATTTTCTTTTAAATATAGAGAAAGAGCAAAATATCCAGTAAAAAGTTATTTGGTTGATAATATATATTTTCAAATTGAGCCAAGATTTTCTAAAGATGTTGGTAAAAAAATTGAAAATTTAGTTGCTATACAGCTTTTAAAGAAAAAACTTGAAGGAAAAGTTAATGAAATTTTTTATTTTAAATCAAATGATTACGAAGTTGATTTTTTAATTAAAAATGGTTTAGAAATAAAACAACTAATTCAAGCAACTTACGCTTCAAGTAAAGATGAGATTGAGAAAAGGGAAATAAAAGCTTTGTTAAAAGCTTCTGAGCAATTAAAATGCAAAAACTTGTTAATAATAACTTGGGATTATGAAGATGAGTTAAATGTTCAGAACAAAAAAATTAAATGCCTTCCATTATGGAAATGGTTAATAGAAAGGCAATAGTTTGTTATTTTGTTCTATAAATCTAGTATTATAGTACAATATTTATAAATATTGTTCTACACTAATTTTTTATGAAGACAATTTTAAAACAACTTGTGAAAGAATGGGAAGAAAGAGAGTTACCGAAGATAATTGAGAGAGATAAAGATCCTAGTAAGTTAATAGATTGGAAAATTGTTAAGGCTATACCAATAGTTGGTTTCAGAAGAGTTGGAAAAACATTTTTGCTTTTGAATACAGCAAGAAAAATAGGAAAAGAAAATACAATTTATATAGATTTTGAAGATGAAAGATTGCCAAAGAAAACAGAAGTTTTGACTTGTTTTTCTGAGATTATAAAAGAAATTTATGGAAAGAAAAAGCTTGTTTTTTTGTTAGATGAAATACAAAACATTCCTAACTGGAGCAAATGGGTAAGAAGAATGTTAGACAGTTTTAATTATCAAATAATTTTATCTGGCTCATCATCAAAACTTTCAAGTAAAGAAATACCAACTGAATTGAGAGGAAGATGTATAACTTTTGAGGTTTATCCACTATCATTTTTAGAGTTCTTAAGATTTAAAGGAGAAAATATAGAGGAATTAACGAATGCTCTTAAATTAAACCTATTAAGAGAGTATATAAATTTTGGTGGATTACCTGAGATTGTTCTCTCAGATGAAGCGAAAAAATATCTACTTATTGAGGAATATTTCAAAACTTTTCTTATTCGCGATATTTTTGAACGTTATGGTATAAGAAATAAAGAATTAATGAGGGATCTTATAAGACTTTTACTTAACTCAACTTACATAACCATAACAAAAATTTTTGATACTTTAAAATCTATTGGACATAAAATAGGAAAAGAGACAGTTGCTAACTATCTTTACTACTTAGAAAATTCTTTATTTGTAGAATTTTTAGAGATTTTGACACCTAAAGTAAAGAATTCTTTAAAAGCACCAAGAAAAGTTATGTTTATTGATAATTTTTTCATAAAAAGATTTTCGAAATTTTCAGAAAATATTGGAAGGTTAATGGAGAATTGTGTATTTTTGCAACTTAAAAGAAAGATTAGCGAAAATCCCTTAGCTGAAATTTACTATTGGAAAGATTATCAACAAAATGAAGTTGATTTCGTTATAAAGGAAGGTTTAGAAATAAAGCAATTAATTCAAGTAACTTATTCTTCTAGTAAAGATGAAATAGAGAAAAGAGAAATAAGAGCATTAATTAAAGCTAGTGAACAATTAAAATGTAAAAACTTGTTAATAATAACTTGGGATTATGAAGATGAATTGAAAATTGAAAATAAAAAAATTAAGTTTATTCCGTTGTGGAAATGGTTAATAGAAAGGTAATATAACTGCAAGGTTTTTAAAAAAGCTTGTGATTATAATATTGTTAATAATAAAGAGATTAAAAGAATTTTAGTTAGTCATAAGGATTATTAAAAAATTTTATTCTATTTTCAAAACTTTAATTTCATTTATTTCATAAATTTTTTCAAAGCCATACTTTTCTAATTCTTTGGCATATTCTGGTAAAGTTATTTCTTTGTCAATAACAGCAAATTTGGGTTTAAAAATTTCTAATAATTTATAAAAGTTTTCTATACTGCTAGGGTATGGTAAAACTTTTGCTCCAGTTAAATAATTCAAAACTGGATAATTTTCTGCAATTACAAAATCATCTTCACTAACTTTATCTTTCAAGAAATTTGAAATCAAAACAATTGAATTATCTTCTTTTATGGTTAGAAGATTGTAGCAAGGATAAATTTGTAATAAAATTATGACTAAAACAATTATCCAAATTTTTTTGCTCTTTTCTAAATTAACCAACCCTAAGGAAGAAGCTATATAAAACAAAGGAAAATAAGGAACTAAATATCTAAATTCTTTTCTAGAAAGAATAGAAAAACTTAAGAAAATTAAAATTACTGTAAAAATTAAGATTTTGTTTTCTTTTTTTAATTTTGTAAAAAAGGAAAATAGAATTGGCAAGCCGAAAATTGGAACTAAATTTATAAAGTAAAAATAAAATGGTTCCTGATAATATTTTTTTGTTGAGGCCTCTTTAAAAGAAATAATAATGGCTTCAAATGGGTTACCATATCTATAATATGAAAAAAGAAGAAATGGTAAAAATACTAAAAAAACAATAAAAACAGCTAAAAATAGATGTTTAATATTTTTGTATTTTAAGAATACTAAAAGGAAAGGCAAAGAGAGAATAAAATTTGTATATCTAGTCAAAATTGAAAGAGAGAGAAAAAGAGATGAAAAAAAGAAAGATTTAAAGTCGTTTTTATATGAAGTCAAGAAGTAAAAGAAAGAAACAATTAGAAATGATGATAAACTTTCTGTTAGAATTTTAGAAGAAAAGAAAAGAAATAGAGGGGATACAGATAAAAAAATAGCTGATATTAATCCTAAATTTTCATCTTTAATTTTTTTTCCAAGTTTAAAGGTTAGAAATATAGAAAGTGAAGCAAAAATAGGTGGCAAAACTCTTTGAAACTTTTCTCCCAAAAAATAAAAAACAGATAGCAAAAATGGAAAAAGTGGTTGTCTAAATGACTCATCTATAACTAATTTGTATCCATAGTAGTTTGTTAACTTTTCTGGAAACTGATAGTTTATGAAATAAGAAAATTTCTTTGCTAGGTTTTTAGCCAAACCTAAATAAACAGCCTCATCCCACCAGTAAGTTTTTGAATTTATAGAGAAATAGTATGTTATAAAAAATATAATAAAAGATAAAATTATTGCAATTTTTTCTTTCACCATAACTTTATTTATTAATTTTCAAAAATATTTTATGCTAAAATGGTTTGACTATTTAACATTTGCAACATCTATAATTTCTTTTTTTGTATTTTTTACGTATTTACTATTCTATTTGGAGAATAGAAAGAAAGTTTTTAGAGATCCTAAACCGCCAAAAAAATTGCCAAAAGTAAGTATTTTGGTCCCAGCTTATAATGAAGAAAAAACTATAGCTTCTACTTTAAAATCTTTACTTAATTTAGACTATCCAAAAAATAAGTTAGAAATAATTGCTATAAATGACGGCTCAACTGACAAAACTTTAGAAATTATGAAAAACTTTAGAAAATATGGTATTAAAATAATTGATAAACCAAATGGGGGAAAAGCTTCTGCATTAAATGCTGGATTGAAAAAAGCAAAAGGAGAAATAATAGTTTGCATGGATGCGGACTCTATTGTTAAAAGAGATGCTCTTAAAAAAACAATAGGTTATTTTAATGATCCAAAAGTTGGTGCAGTCGCAAGCAGTTTAAAGGTATATAAACCAAAAACATTCTGGCAGAAAATTCAGTCAGTTGAATACATTTATAACATATTTTTAAGAAAAGTTTTGGCTTTAATGGATTCAGTTTTTGTGGTTCCGGGACCTTTTGGGCTATATAGAAAGGAAGCATTAGAAAGAGTTGGTGGTTGGGACGAAAAAAACATAACTGAGGATATGGAATTAACATTCAGGTTACAAAAAGCTGGATATAAGATTGAGACATGCCTAAATTCAATAGTTTATACAAAAACTCCAGAAACTTTTAAAAGACTAATAAGGCAAAGAGTTAGGTGGTATAGAGGATTTATAATAACATCTAGAGAATATAAGGAAATGTTTTTTAATCCAAAATTTGGAAATTTAGGAGTTTACACATTACCATTGTATATAGTTTTTGTTGGATTGCTTTTCATAAATATTTCTTCTTTGGTTTATTCAATTTATAGAATTGTTTTAGATTTGTATTCTATATATTACAAAACAGGGATAGAAATACCAGAAATAGATCTAAGAAATTTAGATTCACCAATATTATATACAACAGTTTCTAATGTGTTTTGGTTGGCAAACATAATTTTGTACGCTTATATTTTTTATCTAAGTCTAATAATGAGTAAAGAGAAAAATTTTGTGAAAAATTTATTTTCTTATCTAGTACAAATATTTATCTATCCTTTTGTACTAGCTTACAGTTGGTTTTTGAGTATAATTAAAGAAATTTTAAGGGCGAAAACAAAATGGGAAAGATAGACACCAAAATTTATTTAAAAGCAGCACTTTTAACAATTTTAGTTTTTGTCGTAGGTATAGGAATAGGTATTTATTTGGACTCAATAAGAATAGGTTTTTTTGCGTCAAAATTAGAAGAGTTTCAAATAGATTTTTCAAATCTAATGCTAGAAGAATTATTTTTCAAATCTTTTGAAATAGAAAATGAAAAAATTTGTGAGATATATAATGAAAAAACTACAAAATTAGCAGAAGAAGCTGGTAAATTAGGTAGTTACTTAGAAACTTTTAAAGAAACTACTAAACTAAAGTCTTATGATTTGGAGATATTGAAACAAAAATATTTTTTAACAAACCTTCAACTTTGGTTACATATGAAAAACTTGAGAGAAAAATGTAATTATAATGTAACTACTATTTTGTTTTTCTACACATCTTTATACAGATGTGACGATTGTATAGCGCAAGGTATAATTTTATCTAGATTAAAGAAACAGAACCCAGAAAAGTATATGATTTTTGCAATAGATGCAGATTCTAAGTTAGGAATAGTTTCAACACTTAAACAATATTTCTCTGTAAATTATCTTCCTACAATCATAATAAATGAAAAAGTAAAGCTCGAAGGATTTTATAGCGAGGAAAAATTAAAAGAATTTATTGATTGAGTAAAATAAATTTATGGTTGAAAAAAAGAAAAATGATGATATTAAAATAAATATTAGCATTAAAAGAGTAACAATATTGGCTACTACGTTATTTATAATTTTTGCAATTTACTTCTATTATCCTCAAATTTATAACTGGTATAAATATAGTCAACCAGTTAAAAAGATAGTTTATTTTAACGTTCCAATGGAATTTAGAGAAGATTTAAGATTAGCGAAAAATATAGGTGTTTATCCAAACGAGGAAATTATTAGAGAAATTTTTTGGAATCAGGAATTAAATAGAATAACAATAGCCGTATTGAACACAACAAATGAAACTCATTATATTGGAGTAGAAGCTTATGAAATAACGTTTAAATTAGCAAGTTTTTACACTTTAAATGGTTTATCAGTTGAAATAAAGGGAAAAGAAGTTTCAGATATTTTAGAGTTAAAAGGAAATTATACGAATCCAGTAATATATATAATACCACCAGTAATTGCAAATGAGACTTTAGTAAGAATAGAAAATTACACTGTATTTATTTCTGGAAAAAGTTTAAAAGAATTAGATTTAGCAACAATAAGATTTATTATAACAGTTTTAGGAATTAGGGTATAAAATATTTAAGTTTTTCTCCAACTTAATAAAAAATGGGTAGTGTTGATTTTTCCTACTCAGTAACAAGATTGGTAAATTCTTTAATTGAACATGAATTAAAGTTAGAAGAAAAGTACAAGAGACACAAAAGCTCAGAAAACGGAAAATATTATCATAAAATTTTGGGATTTGAAAATGAAAAAATTTATGAGAATGTTATCATGTATGATGGTTATACAATTAGAATTTATGGCTCTCCTGACAGGGTAGATAGAGAAAAAAAGGTCGTGGAAGAGCTTAAGACTTATAGGTTTAAAGAAAATCTAGATTTTCAAAAAAGAAAAGGAAAATATCAGCTAGCTATTTACTGTTATCTAGTAGGTTATTCAGACGCAATATTATATGTTTATAACGTTGTAAGAGAGGTTTTCGAATATACTACATACCTATACATTCCTAGAGAGGATCAAGTAAGGATAATAGAAAGCGCATTAAACATATTATTAAAAAATAAACTTTCAAAAAAGACTTAAATTTCCAGTTATTTTATCAATTCTTTTTTCTTCTATAGGTCCAATTCCTATACAAGTTATAGTTCCTTTTCTTAATTGAGTTAGTCCAGCATCAGAAATTTTTACATAACTTATTTTTTCTTTTTTCAACTCTTTTTCTATTTTTTTCAACTCCTTTAGATCTTTAACTTTAAGAACAACTTTTTTTGCACCAGACCTTCTCCATTTTTCTAATAATTCTCTATCAACACTTAGGGCTGCTTCTAAACTAGCGTGAGCTACATGTGCAGCTAGCTTACCTTTGCTCCAATCTAAATCCTTTCTTACTATTATAACTTGTTTTAACATAAAATAATTTAATAAAGCAATTTAAAGAACAGCATAAAATTTATAAATGAACGATAGCAAAATTTATTTTCTTGTTGGAGAAAAATGTTTTTTTAACAGATTTACAGATTGTGGTTTTAAATCCAAATGGAATGGGCTGTGGTCTTTGAGCAGAAAGTTTTTGGAATATTATGCAATAAAGATAAACGATGTTTGGCTACCTTCTATTCAAAAAGCTGTTGAAGAAGGTCTAGAAAAATTTAAACATTTTTATGAAACTCAAAATTTAAAAATTGAAGAAACACTATTTGTTCCAGAAAAAGAAAGATGTTTGATTATAAAACTTAGAATTGAAAACAAAAATGAAAATAAAGAGAATGTTAAAATAGAATTAGAAACAGCCTTAAACATAAGAGATTGGAATGAAAATTGGAATGAGAGAGAGTATGAAATAAGTTATAGAAACAACTATTATGTTGCTAAATGCGAAAAAGGAAAGGTAATATTTTACTCAAGTTATCAAGGAGAATTTATTGGTTATCATTTTTATAAAACGCATTATCCTAGTAATGAGACACAAAGATGTTTTGTTACGAAAAATTTTTTGATTAATTTGTATCTTGAAGGCAAAGAAGTTAAGGTATTATATTTTGCTTTTGCTATAAATTTGGAGGTTTTTGAAGTAGAGACTATAATAAAAAATGTGGAAAATTTAGAAAAAGAGAAAAGAGAAGTATATGAAAAAGTTTTAAAAGAAAACATGTTTTCTAGTGATATTAATTACTTAAATGAACTTTTCAAAATAGCAATTCTCAATATGAAGAAGAATATTGTTGAGTTCGAAGATAAAAGAGTATTTGTAGCTGGCTATCCATGGTTTACTCAAGTTTGGGGTAGAGATTCTTTTATATCAATTTGGAGTTATATTTTTGATGCTGATGCAGCTAAAAACACCATTTTATTGTTTGCCAAGAACTTGAAGAATGGAATAATTCCAAACTTTATTACTAAAGATTATATAGATTACAATTCTTCAGATTCAACTCCATTATTTGTAATAGCTCTTTACAAATACATAATAAGGACTGGAAAAGTTTTTCTTATTGAGGAAATTAAAGAAAAATTAATAGAAATTTTCAGATTTTACCAAAAAAATAAAAACGAAAATGGCTTCATTTATTCTAATAAAAATTCAACTTGGATGGACTCCTTAGAAAGAGAAGGCTATTGTTTAGAAGTTCAAGCATTTTGGTATTATGCTTTAGATTGTATGTCTAAAATTTTTAGCTTGATAGAAGAAAAAGAAATTTTAAAAGAGATAGAGCAA
Organism: Candidatus Aenigmatarchaeota archaeon; assembly: GCA_039000725.1. Lineage (GTDB taxonomy): Archaea > Aenigmatarchaeota > Aenigmatarchaeia > CG10238-14 > SpSt-28 > SpSt-28. The sequence continues at coordinate 180,132 of JAWBNO010000001.1, read as the reverse complement.
GCGAAGAAAATTCTTAAGAAAAACATAGCTAAATACTTTAGAAAGGATGAGTATTACTTAGATGTTCTTGGTAAAGAATACACATCAATTAATCAGATATTTTTACCTTTAGCTGAAGTTATTCCTTTAAAGAAAGATTTCGTTATTAAGTTAGAAGAAACTTTTCTCACAGATGTAGGTTTATCTACATTGCCAAAAAATTCTAAAGAATACAGTCCTACATCTTATCACAAAGGGGCTAGTTGGTCTCACTTATTAGCTTTATTATCATTTCTTGAATTTAAAGTAGGAAGAATAGAAAGAGCTTTGGAGAATTTGAGAAGAATTTATAATAAGTGCAATTCTTTGGCTATTTCTTCAATCCCAGAAGTGTGGAATTCAGAAAACGGAGATTTAATAGTAGAAAAACCAATTGGTAGAGAAGAAAGTGCATTTATTCAACTATGGAGTTCTGCGATGATAATAAAAGCAATAGATGAAGGATTATTAGGTTTAGAATATGATGCAATTTCGAAAGTTATTAAAGTTTCTCCAAAAATTGAAGGAAATTTTGTAAGAACCATAAGAATAGGAGATGATATAGTTACTATTTCTATCGAGTTTAAAGAAAAAAAAATAAGAGTAAATTATAAAAGTAGCTTAGGAAAAGAATACAAGATTTTTGCTTTAGAGGAAATTTAAGCTGTATAGATTCTTATAATTTTTAGGATTGTACAAAACTTTTTTTAATTTTTCTATTGGTATTTCTCTATTTTTCGGAAAAGCTTTGAATATCTTATGATTTTTATATTTTTTATTTTCAACTATTTTTATCCAACTATCTTTTAGGAAAAAATGAAAAGGAAATCCTCTATTTTTAACAATTTCATAGTTATGACCAGCATCTTCTGGAACAATACCCAAAACTAAACAATCAACATTTTTTGAAATTAATCTATGAACATATCTAGGGTGTATTAAAATAGAATCACCTTCTTTTAGTTCAACAAAATATGATTTCTTTTTTTCTATGTCGGAAAGAAGAATTATACATTCATTTTTAATAACTTTGTAAAACTCCCCTCTTTCTTCTTCATGTTTATGTCCATATGTTAAAAATAGTTCTCCATTTTTTTCTAAGGAAAATGTGCCTTTTTTGAGTAATGTTAAATCGAAATTTAATCCTATTTTTTCTTTAATAATCCTATATTTTCTTATGCCTTTCCATAAATTATAAACAATATAAACAATTCTATCACCAAAAAATTCTAAGGCCCTTTTCCCATTTTTTAAATCTAAAATGACTTTATCTTTTATCAATTCACTCATATTTCTTTTCCAAGAAAACGGTTCTTCTTCAAAATCTAAATTTAGGTTAGAATTCCCCCTTATTTTAATACAATTTAGTTTCATTATAATCTTTGTTTATAAAAAATAAAATGGGCCGGTGGTCTAATGGTAGGACGCCGCCTTCGCAAGGCGGAGGCTCCGGGTTCGAATCCCGGCCGGTCCATTTTATTAAGGTTAAATTAATTTTTATTTTTCAATTTTTCTTATGGAAGCTTTCTGGATCCCTTGGTTACATATGCATCAACCTTTAGTTTGGGTTGATAATATTCTTGAGAGCAATTTGAAAAAAATGATCTTATCAAAAGATTCAATAGAAAGTTGGGATGGAAAGTTGATTGCTAGAGCTTACAAAAATCCTGCAACTTACATTGAAAAACTTAACAATTATAAGCCAAAAATTATGTTAGATTTTTCAGGAATTCTTTTAGAATCTTTAGAAAGACTTTCAGATTTTTTAGAAAATATAGAGGTTCAAGGAGAAAAAATAGGTAACATAATTGAAGCTTATAGAAGGGTTATAAAAAATTTTCCTAAAAGTATAGAATTTGCAGGTACAGCATATTCTCATTGTTACTTTCCTGTTACTCCAGAAAGAGATTGGAAATGGCAAATTAGAGAGTGGCAAAACGTTTTTTCATCCATATTTGGAAAAAACCAACTTAAGAACATTAAAGGATTTTGGTTACCAGAAATGGGGGTTCCATCTTATGGAGATAAGCTAGGAAATTTAATAAAAATTCTTAGAGATTTTGGTTATGAGTGGGTAATATTACCAATCTTTTCTTTAGCTAATTACGAAAAACTGAGTTTTGAAGAAAGAATAAGATATTTTTCAAAGCCTTATAAGGTTTCAGTAAATGATCAAGAAATTATAGTATTTTTTTCTGCTCCATACTATTTTTTAGATCAACAAGCTGGAGTTACTGCTAATTATATTTATACTCAATGCCTTAAGGCTAAGGAAATTTTAGGTTGTAACAAGCCAGCTCTGATAATAACAGCAAGTGATGGAGAAAACGGTAATGTGATGATGAATCAATTTTTTCCAGAAACTTATACTGATTTCTTTTCTAAATTTAAAGATAGTAAAGTTTCTTCTATTCTAGTTTCAGATTTTTTGGAAAAATATTACAAGGATGAAAAAATGGAAAGAGTAGAATTAAAGTTAATTGGAGCTTCTTGGGTAGTTGGTCATGAAAGATGGATATGGGGAGAAAAAAGAGCCAATATTGCTAGAGAAATAGAAGAAATAAGCAAGATTGTTAACGAAATAAACGATGCAGAACTATTAAAACTTTTGCTTATAGCCGAAACTAGTTGCTATGTTTATTGGGGTACTGATTATTGGTTTGAACAGGGAAAGAAAATATTAAGTAAAATTAAAGAAAAGATAAGAAATCTTTAAAAAATTTATTGAAAAGATTTAAATACATTGTTTAATTTAAAAAATGAGAATCGCTTTTTTTAGTTGGGAATCTTTACATTCTATCGCTTGCGGTGGTTTAGCAGTTCATGTTACAGAATTAGCTGCAGCATTACAAAGATTAGGGCACGAAGTTCATGTTTTTACGAGAATAGGAAACAATCAAAGTTTATACCAAAATATTGATGGTGTACATTATCATAGGTGTCCATTCAATTTTGATAGAAATTTTATTTATGAAATGAGTAATAATATGTGTAAATCAATGGCTTACTATTTTTTTGAAACAGAAAACTATATAGGAAAATTTGATATAGTTCATGGTCATGATTGGCATGTAGTTATGGCATTAGATGAAATAAAAAAAGCTAGAGGAAGAAAGATAGTTTTTACTCTTCATTCAACACAATATGGGAGAGACGGTAATCATTTTAATGGTGGCTGCGCTCAAGATATAGCAAATTTAGAATGGTACGGAACTTATATAGCAGACAGACTTATAGTTTGCTCTAATGTTATGAAAGACGAAGTTATGAGGTTATATAGGGTTCCGGATTGGAAAATTAGAATTGTTCCAAACGGAATTTGGGCACACAAATTTGATGGAGAAATAGATGCATGGAATGATGTAAAGAAACATTTTGGCTTTGGTGTTTATGATCCGGTTATAGTTTTTGTTGGTAGAATGACATATCAAAAGGGTCCAGATTTGTTAGTTGAAGCTATACCAGATGTTTTGAAAGATTTTCCAAATGCTAAGTTTGTATTTATTGGTGATGGATATATGAAACACCAACTAGAAAAAAGAGTTTCTGAATTGAATTTATGGCACGCAGTTAGATTTACTGGCTATGTTTCGGATGATTGGAAAACTAAGATTATTAAAGCTAGTGAAGTTGTTGTTGTTCCAAGTAGAAATGAGCCATTCGGAATTGTAGTTTTAGAGGCTTGGGCTTGTAAAAAACCAGTTATAGCTACTCATGGTACAGGTGCAGGCGAATTAATGTGGCATAATGTTACAGGATATAAAGTTTATCAAGCACCAAATTCAATAGCGTGGGGTATTAAAGAAATTTTAAGAAATTTGGAACATGCAAGATGGATGGGTGAAAAGGGAAGATACGCCGCTGAAACAGTTTTCAATTGGGATGAAATCGCTAAGAAAACTGAGCAAGTATATGGTGAGATTGTATGAAGTTAAAAAAAATTATTTTACCAAAGTGGGTCGCATGGTTCGTTTTAGTAATTTTCTTATTAGTGTCTCTTCAAATGTATTATGCATACTCAAATCAAAAGGTTTCTCCTTTTGATTTAATATCAACTATTATTCTTTTTGTTATAGTCCTTTTTGTTTTGTTTTTTGTTTCTTATAAACAAATACCATACTTGCTTTTAATGGAGGTGAAAAAATGAAGTGTTGGTTTTGTGATAAGGATGCTGTTGCTATTTCTATGGGAGGAAAAGCAGTGTGTAGAGAACATGCAAATGTAATTGATAGAATATGTTTTGCAAAATCCGATACTAGTACAGGCTACGCAACATACGAATGGGTTCATAATGTAGTTTTAGCTCCAGATGAATGGATAGAATGGGAAAGTTGGGAAGGTGGAAAAAAGATTGTTAGGACATAATTAATCTAGTAATTTAACTCCTCTTATAATCCATTTTTCATTTTTCCATTCTTTTGATCTTTCTATAATCTTTTTTGGATATTCTTTCAAAATTTTTTTTGATTCATGGATATCTAAGCCAAGTGTTACCAAGTAAGAAATTAGAACTTTTGGATCTTTTATTTGCCAATGTGATAAGGATCCAGAAGAAATAATTAAGGGAAACTTAAATTTTTTATATAAGTTTATTATTTGATTATGATTTTTTATTACTTGTGCTCTTTTAACTTTTTCAGAGTTTAAAACCTCTCTAAAATTTATTTCAATTGCGACTTCGTTTTCTTTTGCAAAATTTGCTATAACATGATTTATTCCACAGTCTTTTCTTTCCAAATCTGGATGAGTTAAAATATCTATTCCTCTGTTTTCTACAGCAATTCTGTTAATTTCTATTTTTCCTCCTCTAACCAAAAGAAGGTCTAATTCTTTTCTTCTTTTAAGTATTTGAAAAACTTCTTTTCTATTTGTTGCTTCGTATCCAAAAAATATTTCAAAATTGAATTCTGATGAGACTCTTTTTATTTCGGCAATTAAAATGTTTTCTTCTTCTTTTTTTAATAAATATGAAATAAACCCAATTCCCTTATAACCCAATTCTTTCGCTGTTTTAACTATTTCTTCTAGGTTAGATTCTCCGCCGCTGAATGTACTGTGTACATGTAAATCATACATAACTCTCTATTTCTTTTTTGTTAAGAAAAAATATATTAAAGTTCCCACTAAAATAAAGGCAATACCTAATATCTTAGCTGTATTTTCTAAAAACAGTAACAAAACAATTATTAAAAATATAGAAATTATTGGTATTGATGGATAAAATGGCAATTCAAATTTTGGTCTAATTTTTTTCTTAAGTTTCATCAAACTCAGGTGTGTAATTAAAAATATTACCAAATAACCAAAGCTCACGAAAGATATTAGAGTTGATAAGTTTTTTATTGTCAAAACAAAAATACTTAAAAGAGAAGAAATTATAACAGAATACAGTGGAGTTTTATATTTTTCATTAATTTTTTTGAAAAAAGAGGGAAGAAAACCATCCTTTGCTAGAGCGTAAGCAATTCTTGAGCTTGAATATACTGTTGTTAGTAATACAGAGAGCATTGCAGCTAAAGCAGAAGAGGTTATTAAAAGATTTACGATGTAATTATCAGTTATTTTTCTCGTTATATAAAGTAAGGAATATTCCACATTTTTTAACTCATACCAATGTACAGAGGCGACCTGAATTAAAGATATTAAGACATATAGAATGGAACAAAATAGCATGGTGAAAAAAATAGCTAAAGGAATATTTTTTTTAGGATTTTTTGTTTCTTCAGAAGCTAAGGCGATAGTCTGAAAGCCTATGTAAGCGAAAAAAACCAAACTGGATGCCTCTAAAGTGGATTTAAATCCGTTTGGAAATGGCGGAATTAATTTATTTGGATCAAAATTCTCTATTAAATAATAAAATCCAAGAATTACAAAAAAAGACAGGGCAAATATTTTAAAAATAGTTAAAATTGTGGCGAATTTAATCATTTTAGAAATTCCTACAATATTTAGTATACACGAAAGAACTATTACTGATATAGAAATCATGTATAGAAAAAATGAAGAATTATAAGTAGAAAAAAAGAATGTCATTAAATAAGCCGAAAACCCTATTGCCACAGAGGTAGTTGAAAATATAGAACTTAATAATCTGATAAAACCAACAATAAAACCAATATAATTTCCAAATGCCTTTTTTGAATATGTGTAAGATTCTCCAATATCTGTTATAGCGGAAGATAGCTCTGCGATAACAAGTGCAGTTAAAGTTGCAATAATCCCAGCTATTATAAAAGAAATTATTACAGACGGACCAGCAATCCCAGCCGCTATACCACCAACTACATATATTCCGGCTCCAATTATGTTTGCTATTCCTAAAAATATCAACTGTGGAATATCAAATTTTTTTTCTAGTTTAGGCATAGAATTTATTTTTGTTCTTCAAAAATTTATGACTTTAATCCCCTTGATTTTTTACCAGCACTCGTTAAACCTCTAAAAACTCTTCTTCTATTTTTTGAGGAGCAAATCCAGTTTATTTTTGGATCATTTTGTATATTAGGATGGTGAGGATCAACTAATATTACTTCAAACCATTTATACGTTCCATCCTCACCAACATAATAAGAATTTAATACTTCCAAATTGGGGAATTTTCTCGCTGCCCTCTCTTCTGCTATCCATCTGTCAGATTTTCTTGCTGTAAATTTAAGTAAGCCTGCAGAAGACGGTTTTCTACCTCCAGATCTTTCATACAATCTTCTTGGCTTTCCTCCTTTTCTAACTCTAACTCTAGCAATTATAAATCCTTGTTTAGCTTTGTAACCTAAGGCTCTAGCTCTATCCAATCTCGTAGGTTTTTCAACTCTAATGACAGCTGGTTGTTTTCTCCATTCTTCTAGTCTTTTTTTTACTAACGTTTCTAGTTCATTCTTTTTAAATCTCATTTTCCACAATTTTGCTAGTGCATCATACAAGTTTATCATAAAAAACCAATTGTTTCTTTAGATTTAAATGTTTTAATTCGAAATTATTTTTAGTGATAGTATGCATCCGCTGACAAAAGCATTGATAGGAGTAATATTGGTTCTAGCGAGCATATACTATATTTTTGCAGGAATTCCAGGAGTTTTGGCACCAGCTTTAAAAGATGTATTAACAGTAATAAACGGGGCTTTACCATTGTTTGTTCTTCTGTTAGGAGTTTTGATAGTTTGGTTAGAATGGGACGAGTGGAAAATTGAGAAAGAACTTCAAAAGGAAGAAAAAGAGATGGAGAAAAAAGAAAGAAAATCTAGAAGAAAAAAGTAGTATAAAATTTTTATTTTTTCTTTTTAATTTTTTAGAATGGTTGTAAGCTACGACGATTTTTCAAAAATTGAGATTAGAGTCGGGAAGGTTATTAAAGTAGAGGATATTCCAAATTCAAATAAATTGTATAAGTTAATTGTTGATTTTGGCAATGAAAAAAGAGTAGCAGTTTCTGGAATAAAACAGTATTATAAACCGGAAGAACTTCTAGGTAAAAAGTTTATTTTTGTAACAAATTTGGAAAAAAGAAAAATTATGGGTATAGAATCTGAGTGCATGATTCTTGCCGCTGAAGATGATAGCAACATCGCTTTGCTTCAACCAGTAAAAGATGTAAAGGAAGGAAGTAAAATTAGATAATGGAAGAAGAAACTAAAAAATTCATTATAAACCTTGCTAAAAAAGCAATTGAAATTTATGTAAAAACAAATAGGATAATTTCAAAACCTAAGGAATATCCTAACGAGTTAAATGAAAAGAGAGGAGTTTTTGTAACAATATACAAAAAGGTAAATAATCAGAGTTATTTAAGAGGCTGTATAGGTTTGCCATATCCAACAAAACCATTAATAGATGGAATAATCGAGGCTGCCATATCAGCAACTAAAGATCCTAGATTTGCACCTTTAAACGAAAAAGAGCTTAAAGAAATATTCATAGAAGTCTCTATATTAAGTAAGCCAGAAAAAATAGAAGGAAAAGATTATAAGGAAATTTTAGAAAAGATTAGACCATTTAAAGATGGTATAATAATAAAAAAAGGGATAAGGTCTGCTCTATTTTTACCTCAAGTTTGGGACGAGTTACCAAAGAAAGAAACTTTTTTATCTCAGCTATGCATTAAGGCTGGCTTACCTCCAAATGAATGGACAAAGGAGGGTATGGAATTTTACAAATTCGAAGCAGAAATTATAGAAGAAAAAATGTAGTCTACAATTTCTCTATTTTTCCTTTTTTTGGAATATTTAATTGAACATTATTTCTAAATTCTGTTGAATATGCCCCAGAAATCTTTACTTTATCGCCGACTTTAAATCTATCTATTTGATCCTCCCAGAGTGAAGCTTTTATCTTCCCTGTTTCATCTTCTAGAACAATGTCTGCTACTCTTTTTTCTCCATATCTAGTTAGAACAGTCTTTTCTTTCGATTTCTCTATAACTTTAGCTTCTATTTCAATGTTTTTCATACCATTTTTTATTTGATTAATCTTCATCTTACCAATTATTTTTAAATTTTAAATAATAAACAAATTACTAAGTATGTTAATATGGATACTAATTTCAACTCTAATAGTTAGCTTTTTGGGTCTTATAGGAGTTTTTTCCTTTTTATTAAAAGATAAAACTATAAGAAAAATAATTTTGCCTTTAGTTGCTTTTTCAGCAGGTGTTTTGTTATCAGCAGGATTGTACCATTTGCTTTTGGAAAGTATAGAAGAAATAGAGGCTAAAGAAGCAATTACGCTTTTATTAATAGGCTTTGTTTCGTTTTTCTTTTTAGAAAAAGTAATAAATTGGCATCATTGTCATGAAATTAGGTGTAAAATTCATTCTTTTAGCTATCTTTTACTAATAGGAGATTTTGTTCATAATTTTATAGATGGGTTAACCATAGCAGCAACATTTATAATAAACTTTAATTTGGGATTATTTGTAGTTTTAGCAATAATACTGCACGAAATTCCACAAGAGCTTGGAAGTTTTGCAACACTTTTGTATGGCGGATTCAGTAAGAAAAAAGCGTTGATATTAAAGTTTTTAGCTCAAGTTAGTGCAATAATTGGTGGACTATACGGTTGGTTCGGATTTCCTAAGGAGTATGTATTTTTGATATTGCCTTTTGCTGCAGGTGGTTTTCTGTACATTTCTGCTTCCGATCTAATTCCTAGATTGAATCAAAACAATAAAGGTAAAAATATTATGACAGCTTTATTTTTTATAATCGGCATTTTATTCATATTTTTGTTGGGAAATTTCTTCGTTGCTTAAATTATATTAAACATAATTTTTGACTTTTTCCCAACTTTCTACAGGACCATCTATTTCATAAAATATAGGCTTAACTTCTATTTTTCCATCTTCTTTAATAATTCTTCCTTCTCTTTTACTGATCTTATATTTTAAAAGTTTAAACTCATATTCTATTTGACCCTTAGTTATAGGTATTATTTTTTCTAGTTTTTCATCAAACTTAACAATTTTAGATTTATCAAAACTAAAATTCCTTCTTTTACCCTCTAAATAAACGTGGAATAGAAAGGTTCCTATAGCAAGCACAGGATCTTCATAATTTTTGAATCTTATTAGTTGTGGATGATTTTTATAGCCTTTTGTTTTACCTAATAAAACCTTTTGAGCCAGTAGACCTTCTCTCCACTCAGCAATTAAACCTATTCTGTCCAAATATTTTGAATGTATACTCCACAGTCTCATTTTTATCTTAAATTACATTAGAAAAAATAAATAGATGGAGAAAATAAAAAAAATTCAATTGCTTATAATAATGTTTGGATTAGTTAGTCTTTTTGGAGATTTAATTTATGAGAGTGCAAAAAGCATTAATGGTCAATATTTACTTCTGTTAGGCGCTTCAGCTTCTATTATAGGATTTTTTTCTGGACTAACAGAACTTTTAAGTAATTTTTTAAGATTCGTATTCGGTTTTGCTTCTGATAAAACGAAAAAGTATTGGTTTTTCATAATTTTTGGTTATTTTCTTTTAATTTCAATTCCACTACTTGCTTTGGCTAAAACCTGGCAGGTAGCTTTTATATTTATTCTATTTGAAAGAATAGGAAAAGCTATTAGAGGTCCAGCTAGAGATACTATTGTTTCTTTTTTAACTAAAAAAACTAAAAACATAGGATTTTCTTTTGGTATAATAGAGCTGTTAGATCAAGTTGGGGCTTTAATAGGACCAATTATATTAGGTTTTTTGTTTTTGGTTTATTCTCAAAACCAAATCAATATTTATAGATTTGCTTACTCTATATTATCGTTGCCCTTTATAATATTGATTTTTGTTTTATTTTTGGCTTACTCTTACTCTCGAAAGATTAAAATAGAAGTTTCGAAAAATGTAAAAAAAGAAAGATTAACAAAAATTTTTTGGTTTTATACTTTGTTTTCCTTTTTCACTTTTTTGGGCTTCATAAATTTTGCTATTTTAGGTTATCATTTTAAGTTAAATAAAATATTTCCAGATTACATAATAGTATTTTTGTATTCTTTAGCTATGCTTTCTGATGCATTAATAGCGCCATTTATAGGTAAAATTTATGATAGAGTAAAAAAAGTCTATAAAGTAAATTTACTTTTTATTATACCATCCTTAAGCATATTGATACCATTTTTTATTTTTTCTGAGTCAAAATTCCTGATAATAATAGCAATTTTACTTTATGGTTTCGTTATTGGAACGCAAGAAACAATAATGAGAGCTTTCATTGCAGATGTTTCTCCAATTTCAAAGAGAGGAATGGCATATGGTATTTATTCTTTTATTTTAGGAGCATCTTTGTTTATAGGTTCTTCATTAATTGGTTATCTTTACGAAATTTCTTTAACATATTTGACATTTTTCATAGTTTTTTCTCAAACATTTTCAATGACATTTTTAATAATAATAAGAAAATTATTGACTTCTTAAAAATCGTAAAGATTTATAGATTTAAAAACATATCGCTGGGGGTGGGATTTGAACCCACACGGGCGTTAAGCCCACCGGTTTTCTTCATTTTCATCAGATCTTGATAACTCAAGACCGGCGCCCTACCTGGTTAGGCGACCCCAGCATATGATTATAAAGATTTTTAATTATTTTAAACAAAAATTTTTAATGAATTTCTTTACTATGGATTGCTTTGATTTTAGCGGAAAAACAGTTTTGATTAGAGTTGATATAAATTCTCCTTATGATTCGGATTCAAAAAGATTGATAGATTCTCCAAGAATTAAAGCTCATGCAAAAACTATAAAAGAGCTTCAAGATAGAAGAGCAAAAGTTGTTGTTTTAGCACATCAAGGTAGAAAGGGAGATGAAGATTTTATAAGCCTAGATAAACATGCTGATCTTCTAAATAAATACTTGGATAAAAAAATAGAGTTTGTTAATGATGTAGTTGGAGAAAAAGCTAAAAGTAAGATTAAAAATCTTAAGGAAGGAGAAGCAATCTTGTTAGATAATGTTAGATTTTTAGATGATGAAACTAAGGAAAAAAGCATAGAGGAACATGCTAATTCAACAATAGTTAGAGAATTATATCCACTTGCCGATTATTTTATATTGGACGGTTTTTCAGCTTCTCATAGGGCACATGCAAGTATAGTAGGTTTTTCTACGGTTTTACCATCTATAGCTGGAAGAGTTATGGAGAAAGAGTTAAAATCAATAAGCAAGGCGTTTTTTTCACTAGGAGACAATTTTAAAATTATTGGAAACATTTATGTTCACGATTTGCCAAGATTTCAACTAAAATGGGATACTTTTGTTTTAGGTGGAGCAAAAGTTGATGATTGTTTAAAAGTTATGGAAAGGATTTTAAATCAAAGAGGAACAGAGATGAAGAAAATTTTACTTGGTGGCTTAATTGGAAATCTGTTTTTATATGCTAATGGAGTTGATATAAATCAAGACAATTTAAAAGTTTTGGAAAAGTTAGGATATTTAAATCTTTTAGATAGGGCAAAAGAGTTGTTAAAAGAAAGAAAAAAACAGATAGTAATTCCTGAAGATGTTGCTATTGAAGAAAATGGAGAAAGAGTTGAATACGATGTTAATAATATACCATCTTCTGGTTTGATTTTAGATGTTGGAAAAAAGACTGTTGAAAAATTTAAAGAAATTTTATCCTCATCAAAATATATAATTGTTAAAGGTCCTTTGGGAATGTACGAAAAAGCACCATTTGCAAAATCAACTAGAGAAATTTTAGAAAAGATAGCAGAATTAAAAACATTTTCTTTAATTGGCGGAGGAGATACATCAACTGCATTAGAGCTATTTGGAATACCTGAAAACAAATTTTCTTATGTTAGTTTAGCTGGAGGGGCTTTGATAGATTATTTATCTAAAGGAGAGTTACCAGGAATAAAGGCTTTAGAAACTTCTTATAAAAAATTTGTCAGTAAAACTATCTAGTTATTTTTAGATTTTGAATTTCTTCTAAATATGATTTTCCACTTCCGTACAAGAAATAATCTCTAGCAGGTTTAAGCATTTCTATTAGGTAATTAGTTGTAGAGCTTTTCAAATCTAGAGGATGAATATTACCATTTTTATAATCATCTATTAATTCAGATAAACTACTATATTCTTTTATTTTTCCACTTTTAAGATTTTCTATTTCGAATTTTTTTTCTAATCTAGAAATCCAAGGAAATATTACATATCTAACAATATCTATTACTGGATTTAGTTCTATTTCTTTTGGAGGACAAAAAGCTTTACTTATTTTTCTCTTTATTTCTTCCTCTGAATCATGTATAAAAATTGCACTTTCAGGCTTAGATTTCGACATTTTTATATCTATTATACTTTCTTCAAAAAGTTCTCTCTTTCCTTCTTTTTTAGCAGATAAAATATTTTCTCTAATTTTTTCATCTATTTGCATTCCAATTAGTAAATGATGATGAACAGCAATAGGTTTGTAGCCAGAAACTTTTTCACCCACATCTATTGCTATTACGTGTGCTTTTCTTTGGTCCATACCACCGTGAGCTAAGTTTACTTTCAAAGAAAAAATATCTGCAACTTGCATAGGCGGATAAATAAGTTGGGCAAAATCTATAGAATCGCTTTCTTTTCTTCCCATAATTGTTAGTGACCTTTTAATTCTAGACAAATTAGTATTCATAGAAACTTTTAACACAGTTTCAAAGTATTCTAAACCAACCTCTTTATAATGATCTGAGCCTAAAACAAATTTAGATTTATCTGGGTCACCACCAACAATTTTTAAAGAAATCTTTAATGCTTCTTTGAAATATCCACCTGCAACTTTTTTTATTGTAGATAAATCACCACCCAATTTTTTATTTATCCAAGAATGAAAATCAGCTAAAAATATGGTAGTGTTTATTCCTGCTTTTTGAAAGTCCGCAACTTTGCTCATGCAAATTATTCCAGTTCCAAGATGAACAAAGCCGGAAATTTCAAAGCCTATGTAATGATTAATCTTTCTTTTTTCATCTAAATATTGCGCCAATCTTTCTTTTGTTAATATTTCTTCTGTGGGTTCTTTTTCAACTAATTTTATTATTTCTTCTTTATCCATTATGTTTATTTTTTTGAAATTTTAAAATATTGAGACTATCTATAAAAAGCGGAAATAACCTTTTCTAAGAATTCTTTTTTATTTTTAGAAAAAACAAAAGCTGATGATATTAGAACACCATCACATCCAATTTCTAGCGCCTTTTTAACATCCTCTTTATTAGAAATGCCAGCTCCAGCAAGCTTAATAACTTTTTTGTTTTTTGTCAAATCAACAAATTTTTTTAGAATATCTGGTTTTTCTTTTGAAACAGCTCTACCGGTTCCTATTAATTCTGGTGGTTCATATGCCAAAGAATATGGTTTAAACTTTAAAATTTCTTTAGCTTCTTTTAGTGATGATGCAAGAGCGAATATTTTAAGATTATTTTTTTTAGCCAATTTTATAGTTCTTTTGATTTTTTCTATAGATATTTTTCTTTCGGAGTGGTTTAAAAGAGAACCAAATACATTATATTCTTTTAAAGAAAAAATTGACACACTTCCTGTAAATTTTCCTTCTTCAACATCATCTACATGCTGAGCTAATACAGGAAAAGAGAAATTTCTAGAAATTAATGGAATGTCTGTATATTGCGGAGCTACAAAAATTTTAATTCTACTTTTTTTGCAAACATCTTCAATAATTCTACAAATTTTCAAGGCATTTTTTCCTAAGGCCTCTTTATAATTTTTAAAATTAATTATTATCATTTGTGGATTATCCTCCTTAAATCTTCTAATATCTTTAGAGCTTCTTCATCATTTCTTTCCCAAACGTTTCTACCTACAGCAATACCAGCAGCACCAACACTCATCACATCTTCTACAATTTTTATAAATTCCCTTTCCTCTTCTATTTTTGGACCACCTGCAACTAATATTGGAACAAAGCAATCTTTAACAACCTTGGAAAAACTTTCTTTATCACCAGTGTAATATGTTTTAACAACATCGAATCCTATTTCAGCACCAACTCTAGCAGCATACCTAACAGCAATAGGATCATACTTCGATTTAAATTTATTACTTCGAGGATAAGCAAAACCGAATATTGGCATTTTATATTTATTGGCTTCTTCTTTTATTTCAGAAAATGTTCTAATCATTTGATTTTCAAAATCAGATCCAAAATAAATTGTATAAGCTACTCCAACAGCCCCAACATTTTTTGCTTCTTTGACTTTAGTCACAATTTCTTGTAATTGAATTCTACTATCTAATAATTCATTTCTTGCGGTTAGCTTTATTATTAGAGGTACCTTTGGATATAATTTTTTCACAATTTTTGCAACCCCAATATGAACTATTAAACCATCAACTTTACCTTCATATGCAATTTTTCCTATTCTTTGAGGAGAAAGATCAACTCCTTCATATTCTTGTGGTCCATGCTCTACAGCATGGTCAAATGCCAATATTAAGGCTTTTCCATCTTTTAAGACTTTTTTTAAATTTTTTTCTTTAGATGAAAATATCATGATTTTTCCTCCATAAATTTTACAACTTCTTTTTCGCTAGGAATTTTTCTGTTATGACTACTTATTTTTATAGCAGCTGCAGCATTGGCAAATCTTAATGAATATTCTAAATCTTCCGTTAAATAGAGAGCATGCACAAATGCTCCTGTAAATGCATCTCCTGCACCTGTAGTATCTATAACATCAACATCATAAGCTTTAAAGTTTTTTATTTTTTCATCATAAACAAAGCAACCTAGTTTGCCTGCTGTTACTATTGGTATACCACCGCTAATTTTCTTTAATTTATAGATAGCCACTTTCAAGTCTTTAGCATTAGTTAAACTCAATGCTTCTTTTTTATTCATTATAACAAAGTCGGATTCTCTTATGAATTCTCTCAAATTATCTTTTTGATGTTCAACCATAGCAATGCTCGGATTACAAAAGATTTTTACCCCATACTTTTTACCTATGCTTATGGCCTTTCTAATGAATTTTATATTTTGATTGCTAGTCATGCTTGTGAATAAGAATATGTCACTATTTTTTATTTTACTTTCGATGAGATCTTCTTCAGAAAGATAGTTATTGGCACCTCTATAGGTTACTATAGTTTTTTCAGAACCATACAAGAATATTAATGAAAATCCTGTTAATTCATTATTTATAATTTTTATGCAATCTGTTTTAATTTTATTTTTTTTCATAGATTTTAGAATGATTTGTCCATACGTATCTTTACCTATAGCACCAAACAAATGAACTTTATTGCCAAAATTAGTAATAGCTGAAGAAACATTATAACCAGAACCACCAGCCTCGACAAAAATCTTATCAACTTGAATTTTATGATCAAAAGGAAAAGCAAAATAGTCTTTTATAATTTTGAAATGTTTAGTTGAGTATATTGTTATATCCATTACAATGGAGCCGGCAACTGTTGCCTTCATTTATTAGATACCTCCTCTTTTTTATCTAATTCCAAAAGAACCCTTGTTTTAAAATCTGATATAATATTCATAAAGTTTGCAAAAGCATCTTCGGGAGATCCAAAAATACTAAAATACTTATGAACATCTCCGTCAGCCCACCATTTATTACATATATAGTAGTAGTGATCACTCTGTTGTAAGAGTCTCCAGATTTTTATTAATTCAGCGTTGTTCGTTTGCTTTACTAATTTTTCCAAGTTTTTTACTTCATTAAAAGCGATTTGTTGCATCTTATTTCCTAACCATGCAGATACATCTCTTTCCATGTCAGCCCAAGATACTGTAGAAAATTCAAAAACATCTATTTCCCCAATTGGCTGATATTTTTCTATAACTTCTATGGGTTTCAAAAATTCTAAGTTTGGATCTCTTAAAACCATGTAAGGTAGTGCTTTTAAAAACCAAAATATTCCACTATCTTCTGGTTGATGCTCACCAAAAGTCTCATAATCCATAAAAATATTTATTACTTGACCTGAGGTAGCACTAAGCCAAGCAGTATATTTTTCTGCAGTTAATGGCCACTGATCCCAATTTCTGGCGGAAAATCGGTATCCAATGTCATCGCTTAATCTATAGTTTCTAAGCAACACTTTTATTCTTTTATTTGGTGGAGGATCGTCAGGAAAACAGTATTTTCTCACATAAACGTAGTTTGGACTTCTCCATTCCAAAATTCTTTCTGCCCCCTCTGTGTAAATAGCCTTAAAACCTAAGCTTTCCACAATCTTAGCTATTCTATTGTTATAGAGCATCTCAGTATTAACGAAAACCTTAGGTACAACACCAAAATAATCTTTAAGCATTTGTTTGTGCATTTCAACTTGCTCTACAAACTCTTCCTCACTTTCATACAAACTAGCTAAAGAATGATAGTAAGTTTCACCTAAAAATTCAACTTCAGATTTTTCTGCTAGTTGTTTGAAGGTCGACAAAACGTCTTTATTATATTTTTCTGCACTCTCTACAAAAGTACCCGTTAAACTAAATGCAATTTTAAATTTCTTTCTTTCATGTTTTAAATTATCCAAAATTTCTAATAATATTCTGTTTGTTGGTAAATAACATTTATTTGCTACTCTGTCAAAAATCCATTTGTTTAATCCATGATTAAAATATGAGTTGTAATAATCGATTCTTTTTAAGAATCCATTTGATTGAAAATTAGAAATTCTTATGGGTTGATGAACTTGAAAACAAAAAGTTATTGATGGCATAAAAATATTTATTAGTAATATTAAAAATAGAATTGCCAAATAATTCTAGATATCAAATAACCAGAATAAGAAAGTAGTAGAGCCTTAAAGAATTTTCCTATAAAGGTTGCAAAGAAAAACTTTTTAATATCATGCCTTCCCATACCAGCCATAATTCCTACTATATCAAAAGGAAAAGGTAGAAATGCAAATAGAGAGACAGTTAATATTCCATATTTTTTAAAAAATTTTTCAAATCGATTTATTAATTTTCTATTCCTTTTTTCAATTAAAGAACCACCACCCAATCCAATAAGATACCCAGTGAATTCTCCTATGCTCATCCCTAAAGCTGAAAAAAACGACACTAATAAAGGATTCATTCCTAAACTTGCTGCTATTGTTATTATTGAATATAATGGTAATGGTAGAAGAATTGTAGAAGTGGAAACTAAACTAACTATAAAAATTCCAAAGTATCCCAAAGTTTTTATTATACTCAACATACAAATAATTATTTTCTATCCAATATAGCTATTTTCTTCTTTCTTTTTAACAATTACAGGAAAAGGTATTGGTGTGGGCATTCTGATTTCCTCTGATATAGTTAAGGCAAAACTAAGACACTTCTTCAAAAGAAAGTTTTTTACTTCAATATCTATCTCTTCGGGTAATTTTTTATTTTTTTCCCATTCTTTTACCACATCTTTACTATTTTTAGCATAATATAAAACATTCCCTTTTAAAACTATTTTTCCGTCAGACGGTTTATACTCAACTTTAAACTCGAAGGCTATTTCGATAACCTTTTTCCTTTCTCCTATATCAATTTCGTTTTCCTTTACTTCTAATATGTCTATAGTAGAGTTTATATCTACCTTACTAGAAATTTCAGCCCTTTTTCCCACAATTTCTGTGAAAGTGTATCCTAATATCATCCATATTATTTAACTTATAACTATTTAAGCAAAAAATAATTTAATGTTTAGAAAAGAGTTAGTTTTCGTATCTTTATTTTTTCTTTCTGTAATGTTATTTTCTTTATACTTAGGATTAATAACAAAGGAAGCTATTAGAGCAGGTGAGATAGAACCATTATTTCCGTCGCCAGACGATTTTAGAAATATTTTGTTAGTTTTTTCTCTAATTTTAATTGGTACATTAACAATTATTTTTCTAATAAAAGTTAGACTCTCTTTCGTTAAAGTGTTTGAAAATATTGCCGCATTTTTCTTAACGACAACTACATTTTCCTATTTTTTGCCTGTAGTGCCTTCTATAGCGCTTGCTTTGTTTTTGGTAATATTAGCTGAGATTAAAAAAAGCTATCTATTAAAAAACATAATTATCTTCCTTTCAATAAGTTCAGCAACTGCTCTTATGGGATCTTCTTTATCAACTACATTAGTTTTGATTCTCTTTTTGTTTCTTTCTATATACGATATAATTTCTGTATTTGTAACTAAGCATATGGTTTACATGGCTCAAAATTTGATAGAGAGACCATCGACATTTATTTCAGTCTTCCCAGCTTCAAAATTAAGAAAAGTAAATTTTAAAGATAAAACCAAAAAAATAAAAGTAATAGCATTGGGTTCTGGCGATTATTTTCTTCCTTCAACTATGGCGGTTTCTATGCTGGATAAGGGAATTTTAATACCCATTCTTCTCTCAATTATGAGTACAGTTTCAGTTTTTCTACTTTTCTATTTTGCTTCTAAAAAGAATTTTGGAAAACCATTACCGGCCCTTCCTTTTCTATTTTTACCAGCTCTTCTAGCTTATCTATTTTCTTTTTATCTCTAATTTAAAGTTTATAAATCTCTGCCTGAAAATTATAATGATGATAATTGAGGGGCTGTTTAATCTCTTTAGAAAGTTTAATTCAAAAAGAATTCAAAAATTAAAAGAAAGAATTTATTCTTGTCTTGGTCTCTCCACTGTTATAATAGGTGGTTTGGCTATAAGAATAATGGTATCTTTCGTAGGTTGGATCAGAGCACTTCTAATATCCTGGGGGGTATTGGATGGATATGTTTCATATAAAATGTACAAAGAAGAAAAAACCTTCCCCTATCAGTTTATTAGATTTGGAAGGATAATAGCAAACTTGAGTGGAATAATTTCACCCATAATTCCTTTTGTTTGGAATGTATCTGATGGTATCTACAGTTTAGTTTTATATCATAGAGCACACCCCACCGAGCAACTATCAAGAATAAGTAGAATAGCAAATGGAATAATGTATATTGCGTTTTCTTAGAATATTTAAAACTTTATCAAAGGAATAATAATTATTAAAATATAGCCCCGTCGTCTAGCGGCCAAGGATACCGGGCTTTGGTCTCGCAGGACTAAAGCTTTGATATTTAGATGAGAAAGAAACCCGGGGACGGCGGTTCGAATCCGCCCGGGGCTATATAAAGTTTTAATCAAAAACAAAAAGTCTATGCCTATCTTCATTTTTTATCTCAGATATTATTCTTTTGACAATCATTTTTTTTGGGTCTGGTATCATTTCAACTCTGTTTTTTATATCCTCAAAACTTTCAAATGGTTTTTTCTTTCTTTCCTGAATAAGTGTAAATAAATGTTTTTTACCTATGCCGGGTAAAAGTTCTAAGGAATGCATCCTAGCGCTTAAAGGTGGAGCCATGTTTATTATATTCACAAATCTTTTTTCATCCCTTTCAACTATTTCAGAAACAACTTCTTCTAGTAAGTCTTTAGCTAAACTAGTCAATTCATCGTATCTAATTTTTCTTTTTATATATTCAACCACATCCCTCTTTCCTTCACCAATGTATATTCTTTCTTTAGGTTTTACAATAAAACCCCTTTTAATAACAACTTCCAAAAGTGAAAAATATCTTTCTCCAATACCTTGAGCTATAGGTTCTGGTTTTTTATCAGTTGGTTTTCCACTTGGTAAAAAGTCTAATACTATCAAATATTCTTCTTTTGGCATTAGAAACACCTCTTTATCCGAGTTTTTTTACGATTTCAATAATTTTATCTAATTCAGAATCTTCAAACTTGTTGTAGTTTTTATATAAAATAGCTTTAAGTTCATCTTTACTTTTAGGTAAAAGATCGCATATTTTCACTATTTCATCTTCGCTTAATTTTGATATGGTTTTTAATTCTTCTTTTAACTTATTTATGTCATCTATAGAAATAGAACTAAACTTTCTGACATAATCTAAGGCATTTATTATTTCGTATCTTTTTTCTTCTTTCTTTTTTTCCAAAATTTCTTTAGCTTCCGCTAGTGTTATTGGCCTTTCCTCTAAAACTTCCATTAAAAAATTATTGTTTTTTCTATTTTTAAGCTATTGGTTTTAAATGCTCAGGATTTGAGATAACCTTTTTAATTTTATTTCCAACTTTAACTTTTACTACGTAGGCCCTTCCTCTTTTTTCTATTATTTCCCCCACTAATCCTCTAAATCTAGAAAATGGCATTCCTTTAAAACTACTAGGTTCTTGAACTATTGCAACTTTATCTCCTATATTGAATTCTTGTAAGAATTTAGTTATAGGCGTTCTGTATCTCGCTTCTCTTTGAAATTTTTTCCTCGTTTTTATTCTAAATCCTTGTGATTTTTTAGCCATATCTATCACTTAACAGATCTTTTCTAATTTGTTCATATATTTCTGGCTTTAAAATTTTTACTATTTCTAATGAAAATTCTATTGCTGTCGCAGGACCCTGAGAAGTAATTATATTCCCATCCACAACAACTTTTTTATCTTCATAGTTAGGTATTTCATTTTTTAAAGTTGGATAGCAAGTTGCCTTTTTATCTTTTAGTATTCCAGCCTTCAATAAAACCAACGGAGAAGCACAGATAGCTCCTATAATTCTTCCTTTAGAATTCATATTTCTTATTATATTTAAAAGAGTTTCAGAATTCATCAAATTTTTATATCCGGGATTACCTCCCGGTAAAACGATCAGATCATAATCTATTTGTTCAATTTCATTTAAGGTTTTTTCACAAAGAATTTTTATACCATTTCTTCCAACTACTATTTCGTCTTCAATTCCTACTATATCTACTTTTATCCCAGCTCTTCTAAGAACGTCTATTATAGTTATGGCTTCAATTTCTTCGAACCCTTCCGCTAAAGGAACTATAGCTTTCATTTAATCATTCCTCTAAACCCACTATATATTTTTATTACATCTAATATAACCTTAGTTGGTTTATTATTTAAAATCTCAGCTATACTTGGTCTTGTTCTGCCACCATCCCCTGTTATAAATTCTTTAACATACAGACCAGACGATGCTAGTATTTCCAATACTATGGTTTTTTTACCTTTTAACTTGAATTTTATATTCTTAACTATCCTTCTTCTAATTATATCACTCCTTCTTCTCAATACTCGTAGAGGTGTCTGTTGATTAACAACTAAGTTTTTAATACCTTTTAATATTTTTAATCTATTCAAATCTATGTTACTCTCAAAAACAACTTCAGCTCTATAAAGTTTATCAGATTTTTCTGTTTTCAAAAACTTTATTATTCTTTTTCCATCTTCCAGTATTTTCAATAATTTAACCTTTATTTTTTTTGACTTATTTATTGTTTTCTCAGCTTTTTTAAGGTCCATTTTTCTAATTTTAGGCTTAACAATCTCTATAACAAATGGCCTCCAACCTAAACATCTTACATCTATATCTTCTCTACCTTCAGCATGTATCTTAGATTTTTTTCCTTTAGTCAACTTAAGCAAAGGTTTTTCTATTATCATTTGAATAGAATTGGGATACAACAATCCTCTTCCTCCACATTTTTCACAACCTTTGCCATTACATTCTTGACAATACCATGTTGCTTGAGGTATGTTTCTGACTAGTTTTTTATATTCTCCAGCTATAAACAAGCTTTTAATATTTAGAGATATAGTTTCTTTTTCCAAATCTATTAATACAGTAATTTCTGGGTTATTTCTGTCCATTTTTTTATTCAATCTTTTTTCTACAATTTTTCCTATTTCTCTGTTTATTTCATTTTTTATTGATTCGAAATATTCGGGATTAATAATTTCAAGAAGACTTTCTTCTCTTCTTTTCATCTCTGTTGACAGCTTGGTTCCTACTAAAAAAGTTGAAAATTCATATTCTTTTAACTTTTCAACTACTCTATTTGAAATATCAAATATTTTTTCTTGGAAGAAATTGTCGCATATATAACATTTTTTATCAGATGCGTCAATTTTTCTATTTCTAAATTTTATTCCATAAAAGTTTGATATATCTATATCAATATTTTTTCCGGAATCATATAACATCGCAATAACATTTCTTATAAATTTACCTCTTTCTTCATTAGAATAGCCACTCAATAAATTAGCAAAAACTCTACCTAAGCAATTATTACAGATTTTACCTCTTTTCATCAATTCTATTGCATTTTCTATGACATCCATATCCTATCAACCTCATAATTGAATATTGCTATACATTGCGAACTTAGATATTCTATTCTCCCTAGTGAAACTTTTTTAACATTCATTTTTTCTAAAAACTTTTCATTAATTTTTGGAACACCTTTATTGTCTCCTAATATTACAACAAAATCCTTCTTTATAATTATTTTTTTTATATCTTCTCCATCTTTATGAAGATAAAATACTGAATTACCATATTCATTTATTTTTTCTTTGACTAAATTTTCAAAACTTATCTTTCTCACATATATTCCAGGCTCACTATTTTCTTTTTTTCCTAAATTTCTTATTGCAATTCTTATATGTGATGCAATATTTCTTTCATCTGGAGAAACATTTTTTAATTCATTTGTAAAGAAAGTTATAGTTATTGGTGGAGAAGGAGGACCATTTAGTACAACATGAAATTTAACATCTTTTCTCAAAGAATAAGAAAGAAATATAGCTGTTGAAACACATCTTGCAACTAAATCCATCCTACCAGCATTAACTAAATCATTTAAGCTAAAGTCTGTAGTTATACCTCTAGAAAATAGAATAAACTCTCTCATATTTTCACATTTTAAAACCAAATTGTTTCATAAGTTTTTGAAGATTGCTAAAACTAATCCCTCTAGCACCCCCAACACTTTTCATAATTTTTTTTACTTTAAAATAGTTAGAGAGAAGATTTCTCACATCTTCTTCAGAAGCACCACTACCTCTTGCAATTCTTTTTATTCTACTTTCATCGATTATTTCTGGATTTTTTCTTTCTTTTGGAGTCATAGACTGATATATATATTTCCATTTTTTCATGCTTTCTTCTTGTTTATATATTAAATCTTTCGGTAAACTAAAACCAGGTATCATTGATAGTATTTTATCCAAAGGACCCATTTGTTTAAAAGCTTCCAATTGTTCTATAAAATCATCTAAAGTGAAATCACCTTCAACAATTTTTTCAACCTTCTCAGGCTTAACAACATCTTTAGCTTTTTCCAACAAAGTTTCCAAGTCACCTAATCCTAAAATTCTAGATACAAATCTTTTTGGATCGTATTTTTCTATTGCATCTAATTTTTCACCATAACAAACAAATTTAACCTTAGCACCAGTTGCAACACATGCAGAAATTGCAGAACCAGCTTTCGCAGAAGAATCCATTTTAGTGACTATAATTCCAGTAATTCCAACTATTCTGTTAAATTCTTCAGCTTGTTTTTTTGCAACTTTACCAATTTCAGCAGGAATTACAAGTATTTTTTCATCAGGCTTTATTATTTCTGCCAGTTTTTTTAACTCATTTGATAATTCTTCATCTAAGGCGTCTCTACCAGAAGTGTCGTAGATTATATAATCATAATTTTTAAATTTTTCTAGACTTTCTCTAGCAACATCATAGGCATTTTTACCAATCAAATATTTGACATTTATTTTTTCGGCAAGCTGTTTTAATTGTTCTGGTGCTGCAGGTCTATGGTAATCTAAACCAACTAAAACAACTTTACCAAATTTTTTGAAATAATTTGCAAGTTTAGCAGCAGTCGTTGTTTTTCCCGAGCCATAAAGTCCTATTAACATTATTTTTTTGCCATTAATCTCATAAGGTTTATCTCCGAGTATTTTTACTAGCTCTTCATAAACTACTTTAATGGTGTAATCTCTCAAAGTGAAACCAGCTGGGATTTTTTCTTTAAATAACTTTCTTCTTACGTTTTCCAAGAAAGAATTAACAATTTCTATTTCAACGTCCGCTTCCAATAATATCATTTTTAGCTCTTTTAGTAAATCTTCTACAGCCTTTTCGTCTACCGAAGTTTTCCACATTAGTTTTCTTATACTATTCTTAAGCTTTTCAGCAAAACTTTCTAACATAACTAAAATTATTCTTTTCCTAATAAATTATCTACAAAGTATTTTGCATCGAATTCTTTAAGATCATCATAAGATTGACCATCCGCTAGAAATAGTATTGGTTTTTTTAGAATATAACTAACACTAAGAATAGCGCCACCTTTTTCATTAACATCAAGCTTAGTAAAAACTAACGCATCAACCCCTATTTCTCCGAAATATTTTGCTTGATTGACAGCATCATTACCTGTTAAACTATCTATAACTAATACTTTTAGATTTGGTTTATTTACCCTAATAATTTTTTTTAACTCATCCATCAAGTTTTCATTTGAATAACTTCTTCCAGCAGTATCAGCTAGTATAACATCAATTTTTTTTGCTTCTGCATGTTTTTTAGCATCATATATTACTGCAGCAGAATCTGCACCATATTTTTGTTTTATAATTTCTATGCCTAATTTTTTTGCATGTTCTTCTAGTTGCTCAATGGAGGCTGCTCTAAATGTATCTCCAGCAGCGAGCACACACTTTAAGTTTTTGTTTTTAAGATAGTTCGCTATTTTTGCTATTGTAGTGGTTTTTCCCGAGCCATTAAAACCGAAGAATACTATTAAATAGGGTTTATTATTTTGAATTTCTCTTATTAAGTCTATCTTAGGTAAGTCTAAAATTTTTAATAAACTATTTCTTAAAGCATCTTTTACGAATTTCTCTTCTTCACCTCTTCTTATTTCTTTAGATACAAGCTCTTTAATTAAATCTTCTTTAATTTTTTCGCAGACCTCTAAGGCAACATCAGCCTCTATTAGTTCAATTTCCAATTCTTCTAATATTGGTCTAATATCTTTTTCTTCCAAAACTTTAACAAATAGCTTCTTTATAATTTTTGGAGTTTTTTCTTCTTTAATAATCTCTTCTTTTTCTTCTTTAACTTCAACTTCTTTTGTTATTCTTTCTACAATTTTTTTTAGTTTTTTCTTTAGAAAGTCTAACATACTTTATTCTTTATTTTGAATCAGATTTAATATTTTTTGTTGTTCAGAAACGATCTTATTAATATTTTCTTCTATTTCGTTTAAGTTTTTAATTAAACTTTCTTTATTTCTTTCCAAAATTTCTAATGCTTTATCTTTTTCAAATTCAACCCCAACATTATAGCCTACGTTTACCAAAAATTTATCACTAGTTATTTTTCCAAAACCAAAAACGTTCCCACCAATAGAAAAAATAACCTCCATCTCTTTCTTTAAGTTTTGAATTGCTTCTAAAGTTTCTTCTATTTCTTCCAGATTTTTTAATATTAATTCTCTTTGTTTTATAAAGTTTTCTAAAATAATTTGTAAATAAGTATATCTTTCTGCTAAAGCCTTTCTTTTATCTTTTTCCATTTTTTAAATTTGAAAGTTAAATTAAAAAGTAAGCTTTAAATATTAATCTCAAATATAATATTGGTTGGCGGCCAGATCGGGAGGGAAACACCCGGTCTCGTTCCGAACCCGGAAGTTAAGCCTCCCGGAGGTGTGGAAAGTACTGCTCCGTTATGGAGCGGGAAATCCACGTCGCCGCCAATCCTATTTTTTATTAATCAGTAAAATTTATCTTTTGATTTTTTACTAAATATATAAAATGCCCTCGTCGTCTAGTGGCCTAGGATGCAGGCCTGTCACGCCTGAGACCCGGGTTCGAATCCCGGCGGGGGCGAGTCTTAATTTTACTTTTGAGAATTTATTTTATCAGCACAAAAAATAAAATAATGAATCTGAATCAGCTTAAAGAAATGTATAGAGATTTTGTCGAATTTCATAGAAAAGAATTTAAAAAAAATGTTAAAAACAGAGTAGGTATAGATAAAGTTAAAAATTTTTCAGAAAATTTAGTAGAAGAAGTTTTCGAAAACTATGAAAAGATAAGTTTTTTAAGATTTTCCTTAATAATTAGAGATCTTTGGTTTTATGAAAATCCGTTTTTAATAATAAAGAAATTTAATCACGATTCAGAATTTTTAACAGTTTTTCTCAAATTTTTAATCAAGAAGAGGATTGCTGTAATAAAGAGTGAAAAAGTCAAGTTTAAAATAAAATTGAATGAAATATTTTCTATACCTTTAACAGAGGACAAAATTATTGAAAAAATTAAAAAGATTATAGGTAAAATAAATCTCAAGAAGTCTGTAATAGAAAATTTTGGTATATTTTATAATTGGAAAGGAAGCTATGACCAGATTCCTATAAATTTAAAATCTTCAATATTTTTAGCTAGTAAGATAACTGAGTTCTATCCATTTAAAGAGAAATTTGTTTTTGTTGGTGCAGACGACTTTGTTTATTTAATTCTTTCTTTGATTAATAAAGAATTTAGATTTAAAGTTTTTGATATTGATGAGGATCTTTTAAATATTGTGTGTAATTTAAAAGAAAAGTTAAACGCAAATATAGAAATAGAAAAAAGAGATATAAGAAAAAAATACCTTGACGATAAATTCTATGGAGTATATATAAACCCGCCATATAATTTTTCTGGATTGATAGCTTTCTTAAGATTTTCATCAAAAATAATTGAAAAAGATGGAGGTATTTGTTTTCTTGTTTTAGGAGATGAAGCAATAGGAAATAGAATGTTGTTTTTCCAAGAGCATATTACCAAAATGAACTTCATAATAAGAGATATTGAAATAGGAAAAATTTCATATTTATTTCAAAAAATACATAAAGAATGCTTTATTTTTGAAAAAAATTTTAAAAAATTTGGTTTGAATATAGAGAACAAAGAATATCTTAATGCCTCTTTGTATATTTTAGAAAAAATTCCTTTTAAGCCTAAAAAAATTAAAATTTTTAGCGAAATTTATTCTTATCTGTGATTTTTTAAAAATTTTTATATTAATTAAACGTAAATTTATATAAGAGGAGACTTCGGGATTGATGTTAGAAGATGAAGGTAAAACATTTGTGTGCAAAGTTAGAAAAATGTAGAGTAGAAAGAAGTTTACTTAGTGATAAGTCTTTTGCTTTTAATGTTCTTGATGAAGTTGTTAAGAAGTTAGGTATGACTTATGTAGACAAGTTATACTATGAATTTGAACCAGAAGGCTTGAGCGTTATATACTTAATTAAAGAAAGTCACATAGCTATTCATACTTGGCCAGAATATTCTTTGATTGATGTAGAAATAGCTACTTGTAAGGATGATTCAAATTTGGAAGAGGGATTGAAAATTATAATAGATGCTTACAAATCAGAAAAAGTAGAAAAAAGTTATTGGGAATACAATTTTCTTTCAACATCATAAACGATTTTCTTAGTTTTTAGAACAGCATCAGGATTAACAGAAATCGAATCTATACCACATTTAACTAAAAATTCAGTAAACTCAGGATAAAAGCTAGGAGCTTGTCCACATATAGAAACTGTAACTTTTACTCTATGTGCCTTTTTTATTAAATCTCTAATTGCTTTTAAAACGGCATCATTTCTTTCATCAAAATAACCCATGTTTGTTAAAATTGCGGAATCTCTATCTACACCCAAAATTAATTGAGTTAAATCATTACTCCCAATAGAAAATCCATCACAATATTTTGCAAATTTATCAGCCAAAAATACAACACTAGGAACTTCAGCCATAATCCAAATTTTGAAATTTTCACTTCTTTTCAAACCTTCCTCTTCCATTATTTTAAGGACTTTTTCAACTTCCCAAACTGTTCTAACAAAAGGAAGCATCACCCAAACATTATCAAGTTTATATTCTTCTCTAACTTTTTTAATAGCTTTACATTCCAATCTAAAAGCTTTTTCAAAATCTTTGCTTATATATCTTGAAACACCTCTCCATCCAATCATAGGATTAGCTTCTATTGGTTCAAATTTTCCTCCACCATTTAGTTTTCTGTATTCATTGGTTTTGAAATCGCTAAATCTAACAACAACAAATCTAGGATAAATAGATTTAGCAACCATAGCTATTCCTTCAGCTAATTTATCAACATACTTTTGCTCTTCTCCTTTTTCAATTAAATAATTGGGATGCTCTTTAATCCATTCTGCAATTATAAATTCAACTCTCATCAATCCAATTCCTTCAAAAGGTAAGTCTTTATATTTCTCTATTTCCGTTGGTACACCCAAATTCATTAATATCTTTGTTTTTGTCTTTAAGCCAGCAACTTCTTTTAAAGAAATCTCTTCAGCTTTTTCTCTTTCTATCAATTCTTTAATTTCGCCTTCATAAACTAGACCGTTCCTTCCATCAACTGTTATTAACATTCCATCTTTCAATTTATTCAAAGCCTCAGAAGCACCAACTATACATGGTATTCCTAATTCTCTAGATACTATGCTTGCATGAGAAGTTAGCCCACCTTCAGTTGTTATAATTGCAGAAGCAATTTTCATAAATGGTGTCCAATCAGGAGAAGTCATTTTAGTTACTAATATATCTCCTCTTTCTATTTTTTTGCTTGCTTCTTCAACAGTTAATGCAATCTTAACTTTTCCTATAGCTACTCCAGGAGATGCACCCAAACCTTTAATTAAAGGACTTTTTTCAGTTATTGTTTTGCTTTCCTTCTTTTCATAAAAAACTGTTACCGGTCTAGATTGAACTAAGTAAACTTTTCCATTTTCGGAAACCCATTCAAAATCCTGGGGGAAATTATAATGTTTTTCAAGCTTTAAAGCTAATTCCCAAAGTTGTTTTATTTCATCTTCGTTTAAAGAAAGTTTTTCTTTTAAATTTTGTGGAGTTTCAATTTCTTCCAATTCTCCTAATTCACTAGTTATTCTCATTTTTTCTTTTCTTCCAACATGAAACTCCAAAATATTTCCAGTATTTTTATCTATTATTATAGTGTCGGGATTAACAGCTCCACTAACTACACTTTCTCCTTGGCCATAAGATGATTCTATTACAATTTTATCTTTTTCTCCAGTAGAAGGATGAATCGTGAATCCAACTCCAGCTTTGTATTTACCTTCCTCATACTCTTTTCTATTTAAAACGCCAAGTTGTTTTTGAATTATTACTGCTATATAAACTTTTTCATGCTTAAACCCTTTTTGCTCTCTATAAAAAGTTGCTCTGGGTGTAAAAAGAGAAGCCCAACATTTTTTTACTCCATTTAAAACGTTTTCTATTCCTTTTACATTAAGTAAGGTTAGTTGGAGTCCAGCAAAACTAGCACTGGGAATATCTTCCGCAGTGGCCGAACTTCTTATAGCTACAGATATTTCATTTTCTCCAAAT
This sequence comes from Candidatus Aenigmatarchaeota archaeon, assembly GCA_039000725.1. Lineage (GTDB taxonomy): Archaea > Aenigmatarchaeota > Aenigmatarchaeia > CG10238-14 > SpSt-28 > SpSt-28. Next base: position 150,412 of record JAWBNO010000001.1, on the reverse strand, counting down.
TCTTCAGACAACATTCTGTAAGCCTCTTTTATTTCGTCTTCTATTTCTTTTTGCATTGGAGAATTTTCAATAAGTTCTCTAATTTTTCGTGTAGATTCTTCTAAATTTTTAGGATCATTAAAATCAGCGCTTCTAAGTATTTTTTTTATTTTACCCATAAGCTTGTTCTTTGTGATAAAATGTTTATATGCTTCTGCAGTAACAACAAAAGCATTAGGAACAGGCAAACCAGCATTTATCATTTCTCCTAAGTTTGCAGCTTTACCTCCAACTAAATTTAAATCATTTTTAGATAACTCCTTAATCCATTTTACAAACTTCATTAAATATTATTCGAATGATTTAATAAAAAATTTTTATATTATTATTTTTTCTATTTTCTTCTTGTAGTATTCTATTATTTTTGGTATAACTTTTTCGATTTCAAATTTAGTTTCAAATTTGAGTATTTCTTTAGATTTTTTGATATCTGCTAAAGTATGATAAACGTAATTTGATAAAGGATTAGGCTTATAATTTACTTTTAAGTCTAAAAACTTTCTAACTATTTCAACCAATTCATTAAAGGAATAATTTTTTCCAGAGCCAACATTAAAAACTTCAAAATATTTTTCATCAAAATCTTCAAAATTCATAGCTTTTATATTAGCTTCAACTACATCTTTTACATAAATTAAATCTCTACTTTGGTTTCCATCTCCGAAAATTTCAAATTCTTTTCCTTTTAAGCCACACCAAATCATTTGAGTTATCACATTCGCATATTTTCTTTTATATTCCTCTCTTTCTCCAAAAACACTAAAGTATCTTAAAGAAATACATTTAATTTTGAAAAGTTTTGAATATAATTGACATAATCTTTCGCATGCATATCTCGCTTCAGTATAATAATCTGTAACTTTTATTTCCATATCTTCATTCCAGGGAATTGGATTTTGATTATATAGGCTAGAGGTTGAAGCTAAAATAATTTTAGAGCCATTTTTCTTTGCATACTCTAAAATAGCAATCATATCTTCTATAACTTCATTAACAAGAAAGGGGTTTTCTTTATACATAGGACTTGAAGAATAAATTCCATTGTGAAATATAATATCAAACTTTTCATTAATTTCTATAATTTTCTTAGCTCTACCTTCAATAAAATCGATATTCATCTCTTTTATATTCTCGATGTTACCAGTATGTAGATTGTCTATTCCATAAACTGTGAAACCTCTTTTAATTAATTCTTCAGCAATATGAGAACCAACAAAACCGGCAATTCCAGTTACCAATACTTTCATAGAGTTTATTTTAAAATTTTAATATATAATTTTAAAAAAGGATAAGGTTTTTTCACTGATATTAAAATAATAAAATGAGACTAGCGGCAATATATTCTGGTGGAAAAGATTCTACTTTGGCTATTTTAAAAGCTAGTAAGGAAAACTCTATAGAATGTTTGATAAATATAATTCCTTCTTCAGAAGAAAGCTATTTTTTTCATTATCCAAACACAAAATTTGTAAAATACCAAGCTGAAGCTATGGGGATTCCTTTAATTCAAGAAAAAAGTGATGCAAATAATGAAATTAAAACTTTAGAAAATTTATTAAATATAGCTATTTCCGAATATAAAATAGAAGGAATTGTTTGTGGTGTAATAAAGTCAAAATTTCAGTTTGAAAAATTTAAAAAGATTTGTGAAAAATTTGGAATAAAGTTTGTTACTCCTTTGTGGCAAGTTAATGAATTTGAAGTTCTGGAAGAAATTTTAAGATTAAAAATAGATGCAATAATAACCGGAATTGCTGCTTATCCTTTAGATGAATCTTATTTAGGAAGAAAAATTGATGAAAAATTTATAGAGGATATGAAGATTCTTAGTTCTAAATTTGGGATTAATCCAAGTGGTGAAGGAGGAGAATATGAAACTTTTGTTTTGGATGCGCCAAATTTTAGAAAAAAAATTATAATAAAATCTTCTAAAAAAATCTACAAAAATTATTCTGGAAATTTAATTTTTGAAGAGGTTGAATTAATGCCAAAGTTAACTTAATTTTTTCTTTATCATGTTTATTAAGTTTAAACCTTCTTCTTTATTTATCGTTTTTCTTAAACTAGTTTCAAAATTTACTATGTTAGTTAAAGTTTCAGACAGTGATTCTACTTCTTCCAATTTAACTTTTTCTATTTCAAAAGCCTCTTTATCTACAACAACTGCTTTTTTTAGTAGATAGGATTTTTCATCTAGCGGAGTAATTACCATTATACCAACATCTTTATTATTACTAAGTACAGAAAAAATCAAATCTCCATCAGCGCTTTCTCCAATTTTTTCAATTGTAAAGATAGGTTCACCTTTTAGCTCTTTTAATGTTTCTTCTAAATGTTTTTCTATTTCTTCCTGAGGAACTTTTTTATAGCTAATTATTTTTAAAGTATCATATTTCCAATTAACTTCTTTATTGTTTTCATCAAATTCATACTCTATTACTATTTTTACCAGATCTCCTTTTTCTAGCTTTAATTTATTCACTATAACTTCAAAAAGAAGCTTATTTAGTTGGGCTGAAGCATAAGCCAATTTACTAGCGATTTCTTTATCTTTCATTTTTTCTTTAAGTTGCGCAAAAAGGGTTTTTCTCAATTTCTTTGCATATGCACCAACTATTACAAAACCTGTAGATAATCTTACCATAATAAGATTTATTAGCGAGATTATAAAAATTGTTAAGATTACTATAAGGTTATATATTTCAACGTTTTCAGCACGTATTATTACAAAAAGTAATTTAATCTAATAAGAAGTATTATTCATCTAAGCATTTTAATGAGACGTATAATAGTTTTATGAAGAAATATTTTAAAGAAATGAAAAAATTGCAAGAGCATCCAATATTTTATAGAGTCTTTCTTTAGAATAATAATTTTAAATAAAATATAGAGTTAGATAAGTATATCTTCACTTCTAATACATAGTCCTTCTTATTCTCTTAAGATAGAAAGAATAAGTTAAAAAGAAAAAGCTATAATAACTTTTTGATAGATTAATAAATTGTAAAAAGTAAATTTTTACCATCAATATGTAGATGACCAAATTTTGAAAGAAAATCTACTTTATTAGATGGTTTAGCTGAACTTCAGTAGAAAAGTTAAAAAATACAGATTTGAAAAAGATATAGTCGAGAAGCAATTAAGTTAGCTATCACTTCAGAGAGTGTAAAAGAAGTGATGGAGGATTTAAGAAAAACACTACAAAGAAAATAGTAAAGTAAATTGTTTAATAATGTTTAAAATTTTTGATTTTTTAAGAAATTCAGGTAACTATTTTGCGACTTAATTTTATAAAAACCTTTATCCGAAAAATCTCGCTGGGGGTGGGATTTGAACCCACACAGGGCCAAAGCCCCACCGGCTATCTTTTGTACTCGAGGCCGGCGCCCTACCTGATTAGGCGACCCCAGCATAAATTAATTTCTTATAGATTCTTTTAATGGGTTTATAGAATTACTTTATTAGTGTTCCTATATTTTCTTTTAAAGCCTTTTCTATGTTTTTAGGGTTTCGACCATCTATTATTTTCAAAGGAATTTTATATTTTTTCAAAATTTTTGCAGCATCAATATCAAATAATCTATATTCTCCAGGAGATTGTTTCAATTTAGAAACTATTTTTATAAAATCGTCATAGCTTAAAAATTCAAATTTTCTAGCATTCTTATACTTTGACGGATCTTTATCATAAACACCATCAACATTAGTTACATTTATGACTATATCTGCATTAACTATGGAAGCAAAATATGCAGCATTATAATCTGTAGAGTGTTTAGTATCATAACCAGCAGCAACTAAAATCTTTTTACCAAAATATTTTTTAACTTCTTTCTCTGCCTCCTTTAGAGGCTTCCATTTTATTAAATATGCATTTTTAAGGAGTGAGTAAAGAGTCGACGCATTTAGGTGAGTAGCCATTATTCCTATAAAATCTTGATTTTCTCTTTTACATTTACAAATTTTAGCAATCTTTATATATTGTCTGGCTATACTTCCACCACCGCACACTACTATAATCTTATTATTATTGGATATTTTTTGGATTATTTTTGCATAATTTTTAAAATTTCTGCATGAAATTTCTTTAGTAAGCAGAGAACCACCAATAGAGATAACTATTTTCATAATTAGTTTTAAAAACGAATTAAAAATTATGAGGATCTATCAAAAAGAACTAAAATTTAAAACAAAAAATTATTACGATACAATAGACATAACTGACGAAATTGAAAAAGAAGTTAAAAAATCAAAAATAAATAATGGTTTAATTTCTCTCTTTCTAAAACATAATACAGCAGCACTACTAATTCAAGAAAACGATGAAACAATTTTTGAAGATATTAAAAATTTTTTAGAAAAAATGCTTCCTTTAAATGAAAGATATAGTCATTCATATGAAGGAAACATTAACGCTACTGCGCATCTAAAAAATTTGACTATTTCAAGAAATTTAGTTATACCTATAGAAAACGGGAAACTCATTTTAGGACAATGGCAAAGAATAATTTTAATTGAACTTTTTGAACCAAGAGAAAGAAAAGTTTATATTACTATTATAGGTGATTAGATGAAACTTAAGGATATAGAGTTGAGAGAATATCAAAAAAATATAGCTGAAACATGTTTAAAAGGTAATACCTTAGTTGTTTTACCTACAGGATTAGGTAAAACAATTATTGCAATTTATGTTGCAGTAAAAAGGTTAGAACAATATTCAAATGGAAAAATTTTGTTTATGGCACCAACCAGACCTTTAAACGAACAACATTTTAGAAGTTTTTTAAAATTTACCGACTTAGATGAAAAAGAAATCGGCTTAATTACAGGAAAAATTAAACCTGATAAAAGAAAGATTTTCTATGAGAATTGTAAAGTCATAATTGCAACACCACAAACTATAGATAATGACATTAAAAATGGAAGAATAAATCTCAAAGATTTTGTTCTAGCAGTTTTTGACGAGGCCCACAGAGCTGTTAAAGAATATTCCTATACAGAAGTTGCTAAAGCTTATATTACACAAGCAGAAAACCCACTGATAATAGGATTAACAGCATCTCCTGGAGGAGAAGAAGAAAGAATAAGAGAAGTTATGAGAAACCTTTTTATAAAATTTGTAGAAATTAGGACGGAACAAGATAGAGATGTTAAACCATATATAAAGGAGGTGGAAAAGGAGTACATTAAAGTTGATTTGCCAGAAGAGATGGAATATGTAAGAAAAATTTTATATGAAATTTATGACGAAATTTTAGAAAGTTTGAAACAAAATTCAATAATTACCTCAAAAGATGTAAGTAAGAAAGAACTCTTGACACTACAAGAAAGTTTAATCAAAAGTTATGAAGCTGGTATTAAGGATCAAAAATACGTTTTAGGTATGATTAGAGTAACTCAAGCAATTAAAGTTCTTTATTTGATAGAGCTTTTAGAAACTCAAGATATTAGTGTTTTTTCATCGTATGTTAAGGAGCTTTATTCTAGTAAAAAACATGCTGAAAAAATTTTAGCATCCAACAAAAAGTTTATAGAAATATACAAAATGTTGCCAATATTAGAAGAAAAATATAAATTGCACCCAAAAATGAAAAAGTTAATCGAGATAGTACAATCTCTAATTAAGGAAAATTCCAATGTCAGGATTATTGTGTTCGCCAACCTAAGAGATACTGTAGAAAGAATTACCAATTTATTAAAAGAAAACGGAATTAAAGCCGAGATGCTAATAGGACAAGCTAAGAAAGAGGGAAAAGGTTTAAGTCAAAAGCAGCAGATAGAAATAGTTAGAAGATTTGCCAACAACGAATTCAACGTTTTGGTTTGTTCTAGTATAGGTGAAGAGGGTTTAGATATAGCTGCAGTAAATTATGCAATATTTTATGAGGCGGTTCCTAGCGAAATAAGAGCTATTCAAAGAAGAGGAAGAATAGGGAGACAAACAGAGGGAAAAGTTATATTTTTATTGACTAAAAAAAGTATCGATGAGGGGTATTTCTTTTCTTCTTACTATAAGGAAAAGAAAATGAAAAAAACTTTGAAAATGTTTAAAGACGGCTTAATTAAAAAGAAGACTTTAATGGATTGGTTGTAAGTATGGATAGACAATTTAGCTTACCAACAAAAGATATTCAAATATTTGCAGATTATAGAGAAAAAGAAATTATAGAGCTATTAGAAAAACTTGGAATAAAAGTAAATATTGTTAAGTTGGATGTATGCGATTTTGTGTATAATGATATAGGAATAGAAAGAAAAACATTCTCAGATTTTATTTCTTCCATTTTGGATGGTAGAATATTTCATCAAACTAAAAAAATGATAGAAACATATGAAAAGAGAATTATTATAGTGGAGGGTTTTGAAAATGTGGAAAGAGTAAACGAAAATTACTATCTTTCTATTTTAGGTTATTTAGCTATAAACAAGATAAGTGTTATTTTTACTAAAAGTAAAATGGAGTCGGCAAAATTAATATACTGGATTTTGAAAAAAGAAAATGATAGTGGAAAGAAAAACTATTTCTCATATAGAATAAGAAAGAAAGAAGAAAATTTAGTAGATATTCAAAAAAGAATTTTGTCATCTTTTCCTGGAATTTCTTTAGTTTTGAGTGAAAGAATAATAAAGAAATTTAAGAGTATAAGGAATTTCGTTTTAGCTTCCGAAAGAGACTTAATGAAGATAGACGGAATTGGAGAAAAATTATCAAAAAAAATTAAAAAAATAATAGATTTTGAGTATAAGGGTGATTAATTGAAAAATTTGATTATTGGCTATGATTCTGGCTTAAATGTTGGGGTGGCAATCTTAGATACTAATGGAAATGTCGTTTTTTTAAAAACTTATAGAGGAGAAGATAGAGAAAAAATAATTAGCGAGATTTTAAAATTCGGCAGGCCAATAATTATTTCTACAGATAAAAGAAAGATTCCCAAAAGTATTAAAGAAGTGGCCTCATCTTTTGGTTGTAGAGTAATCAAACCTAAAAGAGATTTGTTGGTTGAAGAAAAAGAAGAGATGGTTAGAAAGATCGGAATTGAGGTTAAGGATGAACATCAAAGAGATGCCGTTGCAGCAGCTTATTATGCTTATAAAAAGATTAAAAAAAGATTGGAGACAATTAAGGTTTTTTTAGAAAGAAAAAATTTAGTAGAATTTTATGATGAAGTTGTATATAAATTTTTCAGAGATTATAGAAAAAATTTAATATATATATTGGAAAGGCTAGTATCTAGGTCTGAAGAAAAAATTGAAGAATCTGAGAAAGAAGAAATAGTTAAACAAATAAGTTTTTTTGAGGAAAATTTAAGATTGAAAAAGAAAATAAAAGATCTAGAAAAAGAACTCAACTACTATAGAAAAATAAATTTAATTTTTTCAGAATTAATAGAGTACAAGGAAAAGTTTTTAAAAATTGAAAAATACTTTAATCTACTGAAAAAAATATACGATTTAGAAATCAAGAATATTTTAGCAATAATAGATATAGATAAATATGACATTTATGATCTTAACTATTACATAGGTCTAGAAAACAAGTTAGTATTTTCTAACGATGAAAAGAAATTTCCTTTACTTAAAGGTTTTGGCATAAAAGCTCTATTTACAGAAGTTGATATTAAAGATCAGCAACATATCAAATATCCAGTATTTTTAGTTAAGAGAAGTGATTTAGTTAATTTTGATGGTATTTATGGGATAGAGAGAAAAAAATTTGAAAAGATGATGAAAGAAGTATTAAAGGAGGAAATAAAAAGATGGGTAGAAGAAGAAAGACTAAAATAGACTTAATATTTTTAGAATTTTTAGTTGTTTTACTCCTCTTCTTAATACCTTTTTATTTTTTGATTATTTACAATTTTGAAGTAAGATCATTCAAAGTATTCCAAGCAAAATTAGTTTCTTTAGCTTTTTCGATTTTAGGTATTAATGTTTACACAGAAGAAAATTTCGTTATATTAAATAATAGCTTTTTTGAGATTTCTTGGGATTCGACAGGATGGAAAAGTATATACATATTGATTGCACTAATTCTTGCAACTCCAGTTCGCTTCAAACGTAAATACAAGTATATAATAGTGGCTATATTCGCAACTATACTAGTGAATTTATCAAGAATTTTAATAACTATATATTCTACCGTATTTTTTGGGGTTGAATTTAAATTTTTGCACATATTTCTTTGGAGATATTTTATGGGAGTTTATGTTCTTACTTTTTGGTTTTTATTTATCTATAATCAAAAATATAATATTGGTGAAGAATTAACTATATTAGGAAGATTATATGGTAGAAGAAAATAACCTCAAAATAAAAATTCTAGAACTGGAAAAAAGATTAGTTGAATTAGAGATGGCAATTTCCTCAATTAAAGAAAAGCTTAAAGATACGGAAAATATAAGTGTTAGAGAGATTTTGGACAAAGTTGAAGAATTGGAAGACCTATTTTTGATAGAAAGTGCTTCTCTGACAGAATTAAAAAACTTATTCGAAACTGAATTAACTGGAGAGCTGGAAAGCAAGATAGAAAATTATAAAAAGTTAAACGAAGAGAAAATATCTGAAATTGGCAACAAAATATCTGAAATTATGCAAAATATAGAGGGATTACAAAAAGTAAAAGAGGATTACCTAAATGAAAAACAGAAAATTCGAAATTTAAATGAAGAGATAGAAAACATTAAAAAATTATTAGAGGAAATGAAGAAAAAAATAGAAGATATTTCCTTATCATTTAGCGTCGTGAGTCAAGAAGTTAATGAAAAATTAGAGAAATTGGACGAAACTAAGAAAAAAATGGAAGAAGAATTGAACAAAAGACTACCAGAGTCTTTTCTTACAGATTTTGTTAAATTAGAAAATGAGGTCGCCTTGATGAAAGTAAATTTTTCTTCTATTTCCAAAGAGGTTGAAAGAATTTTTTCAGATGTTCAATTATTAAAACCAGATGTTATAAAAGAAGTTTTAGCTAGAGTCATTGAAATTAAAGGTGAGATAGAAAACAAAATGCAAGAAACGATTTCGTTAATATCTAGCATTTCTGGTAGTAAAGAAAAAATAAAAGAAATACCTATTATAGAGGCCAAAGTGGAAGAAATTTATAAAGATTTAAACAAAATAAAATCTAACATCGAGCTAATATCTACTCAACTTTCATTGTTCTCTTCAAAAAACGATTTAGAGGAAATTAAAAAAGTAGTAGAAAATTTATCTTCTAATTTGGAAAATATTAAAAGAAATGTTATAGAAAAAGAAAAATTCGAATATCTAGAAAAAGATCTAATTGATATTAAAAAAAGGTTAGATAATAGTGAGAAAGAAATAAATAAAGTTACAGTCGATATTAATGGCTTAATGAAGGCTTTGAGCAACTTAGATAACAAAATATATGAAATTAGTAAAGTTAAGGAAGGTTTTGACCTTAAGAATTATGTTAGAGTTGAAGATTTTTCTAATCTTGTTGCGGATGTTAAAAAATCTTTGACAGAAATTGAAAAAATTAAGAAAGATAGTTTGAATTACTTAACAAAAGAAGAAGTTGATTCCTTTAAAAGAGAAATAGAAGATATTAAAAGAATTTTGGATGAAATCAAAACAAAGCTCATCCCAGAGAATATAATTCAAAATATTACGAACAAAATTAGTTTTTTGGAAGCGAAGATAAAGCAGATTGAAGAATTAAGTAAAGAAAAGATAAGACCAATAATACTAGAATAAAATTTATGATTGAATTAAAATTCTTTGAAAGAAAAACGGATTTAGTTGCTAAAGAGCTTATTGGTAAGGTATTGGTTAGAAAAATAGATGATAATTTTATAGAAGGAATAATAGTTGAAACTGAGGCATATTTTGGACTTAAAGATCCAGCATCTAGAGCCTATAACGGCATTAAAAATTATAACAAAGTAATGTGGGAAGAGCCGGGTAAAATTTTCATATACAATGTTCATATGTATTGGATGTTTAATATAGTAGCTCATGAAAAAAACGAAATCGGAGCAGTTTTGATTAGGGCAATAGAACCAATTGGTAGTATTGTAAGAGAACTTGATAATAAAGAATTAAAAAAAATGTTTAGTGGTCCAGGAAGATTAACAAAAACATTGAGAATTGATAAATCTTTAAATGGGAAATTTCTTGGACAAGAAAGTAATATTTGGATTGAAGATAGAGGGATTGATTATGAAATCGGAACTTCTAAAAGAATAGGAGTTAGAAAGGATTTAAAAAAGAACTTAAGATTTTTCGCCAAAAACAATTTTTTTGTTTCTAGATAACTTTAAATTTGTTAGATATGCTCTTAAATTTTTCATAAAATTTTTCTAGAAAACTAATTCTTTTTTCTTCAACTGGTGTGCCAAAAATATAGTTGCATATTCTCTTTAATGAAAGACTTGCAGGAGAATTAGGATATAATTCAATAAATGGTTTTCCTAAAGAAAGAGACATTTCTACATTTTCATCATAAGGTATTTCTCCCAAAACTTTTATTTTTGTTATAGTTTCTATTTCTCCCTTTTTTAGTTCGTAGTTTTTACCTTTTACCATATTTACTATTATTCCAAGTGGAAAGATATGCAGCTCTTCTAAGATCTTTTTTGCTCTTATTATATCTACAACAGAGTTCAAAAAAGGTAAAGTTACAAAAATAACTGTATCTACTGAGTTTAAAACTGAAATTGCTTCTTTTCCAAATCCTGGTGCAGAATCTAAAATTACATAATCTGAATCTATCTTTTTTACCAAGTTTTTTAATTCTAGTAAATTTACATAACTTAAGTCTTCTAAACGTAAAGAAGCAGGAATTATGCTTAAGTTTCCATATTTATATATAACTTCACTCAACTCTTTATCTCCTCTTAAAACATCATTTAAATTGTTATATGGAGTAAATAAACCGAAGTTAAAATTTAAGTGGGAAGTTGTTATATTACAATCTATTAGAGTTACTCTTTTTCCAAAAAGAGAAAGATAATAGCTTAAATTGGAGGCAATAGTTGTTTTGCCAACCCCTCCCTTACCAGAAACAATACCTATTATCATAGTTTTTCTTGAATTTTGAAAATAAATTTATAGCAAAGATTCATAAATTTTTAAAGTTTCTTTTGCAGTCTTTTCTATTGTAAAATTTTCTATTACCCTTTTTCTTCCATTTTTACCCCATTTTTTAGCCTCTTCTATATTATCTAGAACCACATTTATTCCCCAAGCAATATCGTTCGGATCTTCACCATTTATATGTAATCCACATTTATTTTCACCATCAGGAATTACTTGCTCTCTTAATCCAGAAACACCTCTAGCACCAACAATAACTGGTCTTTCCATAGCCATAGCTTCTATACTAACTATACCAAACGGTTCACTTATACTCGGAAAAACACAAACGTCAGCTAAGGCATAATGAGCTATTCTTTCTTCTTCACTAACCCATTCTGATCTAATTTCCAAATATTTACTAATGTTTAAAGATTGTGCTAAATGAATTAAATCCAAATAATTTTCACCTTTACCCAAAATTATAAACTTTACATCTTTGTGTTTTTCAATAACAATAGGAATAGCTTTTATTAAATTAAATATTCCTTTTATCCAAGTTAATCTTCCTATGAAAAAAACAACTTTCTCATTATTTATATTATATTTTTTCTTTAGATTCTCTACCAAAGACCAATTTACATTTTTGGGATTATATTTTTCTGTATCTATTCCATTATAAACAACATTTATCTTTTCTTTAGGATATCCAACATTTATAAGAAAATCTTTCATTGAATATGAAACAGTTATTATTTTATCTGCGACCTTGGCAGCTTCTCTTTCTATTTCTTTAATTGTATCTGAGCCACCACCCATATTTCTTTGTTCTTCTAAAGAATGAATATGAAAAACCGCTGGTAAATTAGAGTTTTTCTTAAGCATTATGCCAGCAAAAGAAGATAGCCAATCATGAAAAGAAATTATATCAAATTTTCTACCTTCTTTTTTTATTATTTGGTTTAAAAGTTTTGAAGCAGAGAGATAATTATATGAATAGATATCTGAAAAAAATCTAAGATGATGCCCCCATCTTTTTAGATCTTCTTTGACAAATAGTGGAAAAGTATCACTACTGTCTAATATCAATGGTCTATGAATTTCTACATTATTCCAATAATCTTTTGTAGGATAGTTTCCATCGTTTAATGTAAAAACAACAACTTCGTTTCCCATTTCAACAAACTTTTTTGTGATTTCGATTGCATAAGTCCCTAATCCACCAACTAATCTAGGCCAAAATTCCCAACAAAAAAACGCTATTTTCATTTTAAATTTTTAGTACAGGTAAATAAACTCTTTTAATATATTCAATAGCACAACTCTTTATATCAACCTCAGTTTTAAATGCATTCCAAACTAAAGATTTCCATTTTTCTCTATCTTCAAATATCTTTCTCGCTTTTTCAATTTTTCTTAAAAACGTTTCTGTAGAATATTCTTCTTTCCAAATTAAGAAACCATTTCCTTCTAGAGTTGTTTCATCAAACTCTTTTATAACTTCAGCTAATCCACCAGTTTTTGTTCCTACAACTGGAGTACCATTTACTAGAGCCATCATATATCCAGTTCCACATGGTTCTTTATTTGGTAAAGATGGATATAGTATTATATCTGCTCCTGCATACATAAGTTTTGCTAGATTTTCGTCAAAAGAATAAATAAATACAAAGCCAGGTAACTTATTGTGAAGTTCGTAAAAGTAATTTGCCCATTGGTGTCCAATTTCATCATTTGGATGGGCAACACCAAGAACAATAAATTGAATTCCTAAATCATTATGAAGTTTTTCCATAATTGGCATTAATGTGTCAAAACCTTTTTGGCTACTTAATCTTCTTGGCATAATAGCAATTATTTTATTTATATCAAGTTTCTTTCCGGTTCTAATCTTTATTTCATTTATTAGTTCCATTTTCTTATCAAGTTTCAAATTAAGTATGTTTTCTTTTGTAGCATTTTTATAGTAAGGGTCTCTCCAATAATCTATATCAATTCCATTTATTATACCAAAAACGTTCTTTCTTTCAAAAACGTCTTTAAGTCCTTCTCCATTAACCTTTAAATTTATAGCATAATCTTCACTAACAGTATTAACTAAATCGCTATTTTCTACTCCTCCATAAAGTAAATTTATGTTACCATTCCATATTAGCTTTTTTAATTCAAATGGAGGAAGATTTATTAGATTTATTCTATCTACAGGATAAATTTGTTGGTAAGCGTATCCAGCATTATGTATTGTAAACACAAATTTACATTTTTTAAACTCAGAATAAGATGGATCATACTTAGAATAGAAAAGAACCAAAGAAGTTAAGGCATCATGTAAGTGAATAATATCAGGAATCAAATTAATTTTTTTCATGATTTCAACAGTTCCTTTACCTAGAAATATAGCAAATTTTAATAAATCTCCAATATACAATCCTTCTGTCAATTCATCATTATATAAAAAGTAAAAGTTAATCCCATATTTTTTAGTTTTGTATATAGTTGCTTCATACTCTTTATCAATTTTTATTTTTATTCTATCAATAACTTCTAGATTTAAATCGCTGAAGTCGTTTTCTTTCTTGTAGCTATCTATTATTGTATATTTATACAAGCAAGACACCACATGCAAATTTAAATTTAGTTCACCAAAAGCCTTAACCAACTCTTCAGCTACTTGTCCTAATCCTCCAGCTCTAGATTTGAATGTTTTTAGTTCAGGAGTTACAAAAAGGATTTTTCTATCTTTAATTTCTTCCATTAATTTGGTATATTTTTTTACTTTAAATTAGATGCGAAGCTTTTTATATAGTTGTCAATTATTTTTCTATATTCTTCAATTTTTTTCTCCTCTAAAGATTCAATATAAATTCTTATTACAGGCTCAGTATTAGAAGCTCTTATTAGAAACCAATCTTCATCAGAAATTATGACTTTAATACCATCAATTTCTAAAACTTCATAATCTTTTCTAAAATTGTCTTTAAGTTTTTCGATTATTGTATATTTTTTATCTTCATCAACTTCAATTTTATAATTAATAAATTTACCCAAGGTATAATCTTTTAAAACCTCGCTAAGTTTTTTCTTTTCTTTTTCTAAAATGCTAATTAAAATGAGTAAAGAATAGAAGGCATCTTCCATAAAGTTTGTTTCTTTAAAATAAAAATGGGATGATATTTCTCCACCAACATCAGCATCAACTTCTCTCATTTTATTTATTATGAATGTTCTACCAACTTTGGTTTCGTATATTTCCTTTCCTAAAGATTTTAAAAATTTTGAAAATTTGGGAGGAAAAGAAACTTCACAAACTATTTTTTTAGCATTTAAATGATAAGAAAATAGATATAGGATTTGATCACCTCTAATAACATTTCCTTTATCATCGACAAAAACTATTCTATCAGCATCTCCATCAAAACATGCTCCAAAATCCAAATTTTTAATTTTGACTATATTTCTAAGTTCTGATAAACTTTCTTCACTTGGTTCTGGAGAATGGGAAGGAAAATTACCATCAATTTTTTCATTTATTGAAATAAAATTGTAGTTATTATTTAAAACTTCTTTAAGTACTATGCTACCAACTCCATTTGAAAAATCTAAAGCAAATTTAACATCACTTTTAACAGCCTTTTTGATTAAAAAATCTATGTGAAGCTTTTTTAGAAAATCGCCATTGACAAGTTTTCCACCAATTTTGTTTCTATTAAATTTTTCATTTTCGAATATTTCTTTAATTTTTTCTAAGCCAAACCCCAAACCTATAGAGTTTCCATTATTATCATAAATTTTCATGCCATTATAATCCTTTGGATTGTGGGATGCTGTTATTTGAATACCAAAGTCAAATTTCTTAAGAGAAATTAAAAAATTGAAAGTTGAAGTAGAAACAAGACCTACATCATAAACTTCTATACCATCATCTAGAAGAGCTTGAATGACACTATTTTTTAAATTTAGGCTAGACAATCTACCATCACAACCAATTAAAGCGGTTTTACCTTCAAAATATTTACTACAAGCTTTAGCTAACTTGTAAAAAATTTTTTCATTTATTTCTTTTGGATAAACACCTCTAATATCGTATTGCTTAAATATGCTTAATAAAACCACCTCTAACTAATCTATCTAACTCTTTATACGCATCTACAGTTCCAATATCAAACCAAATTCCATCGAATTTAAAACCTAAAACAGTTTCTTTCTTTACTATCCACTCAAAGAAATAACCCAATGCATCTGGATTCATTTTTGAGTTTATATAATCTTCTATGAGTTTAATTTTTTCCTTAGGTATTATGTAACATCCAGTTGAAACTAATCTACTTTTAGGTTCCTTGGGTTTTTCTTGAAAATCTATGATGACATTGTTTTGCATTAATACTATTCCAAATCTAGAAGGATCATCTTTAATAATTTCATAAACACCAATTATAATCTTTCTTTCTTTTTTGAATAGATAGACCATATCTTTAAGGTTAACATCTAAAAAGTTGTCACTTGCAATTACAAGTATATCATCTTCAATATTTAAAGTCTTCAAAGCATAATTTAAACCACCTATGGCACCCAATTTTTCTTCTTCTTTAAGGGAAGGCTCAACTACAAGCAAGATTTTTTTATTTCCGTTGTATTTTTCTATCCAGTAATTAAAGTGATTTTCAAAATACTTGTTTGTGGATATTATTATTTCATCTATATCTTCTATTTCTTCTATCTTATAGATTATATAATCTAAAAGAGGTTTACCATTAACTGGTAACAAAGTTTTTGGTAAGAACTCACTTATTGGTTTTAATCTTTGACCAAAACCGCCAGCAAGAATAATAACTTTCATAATATTATTCTAAGACTTAAATAAAAAATATGGTTGATATAACTTCTATTGGAGATGTAAATATAGACTTACTAATTTTAGGTAAAGTTTTTTCCAAAGATGCGAAAAACGAACAAGAGTTTGTTAATAACATTATAATTAAAGTAGGTGGAGGTGCAGCAAATTTTTCGATATGGGCGTCCAAACTAAAAATGAAAGTAAGACTTATTGGATGTTTAGGAAAAGATATTTTTTCTAATTTTATAATTAATGAGTTAAAAAGATTTGGTATAGAAACAAAGATAGCAATAGAAAACACTAATACTGGAATAACATTGGCATATGAGCTAGAAAATGGAAGAAAGCAATTATTAACTTATAGAGGAAGCAACACTCTATTTTCTATTAAACACATACCTTTAAATTTATTAGAAGGAGAGGTACTTTATCTTTCCGGATACAATTTGCTTGATAATCTTAGAAAGGATTTTATTACTTTAGCGAATAGGGCTAAAGAAAAAGGAATGATTGTATGTTTAGATCCAGACATAAAGGCAAATATAAATTTTAATAAAGAAGAATTTTTTGAATTAGTAAAAAAAGTTGATGTTTTGTTTATGAATGAAGAAGAATGTAAAAAGGTAAGCAAAAATTTAGATTGGTTTAAAAATAGAACTATAGTAATTAAGAGAGGTAGTAAAGGAGCTTTTGCAATAGAAAATGGAGAGAGGGTAGAGGTAGAAGGAGTAAAAATTGAAAAAGTTTTAAATACAACTGGTGCTGGGGATGTTTTTAATGCTAGCTTTTTGCATCATTATTATTTTGGATACGATTTAAGAGAATGTTTAGAATTTGCAAATGAGCAAGCGGCAGAATATATAAAAGAGATTAATCTTATTGGTACAAAATCTTAAATGAGATTAAAACCTTTATTACCAAGTTTAAGAGAAAAAAAGAGATATATCTTATTTAAAGTTATTTCTGAAGAAAAAGTAAATTTAGAACAAATAAAAGAAGCCTTTTTTAACTCTATTTTAAATATGTTTGGAGAAAAAGGTTTAGCCCAAATAAATGCAAAATTTCTAGAAAATTTATGGGATGATGAAGAACAAATAGGTATATTAAGGATAAGTAATAGGGGAAAATACAAATCTATAGTTGGGCTTGGTTTAATTTCTAGGATTGGAGACAGTAGAGTTAATATAAAAATTTATAAAGTTTCGGGTACAATTAAAACTTTAATAGAAAAATTTAAAGATAGAAAAGAATTAAAAAATTGAGATTTGGGTGATAATATGCCAGATACCTTTGCTGAAGCTATGGGTTATGATAGAACAATAGCTATGTTTTCCCCAGATGGAAGACTATTTCAAGTAGAATACGCAAAAGAAGCTGTTAAAAGAGGAGTAACAGCCTTAGGAATGATTTTTAATAAAGGAGTTCTTTTAGCTACAGCAAAAATACTAGATGATCTTATGGCACCATCTTCAATAGAGAAAATATTTAAAGTAGATACACATATAGGAGCAGTAGCAGCAGGATATTTAGCGGATGCTCGAGTTTTAATAGATTTTGCTAGAGTTAAGGCTCAAACACATAGAGTAACTTTTGAAGAGCCTATAGACGTTTGGAGTCTATCTAAAGAAGTTGGAGATAGAATGCAACTCTTAACACAATATGGTGGATTAAGACCTTATGGTGTATCAATAATATTTGGTGGGGAAGACGATACAGGCCCACATTTAATAGAAAGTGATCCTTCCGGAATGCTATTTGAATGGTATGCACATTCTATAGGAAGAGGAGCACAAAATGCAATAAAAATTTTAAAAGAAGAATGGAGTAATAAGATTACTAAAAAAGATGCAATCAAATTGGCTATAGATATTCTGGAAAAAACAGAAAAAGTTAGTATAGACAAAATAGATCTCGCTATAGTAGAAAACTCGACTTTTAAAATTTTGACTACAGAAGAAATAGAAAAACTGATTAAGTAAATATTTGGGTTTTACCATGATAAGTGTAGATAAAGCTGTAGTTGCTAGATTAAGTTTAAAAGGAATGACGTTTGAGATATTAGTTGATCCAAAAAAAGCCTGGGAAATAAAAAATGGGAAAAAGATTAATATTGATGAAGTTTTAGCTTATCCAGCCATATATAAGAACGCTCGAAAGGGAGAAGTGGTTCAGCAACAAGATCTTCAAAAAGCCTTTGGAAGTACAGATTTGTATAGAATAGCAGAAGAAATAATAAAGAAGGGAGAATTTTCATTAACAACAGAGCAAAAGAGAGAAATGATTGAGGAGAAGAAAAATCTAATAGCAACTTTAATTTCTAAGAGGGCAATAAATCCTCAAACAAACACCCCACATCCACCTCAAAGAATATTGAATGCTATGGAGCAAGTTGGAGTTAATATAGATCCTTTTTTAGATGCAGAAGTTCAAGTAGAAAAAGTTTTAAAAGCTATAAAACAAATCTTGCCAATAAAGTTTCAAAAAACTTTACTACAAATTAAAATACCTGCACAATATGTTGGTAGAGTATACTCTATAATTTCGTCTGCAGGAGAAATAAAAAACGAAAATTACTCTTCGGATGGTAGTTTGATTTTAGAAATTGAAATTTTTTCTGGAGTTCAAGACGAGCTCTTTAGAAAGCTAGCTGAAATAACAAAAGGAAATTTTGAGTCCAAAATAATTAAAAAAATAGATGTGTGATAGTTATGACATTAAGAGAAATAGTTTTACCTGGAAGCTATATAGATGAAAGAAAAGGAAGAAAATTAATAAATTGTTATGTTGAAGGAGAAAAGGTATATTCTAAAGTTTTAGGTATCTTGAAAATAAGTGAAGAAGAAATAGCAGTAATTCCATTAGCCGGAAAGTATATACCAAAGGTAGGAGACAGAGTAATTGGGATTATAGATGAAATAGAGGTTTCGGGATGGTGGGTCGATATAAATTCTCCTTATAAAGCATTTTTACCATTAGGTGAAGCCGTTGAAGAGTTTGTAGATTTAAAAAAAGTAGATTTAAGTAGGTTTTACGATATAGGTGATGTAATTTTTTGTAGAATATCTAAAGTTACAAAAAACAAAATAGTACAAGTCAGTATGAAAGATATGATTGCAAGAAAACTTTTTGGTGGAGTAACTATAAAAATAACTCCATTTAAAGTTGCGAGAGTTATAGGTAAGGGAGGAAGTATGATAGAATTGATAAAGAATAAGACAAAATGCGAAATATATGTTGGCCAAAATGGCTTAATTTGGATTAAAGGGCATAATAAAGAAAAAGCTATAAAGGCCATATTGACTATAGAAAGAGAAGCACATACTGTTGGATTAACTGAAAAAATAAGCAAAATGCTTGAAGGTGAGTAGATGGGAAAAAAACCAGAAATACCTCTTATTGTTGATGGTAAAAGAATTGATGGAAGGTTGCCAGATCAACTAAGAAATATAGAAATGAAAATTGGCGAAATAGAAAATGCCGATGGCTCAGCTAGAGTTAAGTTCGGAAATACAGAAGCTTTAGTTGCAGTTTATGGTCCTAGATCTTTATTTCCCAAATTTTTACAAGAAACAGATACAGCTATAGTTAGGGCAATTTATAATATGGCACCTTTTTCTGTAGATGAAAGAAAAAATCCAGCCCCAGATAGAAGAAGCATAGAGATTTCTAAAGTTACAAAGGAAGCTTTAAGTGGAGCCATTTTTTTAGAAGAATTTCCTCGAACAGTTATAGATGTTTATGAGTATATAATTCAAGCAGATGGTAGCACAAGAGTAACAGCTATTAATGCTGCATCATTAGCTCTAGCTTCTGCCGGTATTCCAATGAAAGATTTAATAGCTGCTTGTTCTGTCGGAAAAATTGGAGATACTTTGATTGTGGATTTAAATGGAAAAGAGGACAATTATTCAGAATCGGATATGGCAATAGCTATGCTTCCTTCAAAAGGTTTAATTACTCTTCTTCAAATGGATGGAAGATTGAGCAAAGAAGAGGTTTTAGAATTAATTAAAAAAGCTGAGGAAAATTGTAAGAAAATTTATGAAATTCAAAAAAAGGTACTTTTAGATAAATTTAAGGTATCGGAGGAAGAATTATGAGAGATTATGCAAAAGAAATGCTAGATAAAGGGAAGAGAATTGATGGAAGGGGATTTTTAGATTATAGAAAAATTGAAATAATTGATAATATATCCAATAAAGCAGAAGGTTCTGCTCTAGTTAAAATAGGAGAAACTAAAGTTGTGGCTGGAATTAAGTTAGATATTGGTGAGCCATTTGAAGATACTCCAAATGAAGGAATTTTAGTAGTTAATGCCGAATTTTCTCCGATTTCTTCTCCAAATGTAGAGCCAGGACCTCCTGATGAAAATGCAATAGAATTGGCTAGAATAGTTGATAGAATAGTTAGAGAATCACACACTATAGAATTGGATAAGCTTTTTATAGAAGAAGGAAAAGTTTGGACTGTTTTTGTAGATATAACAGTCTTGGATATGAAAGGAAATATAATTGACGCATCTGTTTTAGCAGCAGTAAAAGCATTATGGAATGCAAAAATTCCAAAATTAGAAAACGGAAAAATTATAAGAGGAGAGTTTGTTTCAAAACTACCTCTTGCTTATAAGCCAGTATCAGTTACAGTCTGTAAATACAATAATAATTTTATTTTAGATCCTAATGAAATTGAAGAAGAACTAATAGATTCTAAATTAGTAATTGGTATAAGAGATGATAATAAAATATGCACTATGCAAAAACAAGGAATTGGAACGTTTCACATAAATGAAATTGAAAGAATTTTAGATTTAGCAATAGAGAAATCTAAAGAACTAAGGAGGTTGATATAATGTCTTTAGATCATATTACTAAAAAAATAAAATTAGCAGCTATAGGAAAAATAAAAAGAGCACCAATATGGGCAAGCATTAGAAAATTTGGTTTAAAAAGAGCAAGAACGAGAAGAATAATAACACATCCAAAAAGATGGAGAAGAACAAGAATAAGAGTTTAGACTATGAAAAAGGCTTTTTTTATTTATTCAACATTTCCCAATATAAAAATAGCTAGAAATATAGCTAAAAAATTAGTAGAAAAAAATTTAGTTTCTTGTGTTAATATTTTTAAAGTAGAAAGCCATTACAAATGGAAGGGAAAAATAGAAAACTCAAAAGAGTTTGTTTTAATTTGCAAAACAGATTCTAAAAGAGTTAATAATGCTATAATGGAAATAGAAAGAGAACATCCATATGAAATACCTTTTATAGGGAAAATACCCTTAGAGATTAATAAGAAGTATTTTGATTGGATGATAAGTGAAAAATAGATTGAAATATAGAAAAACTTTTAAAATTAAAACTACTAAAAGTTTATGCCAATAGTTAATACTAAAATAAAATGCCCTAGATGTGAAAAATTAACTCCTAAAAAAACAATTTTGGCTAACAATGGAAGATGTCCTAATTGTGGATATTTGATAGCAACACCAATTCTTTCATTTCAAAAGAAAGAAACTAATCAACAATAAAAGATTCTTCCCATTGTGCAACCTTTGAATTACTAATTTCTTTTAATATGGGATAAGAAATTAGTGCACCTTTTTCTAAAAGCTCTTTAATTGCTAATTCAATTCTTTGTGTAGAAAAATTTTTAATCCATCTTTTAGCAAATGGTAATTTTTCAAAATCTTTTTTACTCATATCCAATATTTTTTTTGCATCCATATTTCTTAATCCTACATCTTTATTATACTGAAAAATTTCAGAAAAGTTACTTTCTTTTACCCACCCATCACCATTAGTAACAAAAACTTCAATAGCTAAAGCTTGCCCCTTTTTTAATTCTATATTTATATCATTTCTTATATTTGGTATAGAAATTCCGTGGACAACGTATCTATCTAAAAAATGTCCTGTCAAATTTCTAACTATTTTATATTCTGATTTAGAAACAAAGTTTTCTATAACTTCTGAAATTTCTCTAATTTTAGTACCTTCTTTAATAATTTTTCCAGCTTCTTTAACAGCACTCTTAGCAACTTCTATCATTTTTAAATCTTCTTTGTTTGTAGAAAAAGAATAAGCAAAATCAGCTATATAGCCATCAATATGTAGTCCAATATCAACTTTAACTAAATCGTTTTCTCTAATAATTATTTCATCATCAATAGTTGGAGTATAGTGAGCAGCAACATCATTTATTCCAATATTAACAGGAAACGCGGGTTTAGCACCTACTTCCAAAATTTTCTTCTCTATACTTTCTGCTACTTCCAAAATTTTAACTCCAGGCTTAATTAAACTTTTAGACCACTCGACAATATTTCTTGCTTTTTCAAAAACTTCTTTATATCTTTCTATTTGCTCCATTTTTTTATTTCAAAATAAAAATAAAAATGAAAATATTTGTGACAGGAAGACCAGGTTCTGGTAAAACAACGACTTTACTAAAATGTTTCGATTATTTGAGTAAAAAATACAAAGTTGGTGGAATATTAACTTTGGAAGTTAGAGAATTTGGTAAAAGAATTGGTTTTGAAGTTTTAGATGTTTATAGTAAAAAAAGAGAAATTTTTGCAAGTATCTATTACAAAACCAATAAAAAAGTTGGAAAGTATGGGGTCGAAATAGAAAAATTTGATAAAATATTCTTAAATGCAATAGAATTTTCTATGAAAGAATGTCAAATTATTATTATAGATGAAATAGGTAAAATGGAATTTTTAAGTAATAATTTTGTTATTTTTTTAGAAAAGATTCTTAATAGTGATAAAATATTAATAGCATCTTTGCATTTGAATTTTGTTGATAGATTTAAGAACTATGGGAAAATTTACTATTTAGATTTTGGAAAATCAGATATAATTTCAAAAGAAATTTGTAGTGAAGTAGAAAAATACTTAGAATCAAAAAATTAAATTCCTAGTAAATTTTTAATTTCTTTTCTTAGTTCATCTATCTTTAATCTTTTTTGAATTGTTGTATTTCTATCTCTAATTGTCACTGTAGAGTCTTCTAGAGTTTGATAATCAACAGTAATGCAATAATTTATACCAATTTCATCGGCCCTTGCATACCTTTTACCAATACTATCATTTTCTTCATATATACAATCAAACTCTTTCTTTAATTCTTCATAAATTTTTATAGCTATTTCTGGTAAATTGTCTTTTTTCACTAAAGGAAATACAGCAACGTTAATTGGAGAAATTCTGGAAACAAAATTAAACCAATCCCATCCTCTTTTTTCATCTTCTACAAAAGAATATAAAAGTATTGCATATATAGTTCTTTCTATACCAAAAGAAGGTTCTACAACATGCGGAATAATCTTTTTACCATCAGGATAAACATAGCTAAAATCTTCTTTAGAATATAGCGAATGATTTTTTAGATCATAATCTGTTCTATAGGCATTTCCAACAACCTCTTTCCAACCAAAATCGAATCTAATTTCCATATCAACATTACCTTTACTATAATGAGGTTTTTCTTCATCCAAAACTTCCCTAAATCTTATAGCTTCTTTAGGTATACCTAAACTTTCATAAAATATTTGCTCTTTAGCTATAAAGTAAGCCATATAATCTATTGGAATTATTCCCTTCTCTAAAGCCTCCTTTATACTCATTTCTTCTTCACTTTTTCCATTTTTTTGTGCTTCCTTTGATAGTACTCTAATCTTAACATTTTCATACTTTTTCAGTTTTTCAAATTTTTCTTCCGGATTAACAAAGAATTCTATTTCAGCTTGGGTGAATTCTCTTAATCTTATTAGCCATTGTCTTGGTGAAATTTCATTTCTAAAAGATTTATTAACCTGAGCAATACCGAAAGGCAACTTAGCTCTCATCGAATTTAACACATTTTTAAAATTAACAAATATACCTTGAGCAGTTTCTGGCCTTAAATATCCTACAGAACCTTCTAGTGGTCCTATGTTGGTTTTAAACATGAGATTAAAAACTTTAACATCTTCTAGCTCACTATTACATTCAGGACATTTTAAATTATTTTCCCTAATAATTTTTGTTAGCTCTTCTGCTTTTTTACCCTCAACAAAGATTTTTAATAAATCTTCTATTAAGTTATCAGCTCTAAACACTTTTTTACATTTTTTACATATAGTTATCGGGTCTGTAAATCCTTTCAAATGACCAGAAGCTTCAAAAACTTTTTCTGGCATTATAAAGCTAGTTTCTATTTCAAATATATTATCTTCTTTAATAAAGAAATCTCTCCAATATTTGATAAGTTTTTCTTTTAGTATAAATCCTAAAGGGCCATAATCATAAAACCCAGATACACCCCCATATATTTCAGAGGACTTAAATATAAAGCCTCTCTTTTTTGCTATTTTCTCTATTTTTTCTACGTTCATTATAACTTTTATGATTGTATAAATTTAAAGAAGATCAATAAAATCTGCTATTAAATAGTGAGATTTTGCCTCTTTTATTCTTACTAAAACTTCCTTACCAAAAATATTTTTTTCAGTTTTAATAACAACAGGAGTGTAATTCATAGTTCTGCCTACATAAGTATTAGGTTTTATCCCAATCTCATCAACAAACACTTTTAATTCTTTATTCAGAAAGGAAAGTTTGTTTTTATATAGAACTTCTAGAGCAACCTCACTAATAATTTTGGATCTTTTCTTCACAATTTCTACATCAAGCTCTTTTAGTTTAGAAGCTGGTGTATTTGGTCTAGATGAAAATTTTGAAATATTTATAGAATCAAACTTTAACTCTTTAACTATTTTTACGCTTTCTTCAAAATCTTTTTCACTTTCTGTGGGATAACCTACTATAATATCTGTTTCTATTCTAATATCTGGAATCTCTTTTCTAAAATTTTCTATAATTTTTTTATATTCTTCTACTGTATGCAATCTATTCATATCTTTTAGCACTTTATTACTCCCAGATTGCAATGGTAAGTGAACAAATTTATAAAACTTATCATCTTTCAAAGCTTCAATAATTTTGTTTAACAAATCTTGATTTCTTATTAAATGAAAAGGATTCATCATACCAATTCTTACATAGAATTTTCCTTCTATTTTTTTTATTGCTAACAATAGCTCTCCCAAATTTGTTCCTATGTCAAAACCATAACAAGCATTATCTTGTGATGTAATCCAAAACTCTTTAAATCCATTTTTTAAGTCTAATTCTATTTTTTCAATTATAGATGAAGGTCTATAACTTTTTAAATTACCTTTAGCAATTTTTGTTTCACAAAAAGAACAATAAGATAAACAACCAATAGAAATTTGGACTATTGAAATTATCGGATTAAATGGTATAAAAGGTAGTTTTGGTTTTTCAGCAAAACCTTCTAAAGCAATGATTTTTTTACCATCTAAAGTCATTTTTACAACATACGCTATTTTATCTATAGCTTCAGGAGATATTAAGCTAGCTTTTGGAAATTTTTTTTCTAATTGTTCTCTTTCTGCTTTACTCATACATCCAGCAATTATTAAGGGCTTATCCAAATTGTAGAGAAAACTAATTCTAGATAACATTCTATTTGCTGTAGGAGTTTTCACGATACATGTATTTATAATATTTATATCTGAAAATTCGGGAGATTCAACAATTTCAAAACCTTCTTTCTTAAGTAAAGCCATCATTATTTCAGAGTCAGATCTATTAGCAGAGCATCCATATGTCTCTATGTAAACTTTCATAAAGATTATTGTTCTTCTTCTTTTTCTATATTTGACTTAGAAACAATTTCTTGGTAAATCTTTTCAGGATTTTTAACACCTTTTAAAATTATTTTAGCATTTGTAGCTATAACTTCTATATTACCAATATTTAAAATTCTATCTAGAAAGTTTTTGCTAAGATTAACTTCGGTTATATTTTGATAAGAAATAAATTTTTCTTTTTTTGATATAAATTTAAATTTTTCCATAATTCCATTTTTTCCAATTTCGTAAGTATAGAGTCTTCTATAAAATATTTCGTCTATTAGGAGAATTATCCCCAATATTATAATTGTTGTTACTATAGTTGTTAAGTTAAAGTTATAAAAAGGATTTCCGAAAGAAAAATATATCAGAGAAATTGCAAAAACACCCAAAATAATCAGTATATAATTAATAAGAAAACTTAAATAGGACGCTTTAACTTCCATGATTTTAATTCTTTTCATTAATTTAAAATATGATTTATGTAGGAACTTGTGGATTTTCTGAAGGTATGAATAAATATTTTAAAGATTTTAAAACTGTAGAAATACAACAAACTTTTTATAAAATTATAGATATAAAAACTGTAAGCAAGTGGAAAAGAAAAGCACCAAAAGATTTTATTTTTAATTTAAAGGCTTTTCAAGGAATAACACATCCATATAATTCTAAAACTTGGAAAAGAAGCAATGTAGATATTTCCAAAATTAAGGAAAAAATAGGTTTTCTTAAACCAACCAAGGAGGTTTTTTATTTCTGGAGTAAAACTTTAGAAGTAGCAAAAGCTTTAGATGCAAAAGTTATTCTAATTCAGCTTCCTCCTAGCTTTAAAGATGAGAGAGAAAATTGGAATAATGCAGAAAGGTTTTTTAAGAATTTAGATAGAAAAGATTTTGAGATTGCAGTTGAGCTTAGAGAGTGGAACTTAAAGAGTGTAGAAAAATTTTGTAAAGAATTTGATTTGATAGACGTTTGTGATCTTTTAATTAGGGAGCCAGTTACAAATAAAATATTGTATAGCAGATTACATGGCAATTATGAGGGATTTAAAATAAATTACTATTATAAGTATAGCTTAGAAGATTTGAAAAAAATAGTAAAAAAACTCAAAAAAATAAAACCTAAGAAAGCTTTTATATATTTTAACAACGTTTTTATGTTAAACGATGCTAAGTCACTAATTTCATTATTGTGAGCTTTTATACTTCTTTAATTTCTGCTACTGCAAACCTTCTAGCAACCTTTACTATTTTTATATGTTTCTTTTCTCCTTTTTTTGATCCGGGAACAAAGACTATGAAGTTGTTTATTTTAGCTATTCCATCGCCTTTGCTTCCTACTTCTAGTATATCAACATCATACTCTTCGCCTTCTTTTACTGGTTTTGGTAGATTTTCTAATCTTCTCCCTCCGAAACCTTTACCTCTAAACACGCAAATTACCTCCATTGTATAACTCTCTTAAATTTTTCATCGAGTTATTAAAACCACAGAAAGAGTTTTTGGCTCTTTCTATGGCTTTATTTTTAAATATTAATTTTAAAGCTTATAAAGTCCTTGTAACTTCTATGACCTCAACTTCTCCAACACCATCAACTTCTTTAATCATTTTTTCTATTTTTTCAGCTTCACCTTCTTTATCTTCTATTAAAACAGAAGCTATTAAAGACACCAAACCAAATGCTATAGGTTCTTCTTTCATCGATACAAAATTTAATTTTTTTTCGATATTTTCTTTTATTTGTTTTATGTTTATACTTATATCAGAGGGTAAAATTTTAAGAGTGAGTAAAACTTTTGCCATAATTTCACCTAAGGACCTATAAAACCACATTTGGGACAGGAGTACTTTATTCCTAAAGCCTTACAAGTATTACATCTAACTATTGTAAAGTCTCCACAATTCGGACATTCGAAGATTACAAAGTTCTTTTTAGATTTTATATCTGTATTGCAGCTATTACATCTCATCCTATGTATTTTTTCCTGTGAGTTTAAATTCTTATATGCCCCCGTAGTCTAACTTGGATAGGACGCCGGCTTGCGGATTTAGTAAATAGCCGGTAATCTGGGTTCAAATCCCGGCGGGGGCATTTTTATTAAATTTCTAAAAGGAAGAAAAAATAAATGAAAGAAATTTTTGAGGGAGAGCTTATAGAGGAAAGGGTTATAATTTGGAAAAAAGAGGCAACAAACCTATATTTTGATAGTGGTTATGGCAAGCCAGCACCTTTAGAAAATCCTAATAGACTAGAGTTGGATTTAATAGAGGCTAGCTATTTGTTAGAAAAAGGGAACTTGAGAGTATATGTAAAAGAGCATGAAAATAAAAGATTCTTAAATCTACAAGAAATGATAAAAATCGGTCAAGAAAGAGTTAAAGATTTTCATACTCAATACATAGTTTATTCAGACTTAAGGAATAGGGGATATTTAGTTAAAACAGGCTTTAAATTTGGTGCCCACTTTAGAGTTTATGAAAAGGGAGTAAAAATAAAGAAAGGCCCAAAAGCACCTTTTGAGCACACAAAATTTGTTGTTCATGCAGTTCCAGAGGAAGCAGCTTTTTCCCTTCCTGAGATGGCAAGAGCAGTAAGGTTGGCTCACAATATAAGAGCTACTTTTATTTGGGCAGTTGTGGATAAAGAAAATGATATAACTTATTATGAAATAAAAAGAATAAAATTATAAATATTGTAGGTGATATAATGGGAAGAATAAAGACTATTATGGTTAAAAATATAGGAGAAAAATTGTATAAAGAGCATAAAGAAGAATTTACTACAGATTTTGAAAAAAATAAAGAAATAGTTAAAAAATACGTAGATATTCCTTCCAAGAAGCTAAGAAATATAGTTGCAGGGTATGTGACAAGGCTAAAAAAATTAGAAGCAAATGCATGATTTTTATCTTTATACTTTTAAATAATTTATGAAATTACAACAAAAAGGTTTTGACGAGTTTGCCTTGATAATTATTGCTGCAGTAATATTTATAGGAATTTTTGCACTTTACGTATCTTCCTCTTTTGATACTGAGCCTCGAATTCAACCAAGAGAAATTTCTTTATTTTTATTACCAAACGAAAAAGCTTCATTAACAGTTAAAATAATGGGGAATTCTTCAAATGCAAGCTTAGATGTGGAGGGAGCAGTTTCAAATTTTGTCTCATTATCAGAAAAAAACTTTCAAATTTTTGGAGAAAAAGAAGTTAAAGTTAATGTAAAAGCTCCATCTTATCTTGGAACTTTTAGTGGTTACCTAAGGGCCAAAACCAATGGAGGGGAGGATAAAATTCCTATTAAATTGGTGGTTTCGAATTCATATAATTTAGCTTACAGGTCTATAACATACCCACCATTTAGAATTTCGAATTATGGTAAAGGAACAGTAGTGGACTCAAGAGAAAACGATTTTGTAGAGAAATCAATTTTTAAAGATAAAAAAATAAAGTTAGTGCTTCAACTTAATGAAACGGAAATCGAAGAAGCTTATGTTGTTGTTTTAATTAGTGATGTTCAAGGTCCTGGAGAATTTTTAATCAAACAAAATGGAGAATTATTATTGGTAAAGAAAGCTGATATAGGAGAAATTAAAGTAAAATTAAATACTAGCAAGTTAGGAAGTATCAACTTTATATCTCTGGAAGCCAGTAATCCGCCTTGGAACATTTTTGGAGCTACAAGGTATGAAATATATAGCGCAAAAATTATAGTTAGATACAAAGGCGTCTTTCAGATTTTTGATTTGAATCTAAATAGGAATGAAATAGAAAGATTTCATTCAATAGAATTTTCTTCATTAGTGCAATCATCTTATCCTATTCCAACTTTAGAAATTAGAGTAAATGATCAAATTGTTTACATGCAAAAATTACCTATGACAGGCCTAAGAATAAACATAACTAAAGATATATTAGGGGAAAGATTGATACTTTCTGAAAATAATAAAATTAGTTTTTACTTGGTTGATGAGGGTTACATAAATTTTGATAATAATATAATTAAGATTTACTATAGAGAATAATTTTGGGGAGGCCGGGATTTGAACCCGGGCTACGGCCATTTTGTTCTATCCCCAAGGCCGCGTCCTAGACCAAGCTAGACTACCTCCCCACAATCTTAATTTATGAAATCAAAAAATTAGTATGTTTGAAGATATAGTAAAATCTTATCCGACAGTTATCGGAAGAGAAAGAAAAGATTTGGAAAAATATGGAAGTATTTGCTCAGGATACATAGGTAAGCACATTGTTGGAAAAGGTGAAGATGTTCATCTTACAACTAAAGTTTTTTTTGATTTTATGAAAGTGCATGTAGTTTTAATATGTGGAAAGAGAGGTACAGGCAAGTCATATTCTGCTGGAACAATTTTAGAAGAATTTTCTTTTTTACCAGATGAATTTAGAAATAAAATGTCTTTTGTTGTTTTCGATCCGGTTGGTATATATTGGAGTATGAAGTTTCCTAATAAACAACAAGAAGAATTATTAAAGGCTTGGAACTTAGAACCAAAAAAAATAGAAAATATAAGGGTTTTTGTTCCCAAGGGTCAAATTGAAGATTATTTAAAAGCGGGAATTCCTGTAGATGGTACAATTACTTTATCTTTAAAAGATTTAAGTATTGAAGAAATATTACTATCTTTTGGTATTAAGAGACTCAGTGAAGAGGGAGTTGCTTTAGAAAGAGCTTTTTCAAAATTAAGAGAAAGCGGAAACAATTTCGATTTCCTAGATTTAATTAAAGAAATAAATAAAGACGATAATATAAAGAGGGAAACTAAACAGGGTCTAACTTCTTTATTAGAGACAGTTAATTCTTGGGGTTTAGTATCAAAAGTCGGTTTAAGGGTAGAGGAAATAGTAGAGCCCGGAAAAATAGTAATTATAGATTTCTCAAGAATGAGATCTGAAGAATTAAGAAACTTATTAGTTGCTTTAATTACTAGAGAAATTTATAGATTAAGAGTACTTTCTAGAAAAGAAGAAGAAAAAGCAAAAATAAGTGGAGAAAAACCTAAATTTTCTTTTCCAATAACTTGGATTTTATTTGAAGAAGCACACAACTTCATTCCTTCAGAAAAAGATGTTGCTAGTAGTGAACCAATTAAAATATTAGTAAGACAAGGAAGAGAGCCTGGTATTGGGGCTATTTTTATAACTCAGATACCCTCTAGATTGCATCAAGATATTTTAAGTCAGACTGATATAGTTATTTCATTTAGATTGACATCCAAAGACGATTTATCAGCTTTGCATTCAGTTATGCAAACTTATATGGAAGAAGAAATAGAAGGTTATATAAACTCTTTGCCTCGATTTCCGGGGGCATCAATAATATTAGATGATAACTTAGAGAAAGTTTTTACTGTAGCTATTAGGCCAAGAATTTCTTGGCATTCTGGTGGAACAGCTCAAATTTTTTAAGAATATTTTGAAATTAATATAATGGTTAAAGAGTTTGAAGTCTGGGCAGAAAAATATAGACCTAAAAAATTTGATGAAATAATTAATCAAGAGCATGCTGTAGAAAGAGTAAAAGCTTTTGCAGAAGCCAAAAATATTCCACACATGCTATTTGCAGGACCGCCCGGAACCGGAAAAACTACTTTAGCTTTAGTTTTAGCTAGAGAATTGTATGGTGAAAATTGGAAGCAAAATGTTTTATCATTAAATGCTTCTGATGAGAGAGGAATTGATGTAATTAGAGGGCAAGTAAAGGAGTTTGCTAGAAGTGTTGCAATAGGGAATGTACCATTTAAATTAATAATTTTAGATGAAGCCGATGCTATGACAAGTGATGCCCAACAAGCACTAAGAAGAATGATGGAAATGTATGCTAGTATAACAAGGTTTATATTAATATGCAATTATTCTAGCAAAATAATAGAACCAATTCAAAGTAGATGTGCAGTTTTTAGATTTAAGGCATTAGAAGATAAGCATGTTAAAGAATTTGTTGAAAGAATTGCTAAAGGAGAAAAGTTAAAAATTAGTGAAGATGGAATTAATGCTGTTGTAAGGATTGCTGAAGGAGATTTAAGAAGAGCAGCTAATATACTTCAAGCAGCCTCTATTCTAAAAGAAAAAATTACAGAAGATGTGGTTTATGAAGCAGCTTCTTTGGCTAAGCCTCAAGAAGTTAAGCAAATGTTAGAATTGGCTTTACAAGGAAAGTTTTTAGATGCTAGAAAAATTTTAGAAGAAATGATATTGAAGAAAGGGTTAGCAGGTCAAGATATAATTTCAGAAATTCATAGACAAATAATAGGTTTAAATATAGGAGATTTAGAAAAAGTTCAGCTAATTGAGAAATGTGGTGAAATAGATTTTAGGATTTCTGAAGGCGCAAATGAGTTAATTCAAATAGAGAGTTTATTGGCTCACTTAACTCTAATTGGAAAGAAAAAATAGATTCATATGTTTGTTGTTAAATATAGACCAAAAAGTTTGAAAGAATTTGTAAATCAAAAGGAAGCTTTGGCTAAATTTATTGAGTGGTATAATTCATGGAAACCTGGAAGCAAGGCTGCTTTACTATATGGAAAGCCAGGAATAGGAAAAACTTGCTTAGTTGAAGCTTTTGCAAATGATAAAAATTTACAACTTATTCAAATGAATGCTAGTGATACAAGAAATAAAAATGTTATAGAAGAAGTTTTTGGAAATGCTTCTAAGGCACTACCTTTGTTAAAAAAAGGAAAGATTTTTTTAATTGATGAAGTTGATGGTATAGCTGGTAGAGAAGATGCTGGAGGAATTCAAGCTATTGTTAATTTAATTAAAGAAAGTAAGTATCCAATAGTTTTAACGGCAAATGATGTTTATGATCCAAAATTAAGAGTTTTAAGGGAATATTGTGAGTTAATAGAGTTAAAGCCTTTGAGTGTTTTTGATATAGAAAAAAAGTTAAAAGAAATTTGTGAAAAAGAAAAAATTGAGTTTGAAAAAGAAGTTCTTAATGCCATAGCTAAAAGAAGTGAAGGGGATCTTAGAGCTGCGATAAATGATTTAGAGACCATATCAAGAGGAAAGAAAAAAATTACTATTAAAGATTTAGAAATACTTGGATATAGAGAAAGGGAAAGAGAAATGTTTGAGGCATTAAAAATATTGTTTAAAACCACTTCTATAACAGGAGCAAGAATGAGTATAGCTAATGTTGATTTAGAGCCAGATACAATATTTTGGTGGATTGAAGAAAACATTCCGAATGAATATGAAAAAATGGAAGAAATAAGTTTGGCTATTGAAAATTTAGCTAAGGCAGATTTGTTTAGAAGTAGAATAATTAATCGAAATTACTGGAAGTTATTAAAATATTATACAGACTTAATGACAATTGGCGTTTCTATGGCTAAAAAAGAAGTTTATAGAAAATTTACTAAATATCAATTTCCTTCTAAGTTAAGATATTTAGCTATGAGTAAAGAAATTAGAGAAGAAGAAAGAGTTTT
This sequence comes from Candidatus Aenigmatarchaeota archaeon, assembly GCA_039000725.1. Lineage (GTDB taxonomy): Archaea > Aenigmatarchaeota > Aenigmatarchaeia > CG10238-14 > SpSt-28 > SpSt-28. Next base: position 117,341 of record JAWBNO010000001.1, on the reverse strand, counting down.
TCTTAAAAATCTTTCTAAACATCTAAATTGTTCAACAAAAAAAGTAAAAAAAGAGTTTTTACCCTTCTTTCAAGTTTTTGAAAGAGATTTGAGATTTAAAGATTTTATTCAAAAATTTAAGTTAGAATAATATTTATGGAGATTAAAGTTGTTAGTGTAAAAATACCAGAAGGAGCTAACATAATTTTAGGGAGGTCCCATTTTATAAAAACAGTTGAAGATGTTCATGAACTGCTAGTAAATTGTGTTCCAAATATAAAGTTTGGAATTGCTTTTAATGAAGCTTCTGGTAAATGCTTAATTAGACATAGTGGAAATGATGAAGAATTGGAAAATGAGGCAATTAAAGTTGCCCAAGAAATTGGTGCTGGTCATATTTTTGTAATTTTTATTAGAAATGCTTATCCGATAAATATTTTACCAAGATTAAAAGATGTTCCAGAGATTGTTGAAATTTTAGCTGCTACAGCAAATCCTTTACAAATTGTTGTTGTAGAAACTGAGCAAGGAAGAGGAATTTTAGGAGTTATAGACGGTTTTTCTCCTAAAGGAATAGAAAATCAAGAAGATGTTAAAGAAAGAAAAGAGTTTTTGAGAAAAATAGGCTATAAACTTTAAACCTTTTTCTTTTTAATTTTTATTTCTTTTTCATCTAAAGGAATTAATTCTTTTTCTAAATTTTTAACATCTAAGTTTGGAAATTTCTTCTTAAGTTCCTTTAACTTCTCTTTTATAATTTTTTCTCTCATTATAAATTTTAATTTTTGAAGATATCAAATAATTAACATATGCGCCAGTCGTCTAGCCTGGTAGGACACGAGCCTTCCAAGCTCGGAGCCCGGGTTCAAATCCCGGCTGGCGCAAACCATATTTTTTATGTATTTCAAATTCTCAAATTTTAAGATTTAAATATTTTTAAAATAATATTACTAAATGGAAAAAAATGAGTTTTCAGGATTTTATAAGCTTGTTAGTATTATAATTATTTCTTTGTTATTGTTTTGTTATGGATTTGGTTTAGCAGAAAATGAAGAAAAAACGAGCTCAGCAATACTTTGGATAACAGAAATAGGACAATGGTGGTTGTTTTTCTTTATTATTGGTATAACATTTATTTTTGCTGGCCTTATATTCGGTAGAATTAGTTATAGATTAAGAAGGTGGTTATCAATATTGGGTTTAGTGATAGTGTTTATAGGCATTTTTGGAGCAGAGCTTGTTTATGTAATGCCATTTGTTTCGCAGCAATTTGGTAAAAAAAGTTATGCAACTAAGTGTGAAGCTTTATCCGGAACAAATATAATAGAAATGGTAGGTTGTATATTTTCTGGCTATGCTCCATCCAACAATGAAGCAACTACAATAGCAGTATTTTTTATATTTGGAGTTATAGCACCATTAGGAATATTAATAGCATTATTTTATGAGTTTACTGACTTTTTCAATAACCAAGGAGTGAGAAATGTAATGACTTTCCTATCGGCGCTAATGGCGTTTAGAGTTCTTATGGCGGACCTTTTTTTCGAGCTTTTGAGTTATGGTTTTGCAGGATTAGGAATTTTAATAGTTGATTATTTCTTCTTCATGGTCATTTTTAAATTCATGCAAAGATTTTGGAAAGGAGCTGAAATGATACAAGAAATTATAACATATACTACAGAAGAAAGAATAGCAGAATTAACCAGGCAGTTAAAGAATGCAGAGGCAATGCTTTCAACATTATCTCCAAATAGTGAGCAGTATAAGTTCTGGAAAAAAAGAGAAGAAGAAATTAGGAAAGAATTAGACGAGCTTAAAAAAGAAGCGGGGAAAATATCATCTCAACCTGGAAGTGGTTAGAAATTTATATAAAAAAAGTCTTGCACAATAAAATGACGTAAAAGTATTTATTTTTAACTACCAATTAGTAATAATGAATTTGATAATAGGTATATATCCAGAAACCATTGTTAATGGGGTTAAAGTCTTTTGTGAAACTCTCTATTCTAATCTAGACTTTAAAACAGAATTGGTTGGAATATGGTTCGATGAAAAGCTGAAAACAGAAGATAATATTATAAAACCTACTGCAGAAAAAGATAAGACATACCTAAAAGAGTATTTTAAAAGATATATTTCTAATAAAAAACCAGAGTTAATTCATATAAATACATACGCCATAGATATAGATCTAATAAATTTTTTGTTTGAAAATTTCGAAGATAGAATAGTATATACAGCACACGGAATTCAGCCTTATCACAATCCACTAAATCTTTTTATAGAAAATCCAGAAATCTATAAATATAATTTTGTTAAAAAGTTATCAGAACTGTCAAGCCTAGATAGAAGTGCTGAGAATACAGTAGATGATCTGATGAAACAATTCAAAGTTAATTTGGATGATTATTCAAAAAGATCACTATCTATATACTCTTATTTGATAGCTCTTCAAAAGGATCTAATAAAGAAATCTAAAGAAGTAGTTTATGTTTCTCATCATACAAAAGAAAAGGCAAAGGAATATTACAATATTGATAGGGGCATTGTAATTAACAATGGGACAGACATATTTGAGTATTATGAAAAAAGTAAAGAAAAATATGAAAGAGAAGCAATTTCATGGAGATCTAGATATAAGTTTGATTCTTCTGTTTTATTATTGTATATAGGTAGGGTTGATATTAACAAGGGTATAGCTGATTTATTAGATGCTTTTTATAATGTTAGTAAAAAGTTAGAAAATTTGAAGTTAATTTTGGCCGGAGAATGTAGAGATCAGGATTTGAAAAGAAAAATAGAGAATAACGAAATATTTGGAAAAAGTCTTTTTATAGTAGATGATTTAAATAGGTTGGATAGAGATTCTGTAATAAGGCTTTACTTAGCTTCAGATATAGTTATATATCCTTCTTATAGGGAGAGTTTTGCATTGGTTCCTATCGAAGCGGTTTCATTAGGAAAACCTGTTATTGTAAGAGAAATAGATAATATGGAAAATTATGTAAAAGAAGGTTGGGCTTTTGGTTTTAAAGATGTATCAGATTTAGAAGAAAGTATAAAAGAATTGAGCAAAGAAATAAGTAGACTTAGATCTATACCAACAGCACCATCAAGCTTGGAGTTTTCAAAAAAAATAATAGATAGTATGAATTATGTGAGGGAAAAATACTCTATAAGAAAAACAGCTGAAGAGTATAAGAATCTCTTTAGGAAGATTCTAAGAGAATATTAGCATAATTTTGCCGGGGGTGGGATTTGAACCCACGAAGGGACTAACCCAGCAGGTTTCTTATCATTATTTCAAAGCTCAAGTAAACCAGCCTTGAGCCTGCCGCCATTGACCAGGCTAGGCGACCCCGGCACAAAGTTATATAAAATTATATAAAATAAATAAAAGTAAAAACTTAAATTTAGGTTTTTTCTAATTCAGCCTTAAGCTCTTCTATTTGACTCTTTAAAGATGAAATAGCTGAATGAACTGTAGATAACTCCTCTACTGTTTCTGGAACTCCAAAACTGAATCCTATTGGCTTAACTAGATTGTTTTCTAATTCCGTAATTTTTTCATTAATCTTTTCTATTGTTTTAGAAAGAGCAGATAAACTTTCAACTCTAGCTCTTTCTAATTGCTCTATAGCAACTATAGTATTTTTCAAAGTTATCAAATATGTTTTAATTTGCATTAGTGAGGAGACAATATTTCTGTATTTGTCAATTTTCACGAAAAGAGGAACGCTTATATCTTCAGGCTCTTTTTTTTCAGGAGGTTGGATAGAAAAGTTGTCTCCAGACAATTCTTTTTTTTCATATACTTTTTCTTTTATAGATTCCTCAGAAGTCTCTTTTTCAGACCTTTCTATATTTTTTATACCTTTTATTCTTTCTTCTATTTCTCTTAGTTTTTCTTCTATTTCTCCATCTTTACCTTTCTTAAAAAACATAATCTTATTTGTATTGTAATTTTAAATAACTAAGAGGTGCGCCAGCCGGGATTTGAACCCGGGCTCCGAGCTTGGGAAGCTCGTGTCCTACCAGGCTAGACGACTGGCGCATATGTTAATTATTAATAAAAATAATTTTATGAGAGTTGGTATAACAGATTTGCCATTACATTATGGAAAAGCTCCAAAATGGTTATTTAAGAGAATGGTTTTGTTGGGGAAAGAAATAAGTAAAATTATTATTATGGAATTTGGTAAAGATGAATATCTAAGAAGAATCTCAAACCCATATTTTTTTCAAGCTTTAGGCTGTGTTTTAGGATATGATTGGCATAGTTCTGGCTTAACAACTACATTAACGGCTGCATTAAAAGAAGGTTTAAATAGAGAAAATATAGGAATAAAAATTTTTGGTGGTAAAGGAAGTACATCTAGAAAAACACCTATAGAATTAGAAAGTTTGGAAAAAGAATTTGGTTTTAGCTCAAGAAAAATAGAAGAATTAAAATATGCTAGTAAAATGGTTGCTAAGGTTGATAATTCTGCAATTCAAGATGGCTATAAATTATATCATCATGCTTTTATCGTTTCAGAAAATGGTAAATGGGCTGTAATTCAGCAAGGTATGAATGAAAATAATAAGATTGCTAGAAGGTATCATTGGATTTCTGAAAATGTTAAAGATTTTGTTTGTGAGCCACATTTTGCTATAGTTGGGATTAAAGAAAAAAATGTTTTAAATATGGTTGCAAAAGAAAGTGAAGAAGCAAGAAAAGCTAGTGTTGATTTAGTTAAAGAAGATGTTAGAAAATTTAAAAGATTTTTTTATTCTAATGCCGGCTTAGTAAAGTATTTAAAAATGCCAATTGAGCATACTTTTGATTTAAGTGTTTATAAAAAACTTGAAGAATTGCATGAATTTAATCCAAAAAATTATGAAGAATTACTTTCTTTTAAAGGAGTTGGTCCAAAAACTGTTAGAGCACTTGCATTAATTGCTAAAATTATTTACGGAACAGAAGCTAGTTGGATAGATCCTTGTAAATATACGTTTGCACATGGAGGTAAAGACAAAATTCCATATCCAATAGATAGAAAAACTTATGATGAAAGTATAAGAACTTTAAAAGAAATTATAGAAAAAGCCGAAATTGGTGATAAAGAAAAAATAAGAGCTTTAAAAATTTTAGAGGAAAGATTTTCATTTTAAAAATCTTTCAACGATATCTATAACTTCTTTATGTACATCTTCTATACTTTTTGATGCATCAACAACATAACAATTTTTGTATTCTTTGCTGAGTTTCAAAAAGTTTTTTCTAATTTTTTCTAATTTTTTCTTTTCTTCAAAAAATTCAAATCCAAATCTTGAGGATTTAATTCTTTCAATTGAAATTTCTGGTGGGATATCTAAAATTATTATAATATTTGGCACAATAAATCTAGAGTTAATTGTTTTTAACCATTTTTCTTCCATATCTATCATTCCATATGCAATTGTTGAAAGAAAATATCTATCACTTATAACTATTTTCCCTTCTTTTAATGCCGGAATTATTTCTTCATTTAAATGGTGCGCCCTATCTGCAGAAAACAATAGTTGTAAAACTTCATTTGTCGTTTTCCACTCTTTTTTGAGAGCCGCTCTTATTAAACCACCTATTAATCCACTTGTTGGTTCCTTAGTTAATAAAGTTTTATAACCTTTTTTCTTTAAGTAAGTTTCAAGTAAAATTGATTGGGTAGTTAAGCCGGCTCCATCTATACCTTCAAATACTATAAACTTACCTTTCATCTAATTTTTAATTTTTGTGCTTTAAATTTTTCTTAGTAAAAAATAATATACCAAATATTCCAACTCACCGACGAAGCTGATATTTAATTGGAAACCGGAAGGTCGAGGGTTCAAATCCCTCCCGGCCCAAATACTCAGGGCCGGTAGCTTAGCCTGGTTGGAGCGTCCGAGGTGAGTTGGATCTTTTTAAAACAATTTTCATTAAATCATAAGCAATTATAGAATTTTCAAAAATTTCCTTTGCTTCTTTTTCCAAATTTTTCAAATCTTCCTTTTGATATCTTCTACTAATATGGGTTAAAATTAATTGCTTAACATTGGCTTTTTTTGCTATCAAAGCAGCATCTTTAATGCTTGAATGATATTTTTGAACATCTTCATCTTCTTCAGAAAATGTCGCATCATGAATTAAAATATCTGCGTCTCTAGCTAGCTCTACAACATTTTCACATGGTTTAGTATCGCCAGTATAAACAACCTTTAAACCCTTTTCCAAATATCCAACATCTTCAATTTTAATAGTTTTCCCATTTATTTTGTAAAACCCATCCTCTTTTAGCTTTTTTAACCACTTACCTTCTTTAATTTTTAAATCTTTTAATTTTTCTTTATCCAATCTCCATCTATCTTTTTCTTTAAAACAATAAGCCACAGAAGGTATAGTATGTAAAACAGGAACAGACAATATTTCATATTCTTTTGTTTCAAATATTTTTGTTATTTGATTACCTTCAAAAGGAACATCTATCGGAGTTATAGGAAAACGTAAACCAAAATACCCCAAACTTAATATATTTTTAACGAACCTTGTAGCTTCAGGGGCAAATATTTTCAACTCTTTTTTTCTTTTTTCAATATTCATGGTTTGAAGAAGAGGAATTAGTCCAGCAAAATGGTCTGCATGCCAATGAGTTATAAAAATTTTATCTATATCCATGAAACTTATTTTAGAAATCATTAGTTGTTTCTGAGTGTTTTCTCCACAATCAAATAAAAGTGTTTCCTTTCTATAGTAATGATATTCTAAAGCAATAGCTGGATGATTCCTATCTTTTGACGGTATTCCAGAAACAGTTCCTAAAAAATATAAAACTATCATAACTTATACTAGTTTTTGTTTATAGAAATATTTGTATAAAGCTTCTCCAACATCTCTTCTTTCAATTAAAAGCTTTTCTATATTTTTAGAATCTAAAACTTCAAAACCTTTTGATAATGCTTCTGCTATATAATTTGGTATACCTTTTGCTTTTAGTACTTCCACACTTTTACTTAAACTGTCAATTATTTTTTCTCTCGCGTTTTTAAATTTTCTTTCAACTTCAACAATCCATCTTTCATTTTCTATATACGGGCCATTTAAACATTCTTTATGTGCTTCTAAAAATCTTTTTGAATTTTCCTCATCAAAAACATAAGGTCCAATTAGCTTTTGAATTTTAGGAAGATTGTATATTTCCATTTCAAGAAAAACTAAAGCTAAATCTTTTTCATCTGTATATACATAATATCCAAATACTTTAAATTCATATTTTCTTTCTTCTAAAATATTTTTTATTCTTTCTGCAAATTTTCTTAGCTGAGGCCAAAGAATGTCTGATGATATTTTTGGTGGAATAAATTTGATTGCTATAAATTCAGTTTCTCTAGAGAATTTCAGTCTAGAAAGTTCTATATCTGTTAAATATTTGTTTTTTTCTCCATAGAATGTTTCTTTTGAAGGATTTAGTAAAAATTCTTTTGCAATTTTTTTAAATTTGAAAAAATTTTCCAAAGTCAAAGCAGCAGCAACATTTCTATTTTTATCAGTGGGGTCAATAACAATTAAAGGCTGTTTGAAAAAAATTTTTCTTAAAACTAAATAATCTTCTTTTTTGTAGTAATTTTCTAAATCAATTATTTCTCCCAATTTCCATTTTTGACATTCTTTTAAAAGATTTAGAAAAGATTTATATTTTATTATAAGAAGTTCACAAAGATAGCCAGAAAAACCTTCTATTTTTGCATCAGCTCCATATAAAGAATGTTCTCTTAAGAATTTTTTTAAGAGTCTAACTTCACCAGCAAGTTTTTTATTTATTTTTTTGTTTAGGTATTTTACATGAAATGGTGTTCTATCAACTGCACTTTTTAGATTTTTAGGATCTTTTATTTTATAACAAGGAACTATATCTATTTCTACATCATTAACCTTTGCAGAAACATAGGGATGTTGTGCGTATTTCAAAATAAAATTTCCTTTTAAATTTTTTACTATTTCTTTTCCGACTTTCAAGCCAAAGGCCTCTAACTGGTTAGGAGTGAGATTTTCTGGAAAAAGAATAAATATATCAAACTCTTTTTTATCAGGAAGCCAAGTATCTCTAACTATACTTCCAACTAGCATAGCTTCGGCATTATATTTTTTGGCAATAAAATTTGCGATTTTAAGAGCTTTTCTGGCTAAAGATTTTAAATGGTTTTCTGTTTTTTTATCCGGAGATATTTCTTTCAATACTTCTTTAAGTATTTTTTCTGCTTTTTTTGTCATATATTATATTTATCAACAAAAATTATTAATAACTGATACTACTACTAGATAGTAAAGCTTATATATTGTAATTACCAAATAGTAATTATGAAGTGGAAAACACCTATTGAAAATAATCTGTATCAAGAGCTAGAATTCGCAAAAGAAGCATTATTCTCTTCAAGAACCTTAAAGGAAGTTAAGTTTTGGCAAGAAAAAATAAGATATTTAGAGAGCCTAATTAAGAAAAACAATATAAATAGAAAAAAACAATAAATTATAATGGTAGGCGATCGACAAACACAGATTTAATGTACATTTTAGGCTTTTCTTATTAAACTTTTCTAGGGAGGTGTTTATATGAAAATACTTATGCTTCATGTAGACTGGATAGAATACGAACCAATTAAAGAAGAAATAGGTTTGGCTGAAGAAACTAAAAAAGAAAAGAGAAGATTCGAGAACATTTTAGTTCTTTTGACATGCGTAGAAAAAAACGATGATTTAAGTGTAGCTAAAAAAGCTATTGACGAAGCAAAGAAAATTTTAGATAATTTAGCTATAAACAAAATTTTAATTTATCCTTATGCACATTTATCAAAAGATTTATCCGATCCTGTAACCTCTTTACAACTTCTAAAAAGAATGGAAGAATTCGGAAAAGAAATTGGTATAGAAACTTATAGGGCTCCATTTGGTTGGACAAAAAAGCTTTCGTTTTCAGTTAAGGGTCATCCTTTAGCAGAACAACTTAGAGAAATTAAAAAAGATGGCGGAAAAGTTGAAGAAAAGAAGATTGAAAAAAAGTATTTCATACTAACTAAGGACGGAAATTTAGTTGATATTAAAGAATACAAATTCGATAAAGATGATGAAGAATTTAAAATACTAGTTGAGCAAGAAGCTTTTGGTATTAACAGAAAAGAAAATCCAAGACCAACTTATCTAGAGATAGCTAAAAAAATTGGTCTAGAATGGGAAGAGTTTTCTGATATAGGACATATGAGATATGGACCATATGCTTCTTTTATTATGGATTTGCTTGCAGAATACGTTTCTAGGGTAGTAAAAAGTTTACCATTTCCAGTTTATTTTGTAAAAGGCACTAATATGTTTGATTTGAAGCAAAGAGCTATTGCAGAACACGCATCACTTTTTGGCCAAAGAATGTATTTAGTTGATTCCGAAGAAAGAAAACTTGTTATGAGATATGCTGCATGTTTTCAACAATTTTCTATAGCAAAAGATTGGCAAATAAGTTATAAAAATTTACCTTTCGGTATGTTTGAGATAGCTGACAGCTATAGGCACGAGCAATCAGGTGAAACTCTTCTATGTTTCAGAATGAGAAAGTTTTGGATGCCAGATTTACACGTCTTTTGTAAAGATCTAGAAGAAGCGAAAGAAATTTTCTTAATTTTACATAATAAGATTCATAACGAAATTGAAAAATTTGGTAGAAAATACGTTTCTTTATACAACATCTCTTCTATAGAATTTTATGAAAAAAATAGAGAATTTTTCCAGAAGTTAATGGAAAAAGAAAGAGACTCGGTATTAGTATGTGTTTATCCTCCAGGTGTTAAATATTATTGGACATTGAATATAGAATATCACATAATAGATGAATTAGGACGAGCTAGAGAAATAGGTACTGTACAAATAGATATTGGTAATGCGGAAAGATTTGGTATTAAATATGTTGACGAAAAGGGTGAAAATAAATATCCAATAATACTTCATTCTGCTATTTTAGGAAGTCTTGAAAGATTTCTTTATGTAATTTTAGATAATGCAGTAAGAGAGAAAAGACTTCCACTTTGGGTTTCACCGGTTCAAGTTAGAGTTTTACCGGTTTCAGAAAGATTTTTAAATAGTGCAAGAGAAATTTCTCTATTGCTAAAAAAAGAAGGTATAAGAGTTCAATTAGACGATAGAAACGAAACTTTAGATAAAAAAATTAGAGACGCCGAAATAAATTGGATAAATTATATCGTTGTAATTGGAGAAAAAGAAGTTAATAAAGGAGTAATTTCTGTTAGAGAAAAAACAGGTAAGATTAGAGAAATGAAATTAGAAGAGCTAATATCGGAAATAAAGGAAAAAACTAGAGATTATCCGAAAATGGAAATATCTTTACCATTAGAAATTTCCAAAATGCCTAAATTTTAAACTTCTTTTCCTTTTTCCCACATTAGTCTAAAAATTGGCTCCAGTAGATTAGCTGCTGCATGATTGCTCTTAGTCCAAATAGCAATTCTATCAGAAGTTTCTTGGGGATTAGCTATGTTAATTAAAAATTCTTTTTCATCTATTACAGCAAATTCGCCTTTTATTGGTAATTCTTTTTCGTTAATTATTTTTATTTCTGCAGTACTATATAGCTCTTTTAGTTCATCTTTGATTTTATAATCTGGTGATACAGCTACAATTTTTATGTCGACCCCTCTTTCTTTAGCTTTTTTTAACAGATCCAAATGATTTTTGGCAATTATTTCTAAACCATCTTGAGTAGTTAATATGTTAATTTTTTTGTTAGCAATTTTTAACATACTCTCAAGTTGTTGAAATACAGATTCTCCTTTTAGTGTACCTACTATTTCTTCAGGTGTGACTGTTTTAATTCCAGTTTTATATAAGGAATTTAATTCTTTCATAATTTGACTATTTTTAAGTTCTTCTATTCTTTCAATTTGTGTTCTAAGATTTTCTTCCATTTTTTTCTTAACCCTTTCTAAAGCTTCTTCTGGAGGAATAGCAACGGCTTTCAATGGCTTTGTTGGTTGTAGAACAATGAATCCTTTATTAGCTAAACTTTCTAAGATATCATAAGCCCTGCTTCTCGGAACACCGGATAAATCTGCAAGTTCACCAACAGATGCCACTCCTTTACTAAGTAGGGCAACCCAAATGTTTCTTTCATATAAATTTAAACCAATTGCCTTTAGAGCATCCATTACTTTTTGAGATGCTAATGACATATATTTGTTTAAACAATAAAGTTTAAAAATATTTTTACCTAATGATGATAAAAACAGTAGAAGACAATACTAAAATGAAACCACCTATGATTAATAAAACTAAAACTATATTCATTCCAAATCCAGTAAAACTATTGCATATTGATGGTGAAATTAAATTTTTTTCACAATTCTCAGCTATTTTATTTAGCGAATCTACTATGAAAAAAAGACCGAATATAGAAAAAAACATAATTAAAAAAGCTAAAATAGTTGTCATTCTCATAATCTTATTTGTAGGGAATTCTATATAAATTTTTACAGAAGAGACACTTAACTACTTTTGTTTTATTTTTAGAATCTAGCCAAGTTTTCATACTAAATCCTGGAATTAAAATTATATTACATTTCTTGCAAAACTTATTTTTTTGTTCTTTAGTTAATCTAATATTGTATCTTTTACCAATTATTCTAGCTAATTCGACATATCTTTTACTTCTTTCTGGATTCTTTTTTACTTCCTTTTCCGCCAACTCTAACAAAATTTCTATTCTTTCTTTTGCGATTTTTCTTTGCCAATTAGGTTTTTTTCTAATAGGCCTCTTCATAAGAAGTTTTTAGCGAAACAATAAAAAAGGTAATATAGAGAAGAAAATTTGGATACATATTAAAAACAAAACTATCTGTTTTTCAGTTAAGTTTAATCTCATTGCTAAATGGGTTAAAGAAAAAATATCTCTATATTTTGGCTTTATCTTTCCATTTCTCGTAAGTATTCCTAAGTCCGATGCAAAATAACCAAGTTTCAATCTAGAATAAAATTTTAGTATACCCTGGATAAAAAATGGTATAAAAGTAATCAATGCGGCTTTTTCCATATTTCCAATAATTGCACCTATAGCTATTAATGCTCCTAATGAATATGTTAAACTATCACCAGAAAGTATTTTAGCTGGATAAAAGTTATAAATAAAGCAAGCAATTAAAGCAGAAAAAGCAGAAAATAGAATTGTAAAAGCGAGCATAGATCCATGTAATAGAGCATATATACTCAAACTAAAAGTATAAACTAAGCCCATTCCTGCAGCTAATCCATTAAAACCATCTAACATATTAACAGCATTGCTAGCCCCTACAACTCCAATCGGAACTATTAATAGAGAATAAAAAATTCCAAAATCTATTGTTCCAATTAATGGTAAATTCATTACAGTATCACCAGCCATAACCACCATTAATGGGAGTGCCGCAGGAAAGGTTAATAAAACTTTGTGAATTCTTTTTAAACCAGCTTTACCTTCAAAATATTTTCCTACTTTAACCTGAGAAGTGTTTATATCATCTAAAAACCCTGATAAAGAAATCAATAAAAGTGTTAGTAATGATGCAAGCAAATATGAAACGTTCTTATAGTCTTTGTAAATTAAAACTTGAAGAAATATATAAAAGAGAAGAGAAAAGGTTATAGATAAAACAAAAGGAATTCCTAAAGAATGAGGCAAAAATGGCTTATTCTTCTTATGTAAGTCTCTAGTTATAATACCTGATATTTTAAAGTACTGAATAAAGAAAGGAATTAATAAGAGCGCTAATAAAAATGATAAAAGTGAGGTAAGTAGTTCAAGCATCATTAAATAGTTTTATCATATGTTCTTTAAATTTTAGTTATATTGATTTTGTATATTGTTTGTCCATAGCAAGTTTGATAACAACTTTCTATTTTTTCACCATTTTCATAAACTTTGATAAAATATTGAGGATTTTCAACTAAAATTCTTATAAATTTAATTGGATAATTTCCAGCATAACCTCTATTCAGTGGATCTATTGAAGCTTTTTGTATCCAGAAGTAATCTATTTTGTTTTTTTCAACTACTTCTAAAATATAATTCAAATCATAGCTTAATAGTATATCTGCTAACATAGGTCCCATATTTCTTTCACTACACCAAGCTCCATTGTGACCCCAAATAGTTGCTATAGTTGCGTTTTTTTCTGTGTTGAACTTAATCCAATTGCATGCTTCAAAAAAGGACGGATCCCATCTCTTTACATTATTTAGAACTTCTAATCTATTTCTTGCTACATATAAACAAACTACTAATATGAACAAAATTATTATGTAGGGCAAATATTTGTTAATTTTGAAAGAAAAATCTAAGATTTTTCCATAAGCTATTGCAGCTATTAATGAAATTAGAGATGCAAATCCTAAGCTATATCGTGCAGTATCTTCTGCTCTCGTATTTCCAAGTTCTATCATAAGAAGAGTATAAAATATAAAAGAAATTAGTAGGATGTTAGAAATTCTATTTTTTTCAAAATATAATAAGAAAAGTCCAATAAGTAAAGGCAATATTACAAATTTAGGATCAAAGTAAGCAAATTCCAAATAGTTCATAAATCCTATAGAAAAGGCCTTGGCTTCCGTTCCTATTGGAATTGCTTGGCCAACAAAACTATATTTTTCTTCAAAATTTTTTACTTTACAATTTGAAATATCGAATAAATTTTTTATAAATGGAATAGAAAAACAAATAGGTGTTTGATACACTATTATATTTCTAATTAAATATCCACTTGGAATTATTAACAAGATTAATATAAAAACAGAATATTCTTTTGTTATCTGGTTTATGTTTTTAAAGTTGTTTATGCTTTTTAAGAAAACATAGAACATATATATAGCATAAATAGAAATTGCAAACTGGTTTGTTAAAAGTGCCAAACTTGCGAAAACTGAAGAAAGTATCAAGAATTTTTTGTTACTTTCTTTTATATAAATTAAAAAACATAAAAGTGATAGATTGACAAAAAATAGAAGCAACAAAGCGTAATAGAATAATACAGTATAAGTTAAAACACTTTGGAAGGAAACTAAGAGAATAGAAGAAATTATAGCAATTTTTTGATCAAATATTCTTTTTACCAAAACATATGTTGATAATCCTAGAAAGAAATGAATTAGAATAGTTATAGTTTTAATAATTGTTTCATTTATTCCAAACAAAAAAATGAAACTAGCCAAGATTAAATTCCATAATGGTGGTCTATAAAAGCCGTCTTTAATTAATGCAGAGCCCTCAAAAGAAATATATTTAGGGTACTCTTTCTCTAATGCAATATATCTTCCAAGGCTTGTATGAAATCCTTCATCTCCAAAAGATATAGGATTTTTTATTACTACATTGAAAGATAAATAAGAAGTGTATATTAGAAAGAGTAAAAAAATTAAAAAAAGCAAAGAATTTAAACTTATTTCTACCTCTTTTGTCATAACTTACTATTTGTTGTTTGTTATTTAAAAAGAAATTAACAAAATAACATAAATGAAAATTGAAGAATTGAAGAGTATGGCTATTGGCAATTTAGATGTTTTTATTCTTTTATCGATATTTTATCTCGGATTTTATGTTAGAATTATAAATATACCAAGTTTAGTTGCTGATTACGATCCTTGGTGGTACTATAGACATAGTTTAACAGTTTTAGAGAGAGGATTTAATTATCCCAAATGGGACATTTTAAGTTACTATCCACCAGGCAGGCCATATGAAAAGCATATGGGAGTAGCTTTTACTTTAGTTTTTTTCTATAAAATAGTTTTCCTATTTATTCCAATAACCTTTATGCAATTTTTTATAATCGCACCAGCAATAATTTCAGGATTTTCTGCAATTTCAGCATACTTAGCAGTTAGATATATTACGAAAAGCAAAATAGCTGCACTTTTTTCATCATTCTTTGCTGTTTTAGCTCCTTCCTTTATAGGTTACTCAGTAGCAGGTTATATGGATAGTAAAGCTTTTGTTGTTTTCTATTCGTTTCTTTCTATTTTTAGTCTAATGTATGCAACAAGAAAGAAAACTTTTATAGGTTATTTTTTAGCTATAACCATTAATTTACTTTTTATATTTACTTGGTCTGCCGGAGGTTGGTATCCTTTAATCGCATTTCTCTTTTTCATCCCAGCAGTAATAATATTTAGAATTATAGAGCAGATTATTCATAACTGGAGCTTTAAAATAAATTTTAAGGACATAAAAGATGAAGCAAAAGATTTGTTTGTTCCTTTTTTGATAGTAAACTTGATTGTTAATGTAATAACACAAATATTCCTAAATGAAAATATTATACAAGGTATATTATCTGCTTTAGGATTTATTGGTGTTGTTGAAAGTTTGATTGTTAATGTTTCTGTTGCAGAATTACAGAGTATAAATATTTTAACTTTAGAGGGTTTTAGAAGAGTTAGTGAAAGTGTCGGATTTTTACCAACTGTATTAACTTTATTTGGTCTACCTATTTTAATTTTAATTAAGATCTTTAGAAAAGAAAAAATAGTTTTTGAAGAAATATTCCTATTTCTTTTTGCTTTAATTACTTTTTACATGATATTACATGGAGTAAGATTTGCTTTGATATTTTCAGTGGCAACTTCTTTATCAGCTGGTTACGTAATATACAGTTTTTACAAATATATTTCTGAAAATTTTAAACTTTCATCTGAAAAAAATCTAATTTTAGCTATATATTTTGGAATTTTGCTCTATTTTTCTCTAGATTTACTTTCTAAGGCTTATGTTTTTGGTGAGCAGTATTCTAGAGGTTATGGGATAAGTGAAAATTGGAAAGAGGCATTAGATTGGTTGAAAGAAAATGGAGATGAAAACACATTGGTTGCAACTTGGTGGGATCCAGGTCATATAATAGCAGGATATACAGGATTAAAAGTACATGCAGACGGCGCTCATTGTGGTCCCTCTGCATGTATTCCATATAATCATAACATAAGAATTCAAGATATGGGTAGAGTTTTTTCTACAAGTAATGAAACTGAGGCTATCGAAATTTTGAAAAAATATACTTATTTAACCGAGGAGCAATGTTCAAATGTTAAGAAAATATTCGGAAATATAGTTTACGACAACATACTAAATCAAGATCCCTGCACTAATATTTCTAAAATCTATTTTATTGCTAGTAATGATTTGATTGGAAAATATTATTGGCTAACCTATTTTTCTAGCTGTTTGGAAAAATATGGCTATCAAGCATATGAAAGTTGCTCAAATGCACATGAATGGTTTATAAATTATGCACAAGGAAGGCAATATATAGTTTTACCATTGACGGGAGTGGATAAACAAGGGAATTTAATTTATGGTAATGGAATTTTAACTCTTGCTATTAAAGAGGATAAAATAGTTCCAATTTTGAATATACCTCAACAAGGAATAATAAATATGGTTGTTAAGAAATTGGTTTTTGTTTATGGTGGAGAAAGGGTTTTTGAATATTCTAATGTAACTAATTCAATAGATGGAATGGTTTGGAGTGATGGCAGAGTTGCAATATTTATGGATCCAAAGACAGCGAATAGTATATTTACGAAATTATACTTTTTTGATGGAAGAGATTTAAAGAATTTTAGGTTAGTCTACTCAAACCCGGAAGTAAAAATATTCGAAGTAATATTTTAAAAAAATAAAAAAAGAAAACACTATTCTAAACCGTTTTTAGTTATTTTTTCTGCATTTAAGTATTTTCTTAGAGCTTTGGGTATTATTATGCTGCCATCCTCTTGCTGATAGTTTTCCATTATCGCTATTATTGTTCTTTCAGTTGCTACCAAAGTTGAATTTAATGTATGGACAAATTTTATTTCATTTCTATCTCTGAATCTAATGTTTGCTCTTCTAGCTTGATAATCTGTACAATTACTACAAGAAACAACCTCCCTATATTTTCCTTGCCCAGGCAACCAAGCTTCTATATCATATTTTTTTGCTGCGATACTTCCTATATCTCCGCTACAAATGTTAACAACTCTATAAGGAATTTCTAGACTTTGGAAAAATTCTTCGGCGTTTTTAAGCAGCTTTTCATGCCATTCCCAACTTTCTTCAGGTCTACAAAAAACAAATTGCTCTACTTTTTCAAATTGATGTACTCTAAATATACCTTTAGTATCCTTCCCATGAGTTCCCGCTTCCTTTCTAAAACAAGGTGATATTCCTGCATAAGCTAGTGGTAATTCTTTAGCATCTAAGATTTCGTCCATATGATATGCTAACAATGGATGTTCAGCAGTACCTATTAGGTACAAATCTTCTCCTTCTATTTTGTATATCATATCTTCAAAATCACTAAAAGATATCGCTCCTTCTAAAGCCTCTCTTCTGAGCATATACGGCGGTTGAAATAGTTTAAATCCTCTAGACTTAAGAAAATCTAAACCATATTTTATCAGAGCCCAATTTAATTCAACAAGAGCATCTTTCAAATAATAAAACCTAGAACCAGCTACTTTCGCTGCTCTTTCTACATCTATCAAATTTAATGGGAGAGCCAAATCTTGATGATCTTTTGGCTGAAAATCGAATTTTCTTATATTCCCCCAAGTTTTTATTACAACATTATCATTTTCATCTTTTCCTATAGGAACACTTTCGTGAAGTATATTAGGAAGATTCATTAAAATATCTCTTATTTTCTTTCTCTTATTTTCCTCTTCTATTTCTAAATTTTCAATTTTTTCTACCAAAGATTGAGAAATTTTTACTAATTCTGAAGCGTCTTTACCTTCTTTCTTTAATTTTGCAATTTCTGCTGTTATTTTATTTCTTTCTTCTCTCAATTTATTTAGTTCTTTGATTATTTCTCTCCACTCTTTGTCTATTTTTATCACTTCTTCAACTAGTTTGACCTTTTCTAATGATCCTCTCTTTTCAAGATCCTTTATTACTATTTCAGGATTGGTTCTAATTAGATTAATGTCTAGCATGAACTATACACCTCCTTTAATTTTCTTAGAAATATAGTATCATCTAGAAAGAAATTTAACAAATTTCGGATTGGCGATCAAACACCATAATATACTATTGATGTGAAGTATAAAAGCTTTTATTATTGGTTTTCAAAAATTATTATATGGCTAAAAGAAACACAAAAATTAAGTTTACAAATCTCGTATATACTCTTCTAATTTTAATTGGTACGATTATAATACTAATTTCTGCAGTAAGCTGGACCTCTCATGAAGTTTCTGAACTTATGTTTAGAGTAAATTTGCTTTCATTTTCCATAGGAATACTTTACATAATTTTTGCTCTGATTTTGAAGAAAATCGAACTTTAAAGGCCAAATCTCCACCATTTAATCTTTCCAACTATAATTTTGTCTAATACTAAATCTGTTATTAGATGAACTAAGAAAGACAGAAAAAACACAAAAGTAATGGGATTTTTATAGTAAGCATAAGGCAATGATATCATTATAATAAGAATAGTTGGTGCGTTATGAAAAAGCTCAAATCCAACTCTATATCTATCACTTCTTATTATCCATTTTATAAAGTTTTTGAAATTTCCAAAATTTTTCTTTTTATATAGAAGTATATGGTCTATATCTGGAAAGAATGTTCCCAGAAAAGAAAACAAAAATAGTAAATTTTTTTGAATCTTTAAAATATTAGATAAAGAAAAAAATATAATAAGAGCAAAAAATATGTGGATAGCTGTATCTAGATATCTTTTAGATTTCAATTCCTCTCTAATTTTACTCTTTAAATATGCAAAATTTTTCATAAAATTAGTAAAATCACTGACAAAATAAATAAGAAAGACCAAGTTGAAAAGCTCCACTTTAATATTTTTGTTCCATCGAAAGGCAAAATTGGTATAAGATTGAAAATTAGAATTAATGCAAAAGCATCTTTAATTTCTTTGATATTGAACAGTGTAACTATAATGCAAAATATAATAAAAACAGACAATCCTACAAAAATTATTTTTCCTTCATCCTCAACAGAAAAAAACTTTCTTCTAAATTTCCAGCTTGAAAATTTATAAGGCAAAAGTTCTGTATAACCAGGTGCTGCAAGTTTTATTCCTATAAAAGACACAAAAAAAGCTAGAATAAATGAAACATTATACAATTTGAATTTTGAACTATATCCTAGCCTTTTTGCAAAAGATTTTTGAATGAGTTCCTTTAAAACAAAAATAGGCAAAAATATTGAAATATAGTAGAAAAATTTTGAAATATTAATCGTAAAATATTTAGTTGAAAAGATAAAAGAAAGTAGCAAAATAGATAGAAAAAGCTCAAATATCTCTTCTTTTTGAAAATAATCTCTCATAATCCAAAATATTTTAAGGCATCCTTTATATTGTTAACTTCTATTATTTCAATTCCGATAGATTCACCGACATTAACTATTTCCTTCCTATAAGTTATTCTACAGAAAGTAAATCTTCCAATTTTTTCGCACTCTTCATAGGGAACATAATTAACTTGCGTACTTTGACCTACAGGTACAAGAAAAGTTTTTATCCCCGCATTCTTTAAAGCATTTGCTTTTGGTATTATGCCACCAACAGGTCCGATTGACCCATCTGGATTAATAGTACCAGTTATTGATACATCTTTTTTTATTTCTTTTCCTTGAATAGCAGCTATAGTAGCTATTGTTAAAGCAGCACCAGCAGACGGACCACCTACTATACTAGCGTTTATATTTTCTATTGAATACACTATATCAAAATTCTTTAAATCCAGACCAACAATTTTTTCTGCTACGTGCTTTGCTGTCTGTATTGATTGCTGGGTGTCAATCCAAAACAAAAGTTGATTTATATCAACTAGAGTCTTACCAGATCCTGGAATCAAGTAGACAGTTAAGTTTGTTATTATACCTTCACCAGAACTATCAACAGCAGGTATCAAAATTGTGGCCGAATAGCTAAAGTTTAAATTTTCCATATTTTTTTCAATGGTTATATCTTTTTCTTCTGTGTTAATTTTTAGATTTTGTGATAAAAACAAAATTAGACAGCATACTATAATTGTTCCCAGTAAAATTACGCTCTTATTACCTATTCTTTTTTGCCTTTTTTCATCTTTCATTATATTACTTTTTCAAGACAAATTATAAATCGCGGGGACGGGCTTCAGGTCGACGTGATTTCGAGGATTGCTTTACCCACTTTAACTTCTCTATAACGGTAACTCTACAGCACCCGACCATCTACTTACCCTTGCTACCTTCCGGTCCTGGGGGATTCGTAGATGGCCAAGCCCATAGAGGCGTTATTTCATCAAAGCTAAAGTGGAGCAACCCCCAAAATCACGCCTTCCTGAAGCTTTCGGTTCGGCCATATCGACCATTTGCCGATGTAGGGGAGGCCGAGCCCCCCAGACCTAGTCCCCGCAATTTATAGTTTCCATCCAACAATAAAAAATTTAAATACTTTTGTATCACTATAGATTAGGTGAATAAATGGCAGAAGAATGGGATGAAGAAGAAACAGAAGAAGACTGGAGCGACGAAGAAGACTGGGAAGAAGAAACAGAAGAAGACTGGGAAGAGTAAAATCTAGAAACTTTGTTTTTCTTTCTTCTTTTACTATTTTTTTGTGGTAAAATTAAATTGCTTAAATTTTTAAATTGTCTAAATAACTTTAAATTGGTGAGAAGATGCCAATATTCGGTGGACTAATAGACTTGGGAATAGCTTTCCTATTAGCGGCAGTATTTGCAGAGTATTTGAAATTCAGAAACGTTGCTAAGAAAGGCTTCAATTGGATAATATTAGCAGGGATACTCTTCTTGTTTGCAGGAACATTTCCTATTGCTTCATCCCTTTCCGGATACTTAGGAGTTCAAGTGTGGACAGGTTTAGCACAACTATTTGAAATCTTAGGATGGATATTTGCTCTAGTAGGAACTTTGTTTATATTCTATGAATCTTTCATAGAAAAATAGTTTCTACCTTTATTTTTTTCTTTTTTTATTAATAATTATGGAAATTAAAGAAACAATACTAAAGTTTTTTGGAGCATTTTTTCTTTATTTAATAGCTTCACTAATTATGACATTTTCTCTAATTCCGTCCTTCTTTTTAGTTAAGTTTGCTCTAGAATTAAACAATATCTTTTTCATTCTTTTTTTCTTTTCACTTTCATATTTTGTTTTTGGAATAACTCTAATGATAATAGTGGCCTTAATAATAAGAGTTTTCAGAATTAGACTAAAACCAGGAATATACAAGATAGGTAGTAAGGAAAGTCTAATTTGGTTGTTGAACGCAGGAATGATTTCTTTAGTCAGATTTATTTTTTTAAGTTTTACTAGATCTTCAATAAACAATATTTTTTATAAGATTATGGGGGCAAAGATAGGAAAGAACGTAATAATTAATACTACAGGAATATACGACCCACATTTATTGGAAATTGGTGATAACACTGTTATAGGTGGGGATGCTATAATAATAGGCCATTCTGCGGAGGGAAATAAACTTATTGTGGCACCTATAAAGATAGGAAAAAACGTAACTATAGGGCAATATACAACAATTTTGCCTGGAGCTATAATTTCTGATAATGTCACAATAGGAGCTATGAGTTTAGTACCAAAATTTAAAAAAATAAAAAAAGGAATATGGGGTGGAGTTCCAATTAGGAGATTAAAATGAATTTAAATGATATAGAAAAAATACAGAACAAGAAGATAAGAAAGTTTGTAAAACTAGTTTATAATTTTTCTCCGTATTATAGAAGGGTGTTTAAAGAGATAAAAGTAAGACCAGAAGATATAAAATCTAAAGATGATTTATCTATCATTCCATTCACGAAAAAGAGTGATTGGGTTGGTAATGAAGAAAACTTCTTATTAAAACCAAATAAAAATATAATTAAATTCTTAAGTTTGAAGCAAAAACTACTATATTTTATAGATAGAGATAAATTTATCGATCAGTTAAAATACGAATTTTACCCAGCAACATTTTTTGCTACTTCTGGAAGAACAGGAAACTCCCATCCATGTTTCTATACTAGATATGATTTCGATCTAATAGGAAAAGAGACCATAAAATTTTTAGAGCCATTTCTAAAGAAGCTAGACTATAAAATTAGGTTACAAGTCACATTTCCATACGCACCACATTTAGCTTTTTGGCACACAGTTTTTGGTTGGTTAAAACAAAACTCTACTTTTTCTATAATGTTAGGTGCAGGAAGAACAAATACTCAACTTGAGTTAATGGAAAAGTTCAGAACAAATGTATTGATAGGGATGCCAAGCTATATATATTACCTATCTGAAATGGCTGTAGAAAATAAGATAAATTCATATTTAAAATATATAATAACTGCTGGAGAATATTTGCCTCAGGAAATGAAAAAGAGAATAAAGGAAAATTTTTCAAAAATAGGGAGCGAACCTATAATTTTACAAGGATATGCATCTACAGAGTCTAAAGCCGCTATTTTCGAATTAGAAGAAAACGGAGGATATACAATAAATCCTAATCTCCATGCTTGGGAAATTGTAGATCCTAAGACCGGAGAACCAGTTAATAACGGAAGCGGCATTCTAGTTTTTTCACATTTAGATTTTAGAGGTACTGTTTTTCTCAGATATTGGACTGATGATATAATTTCTAAGGGTATAGTTTATGAAAACGGTTCTTTAAAACTTATAGGAGAAATAAAAAGGAGAACAGACATAACTAGTGTACATACTAAAGTTAAAGGAACTTTGATAGACTTTATGGCTATAGAAAATGTTTTGTGTTCAATAAGAGAGATAAAGGATTATCAGGTATTAATTAAGAAAAAGAACAATAATAGGTTTTCTATCGACGAAATTCTTATTAAAATTGCACTAAAGAATAAATACGAAAATATGAGGAAAAAAATAGTAGAAAAAATAAGGGAAATTATAAGAGACAAATTTGAAATTACACCTTCAATAAGAGTAGTACCATTTGAAAATTTAATAAAAGATATCTTTGAAAAGCTTAAAGGTTGTAGAGTTAAAGACTTAAGAACATTCGAATAGATGTTAATAGATTAAAATTAAGATGCTCCCCGCGAGTCTACTTTAATTATCCAATGCCCATACATTCTATTATTAGTATTGTTGTATAAAATTAAATCTTTTTCTCTAAATGTATCGTTATTTTTAAAAGTTGTGGATCTTTATAAATAACTATTTTTAGACATCCACGATATATTTTTATTTAAAAATGTAAATATTATTTAGATAAAAGGAATTTTAAGGCGAGTTAAAATCAGACTAATGTAGGATTGAAAGGGTGATTAGAATGTCGTGTGGTAAAAGAAAAAAAGAAATGCTAAAATCAAAATAATGTAGGATTGAAGTCGAAACTTATATTTAAAATATTAGTTTTCATTAGGAAACCAAGTTTAAATAAAGCCAATGTATGATTGAGGCTAAAACATTTAAATGATAAAAACTAAATAAGATTGGAAGCCAAGTTGATAGTGAGACCCAAAAAATATGTGCGTTTTCCTTTTTTAAAATTTCCACATATCCTATTTCTTCGGAAATGAATATAGGTTTATTCACTATTTTGTTGTATTGTTTTCTTTTTCAAAACTTCCTCAACACCATCGATTAAATTTTTCTTAACAAAATACTTATACGCATCTAAACTGAGATATAGATTGTAGTTTCCATCTACATCTTTACTTACAGAAATTAAACCAACAGCCTTTAGCTTCCTTACTATTTTGAAATATGTTTTCCTTTTCTTCACTATTTCTTTCGCTTCAGATACACTTAACGGTCCTTCTCTTAACTTATATAGTAATTCTTCTGCTGAATTTCTTATATGCTCAGCTTTTCTCTTATTTGTAAACAATAGATTCAATAAAGTTTTCAGGCTCATAAATTACCTTCACTGAGGAAAACTTAAACCCCACATTTATGCATAAGATATACATATGATGGACATATGATATGTCTATCTTTAACATAAATTATGCATAAATTTCATATTTAACCCTTTAGTTTGAGGAGGAATTAATATTTTCGGAATTTTAAAACTATATATGAACAGTATAACAATAGAAAAAGAGAAAGAAGAGACAAAAAACGGTATCAAAAAGGTTGTGCTTGGAGAACATATTTTTTACCTGGGCGATGTTTTAGAAGTTTTAAACATCATAGAAGATAAAAGTGTGGATTTAGTATTTACTTCCCCTCCATATAATGTCGGAAAGCCTTATGAAAATCACAACGACCTAATGCCTTATGAAGAATATCTAAAATGGTTAGAAAGTGTTTTGGAAAAAATTTATTCAAAACTAAAAGACGACGGCAGGTTTGTTATAAACATACCTTCGATAACTTGTGAAGGTGAATATAAACCTTTGTTTGTTGATGTTATAAATATCTGTCACAAAATTGGTTTTAAGATTAGAAATGACATAATATGGTACAAACATCAGGTAAGTAAGAGAACTGCATGGGGTAGTTTTGGTAGTCCTTCAGATCCATATGTTGTGCAGCCATATGAATTCATTTTGGTCTTTAATAAGAAGTATAAAAAACATGCAGGAAAAAAAGAAAACATAGATATAACAAAAGAGGAATTTATTGAATTTTCAAATGCTTTATGGGAAATTAAACCTGAAACACGAAAAGAAGTTTTGGAGGCTTGTCCGGCACCATTTCCTGAAGAATTGGCATACAGGGTAGTTAAGTTTTATACATTTGTAGGAGATACGGTTTTAGATCCTTTTGGAGGAAGTGGGACAACTAACAAGGTTTGTGCAGAATTAGGAAGAAAAAGTATTTATATAGATAATTCTAAGAAAGCTTTTGATTTTGCTATAAAAAGAGTTAAAATGGTCTTGGCAACAAAAAGAATTAGTGAGTTTATAAATTCGAAACCAAAATAAGTTATGGAGTATTCTAATCCCCTTACAAAACCTATTGTTTATTGTGGTTTTGAAGAAATAGAAAATATATTAGAAAAACCGTATCTTTTTATGAGTTTTGAAGAAGCAACAGAAGTAAGAAGAGAAGAAAAATGGAAAGGAGAAGTATATTTATTTCTAAATAGAATTGGCGATAGATTAAGAATTTATAGTAAATCCAATACTATAGCGATAACCAATTTTTTTAAAAATCATTTCAATGAGTGTTTTATAGAAGATAATCCAACTGAAACTATAAAAAATATGAAGAATAAGATTTGGGAGAACGAAAATGAAAAAGAATTGTTTACTAGAATAATTAAAGACTACTATTGGATATTGAAAGCTTATTACGATTTTTTCTTCGAAGAAAAGAATGTAAAAACTGAATATACACTTCCAGTTATGAAAAAGAATTACAAAAATATACCATTAGAAAAAAGAATAAGACTGAAAAATGAACATATATTAGTTAGAAGAAAATTTGGCAGACTTAAAATAGATGAGATTGTTAAAAAAAATAAAGAGATTATAAAAAAAATTACTACAGAAGATGTTTGTAAATGGGTTGATTATATAATGCTGTGGGGTACTTATTTTGGAATATTGGGAGAGATATATGTTATGAATTTCTTACAAAGAGAAGTGAAAGAAATAAGATGGAGATGGGGTACTGAGAAAGAAGACGTTGAGGGTATAGATATTGTCGGCGAATATAAGAATATAACAATAAAAATTCAGGTTAAATTAACCACGGGCGGCAGAATTGGGGAAAAAGGTGTAGATTATTCTAATGTGATAACAATCTATGTAAATATAAATGGTGAAGTTTTTATTGCTCCTAAAGGTTTAGGTGAAATTGGATGGAAAGGATTTTTTAATGAGATTGTTAGAAGATTTTCCAACGTGTAACATACTTTAATTATACTGTTCTAAAATAATTTAACCCATTTTGGGTTCACGAAAATTTCAACTTGAAAAATCGAATGGTTGAATTTACCCTTTAATGGGTAAATCACATACTTATGACCCTGATGCTACAGGAAAAGGTTTTGAAAATCAAAATTTACCCCAAAAAGGGTTATGCACAATAATAATATTTGCATGTGTATAACAACATTATTATTATCTAAAGATCAATAAAGTAGTAAATCACGATAAATCATTTTGCTTCTCAAAAAACTAGAAGAAAGACATACCTCCCTTTCAGAGTAGTCACCTAGTAACCTGTAGTAACCCTGAAAATATAGAAAATAAGGTTACTACGGGTTACCGGGTGACTATTTCTGGAGAAATCTTAAATATATTATAGCGCCTGTAAAAATTACTAGGTGACTACTTCTGGAGAGACCTCCTCTTTATTTTTGAGACTCTAAGATCCTAGACCAGATTATCTACAATCTAGCTAAAAAAATCAGTTCTATATATTATATCATAACATATACTTTAGTTGATTGCTCTCTCAAGATGGATGGTCGCAATTATTAATATCTATATATTAATAAGAGTAAAAAGACAAAACAACAATTTCATTTTAACCACATCTTTATTCATTCTTCCTTATAACTGAGAAAAAAGTCGTGTGTTTATCAATGTTTATATAAGGAGAGACATATACCCCCCTCCTAAGTGGTGATGTTATTAGTTCATGTTTTAGCATCACTACATCACCACTTTCGAGAAGGCTACCACTCCTTTAGTTTCATTGTTTATATAAAGAAGGTATTTAAACAAAAACTTTATTTGTTTAAAAATAACTCTATTTTTTCAATTTTTTCTGCTAATCCTATTAATATCTATAAATAGAGTAGGAAAGGAAATGGGAAAAAGGATATCTTTATTCAATTACTTTCTTTAGTATATTATTATTTTGGCATAAATATATTCTTTATTATATCGATATCTACATTTTTGTTTTGTTTATGAGAAAGGAGATTAGGTTTTGAAGCGGGTGACAAGGGTGACAACGGTGACAACCTATACGCATGCACAAGTGGAAGTGAAGTTTCAAAAAATGCGTCAAATAGCAAAATAGACGCAAAATTTGAAACTGTAAAAATACATACGCACACGTATAAGTTGTCACCCTCGTCACCGTTGTCACCCAACCCATTACAGGTTAATCAAAACCCACAAATTGAGTATATCTCGAAAATGAAAGATAATGTGTAAAGTGATATCATAACACGACATTAAGTTTTTCATTTACTTTTTATTACTAAAATGTGGAGTTTATAAGAGTAACCATTTAACCGAGATTATGAGAATAACCTAAAATAGGGTGATGGATGTGGACATATTTTCAATCAAAACATTTGGCGATTTAATTACATTAGCAGTTGAAGAAACACATGGTATATTTGGTCCCCTCTTCTTAATGGCATTTGTTTTATTAGTAACACATCTTTTATGGAAAAAATTTGATCTTTTAGTTTCATTGTTTTTGAGTTTAACGATAAATATATTGACGTTATTACTTTTGATATGGATTGGAGCATTAGACCATCACGCTATTGTTGTTTATGTTATTCTTCTATCACTTGTGGGCACAATTGCATGGATAAGCAAATAAAGGTTACAGACAGATTCAATTGTTTAACTTCTTCTTGAGTTAATTTCTTCAGCATACAACAAATTCATAATATTTTGATACCTACGCAATAGTTGATTATTAAACCACACTCTTATTATTAATTCTTCTTTTCCTCTTCTCACTTTTTCACCTTAAACAAATTTTCACTGAAGTCACTTAAATCCCACCTTATATGAATTCAACATAGCCAACAATGTTTTTGCTTATTGCTAATTTTCTAATATCTTTCTCTTCAACAACTTTATCGTTCTTAACTTTTCTAGCTTTACATCCTAATAGGTGAATGAAATCGCCACTCTTTCTTATTAAAGTTCCTTGGTAAATGAAATAGCTTCCATCCTCTAAAAATTTAGTTACGACTTTCACTTCTCTATTTTCATGCTCATTAAAGAAATCATTCTTTTTGTTTTCAAATTTCACACATTATCACCTCCTTCCATTATTTTTCTTTTTAAGAATAGCACAGCTTCAATTTGCCCTAAAGTGAAGAATGGAATATAACCTTTTTTAACTTCAGATTTCAGGTTTTTCCACAACCTTGAAAATTCATCATCTAAATCAACATCTCTTTTGGAAAGATAATTAAACTCAGTAGAAATGCCATCAAAAAATTCTCTACCAATTTTAATTCTTTTCGAAATAAACCAAAACAATTTATTTGCTCTTTCAATATATTTTTTATCCATATTCCACCACCTCCCTTTTTCCTTCTACAAATTCCATAAATTCAGGGACATCAGAAAGTAATTTTTTAGCTTTTTCTAAAGAAATGGGAAACAAATTCCTCCTTAAACTATATTTCAATTGATAAGAAACATAACTTCTATTGACTTTCGTTGGTTTTAATTTGTTGCATTCTTCTATCCACTTTAATATTTTTGCTAGCGCAACTTCTGGATTCTCTTTTATAACATTAAAGTATGGAGCAAAAATCAAATTAACAACTCTATGTCTTCCATCAGATAATGGGATTTTCAATAGTTTTTCGATCCACTCATACTTTTTCGATTTTGTTTTTGGTGAAGATGGGATTTCCTTAAAACTTTCTCTTTCTCTAATTTGCTCATAAGAATAGAAAAAGAGACTTTCCAAGTCCTTCATTTCTGGCTTCCATACCTTTATTTTATCTGGAAATTCAACCTTCCAACTGCAATTTATTTGAGGTTTTTCTTCAGGAATTTCTTCTAAATATGATTTGAAAAAGCCAGTTTTTTCATTTTTACTTCCTTCCATCCTTATTAAGCTTCTAGTTGGTAAAAGCTTTTTTATATCAATATTTGCTTTTTCAGATTGGGGTAAGGAATCAACTATAGATAGAGCTATTTCTCTAAATATCTTAAACTTTAGGTCTAAGACATCTTCTATACTAAACTCTTTTACTTTTTTCACATTTTTGAAATAATCTAATGCAACATCAACAAAATATTTATTTGCTTTTGCTTCAACACTATCATCAATAAAGACGTGAATATGAAGCCAATTTCCTGAAGTCCAAATGTTATAATCTATTTTAAGGTAATCCAATGCCTTAATTAAAGCCAATGCCAATTCCTTAACATAACTCCAATCTTCGCCATCAATATCGAAAACCCATTCATTCCTTAATATGCTTCTATGTATGTCAAAACGTTTTATTACGTATTTTTCAACGTCAAGTTCACTTAATTTAAACCATCTCAACCATCCTTCAGCCCATATTTCTATTTCCTGATAAGCAGAAATCTTTAACAAATTATCAAAATATTTTCTTTTGTCTTCAATATAGCTTGTGAAAACTTCTTTATCTTTTTTTATAAATTTAGTTATCGCTTCCATTATACCACCAACGATATTGTGCCAGGTTTTATGGTTATGATATAGCCATTCCTTATAAGGTAATCCTTGACTTTATTCCATTCAAAACCAAGCTTTTCAACTTCATTTTTTGCATCATCTTCAGGTATATATTGGCCAAAAATTGCTTCTTTATCTTTAATTATTTCTAGAATCTTAAGGGTGGTATCCTGAATTTGGGTATCAATTTGGGTTTGTTTTGTAACATTAGAGTGTTTTCTACATTCATCACACATAAGATGACCATCCTTGGTAATCCAAGTTAATACCTTTTTATCACCACAGTAGCTGCATATACCTGAAATAGGGTCTGGTAGTTTGAGAAATAACTCAGCTTCTTCATTTTTATCTTTCATTTTCGAGATATACTCAATTTGTGGGTTTTGATTAACCTGTAATGGGTAGGGTGACGCGGGTGACGAGGGTGACGCGATGTATGTGTGTGTATCTATTTTTACAGTTTCAAATTTTGCGTCTATTTGGCTATTTGGCGCATTTTTTGAAACTTCAGTTCCACTTGTGCATGCATATATCGCGTCACCCGCGTCACCCTCGTCACCCGGTTCAAAACCTAATCTTTTTAATATTTCCATATATTCCTGCATGCTTATTTCTCTTTTTCTTTTCTTTTTGGTTCGTTTCCCTATCTTTATACCCAATCTTTGTAAGATTAAAGTTATGCGCTGTATTGAAAAATACTTTTCAAATTGTTTCTCCTCCATTTCTCTCAGTTCATCAACAACTATAGTTTTTAGTTTTTCTCGAAGTTCACTGACAGCAAATTCTAATACTTCAACCCCTTTACCTTCGATTGTTGTTTTTTCTTTAAAGAGTAAACCGATAGCATGTAAAATTAGTTTCTCCTCTCTGTAAACTTCTTCCTCTTTTTCTTCTATAGTTTTTCTTGCATAACTATATACCCTCTCGTATACATCTTCACCTAATAGTTTAGCAACAGTCAAAATTGGAATCCAAATCTCAGAATAAGGTGCTGGGATATCGATATCAAGAGATTCAAATGTTGAAAACACGGTTGGGGCTAAAAGAAACATTATCTCATACAACTTTTTTCTTTCATTTTCAAATAATGACAGAAAATATAAATTGTAATTATAAATATTTGGAAACTTTCTAGTTGTTTTTCTACATTGCAATTCGATTATTCTCCTCTGAAGTTGGGGTTCAGTTATTGGTTCAGATGTAGTTATAATAACTGGCGCATATGGAGAAAACATATCAACAACAAATCTTTTACCAATTTGAGTTAATCTTGGAATTGCAACAGTAGATTTGTAAACATGCTTTAATATTGATTGTGCTATTATTTTTTTGTTCCTCATCACTTCATCCCAATCGTCCATTAATAACGTCGGTTTAAAACCATCTATAACTCTACTTAAATTGGCATCAGTTGGATCCGCGATCCCCAGCCCTTTTTTAGCTATAAAAGAGAGGGCCGTCCCAAAACGGGTTTTACCCGAGCCAGAAATCCCAATTAAAACTAGCAATGGCATTACACCAAAAATTTCATTCCAATATGTTGCAATGCTCCAACATAAAGCGATATCAACAATATTTTCATCTTGGTCTATATGTTGCAATAATTTTTCCTTTAAAATTTTGTATGTATTTCTTAACTCCACCAAGGGGTCTGAAATTAAATTTTTTCTTTTTGCAATTTTTTCAACAATTTCAAGCGGTAATTGAGTTGGTAAACTTGACCCTCCTAAGGTCTTTTTCTCAATTTGAGCAATAGTTTCACCCAAATCTATATATTCAACTTCGTTTAATGGTTTCACCTCAACATCACTAATTTTATTTTCATTGTATCGTGCTTCTATTAAGAAAGGAAGAATTCTTTCGTCTTCTATTTCGTTACCTTCTTTATCTTTTGTTTTTATTCTTGTAAAAGCATAAAAAAGTTGACCAAATCTAAGCTGTTCTGTAAGTGGAATAAAATAACCTGCGTGATGTAGTTTTAGTCCATCAGATTTGAGTAAAATATAGGTTGCAGTTTTACTTTCGATTTTTAACCCTAATTCACCTTTTTCAGCTAAAAATTCTTCTTTAATTTTTTTACCCTCTTCTAAAATTTCCTTAATTTTTTCATTCACTTCCATTTTTCTCAACCTTTTCAGAAGCCGCGTTGTTTACCATGGATTTAAGAATTTCATTCGCAATTTTCTCATTAATGCGAATACCACTAAATTTCACATATTCACAAAGTTTTTTTTCTATCCAAAGCTTTATTATTTTTTTAGCATCAGTTCTACCTATTTTGTAGAATGAAAAAAAGGACCACACAAAGGAATAAGGAATCGTTTTCTCAAAAATCAAGTATTCCTTTCTAATTGATTCACACAACCTTCTGAATAAAGATAAAGCAAAATGTTCAACTTCTTCTGGAATATTTAAATCACAAGGTTTATTTTCCATATTGGGTGTCACCTTTGCTTTCCTCCCACCAACTCCTTAAGAGATTATAAAGTGGGCTATTTGTGACCATTAACTTTTCCCACTCTTCTTCTATTTTATTTTCCATCACATCTCCCCCTCTAATTTTAAGGCTGTTTTGATCAACATTCTGATATATGAAGACAGTCGAAGTCCTGCTTCTCTAGCTTTATTTTCGAGCTCTTTTCTTTCAGTTTCGCTCAGATATACAGCCACAAACTTTTCTCGCTCCATATTATTTATAGTGTTTTTTGAGTTTATAAATTTTTCGTTTATATTATAATGATTAAGATATCTTAAACAGGAATGTAAAAAAATTTATAAACTCAGAGTTAAATATAAACTATGGAAAGTGAAGTCGAGATCCTGAAAAGAGAAGTTATAAGCAAAATTATGCTAATTCTCTTTACTTATAAAGATGGAAAAATGGGTGAAAAACCTTTAGGTCCAATTGCTATTACAAAACTTATATATCCCAACAATGTTCTTTTTGCCGGTAGTATTATTGGAAAAATAAATGAATTAGAAAAATTAGGGATCGTACTTTCAAAAAGAGAAAAAATAAATGGAAAAAATTATAGAATTCTATACCCCAATTTCAGAAAATTTGTTGACATATTTAACGAGTATTATAATTTAGGATTAACAGAAGAAGAAAAAGATTTCTTAGCTAAATGGTTTAGTGAAGTTGATTGGAGTGTCTTGAGTGCCGGTGTATTTGAAAAAATGATTAGAGAAAAATTTGAAAGAAATATTATTCAAATGGTTGGAGATACAATTAAAATGTGTTTAGATATTTTTTCTTCATTCCAAGCTAATAAATTGATAAAAATTGATAAATCTAGAGTTGAAAAGATCCTTAAAAATTATGAAAAAATGAAAGAGAAATTACAAATTTTGGATAAGGAGGTGGAATTCAAATTATATGTTGATCTTGTAAGAAAAATATTAAACTTGCCTGATGGAATTATTGAAAAATTGTTAAAACTTCCTTACTCTAGTGCAGAATTTGAAAAATGGGCGTCAATGTCCCTCTTTCAGACTAAACTTTTTTTTGCTAATAAAGAGTTATTTGATAAAATAATTGAACAAAAAGATTAAATTGTGAAACTTTTTGTCAAGAATTTTTAAATTTCAAATAAATCTTCAGCTTTCCTTTCTTTAACAAATTTAACGAAAATCTTTTTGAAATCTTTATCTCTTTCAGCATAATAAATGAAGAAATCTCTAATCAATTCTTCCAACATTTTCCTCTTTTTCTCAATTTCGAAAATTATGTTTAAGTCAAGTGGAAAACCACATTTCTTACAAAAATGAGAAAGTATAGAATTTATTTCACCACATTTTTGACATACTTTAATAGTTTTCACTTCTTTTTTCTCCACATTTTCAACTTTTATTCCTTTTGCTTTTAATAGGCTTTCATCAACATCATTTCCTGATAAATGAACATAAACTGAAGCCATTCTCGAATCTTTAGCCCAACCAAAATATACTTTTAATTGTTGCTCAGTCAATATTTTTGCTAGATGAGTAGCTCTTGCATGTCTAAAAGCATGTGGATTACAAGCTTTAGTTATTCCAGCTTTTTTACCCAACTTTTTCAACAATCTTTCAGCATCATTTGGTAAAATTCTTTTTTGATCTTTAGGATCTATCCATAAATAGCTTTCAGGATTTGATTTAAATGGATGTGAATCTAACCATAAAAGCAATTCTTTACTATAATCTAAAATTCTGACTCTTCTCCACCCGGTTTTTCCTGAAACTAAAATAAAACAACCGTAATCATCAAAACCAACATCTTTAATTTTTATGTTGAGAAATTCACTAATCCTACAACCACTTTCATATAAACATAAAACAAAAGCTTTTTCCATTATATTTTTTCCTTGAGAAGCAATAAGCTCAATCTCTTCTTTTGTTAAAATTTGCTCAGGCGGTTTTTCATTGTTTTTCTTAAGAGTTGTTTTAATCCATGCAACTTCTTCAGGATAATTTCCTTCTAAACTTCCAAATTTAAGCCATCTCATATAAAATTTCAATATTTTTTTAAAGTCGGATTTAGTTGTTTCAGAATAATTTGGATTGTTGTTTATCTTTATCACTAAACTTTCTATATCTTCTTTTGTTGCTTCAGAGAAATCTTTACCTAAGAGTTTTCTTAAGGTTTTTAAGAAATTGATATATTTTTCTATTCTTCCTTTTGAATAATTATTTGCCTCAAGCTTTTTTACAAATTCTAAAATCTTTTCATATGTTTTCAAATCTATATTTTTCAGGCTTTCTAATCGGTTTTGTATTTTCTTTTCTCTGTTGTATAAATCCATATTTTCTTCCTGTAACTACCGTCTTATATACTCCACGTATGGGCATTGGATAATTAGTGGATGCTCCCCGCGGGATTTTCAGCATGAGACTTTTGAACCCGCGTTCCAGCCTCGAGAGGGCTGTGTCCTTGACCGGGCTAGACGAGGGGAGCATCCTATAATTAAATATCATGAAAAAATTAAAAAAGAATTTCAAAATCTAAAAAGTTTATTTCTTGAACATCTAATTTTTCCTTTTCAATTTTTGTTATTCTTGCTAATGGATGAGAAGTTTTCATTATTTCTATTATTTTTT
Source organism: Candidatus Aenigmatarchaeota archaeon (assembly GCA_039000725.1). GTDB lineage: Archaea > Aenigmatarchaeota > Aenigmatarchaeia > CG10238-14 > SpSt-28 > SpSt-28. The sequence goes on along the minus strand of JAWBNO010000001.1, from coordinate 82,913 downwards.
CTATATCTTCCTTTTTTCCAGCAAACACAGCTTCTACTTTATTTTTTGGAAGATTTCTAACATATCCCTTTAAACCTAACATTTTTGCGTAAGATTTTACAAAGTTTCTATATCCGATTCCTTGTACTTTACCATAAACCACAACTCTAACGACTTCCATCATAATATGTTAATTTATTTGAGAATTATATAGATTATGGAAGTTAATGAAAAATTAAGAATCGGAGATGAATTTAAAAAGAGACTGAAAAAAGCTCAGTATGGAGTTTTTGGTCATTCTGTAGTAGATGTATGCCATTATACTAAAAAAGCTCTCAAGGGAGAAAAAGTTTGCTACAAAAGAAAATTTTTTGGAGTAGAAACACATCGATGTATGGAGTTTTCTCCAGCAGGTTTATATTGTCATAATAGATGTGTATATTGTTGGAGACCAACAGAATTTTATGAGACTATAAAAATGGAAGATGATAAAGTTGATGAACCAGAAGAAATAATTGATAGCTTGATTAAAATAAGAAACCAACTATTAACAGGTTTTGGTGGTAATAATAAAGTTATAAAAGAGTTGTATGAAGAGTCAAAAACTCCAACACATTTTGCAATTTCTTTAATGGGAGAACCAACACTATATCCTAAATTACCAAAAATGATAAGATATATAAAAATATTGCCTCATACTAAATCTATATTTTTAGTAACTAATGGACAAGAGCCAGAAATGTTGGAAAAACTGGAAAAAGAAAATTCACTACCAACCCAGATTTATTTATCTATGAATGCAGGAAGTATAGAAACATTTAAAAAAGTCAACTTACCACTTATGAAAGATTTTTGGGAAAGATTTAATAGAACTTTAAATTTTATTTCCAATACTAAAACAAGAACAGTAATTAGAATAACTTTGATTAAGGGACTAAATGATAAAATAGAAGAGATAAAAGATTTTGCAAATCTAATTAGAAGGGCTAATCCTCATTTTGTAGAGATAAAATCCTATATGCATGTTGGGTATTCCAAATCTAAATTAAGCGAAGATAACATGTTGACAATGGACGATTTGAAAAAATGGAGTTTCAAACTAATGGATTATTTAGAATTTTTTGAATATATGGATGAAGACGAACACGCTAGAATAGTTATAATTAAAAATAAAGAAAGACCAATTGAAAGATGGATAGTAAGGCCAGAAGATTCAACTCTTTATAAATATGGCCTATAGATAAATTTATAAATGTTCAAATCATTTATAATTTCAGGCAACATAATATTAAATCAGGTGGGTGAATGAAAAAAATAGACGTTTCTAACCACTTTTTAGTCCCAAAACATGAAATTATTAGTGAAGAAGAGAAGAAAGAACTAATTGAGAAGTACGGATCTTTAAAAAATTTTCCTAGAATATTTTCGAATGACCCTCAAGTTAAACTTTTGGGAGCAAAGCCAGGAGATGTTATAAAAATCACTAGAAAAAGTGAAATAGGCGGTGAAACAGTTTACTACAGAGTTGTTATAGAAAAAGGTGATTGAATGAAAGAGGCATTTACTATTTTGATGAAATCTTACTTACAAGAAAAAGGTTTGGTTAATTTTCAAATAGAATCTTTTAACGATTTCGTAGAAAGAAGAATACCCAAAATAATAAAAAGTATAGGTAAAATTAAGCCGGAATTACCAGAAGTTGGCGAACTAGAAATAAAGTTGGGAAAATTTGAATTAGGTTATCCCAGAGTTAAGGAAGCAGACGGCTCAGTTAGACCAATATTACCTTCTGAGGCCAGAATAAGAAACTTGACTTATGCTGCACCTATGTACGTAGAAATGACTCAAATTTTGAATGGAATTGAAAGCAAGCCAATTATGGTAGAAATAGGAGATTTACCAATTATGGTAAAATCAAAATATTGTTTTCTTTCTAAGATGAATGAAAAAGAGTTGATTGAATCAGGTGAAGACCCAAACGATCCAGGAGGATATTTCATAATTAATGGTACTGAAAGAATATTGATGTTGGTAGAAGAAATCGCAACAGATAGAATAATTGTAGAAAAATCTAGCGAGGGTAATATTACAGAAAAAGCTAGAATTCATTCTGAAAAGGAAGGCTTCATTCAAAAACATTTACTTGAGAGAAAAAGGACGGGAGAAATTTATATAACTTTTGCAAACGTATTGAGAATACCGATTGTTATAATATTAAAGGCTCTTGGTTTAGAAAGAGACAAAGATTTGATAGAAGCTATTTCTTTGGACGAAAAGATACAAGAAGCATTTTTAGTCAATGTTTTAGAATATCCTATTAAAGATTCAAATGAAGCTATAGATGAGCTTGGAAAATTCTTAAAAATACCACAAAAAAGTATAAGAAGAAAGCAAGCAATAAAAATGATTGATAAGTATTTATTACCTCACTTAGGACAAGAACCTGAAAATAGACTAACTAAAGCATTTTTCTTAGCCAAAGCAATAGAAAAAATGATTAAACTTCACTTTGGATTAATTGAAGAAGATGATGTAGATCATTATTCAAACAAAAGAATAAAAATGTCTGGAGATTTGTTGGAATTACTATTAAGGTCAATTCTTTTAGGTAAATGGGGTTTGGTGGTTAGAATGAATTACAACTATCAAAAACTAACAAAAAAAGGTAAATTGCCCCCATTACAATCTGTGGTAGAAAGTACTATACTAACTAATCAAATAGTTTCTGCCATGGCAGTCGGAACTTGGATAGGAGGAAGGACTGGAGTTACACAAAGATTAGAAAGAAGTAGTTGGACGAAGACAATTACTCATATGAGGAGTGTAGTTTCTCCTCTTTCTTCAGCACAGGAGCATTTTGAAGCGAGAGAGCTACATCCAACACACTTTGGAAAGCTTTGTGCCACACAAACACCAGAGGGTGCTAATATTGGTTTAAGAAAATATTTAGCGATTTCAGCATCAATAACTACAGAAGTAGAGGAAAAGCAATTGGTTCCAATCATAAAGAATTTAATGAAAGGTGAAAATAATGGCTGATTTGTTTTTAGATGGTAAATACTTAGGAAGAATAGGAAATCCAGATAATTTTGTTAAAGAATTTAGAAAGCTGAGAAGAGAAGGCAAGATTCCATACACAGTAAATATTGCTTATCATAAAGATTTAGATGAAGTTAGAATTTTATCTTCTGCCGGAAGAGTTATTAGACCTTTGATTATAGTTGAAAATGGTAAGCCAAAATTAACGGAAGAGATTTTAGAAAAAGTTAAAAAAGGAGAATTGACATTTTTTGATTTAGTAAAAAATGGAATAATAGAGTTTTTAGATACTGAAGAGGAAGAAAACGCGTATATAGCAACTAATATAAATGAAGTTACAAAAGAGCATACACATCTAGAAATAGATCCAGCTGTTATTTTTGGTTTTTCTGCTTCTTTTGTTCCCTATCCCGAGTTTGATAGAGGAGACAGAGTAAATTATGGTTCTAAAATGAACGATCAAGCTATAGGAGTATTTTCGCACAACTTTTTAAGCAGAGTAGATAGCAAATCTAACATATTATTATATTCCCAAAAACCATTAGTTCAGACATATGTTAACAAGATTTCTAAAGCTAATGAATATACTCATGGTATTAATGTTGTTATTGCCGTAGCTACATTTGAAGGATACAATATCGAAGACGCAATTATAATAAACAGAGCCTCATTAGAAAGGGGTATGTTTTGGAGTTATATGTTCAGAACATATGAAGCTGAGGAAAAAATTTACATGGGAGGACAACAAGATGTTATTGGAATACCACAACCGGGTATAAGAGGTTATGCCGGTGAAGAAGAATACAAACACTTGCCAGAAGATGGAATTGTAAATCCAGAAACTCATGTTTCTTCAGATCAAGTTTTAATAGGCAGAACGTCTCCTTTAAGATTTTTGGGTAAGACAGAAAAATTCTTAATTGGAGCAGAAAATTTAAGAGAATCTTCCATAAGAATGAGGCATGGAGAAAAAGGTATAGTAGACAGAGTTTACTTAACGCAAACATCAGATGGTACCAAGCTGGTTAAAGTTGTTGTTAGAGATCTTAAAAAACCGGAGATCGGAGATAAGTTTGCATCAAGACATGGTCAGAAAGGAGTTATAGGGCTAATTGCAGATCCTGCAGATATGCCATTCACAGAAAGTGGAATCATCCCAGATATAATTTTCAATCCACACGGTCTACCTAGCAGAATGACAGTTGGACAACTATTAGAAATATTAGCAGGAAAGGTTGGTGCGATATCAGCAAGATTTATAGATGCCCCACCATTTAATCCAACTAAAGAAGAAGAACTAAGGGAAGCTCTAAAGAAATTAGGATTTAAAGAAAGCGGAAAAGAAATTATGTACGACGGAAAAACTGGAAGAAAATTTGCTGTTGACATATTTGTTGGTTGCATTTATTACATGAGACTTGACCATCTAGTTTCTAATAAGATTCAGGCTAGAGCAAGAGGACCAGTTACTCTATTAACTAGACAACCAACTGAGGGTAGAAGTAAGGAAGGCGGATTAAGACTTGGTGAGATGGAAAAAGACTGTTTACTTGCTCACGGTGCCGTATTAACGCTTAAAGAAAGATTCGATTCAGATAAAGTACTCTTACCAGTTTGTAAGGAGTGCGGAATGGTTGCAGTTCATGATAGAATAAAGAACAGATATTTTTGTCCAATAGATGGAGAAAAAGCTGAAATAGTAAATGTTGAAATGAGTTACGCTTTTAAGCTTATGTTGGATGAGCTAAAAAGTATGCTTATATATCCCAAATTAGTGATTGACGAAGAAGGAAAAGTCAACAAGATAGAGTTTAGTATACTAAGTCCAGATATTATATCAAAGATGTCGTTTGCAAAAATAACTAAAATTGATATTTATGATGAAGAAGGTTATCCAATTGAAGGAGGAATAATGGATCCAAGATTAGGTACTATAGAGCCAGGCTTGAGATGTAGAGTATGTGGAGGAAATATAGGAGAATGTCCTGGTCACTTTGGACATTTAGAATTAGTTAAACCAGTCATACATCCTCACTATTCTAAATTTATTCATTTTCTATTAGGAATAACCTGTAGAAAATGTGGAAGATTATTAATAGAAAAAGAAAAGTTGGAAGAATTAAAGAAAAAGAAGATTTCATGGAGTAAAATAGATTCTTATATATCTAAAAAATGCCCATACTGTAAAACTGAACAAAAAGAAATAAAGTTTGTCAAACCATATACTTTTGTCGAAGGTAACAAAGTTTTAAATCCAATAGAAATAAGAGAGAGATTAGAAAAAATTACTAAAGAAGATTTAGATATAATTGGGATAAAGATAAGACCAGAATGGCTTGTGATTACTATATTACCTATTCCTCCAGTAACAGTTAGACCATCTATAACATTAGAAACTGGAGAAAGAAGCGAAGATGATTTAACACATAAATTAGTTGAGATAGTTAGAATAAACGACAGATTTAGAGAAAATATAGAGCTAGGTGCTCCAGAATTTTTATTAAATGATTTATGGGAACTTTTACAATATCATGTAGCAACTTATATAGATAACGAATTAACTGGAGTTCCTCCTGCTAGACATAGATCAGGAAGAGTTTTGAAAGCATTAACTCAAAGACTTAAGACTAAGGAAGGAAGATTTAGAGGAAACCTGTTAGGTAAAAGAGTAAACTTTTCTGCTAGAACTGTTATTTCTCCAGATCCTAGGATAGGAGTAGATGAAGTTGGAGTGCCTTTAGTAGTAGCTAAAGAATTGACAGTTCCAATTAAAGTTACTCCAGAAAACATAGATGAAATAAGAAAGTATGTTTTAAACGGCCCTAATGTTTGGCCTGGTGCTAATTATGTTATAAAGCCGGATGGAAGAAGAAAGAAAATAATGGATAGCAATAAAGAAGATATTGCAAAAGAAATTGACGTTGGTTATATAGTAGAAAGACATTTGATAGATGGTGATATAGCTATATTTAACAGACAGCCTAGTTTACACAGAATGAGTATGATGGCTCATAAAGTAAGAGTTATGCCATATCAAACATTTAGAATAAATATTGCCGTTTGTACCCCATACAATGCAGATTTTGATGGAGATGAAATGAATCTGCATATTCCTCAAAATGCTGAGGCTAGAGCAGAAATAGAGATATTGGCAAGTGTAGAAAAGAACATAAGAAGTCCAAGATACTCTTCAGCTATTATAGGGCTTATTAGAGATGAAATAACAGGATTATATCTATTAACTAAAGATGGTGTTAGATTAAGAAGAGAAGATGTTGTTAAACTTATAAGAAGTATTGATCAGGAAGTAGAAATTCCAAATAAAGAATGGTTCACAGGAAAAGAAGTTTTTAGTTTGTTATTACCTAAAGATTTTTCAATTGAGTACAAAGGAAAAACTGGTATGGTTAAAATTGAGAACGGTCAGCTTTTAGAAGGAGATATAGAAAAAACTGGAATGAGCGCTGATGGTGGAAGAATTATAGACAAGATAGAAAAAATTTATGGAAAACAATTCGCAAAAGAATTTATATACAAGACCGCCATATTAGGTATAAATTACTTAGACATGATCGGTTTAACTTTTGGTTTAGACGAACTTGATATAGACAAAAGTGTTAAATTGGAAATTAGAAAAATTATAGAAAAAACCGAGCACGAAGTCAATAATGTTATTGAAAAGTTCAAAAAAGGCGAATTGGTGACATTAGTAGGAAAGGCAAGTGAAGAATTTTTAGAAAATATGATTAAAGAGAAAATCGCTCAATGTGTAAATGAGGTTACAGCTGTTTTCGAGAAAGCGATTAGGCCGTCACAAGTTCTTGATATGATTAAGTGTGGTTCCAGAGGAGGAATGGTAAACTTATTGCAAATTGGTGCATTAATAGGACAGGAAATGATAATGGGAAAAAGAATAGAAAGAGGTTATTATAAGAGAACATTTCCACACTTTAAATTAGAGGATAAAAGTCTTGCAGCTAAGGGTTTTGTTTCAAAAGGATATAAAGACGGCTTAAATGTTTTTGAATTCTTCTTTGATAATATGAATTCAAGAGAAAGTTTAATGGATAAAAGTCTAAAAACTAGACATTCAGGTTACATGGAAAGAAGATTGGTAGGAGCACTTCAGGACTTAAAAGTGGCTTACGACGGAACAGTCAGAGATGCGGCAAACAGAATTATACAGTTTATGCCCGGAGAAGACGGATTAGATCCATCTAAACTCTCGAGAGGAGAGATAAACATTAGAGAAATAGCAAGGAGGGTTTTGAATGCTGCCTAAAAAAATACTTGATGAAGTAGAAAAAGTTTGTAAGGAACTTAACTTAAACGAAGAACAAAGAAAGATGGTACTAGAAGAAGTAAAAAAGGAGTACATGAAATGTAGATTTGAGCCAGGCGAGAGCATAGGAATACTTACAGCCCAAACAATCTCGGAGCCGGCAACACAACTAACAATGAGAACATATCACATCGCTGGTAGTTTGGGAATAAAGGTTACATTGGGTTTACCAAGACTTATTGAAATATTTGATGCCAAGAAAAAGATTGAAACACCAATGATGACGATTTATCTAAAAAAAGAATGGAATACTAAAGAGAAAGCCGAAGAATTTGCAAACAAAATAATCGAAAAAAAAGTATACGATTTATCAAAAAATGTATCTATAGATCTCTTTAATTATTCTATATTAATAGAAGTTAAAGACAAAAGAAAGATGGAAAAAATAGCTAGATTAATAGAAGAAAAGATAAAATCGGTGAAGGTTAAAATTAAAGAGGAAAACATAATAGTTGAATTAAAAGATAAAGAAAACATTAATATCACAGATTTACAAAAAATTAAAGACGACATTTTAAATATAGTAGTTGAAGGTATAGAGGGTGTAACAGCTGCTGTAGTTAGAAATGATGGTAATAATTGGTTAATTCAAACTCTCGGAAGTAATTTAGAAAAAGTATTACAAATGGAAGAAGTAGATGAAACAAAAACCTATTCTAATGATATATATGAGGTTTATAGACTTTTTGGAATAGAAGCAGCAAGAAGTTTAATAATTAAGGAAGCTTATAAAACTATGCAAGAACAAGGTTTAGATGTCAATATGAGATACCTATATATAGTAGCTGATGTAATGACATGGAGTGGAGAAATTATGTCTATTGGAAGATACGGCGTTGCTGGGGCTAAACATTCTGTATTGGCTCGAGCAGCATTTGAAGAAACGATAAAACATCTGGCTCGAGCAGCAATTAAAGGCGAAGTTGATGAATTAAGAGGAATGTTCGAAAATGTTATGATAGGAAGAGTAGTACCAACCGGAACAGGAATGTTCGAGTTAATTGTGAGAGGTAGTAAACATGAATCTAGCGGAGAGAATAAAGGAAGCGATGAAGGAGAATAAAATAGTTTATGGTTATAGGAAAGTTTTAAAATTTATAAGAAACAATAAAGTAGAAACGGTTATTCTTTCAAATAATGCACCAGAAAAAGTAAAGAGAATGATAATGAATAGTAATGTTAAAGTTGAGATATTTGAAGGTGGAAGTAAAGAAATGGGAACTATATGCGGAAAACCATACCCAATCTCAGTGATAGCAATAAAGGTTTAAGCGAATAAGGTGTAAAAAATGGAGATTACATTGGATACAGAAACAATAAGAATGATACATCTATTCGAGTCTATAACACACTTAAGTGTTAAAGATTGTTTAATTTTTGACGATACTGTTTACTTTCTTCTGGATGAGAATCAAAAAATTGAAAATAATGGAGTCTTAAAAACTTTAGAAAATATGATGAAAAAGAGAATTGTGATATTTAATTACAATCCAAATATTATTGATTTCTTAAAATCAACAGTGAGAAATCTAAGAGAAATAAAAATAAGAAATGAGAAAGATAGAAAGATAGTGGAAATAACTGTCGATAGTTTATATAAAAGTAAAGTTATAGGTAAGAATGGTAAAAATATAAATGCTCTAAGAAAAATTTTGAAAAGGAACTATGATATAGATAATTTGGTGGTTAGATAATGCCGGGTGAGTTCGCAGGTAGAAAATTAAGACAGAATAGAAAGAAATTTAAGTGGTCTAGCTCTAGCTATAGGTATAGAGCTTTGGAGCTTTGGAAAAAAGATCCATTAGAAGGGGCACCAATGGCTAGGGGAATTGTTATTGAAAAAAGAGCAGTTGAGCAAAGAAAGCCTGCTTCTGGACTAACAAAATGTGTTAGGGTTCAACTCATTAAAAACAATTTACAAGTTACTGCACATGTTCCTGGTGTTGGGGCTATTGATAAAATTAATGAGCATGATGAAGTTATAATAACTAAAGTTGGTGGTGGCCAAGGAGGGTCTAAAGGAAGCATGGTAGGTATAAAGTATAAAGTAATAGCAGTTAATGGAGTCGCTCTTAGTGAAATATTAAAAGGTAAAAAACAGAAGCCAGCTAGGTAGATTTTATGGAAGAGAATATTAAATTATTTGGAAAATGGGAGTATAATGTTAAAGTTGAAGATCCAGGTTTAGAAAGATATATTAATTTAACACCAAAAATAATTCCAAAATCTTGCGGAAGATATGCAAAATACCAATTTCATAAGTCAAAAATGAATATTGTGGAAAGATTAATTACTCATTTAATGGTCCCAGGTCACAAATCAAAAAAACATGTTCTAACTTCAGGAAGAGTTGTTGGCAGATGGCAAACTACTTATAAAATTGTGGAAAAAGCTTTTGACAAAATTCATGAAATTACAGGAAAAAATCCACTCGAAGTTTTTGTTAGGGCTTTAGAAAACGCTGCTCTAAGAGAAGAAATAGCAGCATATCAAGTTGGTGGGATAATAGTTAGGAAAGCTGTTATAACTTCACCACAAAGAAGAGTAGATTTAGCTTTAAGACATATAGCTCAAGCTGCATACAGGAAAGCATTTGGTAAGAAAGCTAATATGGTTGATGCCTTAGTTGATGAAATTATTGCTGCTTATAATAACGATGCTAGTAAAAGCGACGCCATAAGAGAAAAAGAAAGAATAGAAAAAGAGGCCGAAGGAGCTAGATAGGTAGGTTATATGTGTTTTTTAAATATAAAAAATTTCTTATTATTAATTAACCTATACCATTAATTTTAGGTGAAAAGATGGCAGAAAAAAAGATGATTGATAGAGTAATGGAATGTATGAAAGATCCCAATAGAATTAGAAATGTAGCTACAAGTAGTCATGTTCATCATGGAAAATGTGTTAGTGGGGATGCTTTAATATTTTTAGAAAAAGAAACCGTAACTGCTGAAAACTTATTCAATATGTTAAAAAATTTTGGTAAGTTGGTGAGAAAAAATGAAAAAGAAGAAGTATATGAGATTTTAGATGAATTATATGCTTTAACTTATAATAATGGCTCTATTTCTAAAAGCAAACTAACACATATTTGGAAAATAAAAAATGATGATATCTTATTAGAAATAAAGGTAAAAGATGGTAGAAAAGTTAAAGTTACCCCAGAACATAAATTTCTTATTTTAAAAAATGGTGAAATTGTTGAGATTGAAGCAAGAAATTTGAGAATTGGTGATAAAATAGTTCTTCCAGCAATCATACCAAATTCCTCAATGGATTTAGATACCATAAAAGAAAAATTCTTGGAAAGATTGTCAGAAGATTACAGTTTTTTAGCTTATTTATTTGAAGATTTTGGAAAATCTTTACATCAAAAAATAATTAATTATGGTAGAAGAGAAGTATGGGAGAAAATAAATTCCAAAATTCCTATGCTTTCGTTTTATCATGGTGTTTGGAAAAATAGATATAGGTTAGCAGACTTAGTAAAAATTGCTAAACTTTTTGGAATAAAACTTGCTGATGTTTATAATAACATAGCATATTTATCCTATAGGAAAGACCTAAGGAGATTTGGAGCTAGGACTTCAAAAAAAATTAAGTTACCGAAAAATGAAAGTGAATTTAAAGAATTTTTTTACTTGTTGGGTTTACTTTTTGGAGACGGAAGTGTTAATCTAACTTTTGATAACAAAAACGAATTTTTAATTAATAGAGTTAAAGAAATTTCTGAAAAAGTGTTAGGAATTACATGTTCTTTAAGAAAGTACAAAAATAAATGTCCGCGTGTATATATAAATGGTGGATTCACTTTAAAGTTTTTATTAAATAAGTTATTTGATTATCCGTTAAAGGCAAAAGCAAGAAATCTAAAAATTCCAACGATTTTGTTCAATTTACCTAAGATTTTTGTTTCGAGTTTTATTAAAGGGTATTTTGATACAGACGGTTTTGTGCATCAAAAAGTTAGTATTTCATCTGCAAGTGAAAAAGCAGTAGGAAATCTTCAATTATTATTATTAAGGTTTGGTTGTCTTTCTTATATAAGAGAAAAAGATGTTAGGTTGAATGGAAAAGTGTTTAAAGAATATTCTCTAAGTATTTCTGGAAGAAAAGATTTGGAAAAATTTTTGAATTTTATAAACTTTGATGTTGAATATAAACAGAAAAGCTTGTTAAAATTGTATGAAAACGCAAGTATTAGTAAAATTTTTAATTTAAATTCTTTTATTCAAATTTCAGAAAATCCTGTAATTGCTTTAGAAATTTCAGAAATTAGAAAAGTTAAGAATGAAGAATATGTTTATGATTTTACTGTAGAAAAAACTCATAATTTTATTGCAAATGGTATTTTTATTCATAATACAACTTTAACTGACAATTTAATGGCTGGAGCAGGAATGCTTGCAGAAGAAATGGCAGGAAAAGTTATGTATACTTGGTTCGATCCTGAAGAAAGAAAAAGACAATTAACAGTTTATGGGGCAAACGTTAGCATGGTTCACGAATATGAAGGTAAAGATTACTTAATTAATCTTTTAGATACTCCCGGACACGTAGATTTTGGTGGAGATGTTACTAAAGCAATGAGAGCAGCAGACGGAACAATAGTTTTGGTTGATGCTGTAGAAGGAATAATGCCACAAACAGAGACAGTTTTTAAACAAGCTTTGAGAGAATATGTTAAGCCTGTTCTTTTTATTAATAAGACAGATAGATTGATTAAAGAGCTTAAATTAACACCAGAACAAATGATGGAAAGATTTGAAAAAATTATTAAAGAAGTTAATGTTTTAATTCAGAAACATTGCCCAGAAGAATTTAAGGATAAATGGTTAGTAAGTGTTAAAGATGGTAGTGTTGCAATAGGAAGTGCGTTTAAAAGGTGGGCAGTATCGATACCATTTTTACAAAAAAGTGGTGTTACATTAAAAGAAGTAATTCAACTCACTTTAGAAGGTAGAGAAGAAGAGTTGGCAAAAAAAGCACCTTTGCATAGAGTAGTTTTAGATATGATTGTAAGACATTTGCCATCCCCAATAGAAGCCCAAAAATACAGAGTGCCAAAAATTTGGAGAGGAGATATAGAAAGTGAGATTGGAAAACAAATGCTGACTTGTGATGCTAATGGTAAATTAGCTGCTATAGTAACTAAAATGATTCCAGATGAGCATGTAGGTTTTGTAGCTACAGCTAGAATATTTTCCGGAAAAATATTTAAAGGTAAGGAAATTCTACTTGTTAATTCTAAAAGAAAGGAGAGAGTTCAGCAAGTAGCTATATTTAAAGGAATAAATAGAATTCCTGTAGAGGAAGTAACCGCAGGTAATGTTGTTGCAATTGTCGGTATACCAGAAGCATTTACAGGAGAAACAATTTGTGATGCAGAATATCCTATAGAGCCTTTTGCCGAAATTAAACATTTGTTTGATCCTGTAGTTACAAAGGCAATAGAACCAAAAAATCCGATGGATTTACCAAAATTGGTTGATGCTTTGAGAAAGATAGGAAAAGAAGATCCTACACTATTAGTTAAAATCAATCAAGAAACTGGAGAATACTTAGTTTCTGGTTTGGGAGAACTTCATTTAGAAATTAAAGTTGAGCATAAGCTTAAAGATATGGGTATTGATGTTGAAATGTCACCACCAATAGTAGTTTATAGAGAAACCATATTCAAACCATCACCTATGGTTGAAGGAAAGTCACCAAATAAGCACAATAAACTTTACTTTATCATTGAACCTTTAGAAGATAGTGTTTATGAAGCAATGAGGGAAGGAACCATACCGAGTAATATAGAAGTTAAAAAGAAAAACGTCGAGCTATTCCAAGCTTTAGAAAAAGCCGGAATGAATCATGAAGACGCATATAATGTTAAGCTAATCTATAACAAAAACGTTTTTATAGATTTAACCAAGGGAGTTCAGTTTTTGATAGAAGTTATGGAAATGATTAAAGACGCATTTAAAGAGGTTATGGAAGATGGTCCTTTAGCTAGAGAGCCATGTATTAAATTAAAAGTTAAGTTGGTAGATGCCGAGCTACACGAAGATCCTGTTCATAGAGGCCCAGGACAGATAATGCCAGCAGTCAGATATGCTATAAGGCAGGCTATGTTGCTTTCAGACGCAACTTTGTTAGAGCCAAAACAAATCTTGAGAATTGATATACCAAACGAATATATGGGGATAGTGTCTAGAGAAATAGAAAATAGAAGAGGAAATATTTTAGAAATGAATGAAGAAAGAGATAACATGGCATTAATAGCTAAGGTACCTGTTAGTGAGCTTTTCGGTTTTGACGCAAAATTAAAGTCTTTAACTAGCGGGAGAGGTTTCTATAGCCTAATAGATATAGTATTTGAAAAATTACCAAATGAGCTAAGGGATCAAGTAATTAAATCAATTAGAAAAAGGAAAGGTTTACCTGAAGATATTCCAAAAGCCGAAGCAGAACCAGCTTAAAAAATTTAAATTTATAGTATGATATTAAGTATTTAAGTAATAAAACAAAAATTTAAGAAGGAGGGATGAAAGATGGCTAAACCACACTTAAATCTGGTAGTTGTAGGACACGTAGATCATGGTAAATCTACAATAGTTGGTAGATTGCTATACGAAAGTGGAGCGGTTAGAGAGGAAGAGCTAAGAAAATTGCAAGAAATGGCTAAAGAATTTAAAATAGAAGGTGGAGAATTTGCTTACATAGTGGATAGGGAAAAAGAAGAAAGAATGAGAGGAATGACAATAGACATAATGCACAGGCCTTTCGAAACACCCAAATACTTCTTTACAATTATTGATGCGCCTGGACATAGGGACTTCGTTAAAAATATGATTACTGGAGCTTCTCAAGCTGATGCTGCGATATTGGTAGTTTCTGCTAGACCTGGCGAAGGGGTACAAGAACAAACAAAAGAGCACGTATTTTTAATTAAAGTTTTGGGTATAAATCAAGTTATAGTCGCAATTTCAAAAATGGACTTAGCTAATTATAGTAAAGAAGTATATGAAAAACTGAGGGATGAAACACTAAAACTATTAAAAAGTGTAGGGTATGATGTTTCTAAAATACAAGTTGTTCCTACTGCAGCACAATTTGGTGAAAATATATTTAAGAGAAGTGACAAAATGCCTTGGTATAATGGTCCTACTTTAGTTGAAGCATTAGATACGTTACAAGTTCCACCAAGACCAATAGATAAGCCATTAAGAATTCCAATACAAGATGTTTATTCAATTACTGGAGTAGGAACAGTCCCGGTTGGAAGAGTCGAAAGTGGGGTTTTGAAAGTTAACGATGTTGTAGTTTTTGAGCCAAGTGGAGTTAAAGGAGAAGTTAAATCTATAGAAATGCACCACCAAAGCATCCCTCAAGCAGTGCCTGGAGATAATATAGGATTTAACGTTAGAGGAATAAGCAAAACTGATGTAAGAAGAGGAGATGTTTGTGGACATCCGAATAATCCACCAACAGTAGCTAAAGAGTTTACAGCACAGATAGTAGTTTTGCAACACCCAACTGTTATTGCTCCAGGTTACACTCCAGTATTTCACATTCATACAGCTACAGTTGCTGCTAGAATAGAGGAAATAATTGCTAAAATAGACCCAAGAACAGGACAACCATTACAAGAAAAGCCTGAATTCTTAAAAACAGGAGATGTAGCTAAGGTTAGAGTAGTTCCATTAAAGCCGGTTGTAGTAGAGAAACAGTCAGAGTTCCCAACATTAGGTAAATTTGCAATAAGAGATATGGGTATAACAGTTGCTGCAGGAATAGTATTAGATGTAGTTAAGGCCAAATAATAATAATATCAACTACTTTTCTTTTCATTTTATAATATCTTTAAATTTTTCTTTTAATTTGATTTTATTCGTTTTTCCTTCTTTGATTTTTTCTAAAATTCCCCTTAAAATTAATTTTTGAATAATTCTATGACTTTCAACCTTTCCTAGAACAGAAGATATTTTCGCTTGTGAAATTTCGCCATTATTTTCAATAATCATTTTTATAACATCTCTTTCTTTTGGTTCTAAAAGATCTAAAATTGTAAAAATTTTCTTTTTTGCCATTCCTTCAATTTTTGGCGCTAATATATAATAAACTAGTAAACCTATTAAAACACCGAAAGAAGAAAATAGAGGAATTAATGCGGGAACTGCAAATAGGCAAGTATAGGCATTAGCTTCTATAATTCTTATTTGAGCATATAATGTAGCTAAAGATACGGAAAATACAAAAAGACTTATTATTATAGATATTACGACTATTTTTCTTTCCATAAATTAATTTTTTTTATAAAAATAAGGTTTCAAAAAATGTAACCAAAGTTTAAATAAGGTTTCAACCAACTTCTTTTATGGAAATTGAGAAAATAATTAAAGAAAAAAGGATTGCTGATTCAAAAAAAGCTTTTAAAATTGCTTATAGAAGATATTATTTAAATAGAAGTGAGGCTCTCAAAAATATAAATTTGAAAGAACTAAAAGAGAGAGCTAGAAAAATAAAAGAAAAATGTATTGAAAATTTGGATAATTTAGTTGATATTACCTTAGAAAATTTGGAAAAAAATGGAATAAAAACGTTTTTTGCTAAAAATTCAAAAGACGCAATAAAAATTCTAAAGAAAATAATTCCAGAAGGAGAGGTTATTGTTAAAAGTAAATCTAATGTTATTAAGGAGATAGGATTTGAGGAAGCATTTTCAAAAAGAAATAAAATTATAGAAACAGATTGTGGGGATTTTATATTACAAATTTGTGGAGAAAAGGCTACACATCCTGTAACTCCAGCTTTGCATTTATCTATAGATAAAATAGTTAATGTTATAAGAAAAAAGTTTGGAATAAATTTGAGAAAAAGACCTGAAGATATAGTTAAGTTTGTTAGTAAATATCTAAGAAGTAAAATATTAGCTTCTAAATATGGTTTAACTGGAGCTAATTTTATAACTTCAGACGGTAGTGTGGTAATAGTTGAAAATGAGGGCAATATCTCTTTATTATCAAGAATTCCAAAATATCATGTAATAGTTTCTACAGTAGATAAAATATTAAACAATCTAGAAGAAGCTATGTTTTTTTCAAAAATTTTAGCAATATACGGAACTGGAACATCTGCAGTTTCTTATATAAACGTAATTTCATCTCCTAGTAAAACTGCAGATATAGAAAAAAAAATAGTATACGGAATGCATGGTGCAAAAGAGGTTTATTTAATTTTAGTTGATAATAATAGGCTTAAGATTTCTAAAACAGACTTAAAAGAAGTATTGTATTGTATTAATTGCGGGGCATGTTTATATTCTTGCCCAGTTTATAGACAAATTTTTGATTATTATGGAAAAAATTACTTTGGTGGAATTGGAATAAGTAAAACTTTTGTTTTAGAGGGAATAGGGCAAGCTTATAATTCAGGCCTATATTTTTGTACAACATGCTCTTCTTGTAAAGATGTATGTCCTCTTTCAATAGATGTACCAAATTTAATAGTAAGATTGAGAGAAATTTCAGTTAAAAATAGACTTGAAACAAAATCGAACATGGAAATGATTGAAAATATAGAAGCTTTTGGAAATCCTTTTGGAAGTAGTGGTGATAAAAAAATATTACCAGAAAAATTATACTGTTGCTAGGTGATTATATGTTTTTAGAAAAATTGTTGGGTAAAAACACTTTATATTATCCTGGCTGTTTAACTAAATTTGTTTATAATAATTTGAAAGAAAATTATGAGAAAATTATGAAAAAAATAGGTATTAGATTTATAGAGATTGATGAATTAGTTTGCTGTGGTTCTCCTGTAAAAAATGCTGGATATATTCAACAATTCAAAATGTTAGCCAGAAAAAATTATGAAATTTTGAAAAGATACAATGTCGGAAAAATCTTATTTAATTGTCCAGCTTGTTGTTTTGTATTCAAAAAAGAGTATCCTAAATTGTTTGCAGATTGGAGTATAGAGTGTGAGCATTTAGTTCAAACAATTTGGAATGCTGTTGAAAGCAAAAGATTAAATTTAATAAGAAATGGTAAGGGCATAGTTACTTATCATGATCCATGCTATTTGGGAAGGTATTTAGGAATATATGAAGAGCCAAGAAAATTAATTGAATATTTAGGTTACAAACTTATCGAAATGGAAGAAAATAAAGATAGATCTCTTTGTTGTGGAGGTGGTGGAGGCTTAAGAGCTAATTATCCGCAGCTTTCAAAAGAAATAGCCAAAGATAGAATAAAGCAAGCATTGGATATTAAGGCAAAAATTTTGGTTAGTTCATGTCCTATGTGTGTAGCTGCTCTTTCGCAATTTAAAAAAATAAAAGTTTTAGATATATCTGAATTAATTATTAAGCATTTGAGGTGATAGGGCTGAAATTAAAAAACAAAATAAAAATAGAACTAAAGAGCATTTTTATTTTACTTATAATTTTGTTAATTTTTCTATTCATTTTTTTAACAAATCTTAAAATTGTTAAAATAGAAGAGTTGAAAATAGATACTCAATTTTCATTTTTTAAATTCATATTTGTTTTAACATTCTTTTCTTTAGCCGATTCGATAAATCCATGTATAATTTCTTTATTAGTGATAATGATAGCAACTTTAGCATCTATGAAAATAGAGAGAAAAGAAATAATAATTAGAGCAACCATATTTACTCTTACTATATTTTTTACATATTTTATTTTAGGTCTTCTTATGTATTTTGGCCTATCTTTAATTTATTTAGCAGCAATTGCAAGCAATCTATTTAATTTTATCAAAATTTTCTTGGTTTTATTATTAGTTATAGCAGGGATAATAAATATCAGAGACGGAATTTTATCTAAGGAATCTATTTTTTCAATACCAAAAAGGTTTAAACCAACAATAGATAGATTATTAAAATTTACAACAGTAACAGCAACAGTATTTTTAGCAATTATTGTAACATTAGTAGAGTTTCCTTGCACAGGTCTATTTTATGTTGGAGTTATAAGTTTCTTACACTCTTTGAAAGCTAAATTGTATGAAATAATTTTAATACTAGGATATTACAACACTATTTTTATTTTACCAGAAATTTTAATAGTTTTACTTTTAATGAAAGGATCGGAACCTAAAAATATTTATGAAAAAATCTATAGAAAACATAGAAATAAAATGAGAATTATAGGTGGAATTGCAATGATATTTTTAGCTTTATTTATTTGGTTATACATGAGGTGAGTAGATGAAAAATAAAAATTTTTTATTCATAATTTTGGTCTTTATAATTTTTTTGTTGGTATTTTTTGTTATAGAATTTTTACCATATAATGAAAATAAGGATATTGTTACTAACTATATTCAATTTTCTTGTAGGAAAGATTTAGGAATTTGTGAATATGACGGAAAGATATGTTTCAAGAACTATTTAGATACTACTTATGGAAAAATTTTGTACAATCCAATATATTGTGATACTAATATAGAATTAAATTCGAGTTGTAAAAAGCCAAAATCTTGTGCAATATACTTTACTGGAATAGGATGTCCACACTGTGCTAAGGTAGATCCATATCTTTTCTATAGATTTATTCCTAACAATGAGTTAATAGTAATAGAGTATGAAGTTTATAAAAGCAAAGATGGAGCTAAAACAATGGATTGGTATATTAACAATATAAGAAAAGATTTTAAGTTTGCAGGAATACCACAAATATATTTTAATAATGATTTAACCTTAATTGGAGATTTGCCAATATTACAAAACTTATATTCATACTTTATCCAATCTGATGGAATATGTGAGATAAATATTATTAAAAAAGTTATATTCAATGAAACTCAAGAAGCTATCGATAATGATAATATTTGGTTTTCAGGGAATCCAAAAATTTGGTATTGTGATAGAGTTCTAATAATTAAAAATAACTCTATACCAAGTGAGGAATTTATAAGGGCGTTTTTCTCTGAAAAATTAGATATTGAATATATGAAGGAAAAATTTTCTTAAAATATTTTTAAGTTTTTAAAATCAATTATAGAATTATTTGATAGGTAGAGGAAAATGCAGGTTGCTAGAATAAAGCTAGTTGGAAGGGACCCAAAGAAGTTAGATGAAATAGCTAGAGAAATTATTGAAGTGGCAAAAAGGTTTGGTGTAAGCTATAGGGGACCAATTCCCTTGCCAACCAAAAAACTAAGAATAACTACTTTAAAAACACCTTGTGGTGATGGTACTGGTCATGGAAATGCTACTTACGATAAATTTGAGATGAGAATACATAAAAGATTAGTTGATGTACAGGCTGATGAAAGAACTTTAAAGCAAATTTTAAGAATTGGTATACCACAAGATATTCATGTTGAAATAAAGCTCATAGGTTAAATTTAAATTAATCTAATTTTTCTAATAGTTTTGGCTCATTTTCTCCAAAGGGTAGATGATATATAGGATAATTTTTTGCATTATATATTCTGAATTCTCTTTCACAGATACATCTCAATAAATCTTCATATCCTCCAATTTCTTTTATTATGTAATAATTTTTTTCAATTATCAAATCATATTTTTTTATTCCACAATTTGATATTATTATTCCGTATATTATATTTTGTTTTTCATCAAATTTGTAGAAACTTTTAAAACTCTTTTTAGATATTTCACAATTTAAAACTTCGAGAGTTTCTAATCTTTTATTCTGTTGAAAAACAATCATAATAAGGGTTATTGTCAAAATAAACAATATTAAAATTTTTTCTTTTATGCTAAACATTAAATTATTTGTTTTATACTTAAATAAGACTAAATTTGAATTTCTGTAGTTTCTTTTATAGTTTTTAAAACTATTAAAGAATAAGATTTTTCTATTCCTTCTATTTCTCTTATTTTATTAAGTATAATCCTTCCTAATTCTTCTACGTTCTCACTTTTTATCTTAATTAGAATGTCCCATTCTCCAGTTATTATATGAACTTCTTGAACATTCGGTATTAAGGAAAGTTTTTTTGCAACTTTTTCTTGAGATATTTTATATGAAGGGTCGTAAGATAGTAAAATAAATGCTGTTGTAGATTTATTTAACTTTTTAGCATCTAGAATTGCTTTATATTCTTTTATTATTCCTTGCCTTTCTAAATTTTTTATTCTAGTAAAAACTGTAGATATTGGTAGATTTAATTTTCTCGCTAGTTTTTTTGTAGTTATTTTACAGTTTTTTTGTAATTCATTTATTATTATTTTATCTACATCATCCATTGAATTTTTTTCAATTTTTTATTATATAAATTGTATATTTTTTGAAAAATTTTCAAAAAAATAGTAATAAAGATTAATAAGCATATAATTCCAATTAAAAAAGATGATAGAAGAGTTAGCATCAAAGAAAGAAATAATCAGTATTCAGACTCATTTAGTTTATAAAATAGTTAAGAGTTTAATTGATCAAGGATTTTTTTGGATAACACCAGTTGTAACAACAAAGTGCACAGATCCTCTATGGCCAGATCCAAATTTTGGTATAGAAGGACAAATTTTATTTGAAATTTATGGAGAAAAAGCAGTTTTAATGCAAAGTATGATAATACATAAGAGAATTCTAGTTTCTTCGGGCTATGATAAAATTTTTGTTATATCCCCAAATATAAGATTAGAAAAAAAAGAAAGAATTTCTACAGGAAGGCATGCTTATGAGTTCATTCAGATAGATTTTGAAATAAAAGAAGGAAAAATGGAAGATGTGCTTAAATTAGTAGAAAAGCTCTTGTATTCTTCTATAAAATATGTTTCAAAAAAATGTAAAAATGAATTCAAAATGCTTGGAGTTAGTCCACCTAAAATAAAAATTCCTTTTAAAGTCTATGATAGAGAAGAATTAGAAAAAGAATTTGGTAAAGATTGGGAAGAAAGAATTTCTTATGAATCTAAACAACCTTTTTGGGTTATAAACATACCTAGATACTTTTACGATTTTGAGGATTTTAAAACTGGAAAATGGAAAAATTATGATTTAATTTTACCAAATGGATATGGAGAAGTTTTATCTGGTGGAGAAAGAGAATATGAATACGAAAAAATTGTTTTTAAGATGGAAAGAGACAATATAAGTAAAGAAAAATATACTTTACTTTTGGATTTAGCTAAAAAAAAGAAATTAGTCCCTTCCGCAGGTGGCGGTATAGGATTAGAAAGATTAGTTAGATGGGTAACTAGTAGAAAAACGGTTTATGACGTGCAGCTTTTTGTTAGAAAACCAGGATTTGTAGGTGGTCTTTAAACTTAAATATATATTTTTGAAAACTAATGATTAGTATGGTTGGAATAAAAGAAGTTTTTGAGAAAGATCTAGATGAAGTATCTATAAAGGGATGGATTTATAGAAGGAGAGAATTGAAAGAAAAAATATTTGTCGTTTTAAGGGATAAAGATGATATAATACAGTGTGTTTTTTCAAGAGAAAATTTTAATGATGCTCAATGGAAAGAGCTTTTAGAATTACAAATTGAAGGATCGATAGAAGTTAATGGAATAGTCAGAAAGGATCCTAGAGCACCTAAGGGTAAAGAAATTGAAGTTAAAAGTTATAAAATTTTTGATAAAGGTTTAAAGTTTCCTCTACATGGAAGAGAAGAAGTACAAACTATAATGAAATATAGGCACCTTTGGATAAGAAGTAGAAAGTTTAATGCTATACTAAAGGTTAAATCTACTTTAATAGATGCATTAAGAGAATGGCTTTTAAGTAATGAATATGTGGAAGTAAATCCACCTATAATAATTCCTGTTGCTGTAGAGGAAGTTCAAACTCTTTTTGAATTAAATTATTTTGATAAAAAAGCATATCTAACACAAAGTTCTCAACTATATTTAGAAGCTTTGATTTATTCTCTAGAAAAAGTTTTTTGTCTAGCTCCCAGCTTTAGAGCCGAGAAATCTAGAACAAGAAGACATTTACATGAATATTGGCATTTGGAAATAGAAAGTGCTTGGTATGATTTAAATGATATAATGAAGGATGCGGAAGAAATGATAAAGTATGGTATTTCTAAAGTTGTGGAAAAAAATAAGAAAGAATTAGAATTTTTGAGAAGAGATGTTAAAACATTAGAGGATTATTTGAACAGACCATTTAAGAAGATAACATATGAAAAAGCTATAGAGATTTTGAAAAATAAAGGTTTAAGTATAAATTATGGTGATGATTTAGGTGCAGACGAGGAAAGAATATTAACATTAGATTTTGATGTTCCTATCTTTGTAACTCATTATCCAAGGAAACTAAAGGCTTTTTACATGAAGGAAAGTGGAAATGGAAAAACTGTTGAAAATTTTGATTTGTTGGCTAATGAAGGTTATGGAGAAATAATAGGGGGAAGTCAAAGAGAAGATAATTATGAAATTTTAAAGAATAAAATAATAGAGTGGAATTTACCCTTAGAAAATTACGAATGGTATTTGGATTTGAGAAAATATGGTTCAGTGCCTCATAGCGGATTTGGTTTAGGAATAGAAAGAATGTTAATGTGGATTTGTAAGTTAGATCATATAAGAGATACTTTACCATTTCCAAGATTAAGGGAGTCAGAAATACTAATATAAAATTTTGCTAAAAAACAATAATTTCTATGAAAATATTACCAATAGCGTTTGATTCATTTGGTGTAAGAAGTCAAGCAACTAAGATCATTACTGATTTTAAAATTTTTATTGATCCGGGAATAGCCTTAGGTCCATATAGATACGGCTTAGAGCCATCAAAAGAGGAGTTTGAAGCTCTAGAAATTTTAAGGAAGAAGATTATAGAAGAAGCTAAAGATTGTAAAATTTTTATTGTTACTCATTATCATTATGATCATCATCCATTTCCAGATGATGACGAAATGTATTCTTTATTTGATAATAAAGTTGTTTTAATTAAAGATATAAACAAAGATATTCATCATTCTGGAAAAACAAGAGGAAGATTATTTTACGAAAGAATAAAAAATAGAGCAAGTGAAATAATTTTTTGCGATGCTCAAAAACTAAAATTTGGAAGCACTTTAATAAAGTTTTCAAAAGGAGTTTGGCATGGAGAAGAAAATAGTCAAGTGGGGAAAGTTTTGATGGTTTCTATTGAGTATAAAAACAAAAAGTTTCTTTTTGGAAGTGATGCACAAAGTTTAGCAAATAAAGAGGCTTTAGATTTTGCGATAGAAGAAAATCCAGATTTTGCTATAATAGATGGTTTTCCAACTTTGTTTTTAGGATATAGAATGAGCAAAACATCTTTTTTGAATGCGAAAACTAATTTAATGAAATTTTTGAAAGAAAGTAAAGTTAAGAAAATTATTCTTGATCATCATATTGTTAGAGACATTTCTTACAAAGAAAAAATATCTGATATCTTTGGTTTTGCAAAAAACTTTGAAAAAGAAGTTTGTACTGCAGCTGAATATTATGGTTTAGAAAATTTATTCTTAGAGGTTTGGAGGGATAAATTACATAAAAAAGAAGTTGATGTTAATGTAAAGAATTATTTGAAGGAACTATTTAAAAAAATAAAAAATAAAAAAGAGGAGGAATAAAAAACTTATTTTATTTTTTCTTCTTCTTTGCCATCTTTCTCCACCTATCTTTAACTTCTGATTAATTTTTTGATTTTTGATATAAAAATTTTTATGAAGAGAAAAATAGAAAATATATTTCACATATTAAAAGGTTATATTAACCAAGAAACTATGGTTTCTAGGTTTGTTAAAAAAGGTTATACACCATTTCAAATTTTGGTTGCTACAATTTTAAGTGCAAGGACTAAAGATGAATTAACAGAAAAGGTTTCTGAAAAATTATTTAAAGAGATAAAAGAACCTAAGGACTTATTAAAATTTAGTGAAAAAGAATTAAGAGAGAAAATTTATCCCGTAGGTTTTTATAATAGTAAGGCTAAAAATTTGGTAAAGCTAGCTAAATTGTTAGAGGAAAAGTATAATGGTAAAATACCATCTGATGAAAAAGAATTGTTAAAGTTGCCAGGGGTGGGTAGAAAAACAGCTAACATAATTCTTTCATACGTTTTTAATATTCCAACTATAGCTGTTGATACTCATGTTCACAGAATTTTCAATAGATTAGGTTTTGTAAAAACTAAAAAACCAGAAGAGACAGAAATTCAACTTAAGAAAATTGTTCCAAGAAATTTATGGAAAGATATCAACAATCTTTTTGTTATTTTTGGTAAAAATATTTGCAAGCCAAAAAAACCGAATTGTAAAATGTGCCTCATAAGAAAATTTTGCTATAGTGCGAGACTATAAAAAAATTATAGAAATTCTTTTAAATTTTTTTGTTTATTACAATTTATATAATTCTGAAGATTATAAAAAATTTATAATTTTTTTCAAATTATAAAATGAATAGTGAAGAAAACAAAATAAAAAAATTAATTTATGATTTTTTTGTTGAAAATGAAAATAGAGTAATTGATTTTCAGGAAATAAAAAAAATTATAGGAAATTATACGAGCACACAAGTATTAGATATACTGGAAAAAATAGAAGACGAATTTAAGATTGATATCTATTATGATAAACACAAAAAAAGGTTTTCCCTTAAGGAGTTAAGTGGATTTAAAAAAGTTTCTGACCTTACTAGAAAAATTTTAGTAGGTTTTATTAGTAACCCAAGGCTACTTTCTAGATATTCTACAATATCTGCTCTTTATGCTGCATATAAAATTTTTGAGATTGAAGATGTAGTTTGGATAGATTCAATAGGTCTATTTCAAGATACTATTGCCTATAAAAGAGCACCATCAAAAAAGGCGGAATATTTACCAGAAATGGAAGAACTGACAAGAAGAATAAGATACGTTGCAAAAATATATCCTAAAATAGAAGGAGTTAAAACCCATATTTTGCCAACAAAAAGAGATATAGCTCTTTTTAGAGTTGATGGCAGATTCGTTGAAGTTAATCAAATTAGAGAATTATGTAGATTAAGAAATGATATTAGATTAGAAGAAAGACCCTTTCAAGAAGTTTATAGAACAAATGTTAGAATTTATTTAGTTTCTACTCACAACGATGATGGTGTAACATCCTCATACACTCGAGATGCTCAAGAAAGAGTTGAGAAATTAGATTTTGATAAAGATTATTATAACATAGTAGTTTTAGGTGGATATCATGTGCCATTTGAAATTCCTAACTATGGTGGAGCCAACTATATAATATCTTTGCCATCTTTAATCCTTCAAACACGATATATGAAGGAAATGAGAAGAGTTTCACCATTTATAGGATGTTACGTTTTAGAGTTGAATTTTGCACCAAAAATAAATGGAATAAGAAAATTAAAAGGAATAAAAACGAGATTGTATAATTTATCTAGATACGCTAAACAAAATGACTTTTATGAATATCCAAAAATACAAGACACTAAAGAAAAAGCATTAGTTGAATATATAATAGAAAAATCTCCAGCATCTATAGGTGATATTTGCAGGAACTTGAGAATGAGAGAAGATGAAGTTAGAGATATTATATACAGAATAAATGAGAGAGAAAATAATATAATAGTTGAAAGAGAGCACAAATTTTATATAGAACTACCATTAAGAGAAAGGTTTGATTATCCTACTATAGAAAGAGGAGAAAAACATAAACATTTATATCTTTCAGATACTCATATAAACAGCAATTATACCAATATAGAAGATATATATTTTGTTGTTAGTATTGCTAAAGACGAAAAAGTAGAAGCAGCTTTTCATGCGGGTGATATAACAGAAAGCGTTCCTGGCTTAGAGTTGTACAATGGTCAAAGATTTAGAGTAAGAACACAATCTGCTAAGGATTTGATAAATTATGTTCTCAATTTTTTTGATATTTTCTCAAAACAAGAAATACCTTTGTACTTTATAACAGGAAATCATGATACTAAAATATCTAAATTAATAGGTTTAGATCTTTTGGAGTTAGTATCACAACTATATTCTAGAGAAGAATCTAAAAATAAGATAATCTTTGTCGGAGAAGAAAGGGGTACAGTGGAATTTAATTATAATGATAATAAATTGAAAATTAATATGGTTCATCCTCAAGGTGGTTCTGCCGATACACTTGGTTATAATGCCAGGAAATTTTACAGATACTTAAAGTTAATAGGTAACGGTAAAAATAGAGTACTATTGATAGGAAACTATCATAGAGCAATATTTATTTACGATCCTCTCCATTTTCCAACCTATTTAGTTCCTTGTATGAAATATCCAGATGAATATGTTGAAACAAAAGGTTTGCTAATTCAGAAAGGAGCATGGATAACCACTTTGGAATTAGATCAAAAGGGTTTTGTGATGATAGAAAACAAGTATATTGATTTACCAGTTAGAGAAAATGAAAAGATAGTTAAATCTTTCAATGGAGTTAAAATTTCTAATGAAATAGTATAAGGTATTAAAATTAATTTTAAATTTTAGAAATTACCTTATGAGAGAGGAAATATTTTTTATAGATATTTCTTACGAAATTGATAACAATAAGGGAATAATTCTTTTATTTGGAAAAAATAGAGAAGGAAAAAGAGTTTTAGTAAAAAAAGAATTTTATAACTATTTTTTTGTTTTGCCAACTGAAGGTAAAGAGGAAGAGGTCTATAATAAAATAAGAGAGCTAAAAAATCTACCAACAAGGATTTTGTTTTTAGATTATGTGGAAAAAAAGATTGAAAATAGAGTAAAAAAATTTATAAAAATTGTAGTAGAAAATCCTAGAAAAATTAAAGATGTTAGAGATTTTGTTAAAGAAATTGATGAAGTGGAAGAAACATTTGAATATAATATTTCCTTTTATAAAAGATTTTTAATAGATTTTAAGTTAAAACCATGTTCTTGGATAGAAGTTGAAGGTGAAATTGTTAAAGATAAGAAATACGATGTTGACATTGTAGTTAATGCCAAAGAAATAAAACAAATTGAAAACATTTTTGAGCCTGAAGTTAAAGTAATTTCTTTAGATACGGAATGGGTTGAGGTTGAAAATAAGGAGAGATTAATTATGATCAGTTTATTTTCTAAAAATTGGAAAAAGGTTTTAGCTTTATCTAAATGGGAGGGAAGTTTAGATTTTGTTGAGAGTTGTCCTAGTGAAGAAAAAATGATAAAAAGATTGGTGGAGATATTAAAAGAAGAGAAGCCAGATTTTGTCGTAACTTATAATGGAGATGCTTTTGATTTTTTAAAGCTGAGAGAAAAGGCAAGAAGTTTAAAAATCAAATTTGGTTTTGGTATAGATGAAGAAGAATTAGAGTTTGTGAGGAGGGGAAGAGAGTCTGCAGCAAAATGTTTTGGAGTTGTCCATATAGATTTGTATCAGTTTGTAGAAGGCATTCTTTCTTCAACTTTAAAAACAGAAGTTTTAAGCCTAGATGAAGTTTCCAAAGAATTAATAGGGGAAGGTAAAAAAGACTTAGATTATAGTGAAATGACAGATTTATGGAAAGAAAAAAAAGAGTTAAATAGAATTGCTGAATACAGCTTGCAAGATGCTTATTTGACTTATGAATTAAGCAAAATAATACTACCTCAAATATTTTCTATATCTAGAGTTGTAGGAGAATTACCTTTTGATGTCTGTAGATATAGCTATTCTCAATTGGTCGAATCTTATCTTATTAAAAAAGCTTCTGAAGAAAATATGATAATACCAAATAGTCCTAAAACAGAAGAAAAAGAAATTAGAATGAGAGAGTTGCCATATAAGGGAGCTATTGTAGTTGAGCCAAAGAAAGGAATTCATGAAAACATAGCTGTTTTAGATTTTAGATCTTTGTACCCAACTATAATTTCAACTCATAATATATCTCCAGAAACTTTAAATTGTGAGCATAAAGAATGCAAAGAAAAAAATTCTGTTCCCGAAACTAAATATCATTTTTGTATTAAGCAAGAAGGATTTATACCTAAAAATCTTAAGTTGCTAATCGAAAGAAGGAAAAAATTGAAAGAGGAAATGAAGAAATTTTCTAAAGACTCAATTGAATATAAAATTTTAGATAATGAACAGTATGCTACAAAAATAATTTCTAATGCTATGTATGGCTATTTTGCTTTCGTTGGTGCAAGATGGTATAAAAGAGAGTGTGCAGAATCTACAGCAGCATTTGGGAGATATTATATTAAAAAAGTGCTTCAAATGGCTTCTGAAGAAAATTTTGAAATAATTTATGGAGATACCGACAGCGTTTTTTTAACTAAAAATGTAGAAAATTTAGAAGAAGAAGCTAAGAAGTTTGCCGAAAAGGTTAATAGTAATTTGCCTGGTATAATTGAATTAGAGTTTAGAGGAATTTATATTAGAGGAATTTTTGTTGCTAGAGAAAAGGGAGAAACTGGAGCTAAAAAGAGATACGCTTTGTTAGATAAAAGTGGAAATTTAGAAATTAGAGGTTTTGAAGTTGTAAGAAGAGATTGGTGTAAGCTTGCAAAAGAGGTTCAAAGAAAAGTTTTAGAGTTTGTATTGAAGGATAAAAATCCAGAATTAGCTTTGAAGTTTGTTAGAGATGTAATAAAAAGCTTAAAAGAAAGAAAGATTCGATTAGAAGATTTGATAATATATGAACAAATAACTAAGCCATTGAGTATGTATGAGCAAATTGGTCCTCATGTGAAAGCAGCAATGAAAGCAAGAGAAAGAGGAATTTTAGTTACTGAAGGCTCTGTTATAGGTTTTGTTATAACTAAAGGAAGTGGAAGCATTTCAGATAGGGCAATGCCTGCAGAATTAGTTACTATAGAAGATTATGATTCAGAATATTATATTGAGCATCAAATAATTCCAGCTTCTTTAAGAGTTTTAAAAGCGTTAGGATATGATAAAGAGGATATTTTAGGAAAAAAGACTGAAGGTTTAGCTAAATTTTTTTCTAAGATTTAACTTCATTTTTTAATAAAAATTATGTTAAGTTTGAAAGAAAGTTTAAAAATTATAAAAAAATATAGAATTCCTATAGTTGAAAGCTATTTTTCTTTAGAAATTGAATATTTGAAAAATAGAATTAAAAATTTCGATAAAGCTGTATTGAAAGTTTATTCTCCAGATATAGTTCATAAAACTGAAGCTAAAAGTGTAATTTTAGATATTAGAAACAAAAAGGAGCTTGAAAAAGCCTATAAAGATTTACTTTGCAACGTTTTTTCGTATAACAAAAATTCTAGAATTGAAAGTTTTGTTTTACAAAAACAAATAAATGGCTTGGAAATTTTCGTTGGTGGAAAAACTGATAATGTTTTTGGAAAGGTTATAGTTTTTGGGGCAGGCGGTATTTTTACTGAAATTTACAAAGATATTTCAATTAGGGTTTTACCAATTTATTTAAAAGATGTAGAAGAAATGGTCAAGGAAATTAAAGTTTATGAAATACTTAAAGGTTTTAGAGGAAAAAAATTTAATTTAAAATCTTTGTTTGAACTAATTTTAAGATCTGGGAATATGTTTTTAAAGGAAAACATAAAAGAATTTGATTTTAATCCAGTTATAATAAATGAGAAAGGGGTTTATGTAGTAGATTGGAGGTTTATAAGATGATGGAAAAGGTTTTTTATCCAAAATCTGTTGCTGTTATAGGTGCAAGTAGAGAAGAAAGAAAAATTGGTTTTGTTTTGTTGAAAAATTTAAAAGAAAAATTTAAAGGAAAAGTTTATCCAGTAAATCCAAACGCAAAAGAAATATTAGGTTTAAAATCTTTTCCTTCCGTTCTTAATATTGATTATGAAATAGATTTAGCTATAGTTGCTGTTAAAGCTTCTATAGTTCCTTCAATTTTAAAAGAATGTGGAAAAAAAGGAATAAAGAATGTTGTTATAATTTCTGCTGGCTTTTCTGAAAGTGGAGAAGAAGGAAAAAAATTGGAGAAAGAACTAGTTGAAATTGCGAAAGAAAATAAAATTAGAATAGTTGGCCCAAACACAATAGGAATTTATAATCCTGAAGTTAATCTAGATGCTACATTTTTCTTAGATTCTGATGTAGAAAAACCTAAGGAGGGAAATGTTTCTTTCTTTTCCCAATCTGGAACAATAGCTGTTTTAGCTATGGAAAACTTTTCAAAAAATGGAATTGGGGTTAGTAAAGTAGTTTCTTATGGAAATGGATGTGATATTAATGAGTGTGATTTAATTGAGTATTTTTCTAAAGATGAAAAAACAAAAGTTATAGCTGGATTTATAGAAGGAATAAAAGATGGAAAAAGATTTTTGGAAGTTATTAAAAAATGTAAGAAGCCAATAATTTTACTCAAAGGCGGAAAAACAGAAACTGGTGCTAGAGCAGTAGCTTCCCATACTTCTTCCATGGCAGGAGATTACAAAGTTTTTTCAAATATAATGAAGCAGTTTGGAGTTATAGAGGCAAATACTTGGGAAGAACTTATAGATCTAGTTAAAATTTTTTCAAATTTGGAAAAAGTTTCTGGTAAGAATTTAGCAATAATTACTAATGCTGGCGGTTTTGGGGTTTTAGCTTCAGATGAAGCTGAAAAAAATGGAATAAAACTTAAAGAGCCTAGTGAAAAATTGAAAGAAGAATTGAGAAAAGTTTTACCAAGTTATGCTAGTTTAAAAAATCCAATAGATATTATAGCTGATGCCGATTCTGAAAGATATAGAAATGTTTTTAAAATTATGGAAAAATACAAAGAATTTGATATTTATTTAATAATAGTTTTAGTTCAAGTGCCATCAATAGATGAAAGTATAGTGGAAGCTATATTAAGTTTTAAAAAACCAAAAGTTGTTGTCATTTCTGGAAAAAAAGCTAAAACAATTTATGAAAGAATGATTGAGAACAAAATTCCAGTTTATGAATCTCCAGAAAGAGCAATTAAAGCAATTTCTAAATTTTTATCAGTAAGTTTTTCCAATTAAAGTTAATTTTTTAGTTTCTTTTCCACAAATTATGCATTTTCCTTCTTTTTCTTCAGGTAAAAATCCAATTGGCTCAACAGAAGCTTCAATAAGAGTTATTTCATTAAAACATCTTTCATCTCCACACCAATTTACCTTAGCAACTTTACCTTCTTTAATCCATTTTTTAGCTTCTTCTAAATCATCAAAATACTTTATAACTTCTGAATAATACTTGCTAATTTTTTCATAAAGATATTTGGGTATTTCAAATTCTAGCAATTCCTTAATTTTTTGAACTATTTTTTCTTTTTCAACTTTAATTTTTTCTTTCTTATCTCTTCTGTAAACAGTATAATAATTTTCTTTAACTTCTTTTTCCCCAATTTCAATTCTAATTGGTACTCCCTTTATATCCCAAATATTAAACTTTTCTCCAGGAGTTTTTTCACTAAGGTCAGCAAAAACTTTAAATCCGAAATTTTCTAATGTTTTCTTTAATTCTAAAGCTTCTTTCTCAAATTTTTCTTTATCTTTTGGTATATTTATTATAACTACATCATATGGAGATATTTTTGGTGGTAAAATTAAACCTCTTTCATCTCCATGTAAAGATATAACAGCAACTAAAAATCTAGCCCCATTACCAGTACAAACTTGCCAGACATACTCTTTTTCACCTTTTTCATTGATATAAAATAAATCAAATTTTTTGGCATATGCTTGACCCAAATTATTTACACTTCCATTTTCTAACAATCTTCCATTTGGTAAAATTGTATAAAATTCATAAGCACTTTCTGCTCCAGGAAATATTTCATATTTTGGCTTTTCTACCCAAATTGGAGGAATGTTTAGAATATCTTTCCATATATATTCATAAATTCTTTTGTGTTTTTCCATTTCTTCATAAGCTTCTTCTTTGGTTTTATGAACTGTATGAATTTCATGCCAAAAAGTAATTTCTCTATCTCTTATCATTGTATGAGTTGTTTTTCCTTCTTTTCTAAAAGAAGAAACAGTTTCAACAATTCTAATAGGCAATTTACCATCCATAATCCAATATTTAAAAATTGGATACATGGCAGGCTCTCCAGTAGGTCTTAAGATTAAATCTTCATCTTTGACGTAAAAAGCTTCATCCTTAAAACCTTCAAACCATTCCTCATTTATTTTAGCAAATTCCAAAGGAACGAAAAGCGGAAAGTAAACTTCTTCTATTCCATATTCTTCAAAAATTCTATTCCAAATTTCAACCAATTTTTTCATTATTTTAAATCCGTATGGAAGCCAAACAAAAGTTCCTTTTACAGGATATCTTCTATCTGCTATTTCTGCAAGTTGAAGCAAAGCATTATACCATTCTATAAAGTTTTCTTTTGAAGGCAATCTTTCTGGCTTAATTTCTTTCTCTTCCATTAAATATTTTTTATAAAAAAAATAAATACTTTGAGGGCAATATGTTTGGTCCAATCTTTTTTCTTCTATTTTTATCTTCCTATAAAATTAAAAATTAATGAAGCATGTTTGGTATTTTTTTAGCTATTTTGGAAATGCTGGATGTTGGTTAGGTTTTGCAGTTTCTTTCTTTATTATATATCCATTCTTATCTGAAAATTATAAGAAAAAAGTTGGCTGGATGATCTATTTTCTTTTCCCTTCCGTATTTTTGTCATATTCTACTTCTTTGTTGCTGAGAGAATATTTTAAAGTTCCTAGAATATGTGCAGGATTGGAATATTGCCCAGAAACTTATGCTTTTCCATCTGGGCATGCTACTATAGCAGCATCATTTCTTACTACAGCAATTTTGCTATTTAGAAAAAAGTATAAAATTCATGCTATTTTGTTTATTTTAGCTATATTAGTTTGTTATTCAAGATTGGCTTTAGGAGTACACACAATAATAGACATTGTTGGTGGAGTAATTGTTGGAACTCTAATTTCTTATTTATGGTTTTTATTCTTTTCGTACATTTTAAGAAATAATAAAAGAAGTTTTGTTTTAAGAAAAATTATACATCTTTCTTCTATTGCTATATTATATATTTATTTTCATATTCCTTCCTACTATGTTCTAGCCCTAATTTTGTTCGTTTCACTAATTTATGCTATTTCTGAAATTTTTAGAAATAAAAATATCTATTTTCCTATAATTCAAGAAATAACTTTAAAATGTAGGAAAAAAGAAGAAAAAGGTTTTATTTATTCCCCACTTTTATATGCTTTATCTTTAGCTTTATTACTAACTTTTCCTAAGGAAGCTTTTTTAGCTGGTTTTATAAGTATTGTTATAGGTGATGGGGTAGCAGGCTTAGTAGGATACATCTTTGGTAGCCATAAGCTTCCATATAATAAAAATAAAAGCCTGGAGGGAAGTTTGGCATATTTCTTTTCTACCCTTTTCCTTTATTTTTTGTTTTTTCCGGTTTTCAAGTCATTAATTTTATCTTTAATTGGAACATTATTGGAATCATTTTTAAGTAAATTAGAGAATTTTTTACTACCATTATCTATAGGTATAATAGCATTATTTATCTGATTATTAATCGAATTTTAAGAAATGATATATCGACAATTAATTTTTCACAATCTTTTATTATTTTTTTGTCGATTTTACTCGTCTAAAAATATTTTTAAAAATTTGCTTGTGCTATTCTTTTTATTTAAATTAGTTTTTCACAACTTTTTATTGATTTAATTTATTTAAAACTGTCGATTGTTTTATTTTCTTCAGTTGATAAATTTTGTGTGCTCTGTCGAATTTTATAAAATTTTTTTCGACCCTTCCATTCAGAATCCAATATTCCCTCATTTTCCATTTCCTTTAGATATTCATTACATCTAGTTCTTGATAAGTTTAAAAGTTTAGCTAACTGAACAGGATTTAAAGATCCATATCTTTTTAGTAAAGTTATTATAGTTTCTTTAGTTCTTGTTGAAATTGTTTTAGTCTTTATTTCCACACCTTGCTCTTTAAGAAAAGCTTCAATTTGGTTCACCTTTTTCTCTATATTTTCAATTTTTTGAGATAATGATTTTAATTTTTCTAATTCCATAGAGATTAAGGATAATTGAGAATCTAAAAGTTTGAATGCATTATCATTGTTTTCTTGATTTTTCTTGGTTTTACTTCTAAGCAAATCTGTTAACATAATATTTATATTCAATTTTTGTCATAAAAAGTTAAAATTTTGTCGATAGATTATTTCGACAAAACCGTCAATTATTATTAAAACACCATATATCCATCGACATTCAATAGTAGTTATTAGTAGTGTTAACTATTAGAGTGAGGTAGAATGATAATAAATAAAAAGAGTTTGGCTATTATAGTAATTTTTCTAGCCTTTTTTCTTTTTTTAGCTATAGCACAAGAGAATGTAACTTATGAAGAAGAAAATTTGACTGAAGAAGCTTCAATATATGAAGATTTAAATATATCAGCAGAAAACGAAAGTTTAGAGTTCTCAGATTTCCAAATTTTTACTGTTTTAGAAAAAAGCAAACTTAAAAGAGGAGAAAGTTTTGATTATATTGTTAAAGTCAAAAACAGCGGAAATAAGGTATTAGAGAGTCTTAAAATTTATCTTGTTTTACCAGAAGGTATGGATTCAGATAAAGATCAAGAAATATGTGAAAATATTGGTATAAATGAAACTTGTGAAGTAGTTTTTAAGGTAAAAACTTCTATCTCTACGCTTCCTGGAAAAAAAGAAATTAAGGTGAGAGTTATCTATGGCTAAGAAAATAGGGCAGGCTGAAGTTTTTTCAGCACTTATTTTGGCTTTAATTGGAATTTTAGGAATTTTAGTTTTCAATATTCAAAATATAACTGGAAGGTTTGTTGGAGTTAAGTTAGAAAAAGAGAAAACAGATTTCATAGACGTTTATGCTTCTTCAGAAATTTTAATTAATAATTTTGAAAACATTATTTCAGGAAAATTGATTCTAGATAACGGTACAGCTTTATCAAATAGAGAAATTAAAGTTTTTCTTAATGATGTTCTTGTTTCAACTTTAAATACTAATGAAGAAGGAAATTTTGAAATTTCTTTGAATTTATCTGAAGGAAAAAATTTAGTTAAAGTTGTTTTTGAGGGTGATGAAGATTCTTTTATTTTTGGTTCTGAGAAAGAAATTGAAATATATAAAGAAGAAACTTTTAGGAAAGAGCTAAAGTTATTTACAGATAAGGACTTTTACAAATATGGTGAAAAAATAAAAATATATGGAGAGCTTATCTATGGAGAAAAAATTACTGATAGTTTGATTATTTCTATAAACCTTGAGGATAAAGTTGTTTATAGTATTCAAGTTGAAGTAAAAGATGGTAAATTTGAAACAATTCTAGATGCTAATTTCTCAGAATCTGGAAATTACAAAATTAAAGCAGTTTATAAAGATTTAGTAGAGGAAAAATCAATTTATTTTGAATATGTAAAGTTAACGCTAAATGTTTTCTATGATAGATTAAACACAACAACAATTAGAGTATTTGGTAATTTAACATATGGTAATTATCTAATTCCTGGAAATGTGACGCTTTTAGTTAAAAACTTCCAAGGTAAAACAGTTTTTAGTTCTTCCCAAAACTTTTCTGATAATTTTGAATTTTATGTTAATCTATTATTACCTTTAAATTATTCTTTAGATTTGATTGTTTTTAGTGAATATGGAGTGGTAAATAAAACTATTGAATTAAAAGGTAGAGAATTTTTGTTTAAACCAAAAATAGTGAAAGAGAAATTCAATTATAATTTAGGTGAAAAGGCAAAATTTGAAATTAATTTTGAAAAGAGAGTTGATAGAAAAAATGTTAAAGTTTATTTGATAGATCCCGAAGGAAGTGAAAAAGAAGTTGAGTTTTATGAAAAAGATGGCAAATATTTTGTTGATTTAGATTTTGGAAGAAGTTTTAGGCCAGGTTTGTATAAATTGAAAGTCAAGACGATTGAAGAAAAGTTTGTGGAAAAAGGAAGAGAGCCATTTAAATTTTCGGAAAAAGTTGTTGAAGTCTTAGAAGAGGAAGAAACAGAATTTGGAGTTGGATTGGTTGCTATCAATACGCCAAAATCTATTTACTTACCTGGTGAGGAGGTAGAGATAATAATTGGAGTTTTAAACGAGTTAGGAAAGAGAGTTTATGACGCAAATATTACTTTAATAATCAATTCACCACTTGGAAAAAATTATACTTATTCGACTTTGAACGATACTGTTAAAAATAATGGTGACGGTACGTATGTTGTTTATCATAACATAACCAACGAAATAGGAAAATATACTATCTATTCTTACATTTCAGGTAAAAATTCAAGCTTTTGTTATGAAACTTTTTTTGAGGTAAGAGATTCTTCTTCTTTCTTCGTAAAGAGGAGTTCTGTTACCATTGCAGATATGCTAACTGAACCAACTATGGAAATAGAAATTCTGTCTATGGTTAATGCAACAAATGTGACAATAGTTGAATACTTACCTTTGAACTTTTCCAACATAAAGACAAACGGAATAGTTTCCAAAAATCCAGAATATATAAGTATTATGTGGAACTTTACTTCTGTAAGCGAAGGTGAGCTAATTAAACTTAGATATTCTTTTACAACACCATATATTTCTCCTAGAATCTATTCAATAGGCCCACTAACTATAGAGAGTAACAACTACAGCTTTAATGAATCAAAGTACTGGACACTAGCCGTCGCAGATGTTAGATACTTTTTTATGGTATGGGAAATTTATGAAAAAAATACTCCTAACATAGTTAGTCCAGAGGCTATTTGTAGAGGCAAAAATTATACAATCAAAGTTGCAATAATCGAATTAGCGAGTGATGACGCTACATCGGCACAGAACGCTTTTATAAGAATTAAAAAACCTACCGACGCAACATTCAATAATTTACCATACTATGGGTGGAGTGTTTTATCTGCCCAACCATACCAAGTGGAAGGTTTCAGTGGTGGTGCATCTGGCTTTACATGTGATCCAGGTATTGCGGATAGATGTGGTAATGCAACTTTTGATATAACTACTTCTCCCACTGCAGAAATAGGTTGGTATACGCTTAGGATATTTTTATCTGCAACATATGCACAAGTAAAATATGATACGGATAAATTAGATGTACAATTAATTTCTTGCGACGGTGTTGATATTTTTGACAGCTTTGAGATATTTTCACCTACTGGTGAGAAGAAATTCAACATGCAAGGGAACTTAATTTCAAACAAAGTTATTGGAGGACATGTAGCAACAGCTATCCTACCACTCAAAAATTATGGAACTTCTTCGCTAAGCAACATAAATGTAACTTTAGAAATTTACGATGGAAGTAACAAAGTTAACTGGTTTATGATAGAGGGTAATACTCAAACAATTTCTTCTTTAAATCCGGGTGTTAATACAACTTTAAGGTGGCATATATTAGTACCAGATAATGTCGATGCTTCAAAAACGTACACAGCTAAAGTAAATATAAGTTATAGTGGTGGTTCAAAACAATATCAAAAAAACTTCGAAGTCTACAACTATGGTGGTAACAAGCCATCACCATTAGTTATTTTTCATACATCCCCCGAGCACAGCACTGCTGATACAACAAATGCCTATAACAATAGAACAGTGTGGATATGCAATTACGGCGACTATAACATAACTGCGAATATAACAGAATATACTACTGTTGAAAATGTTGGTTCTGCCTCTACAACAATAACAACTTCAGATGGTGTTGATTGCACTAAAGGAACAGGTAACTTTCAATGCCTGCAAAGAAATATCACGGTTTCTGATTGTTTTTGGTATAATGTTAGATATCTACCAATAGGTGATACAGGAGTAGAAGAGTATTTAACGGAAGTTATATGGAACGATCCGGAAACCGGTAGTCCAATCACACTTACTGATATTTATCAATCTCCAGCAGTTGGTACTAATACAGATCCATTTACTGTAACTTTAAATATAACATCTTTACCTTATGGTACTAATAACATAGGAGTTCAATTGCAAATAGGAAACACGGGTGATGGTACCTCATACATTTATACAATAGAAATGTACACACCTCCCGGAATAATTCCCTTTAATTTTGATGTAGAACCAGATGATGGTTATCCGAGAGGTTCTGTTTATAGTGGTTATGAAGTTAAATGGACTGGATTTAAATCGACCGCCGGTAAAACGGGAACAAATAACAGGTATTGGTCGGTTAGTTCACAAAGTAGAGTTTTAATAAATTTCAGTATTAACACGTCTTATATTCCAGAATTTACACCAGGCGGTAAGGCTTTTCTAATTTATTTGAATGCTTATCAACAGAGATCTAGATGGGGGCATCCAACAGCCAGACCTGTTGTAGTTTTAAGGGGACCATGGATTAAAACAATAAAATATTATAACACTACTCCAACAAATGAACAACAAGATTTTCCATCATTTTTCGCTTGCGGTAATTTTTCAACTAAATTACAAGTTTTTAATAAAGGTAATTTACCTGCTTATAACTTTAGAATAAATGAAACAAAAAGCGATATACTTAAAACCCATCCTGGAGATCTAATTTTCTACGATTTTAATCCTTCTAATCCTTATTTAGAGCAATCAAAACTAATTAGCTGGGATGGCGGAATAAATTTCATAACTACAGGAAAAGATAATGCAAGAAACTTTACTTATTCAATTTTTGTTCCATATCAAACTAATGGTACTTTTAGTTTTCAATCTTTAGCACTTAACAACACTTTTAGCTTTTTCGATGAAGAATATATAATTTCAATTTCTTGTGGAGCTTCTTTAAGTGTAGACCAAATTAGAACAAGAATAGGAGAATATCCAGAGCCAACTATATATGTTAATGATATCTTCAACATTTCGGCAAACATTTATAATGATGGTCCAGGAAATGCAAGTAATGTAATAGTTTGGATTAACTATACTAATTCTACTCCAATGAGAGGATTAGAAAATTTAAGAATTTATAATTCTAGTGGAATAGAAAGTAATTGGATTTATTTGGGTAATATACTACCAAAAGAAACGAAAGTTGCTTTTAATGACTATTATTTCACAATAGACACTACAGGATTATCACCAGGAATAATAACATTTTGTATTAATGCAAATGCCACTGAAAATTCTACAGTAGTTTCTTCTTGCAGAGATATTACAATAAATGCACCACCAGCATTAATTGAATTAGAAAATCCAATAGCAATTTCAAAAGAAACAGGTTCATCTTCTGGCTCATGGAGTTTTAACTTTACATTTAACATTTCAGTTAGGGTTTCTAATTCAGAGAATGATGTTCAAATTTGTTCTTGGTTTAGTAAAACAGGAACTGAGCCATTTAAATTAATAGGTTGCGATGTATATCAAGCTCCAGGAAGCAACATTGGAATTTGGAAAAATTATTCATTTGAATTCGATCCAGATTGTAGTGATATAGGTAATCCAGTTTTTATTAAATTTAATGCAACCAATTTTGCAGGAACAGTGAATTCTACTTTGCTACCATTTGCCATAACTAAGAGTAGAATAATTTTTGAAGAAATTTTAGGAAATAGTACTGAAAGTAGAAGAGGAAAACTTCCAACAGTTTTGAGTGTTAGGGTAAAAGATCTTAATGGTACATATATTTCAAACTTACCTTTAAGATTTTACGTAACCTTAGACGGAATAGTTTATGATATAGGAAGCTTAGTCCAAACAAATTCTTCAGGTTATGCTAATTATAATTTCTTAGCATTATGTTCTCCAAAATATCTGGTTGGATATCAAAAATGGAAGGCAGAATTAAGAAATGATGATTGCTATTTTGATAACTCAACAGAAAATTATTTTGAGTTAAGAGTTTTGGTAACTGGAGACATAATACCAAATATAGTTAGGCCTGATGGTACTTCAAATTACACTCAAGAAGATACTATAACATTTTTAGCTTATGTTATTGACGATTGTGGAGATCCATTAACTTTAAATACAACATTTTTCGCAAACCATAGTTTAGCATCTTTTGAGTGCTCTGATGTAATTCAAGTTGGTTCTAATGCCTATACTTGTGATTGGCATACAGAAATA
Organism: Candidatus Aenigmatarchaeota archaeon; assembly: GCA_039000725.1. Taxonomy (GTDB): domain Archaea; phylum Aenigmatarchaeota; class Aenigmatarchaeia; order CG10238-14; family SpSt-28; genus SpSt-28. The sequence goes on along the minus strand of JAWBNO010000001.1, from coordinate 42,618 downwards.
ACAACTCCAATGGGTTGGTATAATGTTAGTATGTTTGCTTGGAAAGAGTTTCATTATTCTAATTGGAGTGTAAATTTTGGTATTCCAGGATTATTCTATCTTCTTCCAATTTACAAATTAGAAAATCCACAATCTTATCCATTGCAAGAAGGTTGGGGATATAAGAATTGGAATTTCACAGTTTTAGCTTCGAGTGGAAATAGTGAAGAAAGTTTTGATGTAAACATATACTTGGGAAATCTTTGGCCACCAGCTTTACCTTGCTACGAATGTGTTAATTTTACTCCAGTAAGTTGCTTTAATTGTTATAGACAAGTTGTAACTTTCTTAAGAAACTTTAGCTCAAATGAAGTAGGAACTTGGTACTATAGGTTTTCTTTAGGTCCAACATCTACAACAGAAGTAAAATATGTAATTGTTGAAAAAGATGATGTTTCTTTGGAATATGTTAGTGGAAATAATTCTGTTGTTATAAGAAATACGCAATCAGCTTTACTTTCTGTTAGAGTCTTTGATTTAGATGCAAATACATATGAATTAAATCCCCCAGCTTTGGTAACTTTCAAAATTTATGATGATAGATATCCAAATGGTTATAAAGTTTTGGGAAGTGTTTATACAAATGAATCTGGATACGCAAACTACTTACTTAATATAACAGATTGTTATGGTTGGCTAGAAGGATCTCAATATTGGGGTGCTGAAATAACTGATGATAATCATTATTATAAAAAAGCATCAATTGGAAACTATTCCATAACAATTCAACTTCCAGGTTGTCAACCACAAATTGATATTTATTCAATAGAATTGCCAAGAGAAACATTTCAATACAAAAACTTTACAATTGTGACTTATGTTACTTCTTGGGTAGGAGATGCTAATGATGTTTATATAAATATTAGTATTCCAAATGGTTGGTTTGTTGATAAAAATGTAATATATCTGGGAGAAGTTAAAACTGGAGAGTTTAAAAGAGTAAGTTGGAATATATATCCAACAAGCAGCGGAGTTTATAGAATAAGCTTTTATGTAAATTCAAGCAATGCTGGAAGTAAAGAGACTTTTAGTAGAGAATTTATTGTGTACAATTTCTTACAAACAGAAGATAATTCGTTGCCAAAAATTTTGCAGCCAGAAGAAGCTCTAATTCTCAAATTTGATTGTGAAGCTGGAGATTATAGAGTTGCTAACTTAACTTTAAACATTTCTTCTCAAGGTTCTAAGATTATAATAGAAACATTTAACTCATCTAATTGGATTACTGTAAAGGACAACTTAAACGTAGAAGGAAACGAAAACTATTTCATTCCAATATTATTAAATCAAATTAGCTCAAATTCCGATGGAAAATGTTTGGTTAGAATTTCAAATTTTGGAGATAATTTTGTTAATATAGAAAAAGTAACATTTACAGCTTATTATAATAAAACAGCAAAAGTAGAAGGAATAAAACTGATAATAAAAGATGTTGAAGTAGAGAGTTTGGATAAATCTGAAGATTATTTAAATGTTTCAGTTAGGATTGGTAATTCTTTGGATGAAGGTAAAATGTTTAATTTAACTTTGAAATTGGTTAAAGATGGAAATGAAATATATTCGTCAGAAAGAGAAGGATATGTTGGAGCAAATAGTTATGCTTATATCAACTTTACAAACATTAAAGTATCTAATTTGGAAGAAGGAGAATATAGAATAATAGCTATTTTGAGCTATGAGAATATTTCAAAAATAATTTATAGGGATTTTGTATTAGGAGGATTGAAGTTAGATGTAGATTATTCTAAATATCAATGTAATTCAACAACAGAAAAAATAAAAGTTAAAATTTATCAGCCGTTAGAAGATGAAATTGAATATAATGTATCTTTAAGAGTTCCTAATGGTTGGAGTTATTCTCCATCTTTTGTTCAAATATATTCTAAAGGAAAAGGATATTATGAAGTAGAGTTTAACTTAACTGCCTTTTCTGATTATGAAGAAGAATATTCTGTTTTTGTTGTTCTAAACTATAGTTATGCTAAAGGAAAGAATTTAGAAAAGGAAATTAAAATTAGAGTATCACCAAATATTCCTATTTTGGAAGTTATAAGAGAAATACCTTCCATAGTTTCTTCTTCAATCGTATTTAAACCTAGAATAGTTGTACATAATAAAGGATGTGGAATAGCAAATAATGTTACATTAGTAGAAAAAATTTCTGCTGGATGGATAGGAGCAAATCCTTCAATAGAAAAGAATGAATATGCGAATGATGAAGAAGTTATGGATAAAGATGTTGATTTAATTTATGCAGAAACAGATTTGATTAATAATATATTAACTTGGAAGTTAAGTGAAATTAAACCAAATAAATATGCAGTCCTATCTTATCAAGTTAAAGCTCCACCTGGATTAGCAACAGAAGGCACCATGAGTTATAATGTTAGCTGGAATGAAATCTACTATTTAGAAGATAAGTATAATGCTAAGGTTTATACATATAGATATCCTCAAGAATCCCACTTACAATTTGATCTATTTGTAACTCAAGATCCAAACTATCCTTGGCCAGAAGTTAGAAGTATAAGAGCAAATGTACCTTACAACTTAACATTAAAGGTAACTAACATAGGAGATATAAATACAAATTCAGAATGGACAATAAAGCTATATATTCCAGATGAATGTTATTTAACGAATATTGAAAATGGGTATTGGAATAGTAGCGAAAGAAAAATTGTTTGGCAAATTGGAAATTTAAATGTATACCAATCTCAACTATTCAACTTTACCATAGTTTGCAGTAATGAAAAACAATTCATTTTGGTTGCAGAAGGATTAAGAGATACTAGAAGCAAAATTACTAACGAAACTAACTTATTATTAAATTGTAGCTCAACATCTAAACCAGCTTATTGCATATTAACGCAAGTTTTGAATTTAGAAAAACCATCAAATGCAAGATATGAAAGTTTAGATAACCTAGTTTTTACCCTTTCTAATGAATTTTTAGGTAAAAATATAACCATAGGAAATTCTTATCTAAAAGTTTTTGATGATTTGAATAGAGAATATATAGTTTGGCAAGATTTCAGTTTTGATGAGAAATTTGGAACTTATACTTTACATTTCCCAATAAAAGAAGATTTTAGAAATTATTTCATAGAAAGTTTGAGAAAAATAGAATTATCTTCATATGTTGATTCTACAGAAGATCCTTTTGCAAACATTTCAATAGATAAAATAGAATTTACATGGAACTTAGGAAACCTATTTAACGAATCTCAAAACATTTTTATAAAATCAAAATTCTACGACTATACACCTCTCTTAAGAAATGCAAAGCTTTACATAAACGGAAATGAAAACAATACTGGTGGATGGGGAGAGAAGTTTGAATTTGGTGTTGAAGTTAGAGATAGATATGGAAGAGATGTAACAATTAGAGCTTACCATAGAAAAGTTGGTGATATTTGGAGGTTAATTGGAGAGCAAACTTGCTATTCTTGCTACGATTGGCATCAATTTAACTTTAGTTATGATTACGATTATACTGATATTTCAAATTGGGAGTTTAAGTTTGAAGGAATAAATACTGATGGTAGTAAAGAGCTTTATGGTTATGTTTTTACTGTAGAAAAGGATGATTTAGCTCTTACTCCAATTCAACCATCCTGGAATGAAACTGTTTTAAGAGCTTTTGGTTACAATTTCACAATATATGCATTTGATATTGATAATCAAACAATACCTTTTGTTTTAGAAGACAACAAAGCTTATATAGCTTTAAGCCAATTTGGTAATAATCAAACTTATAAGATTTACTCAATTGCACCTTCAATAAATGAGAGTGGTTATATAATACTTAAGGCTTCAAATCAAGAGTTCTGTAATCCTTTAAATAACTTTAATTTAGGACAAAACTATTGGTTTGGAGGAGTACAAGCATCTTTGTATTATAAAGATGCAAATACTAGAATAGCACCATTTAACGCCTTACCATATGTTTTGATTGGTAGCTTGTATAATACAATAATTTATCCATTAAATGTAAACTTTAGTTTCGAATTAGATACAATAACATTAAGAGGAAGAGTTGTTGATGATTGTGGTAATATTAGAGCAGATGAAGACATGTATGTTTACTTTAACTTAACTAATGGAAATTATAATTATCAGTGCATAGCAACTAGAGTAGGCAATGAATTTCAATGTACATTTAATCCAAGAGCATTGAATTCACCATTAGGATGGTACAATATAACAATGTATTCTTCAAAGCCATTGCATACAGATGGATTATTTGAAGAAAAGTATGCATTCTTCTTATCTACAGTACCAGATATAGTTAATGTATCAATTCAGCCTTTTGGAGGTCCATGGGGATTAAGCCCATTCAATTTTAGCGCAATTGTTATAGATGAAGATGGAAATTTTGTGAACATAACCCATTACTTAAGAAAGATTCCAGATCAATATTTTGTTGCTTATTTAGACAATTGTACTAATTGTAACTATTATCTAACTTCATTTCTAAGAGACTTTATTTGTGATTATGATACAGTAGAAGTAGGTGATTGGAGATATAGAATTGAAGCAAAAGACGAATCAGGATTCTTAAATAGCTCTTCAGAAATAAGTTTTGTAATAGAGAAAGAGCCTATAGAAATAAATATATCTGAAGGACATTCTTTAATAAATAGAACAAACGTTCCAAATTCTATGCCACTTAATCTATCAGTTTTTATTAGAGATACAATTTTGAATAGAAATGTTACTGAAATACCTCAAGTCTCTATAAAGTTTGAAGGACCAAACTCATTTGTTTATGAAATGAATGTTGATGTCTATAATGAGAAGTATTACTATGAATTTTATCCAGGATGTGGCTATCAAGCTGGAGAATATAAATGGTATTCCTATGTTAGTGGAGATGAATGTTATGCAAATGCAAGAAGTGATAATTATACTATAAAAATATATGGAACTCTTTACACTTCTATAATATCTCCATCAGAATATCAATATGTAACAGAAGGACAAAACGTTGTTTTAAGAGCTAGCGTTATAGATGATTGTATCGTTACAATAACTGATGCAAATGTTTATTTCATTTTAAGAAATGAAAGAACTGGAGATGAATTTAGATGTCCCGAAAACGGTTTTGCCAATTATGATGGAACTTCTTATATTTGCTCATTCAATACAATTGGAAAGCCAGGAGGAAACTATTCTGTAATAGCTTATTCTTCTAAAAACTACTACTGGAATTCTTCTGTAATTAAAGAAAATGTTTTCTTTCTAATAACACCAGTTAGAATATTGAATGTTACAATGGTATATGAGCAAGATGGTGGTTGGGGAGAGATACATAACTTTACAGCTTTTATAGATCACTATAATGATGTAATTGTTTGCTTGCTTGAAAAACCAATTGATAGTCAGCAATACCAAATTTCAGAATGTAAGAACTTGGAAAATCCTTCTGGTGGAAAATATATTACTTTTAGTAAGAGATACACATGTTCAGATTTTGTTAGAAGTCAATTCTGGAATTATAAAATAAATGCTACAGAGTTTGGAGTACCCTCTTCTTATAGTGAAAGCCAAGAATATAGTCATTTGCTTCAGAAAAACGATTTGCAATTAACTATTGTTTATAATGATACAGAAGCAAAAAGATATGATGAAGAAAAAGCAATTTTAGCTGTTTATGCTTACGATTTAGACCAAAAACAGCCAGCCTATGTTCCATTATATTCTTCTCCAAATATTAAATATCAAGTTTACAATGGAACATCTTTTGTTTACATTTCTTCAAATTCAACAAATTCTAGTGGTTATTCTATAATTTCATTTAAGCCTGATTGCAGCTATATGGTAGGTCCTAAAGAGTGGTATTCATATACAGAAGCTGATGCTTGCTATAAGAATGTTATTTCAAATAGAGAAAATATAACGATAGTAGGAAGATTAAATCCGTTGCTAGTATTTCCAATAGAGCAACAATATAACAGATATGCACAGCTATATGTAAATCTATCTGCAATTGTTAGAGATGAATGTAATTCTGTATACTTCGATAATGCAAATGTTATATTTAAAGCTAGAAGTGTAGCATTCGGAACAGAATATTTATGCGAGAATGTTGTTTATGATAATGGGTATTATAATTGTAGTTTAAATGCTACAGAAATAGAAGAAGGATGGTATGACGTTAATGTTACAGCTAGCGGAATTGTATACTATGATAGTTACTATTATATTCAACCAAATTCATTCAAAATAATTCATACATTAGTTCCCCCAGTTTTAAGAGGAGAAGAAGCTATTCCTGAGCAAGATGGCGGTTGGGGTGAAAGATGGTACTTTAGAGTTAATGTTAGTGATTTAAATGGCGATGATGTAAACATTTATCTTTGGATATCTAGGGATGGGAATAATTGGGAATTAGTTAACTCTACAGTTTGTTACAATTGTGGTTCGGAAAGAACCATAGAGCTATCTTACAAAGGATTTACTTGTGAAGATAGAATAAGATCTCCAATATACTTTAAGTTTAATGCTAGTGATGTATACAATACTACAGACAGAAGTCCAAATATGTTGTATTTAAATAAAAACGATGCTGTTTTAGAATACTATAGTGGTAATGAAAGTTATATTATTAGAGAAATTGGTGATTTCTTAAGGGTTAGAGTTTATGATGCAGATGCAAAATATTATAGCAATGCAAATGTATCTCTATTCGTTACAACAGATGGAAATAATTTTGTTTACATAGATTCAAATATTTCAGAAGATAGTATAGTTTCTTTATTCTTCAATCCTGATTGTAGATTTTACAGAGGATTACAATATTGGAAGGCAGAAATAATAGAGGATGAATGTTATAAGCCAGTATCATCAGAAACTTTCACAACTTACATAGTTGGCCATTTACAGTCTTTTATAACTTATCCAAGCGGTCAAAAGTTCTTGAGAGGCAGCAACATAACTTTAAACATTTCAGTTAAAGATGAATGTAATGTTCGGGTTGAAGGGGCAACTTTAAACATAACAATGATTAGTAATCTAAATCCAAACTATAAATACAATTGCACAGAAATTATTGATTTTGGAGATGGAAATTATAGTTGTACATTTAATTCAACAGACATGCTTCCACGATTTTACAACGTTTCTTACTCTATATCAAGAATTTACTATATTTCTAACAATTTCAGTTACTCAAATATTTTCTGGATTGAAACAAATCCAATACTCTTTAATTTGAGGGCAACTCCAAATATATTGGGTTGGGGTGAAACTTTAACAGTAAAGGTTAACTTTACTGATGAAGATTTAGATACACTTTATGTTAACTTCTATTTAATCAAAGGAAATTCATATAAGTTTTCTAGCGTTGTAGTTAGTGGAATAAACGTTGAAGCAACTACAACATTTACTTTTTCTCCTGGTGATATAGGTGATTGGACTGTTATTGCTAATGTTAGCGATGACTTTGGTAAATATGAACTAAATACAAGTATAACTGTAGAAAAGGATGATGTTTCCATAATTTTAGTTTCTGGTAACAATTCTGTTGCGAATAGAGCGGGACAATATGCAACATTTACTCTTTTAGCTTGGGACACTGACAGAAATACAAATGTGATGGCAGGTCTTCAAACAGCTTTTTGGGTTACTAATAAGACAAATGATTTAGGAAGTTATAAGCAAATTGGAACTTCATATACATCTTCTGATGGAACATTTTCTATAAATTTTGCTCCAGATTGTAGTTTTGAAGTAGGTGTTCAAAGATGGAAAGGAGGATTACTAACAAATCAATTATATAAAGAAGCAAATTCTACAGACTATTTTGTTAATGTGGTTTCTGAATTTGATGGAACTATAACTCAACCATCTGGAAATATACTTCTTAGAGGTACTGATAGCCTATTAATTAGAGGATATTTAACAGATATAGCTGGTTGTGGTCTAGTAAAAGGAGCTACAGTATTATTTGGAATTGAAGGAACAGATATAAATTGCTTAGCTACAGATGAAGGAAATGGTTATTATAGTTGTATTATAGATTCTTCTACACTTTCTCTATTGCCATATGGATGGTACAATGTTACCATGAATGCAAGTAGAGAATTTTATGTAAATAATGTTAGTGTTGTAAAAGAAAATGCTTTCTATCTTGCTGATAATCCTAAATTGTCTAATCCTCAGGTTTCACCAGGTTATGCTTCATGGGGAACTAAATTTGTTTTGAATGTTACTCTTTACGATTTTGATTATGATACTAAAACAGTTTATCTTTGGTTAAGTAAGGATGGAACAAATTGGTTCTTAGGAGGAACACAAATTTATGTTGGTCCAACTCCATATGAGGGAGTCAATATCGGTTTTGAAATACCAACAAGTTGCGCTAATATAAGCTTATACTATTTCAAATTCAATGCAACAGATACAAGTGGATATTCAACAGAAATACCCGGCTCTACTTTTACAGTTGATAAAAGACCAACTGCAGTAATTCCAGTTTATGGTAATAATGCTAGAGTTAATAGAGAGTATCAAATAATACCTTTAACTGTAAAAGTCTTGGATGCTTTAAATGGTTCAGAAGTATCAAATGTTAACGTAGGATTCTTCTTATATAACAAGTATGGAAGTGAAATATTCTACGAAAATAGAACAAACTCTTCTGGAATTGTATATTTCGAATTTGACCCAGATTGTACTTTTAATCCAGGATCAACTAGTTGGATCGCAGGTGTTTATAATGATGCATGCTACGTTTCTGTTAATTCAACATATTCAATACTAGTTGCAGGTCAGCTAAAAACAGAAATAATAGAACCATATAAAGATTCTAAGTTTCCGACAGGAGAATTAATAAAGTTGAATATATCAGTTTATTCTGATTGTTTAGAAGAAGGAAGAATTGATAATGCTGATTTAAATGTAAAGATAGTTGATCCATACGATACAATATATGAATGCAGCCCAATAAGTCAATTTAATGGTTTCTACAACTGTACTTTCAATTCTTCATTCAAAAAACCAGGATATTATGATGTTTTAGTAAATAGTACTAAGGAATATTATGACTATAATTATACAGAATACATTGACTGGTTTAAAATCTTAAATGCACCACCAACATATTCCAACATACAAGTTAATCCAACACAAAGCTATTGGACAGATAGATATGTATTTTCTGTAGATATTAGTGATAGCGATTTCGATAAAGTTAATTGTAGTTTAGAAATTAAAGAAAAAATTGGAGACATTTGGAATCATATAAATAGTACAATAATAGAAGGTTCTGGAACATGTAGCTTTACTATAGATAGCTTTAGTTGTGATGATATAGGAGAAAGAGAATTTAGGTTTGTTTTAGATGATGGTGCAAATGAGCCCGTAATTACAGAAATTGGTAGATTTAATTTAACAAAAAGCTTGATAAATATAACACTAGTTTCTGGTAATGGTACTTCTATAATTAGACAAACAGGTTATGGTACATTTTCAGTTAGAGTTTATGATTTAATTAAAAATAAAAACATAGGTTATTCTAACAATTTGCCAGAAACTAATGTTATATTCAAAGTCACAAAAGATGGTAATAATTATATAATCTTAACTCCAGATGGCATTGGAACATATAATGGTTTGGCATCAACAGTTTTAGTACCAGATTGCTCTTATTTAGCAAGTCTTCAGAAGTGGCAAGCATATGTTGAAAACGATGCTTGTTATTATGATAATTCATCTGAAGAATTTTATTACAATGTTATAGGTAAATTGGAACCAAGAGTTATTTCACCAACAAATGGAATAAAGTACTTAAAGGGAAGTAATGTTAGTATTTATACAAATGTAAGTGATGATTGTGGTAATTTAGTTGATGCTGATACATTTAACATAACTTTAAGAAGCGTTTCTACATCAACTAACTATGTTTGTGAACATGAAAGAATTGATATAGGTAATTATAATTGTACTTTTGAAACTTCAGATAAGCCAGCAGGATACTATTCAATAATTTTGAATGCTACTAAGTTATATCACTTATCTTCTACATATACAGAAAATAATGCATTTTGGATAGAAACTTTGCCATCTGTAATAAATCTAGGAACAAATAGACCATTAGATAGAGGTGGTTGGGGCGAGCCATGGAGCTTTAGAGCTAATGTAACAGATGAAGATAAAGATCCAGTTTATGTTTATGCTTGGTATAGAGTTAAAGGAACAGAAGAATGGCAATTACTAGGTACTGGACAAAAATCTCAAGGAACTATTAGCTCTATTGTATCTATTACACCATCTCCATCTTTCGATTGTAGTAAACTTTTAGGTCTACCTGAAGTAGAGTATGAATTCTTCTTCAATGTTAGTGATGATGATTCTAATACAGCAGAATCAAACATAAGAAACTTTACATTAGAAAAAGATGATATAACTGTTTCTATAGTTCAAGGAGATGGTATTATTTACAATAGATCGTCTCCATTAAAAGTTAGTTTAGGAGTTTCAGTTTTTGATAGAGATAGAAATTCAGCGGTAAATCAACCATATAATGCTTCGCTATACGTAACTTATAATGGATATAGTTATGTTTTTGATCAAATTAGAACTTCATCATCAGGAACTATTACTTTTTCATTCCCAAATGCTAGTAAATGCCTATATCAAGTAGGACCACAACTATGGAGAGTTAACATTGATTCATTATGTTATAAATCAGCAGCAAGTCCAATAGGAAGTATAAATATAACTACAATACCATTAAATGTTACTCTTACTTATCCTGTTAATAAAGTTTTTGATTTAGGTCAAGATGTACCAGTAATAATAAACATAAATGATGATTGTGGTTTTGTCCCACAAGCTTCAGTTGATCTAGTAATTAAGAATCAAGATGGACAAGAATATGTTTGCAACAATTTGATAGATTACCTAAATGGAACTTATTCATGCACATTTTCAAATTTGGCCTTAGGATATTATACCGTATTAGTAAACGCAAGCAAGCAAAATTATCCAGAAGGAGAAACATATGTTGCGGAAAACGCATTCTTAGTAGCTTCTTATCCATCAATTTCAAATGTTAGAGCATATTCATCAAGAAGAAATGATATATATGGTGGTTGGGGAGATTTATGGATATTTGAGGTTCAACTATATGATAGTGACCAAGAAAAGTTTGATTTTGAAAGACTTAACATAAGCTTGTATGTTAATTTAACAGGAAGCTATGAATTAGTTAATTCAACTGTTTGCTTTTCTCCAGAGTGTAAAGATCTAACAACTATAACATTAACTACAACTTTTGATTGTAATGCTATAGGTAATAGAAATTACAAGATTGTTTTAAGAGATTACTTTAATAATACTGCAGAAGATTTTGGTTTTATAAATATTCAGCCCAATGAAGTAAGTTTGTATGTTAGAGAATATCCAGCATCTATAGTAAGAGAGGGAGAAAATAGTGGAAGATTTATCGTTTCTGTTTATGATGAGGATAGAAGGATTTATGCTAGTGATGTAAATACAACGTTTAAATTTACTAAGGATGGTAGTAACTTTAATTTTGTTGTTTATGGCTTGAGCGACTCTTATGGTAATGTGAGCTATGATTTAAATCCAGATTGTAGTTTTAACGCAGGATATCAATACTTTAAGGCAGAAACATCAGATTACTGCTACAGTTTTTCAGAAACTTTGAATTACGAGTTTGATATCATAGGAAGTTTAAGAAATTACATTATAGATCCAAAAAATGGAAGTGAAATAATAATAGAATATGGAAAGTCAATAAATATTTCGACTTTAATTGAAGACGAATGTGAGAATGAAGTTGGTGGAGCTTTAGTTGAGTTAAAAGCAATATGGCCTAATAATTATCAAGAGAATATTCCTTTTGTAAACTCATTAAATGGAATTTATAACTTTAGTTGGGATTTGAGCTATAAAATTGGAGGAAGCTACAGTTTCTTATTAAGTTCTTCAAAAGAGCATTACAATTCAAATTCAACTCTATTTTCAAATTGGTTAACCTTAGTAAATTATCCACCAATCGTTGAAAATATAAGTGTTACTCCAGAAACTGGTGGTTGGGGAGAAGTTTTTACCTTTAAAGCTGATGTTTTAGATTTGCAAAGAGATACTGTTGTCTGTAAGCTCTACATATTTACAGGAAAAGGAGAATGGTTATTCAAGGGAAGTAAAATAATACCAAATGGTGTTGGAACATGTGAAATTAATGTAACAGATTTTGATTGTGGCGATATAAACATAACATCTCTAACTAAATTCAAATTCGAAATAGATGACGGAACTAACATATTTAATACTACAGAAGTTTTGGCACCATCCATAGAAAGAAATGATGTTACACTTATTTTAATAACAGGAAATAATAGTTTTGTTAACAGAACTTATGGATCAACTCTATTTTCAATGAGAATTAGAGATTTAGATAGAAATATTTATCCAGCTAATGTTAATGTTTCTGTATTTGCAACAAAAGATGAAAATAGCTATAGTTTTCTTGGAATTATTTCTAGCAATTCAACAGGATATTTGAATTACAATTTTGCTCCAGATTGTAGTTTTAGTGCAGGAATTCAAAAATGGAAATTTGAAGTTAATGATAGTTGTTATAAAAGAGTAAGTAGCGAAGATTACATTACAACAATTTACGGATGGCTACAAAATACAATAACTGAGCCATTAAATGGTAAAAGATACTTAAGAGGAAGCAATGTAACTATATTAGGTTATGTTAATGATGAATGTAACAATTTTGTTAGCGTTGATGTAATAAATATAAAAGCTAAAAGTAATCAAACTCTTCAAGAGTTTGTTTGCGAGCCTGTTATAGAAGATAGTCTAGGAAATTATAATTGTACATTCAATACTTCCTATCCAATAGTAATGCCAGCTAGATTTTACAACATTAGTATGTATACTGAGAAACAGTACTACAACCCATCCATTTTAACAGTTTATAATGCATTTTTCATAGAAACAAAACCAGAGATATACTATGTTACATCATATCCTAGCGGAGATGGTGGTTGGGGTGAAACATGGAGATTTGTAGTTAACTTTACTGATGAAGATCTAGATACAAACACTATAACTCTCAATTTACAAAGATATTTCGGTTGGATACAACAAAGTGTATTATCTTCTGGAATAAATGTTAGTGTAATGTTTAATTATTCTTCATTTACAGGCCAAGATATAGGTGAAAAAGAATTTTACATTACCATACAAGATGCAAGAAGTTATACAGACAACAGCTCAGTTTATAAAATATACATAGATAAAGATGATGTAGAATTGATACATGTTTTTGGAAATAATAGTGTTTACAATAGAAGCTCAAGACCTTTTGTTAACTTTAGAGTTGCAGTTTTAGATACTGATAGAAATGTTTATGTAGGTCCAAATAGACAAGGAATATTCTACTATACAAAAGATAGAGTCAACTTCGTTAATACTTCATATATTTATACAGATTCGCAAAGTAACTTAACTTTAAGTTCAGTTAGAGTAGATTGTAGCTTTGAAGTAGGTCCACAAAGATGGATAGCAGGAATATTGAATGACGGATTCTATAAAAATAAGAATTCTACTACATTCGAATTTACTGTTATAACAAACAACTTAACAATTAACTTAACCAAACCAAAAATAGGAGAAAGCTTCTTAAGGGGTATAGATAACATAACTTTAGAGGTAACTATATCTGATGACTGTGGTTTTGTTTCAGGCGCTAATGTTATTTTATACATACCTAGAAATGGCTTTACTTGTAATGCAGTTGATATGAATAATGGAACATACTATTGTACAATAAGGAATACTCAACATTTGAATTGGGACTTAGGATGGTATGATATTATAGTAAGAGCAAGCAAACAATATTACAATAGCTCTGAAGTTTTAGTAGAAAACCTATTCTTCTTAGCTAGTGCACCATCATTTGCTACAATGCCAATAATTCAATCTCAACAAGGAGGAAGTATAGGAGGATGGGGTGAAAAGTGGAGTTTTGGTATTTATGTTAGAGATGATGACTTAAACCTTGTTAACGTATCTTTATATGTTAAAGAAGGGGATTCTTGGAAGTTATTAAATTCAACAATAATAGAAGGGCAACCAAATCCACAGTTAGTTGAGTTTGTTGGTCATACCTTTAGTTGTGAAGATATAGGAATTAGAGATTTAATGTTTGTTGCCACTGATGAATTTAACTATTCAAGTAATGTAACTTCTACTTTTACAATAGAAAGAAATGATGTGTATATTGAGTATCAAATACCATACTCATTTACTATTAATAGAGAAGGAGCAGAATCAGCTCCTTTAACTATTAAAGTATACGATGCTGATAGAGAGTATGTACCAATAATTGCAGACATAGGTTATAATGTAACTTCTGATGGTAATGAATTTATTTTTGTTGGTAGTAATCAAAGTGATATAGAAGGATTATCAATTTATAACTTTGATGCAGATTGTAGATTTAGAGTAGGAGAACAAAGATGGAGAGCATTTACTAAAGACAATGCTTGCTATAAGGATCAATACTATGAAATACCTGGAGCTAAGGTAAATATTGTTGGTCAGTTAAAGCAATCTTTAAACTATCCAATAGAAAATCAATTCGTAGATGTTGGTGATGTGGTAGAATTTAATGTTAGTATACCTACCGATTGTTCAGAAGACGGATTACAAAATCAAACTGTATTAACTATAAAGATAGATGGTCCAAGTGGAACAGAATATTGTTCCCCAATTATCGATTTAGGAAATGGTTACTATACTTGCTATTGGAATACTAGTTTTCATAAAGGAGGCTATTACAATTTTACAATAACAGGAAGTAAAATCAATTATAATCCAAATACAACATTTTATCCAAATTGGGTCTATTTAATTAATACTCCACCATCTTACAACAATGTTAGCTTTTCTCCATCTATTGCAGGCTGGGGTTCAACATTTAACTTTAGTGTTGATGTTGATGATAAACAGTATGATAACGTTACATGTAAACTTTTTGTTTATACTGGTAGAAATGAATGGATATACAAAGGAGAAAGTATTGTTTATAATGGAAAAGGAAGATGTTTAGTTACGGTTAACAATTTTGATTGTTTAGATATAAACACAACTTCAGAAGTTAAATTCAAGTTTGAATTATATGATGGCACTAACAGAATTAATACCACAGAATATTCTGGTCCAAGCATTGTTAAAGATGATGTAATTGTTGAATATTATATTGGAAATCAAAGCATAGTAAATAGAACTGGAAATAATTATGCTCCACTAGTTGTTAGAATTAAAGATGCAATTAGGAATACATATGTTGGCTCCAATGTTTATGGAAGAGTATTTGTTACAAAAGATGGTATAAATTATGATGAAGGAACATTCAATTTAACAGATTCTAATGGCTTCCTTAGAATTTACTTTGATCCCAGCTCAGATTATGAGGCAGGAGTCCAAAAATGGAAGGGTGGAGTATATGGAGATTCTTGCTACTTTGATGCAAATTCAACAGAATATTACGTTACAGTAATAGGTAGTTTATACTCTAACCTTTTATTACCAGTTGGATATACGGAATACTTAAAGCCAGAAGAAAATATAACTTTGCTTACTAAAGTTTTTGATGATAGAGGAGTTGAAATTAGCGATTCTTCTGTAGAAATGATATTGATAAGCGAATATGGAAATATTTACAATTGTCAACCAGTTATTCCAAGAGGCTCCGGAGAATACGAATGTACAATTAATACATCTTTAATTAAGGCAAGATATTATAACGTTTCGATAAATGCCTCTAAGCCTTATCATAATTTTGGCCATTCTTTAATAGAAAACGTAATTTTTGTTAAAACAAAACCAATATTAGAAGGAGAAAGAGTAATTTCTAAAGATGGAACCACATTGGGAGGATGGGGTGAAACATGGAAGTTTAGAGTTAATGTTACTGATGAAGATTTAGATGGAGTTACATTGAAAGTTTTCATAAAATATGAAAATGAAGATAGTTGGATTTTGGCAAATAGTTCATCTTTCTATGAAGATCCAAACTTACAAGGACCACTAAATACAACAATAACAATTTTCTATAAAGATCCATCAACATTCCAAACAAGACAAGGAAACTGGAGTTATTATATAGAGGCTGAAGATACTAGAGGATATATAGTTAGAACATTGACAAACAACTTTACAATTGAAAAAGATGATATATCTATTGAACTAATTAGCGGAAATAATGTTTTTGTTTGGAGAAATGGAACAGATATAGCTTACTTAGGAGTTAGAGTTATAGATACAGATAGAGAAGATTATGCAAATGATGCTAGAGTCTACTTCTTTGTTACTCTGGACGGTAACAATTTTGATAGTGGAACATTAGTTTATGCAAATGGTACAGGTTATGCGATATTTGAATTTAATCCTGGTTGTGAACCTTTATATAAAACAGGAATTCAAAAATGGTTTGCTTCTATAATAGACGATCCTTACTATAAAAATATTTCTACACAAAACTACTCTTTAACAATAAGAAGTTTTCTTGGAATTAGAATTGATTATCCAAACGGAGAAGCTTTCTTAAGAGGCACTCAAGTTCCTTTCTATGCTACTTTATTTGATGATTGTGAAACTGTTAGTGGCGCCGATGTATTGATGTACAGCGTTTGGGGCGGAAATCAATTCTCTTGCACTCCAGTTTTTGATATGAATAATGGAACTTACAATTGTAGTTTTGATACAAGTGGAAAACCATTTGGTTGGCATAGCATTAGAGTTTTAGGAAGAAAAGTCTATTATTCTGATTATCCAAGTTACAATTCAACTATTAAGTCAAATGCTTACTTTATAGCTTCCGCACCAACTATAAACAGTTTTACAGTTGATAAAATATTTGGAGGTTGGGGTGAAGCATATACATTTACTGTAAGAATTACAGATACAGACGCATCACCAAACAATGTAACAATTTGGAAGAGTTTCGATGGCGGAAATAGTTGGCATTATGTTAACTCTAAAGTAGTTTCACCTACATATTCTAACTATCCGGTTACATTTACAGAAAGATTTAGCTGTGAAGATTATCTTTTGAATTCAACTGTTTTGTATAAAGCTACAACAGTAGATTCAACAGGATTTTCTGCCGAAAGCTCAGCTTTAAATATAACATTTGAAAGAAATGATGTTAGTGTAACTTTGGGGGCAGATAGTAGTACAGTAGTTAGAAGAATAGGAGACAATGTTGCAACATTTAAAGTTACAGTTTACGATTCAGATAGAGGAATATATCCAGATGGTGCAAATGTTACAGTATGGATAACAAGAGATAGAAATAATTTTGACTTTATTTTGAATTGTACAACATCTAATGGAAGTTGTTCAGTTTACTACAATCCAGATTGTTATTCTCTAGAAGGTATACAGTATTGGTTCGCATCTAGTGGAGATTTATGCTACAAGCCAATTAATTCTACAACAAGAAACTTTACTGTTATAGGACAGTTAAATGTTTCAATAATTAGACCATTAAATGGAGAAGTTTTGATGAGAGGAGTTATAAATTCACTTAATGCTTCTGTATATGATGAGTGTTTAAGATACCAACCAACTGCAGTTGCTCAGTGGTACAATTCTACTTGGAGATTGATATCTACTGGTCAAAACACAACATGGTTAATACCAACTACATATAAGTTAGGAATGGAAACAATTTATGTAAATGTTTCTTTATCCAATTTCGATCCTAACTTTAATTCTTCTTCAATTTTCATTTATGGCTGGTCTAGTGTTAGATTTATTAATCCAGCAAATAACACTGTTGTTTGGGCAGGAGATTTAGTTAATTTAGAGTGTAATGTTACTGATTATAATACAACTACTCCTATTCCAAATTACTTGGTTAAGTTTTATAGAGACGATGAAGAAATAGGAACCGCTTTCACAAATGAAAACGGGATTGCTACTTATGCATGGAATACTTTTGGAGAAAGTGGAGGATTGCATAAGATAGATTGTAGGATTGAAGAAAATTCAACTTTGTATTATAGACCAACTATAAACTCTAGTACAATATATATAAATATAAGGAGACCATTGATTATAGAAAGAATAATATCTCCAAGCTTTGTTTACAGAAACGATACATTTATTCCAAACAAAGCTAATATATCTGTTAGAGTAAGAGATTCATTCATAGGTTATGCTGTAAATGCTAACGTTTCATTCTATAATGATACAAGTTACTTAGGAAGTTGCCTAACAAATTCAACTGGTTGGTGTACTATAGAGAATATTGATTTTGATGATTCAATTATACCACAATCAGTAACAATATACATAAACGCAACAAGCAACATAAATGAACCATCTGAAACTAATACTACAGTTATTGTTGTTAAAGGTATACTGTTTGTTGAAATAGAAAAACCAGAAAACAATTCTTACTGGCCAAAGTCTCAACCAATTCCGGTTAAGGCTAGAGTATGGAGTGAGAATGGAGAAAATGAAACTTTGATAAATCCAACTGTTGAATGGTGGAATGAAACCTCTATTTTAATAACAGGTTTAGACACATTTATACCTCAAATAAGAGTTGCTGAGCAAATAACAGGAAGACATTCTTTAATGGCTATAGCAAAGAAAGCATATTATGATGATGGTAGTAATAATGTTACAATTTATATAAATAGCTTATCTGATGTAATTTGGATATATCCATTAAATAATTCTGTCCTTCCATATCCAGAAGAATTTGATGTAGTATGTTTAGTTAAAGATGTATATGCTGGTGGAATTCCAGATTATAATGTTAGTTTGTATTATAAATTGGAGCCAAGTAACGTTTTCATAAAGTTAGCTGAACTAACAACAAATAATTCAGGTTTTGTTAGTTATAAGTTTAAGCCAGAGGATAAAGGTAATTATACCTTTAAGTGCAACATAACAGATGATAATGAGAAATTCTACTCAGCAAATATTAACGAAGCATCTTCAACTTTCTGGGTAAAAGATTTGTATCCTCCACTAATTGAAGATATAATTGTTTCTGTAAAAGATGGTCTAGAAGCTAATTTGAACTTTACAATTATTAATGCAACAATAATAGATAATTATGATATTCAAAGTGTTTGGTTAAATATAACTTTACCAAATGGAAGCCACGAATTAGTCCCAATATATAACACTACACCAAAAGTTAAGATTGGAGATTATGTTTATGTAAATTACTCAACAACATACTTGCCAAGAATTGACGGAGTTCATACTATTCATATTTATGCTCAAGATAGACCGCCAGAAAGTAATATCAATCATACTTTTGCTGCAAATCTTACAGTTTTTGGTAAAGTTTATCTAGGAATAAACTTACCATTCAATTTTATAGTTGCTTATAATATAACTCAAAAAAGAGGCTTTACTTTTGAGGTTAATGCTAATATAACCAATTTAGGTCCAGCTACTGCATATGAAGTTAATTTGACTCATTCTGAAAATCCACCAAATAGCTTATTGTATAATGAAAGCGTTAAATACTGTGGAATTATGAGAGTGGGAGAAAGTTGTTATTGGAGCTATTTAATAACTGTGCCAAATGCAACAAGACCAGGAATGTACATATATAGTTTAATATCAACATGGAGAAATCCTGATTTAAGCTATAATTCAACTGTTGGAGCTATAGCAATAGAAGTATCTTCAAACCCAGTTGTAGCTTTAGATAAAAATGTGATAAATGTAGTTGCACCTCATGATGCAGAAACATTTGTTGGTCATTTAACAGTTATTTCAGAAGGAAATGATGAAATTAGAGATGTTAGGATTTTGACTGTTGGTGATCAATTATTCCAAAATTGTCCAGAGTGTGTTTTAAGTATATATCCATTAGAATTTGGAGTAATACCTGCAGGATCATCTCAAACATTAAGTATATCCCTTAAAGTTCCAGCAGGCCAATCTCCAGGCAATTATTGGACTGTAATTAGAGCTAATACTAGTAATGCTGCTTATGCTGACGCGCTCCTTAATATTACTATACCACTTAATGTATCTTGGATTATAGAACCAAATAATATTGGATATAGAGTTTTGCCACCAGGAACGAGAGGTAATTTAACGATAATAAATGTAACTAATATTGGTAATGTTAAGATTGGATTTAATGTTTATTTGGGAGGAAATGCAACTTCATTCTTTAGGGCATATCCAGAAGGAACACCTCAAACATCATCTTTTGATTTAGAAAAACAAATGACTAGAGGTGTTGTAGTAAATTATAGCATTCCAGTAAATGTTGTTGAAGGAATATATGAATTATTAGTTATAATTAGAAACACTACCAATGCTGAACCAAACGAAAGAATACTAATTTCTACACTAAATATAACTGATGTGCCACCAACTATAGAAAACGTTACTATTACTCCTAAATTATTTGAAGCTGGATATGATTATGTAAACATAAGCGCAAATATCTTTGATAATATTGCGGTTAAAGAGGCATGGATAAACTTAACCTTACCAAATTCTTCCACAATTATTATTCCAATTTCTAATATTTCCTCATATTATTATGCATCATTCTTTGGAGAATTAGCTGGTAGCTATACTATAAATATTTGCGCATCAGACAATAAGAATTTAACATCTTGTTATGAAGATAGTGCAATAGGTACTAGAACTACAATTATTGATGTAATTCCAGATAAAGAAACAATTATTGCAGATAATGTTACTATACTTGAGCCTCAAATAATTTCTTTGATTTTGAATGTTAGTAATATTGGTGGCTCTAGAGCATTTAACATAACTATAAATTCAACTTCAATACCAAACATTACTTTAATTCCAGAGAGCATTTTCATTGATAGATTATTAAGAGGAGAGTATGCAGTTAGATTGGCTAATGTATCTGTTTCTCCATATACAACTCCAAATGTTTATGAGATAAATATGAGTACAATATGGACTAACTTAGATAATAGTGTTAATACTTCTTCAAGAAAAATAACAGTTAATGTTACTGAAAATCCGTTCGTAATTCCTACTACATCTTTATTAGAATTCGTATTAATGGGTGGAGAAAGCAAGTCACAAAACTTTACTATATGGTCTATTGGTAATGTTAAGGCTAAAAACATAAGTATTGTTTGTGCTAAAGGAGAAGTATGCTCCAACTTTTCAGTAATTATAGATCCAAATGCAATAGAAGAAATTGATATAGGTGATACAAGAGAAATTCTAGTAAATATTTCTGTTCCAAGCAACTATAAATCTGGAGTTTATGATGGATTACTGTTAATTAGTTGGGATAATTCTAATAAAACATCTGAATTACAATTGAGTGTAAAGGTTCCGATGAATATAAGTTGGAGACAAGAGCCAGAAGAAATAATTACAAATATTGTAGATGAAAGTAGTGGGTTGTTAGCAAATATAACCTTAATAAATACAGGAAATTCGGAAGTGCCATTGAATTTAAGTTTAGTTGGAAACATTAGTGAAATAGCATGGTTGTCCGAAAGAAGTTTAACATTGCCTTATGGAGAAAGAAAAACAATAAACGTTTATTACAACTTAAGTAAATTAGATTCAAACAAAATATATGAAGGGAGAGTTGTAACAGAAATTGTACCATGGTTAAGATTGAATGCAAGTGTAACACAAACTGAAAGTAGAATAACAGTATATGCTCATTCATACCATGTTATAATAATAAACCCAACTTACGAAAACCCAAGACTAAATGTTAATCCAGCAGATATAATTCCATTAGAAGTTTTAGTAGAATACAATGGTATTCCATTGTCTTATGGTATAAACTTTAATGTTTCTCTATTTAACTCAACAATTATTTCATATCCACAATTTATACCTGTATTTAACCTAACTACAGGAAGATGGACAATTGCGACAAGTGCTCCATTATTAAGTTTAGGAAGAGCATATAGTGTTAATGTTGCAGCAAGACACATTGTAAATAATTATGAATTAATAAAGAGTTGGGTAGAAAAAGAATCAATAATTTACAATGATACAATTCCGTCAGAAATAGAAATATTGTTACCTATAAGAATTCCTGCTAATTCAACGTTACCAATCTATATAAACATAACAGAAGCAGGAAGATTGAGAAATGTAAGTTTAGAGATCTTACAACCAAACAATTATTCTGAAAAAATTAATTTAACGTTTATAGAAAAAGATGAAAACGTTTACAGATATTTTGCAGAATACTTTAATACATCTCAAATTGGTCTATATGTAGTAAGAGTTGAGGCATGTGATTTGTCTGGAAATTGCATGAGCGAAAATAAGACAATAGAAATTTATCCAACTGCCATATTTGCAGGTTACATGTTAGATTATGAAAGTTTGGCTAAAAAACCAATTTTTGCTAGATTTATTTTCTTCGATTTAGATGGAAAGGCTAGATTTAACTTAACTAATAACGAAACGACAGGAGAATACAATTATACTATTGATGCCAAAAGCTACAATATATTATTAAAGATAGAGAATGGTACATTTAATCCGTCAATATACTTAGAAAATGTACCAATATTAACACATTGGTTTAACCCAATCATTGTTGGTAATCCACCTAAGGCTAGAATAACATTATCGGCTCTAAAAGCAGTATATGTAGATACATTGCTTAACTATACGAACGCAAGCATAATATTTGACTTTTCTGATTGTGCAAATCAAGCTTGTGGTTTACCAATATATAATCCAAACTCTTTGGGAATTTATAAATATTTTGGTAATTGGACACCAGGAATTAGTAGTGCTATAAATACGAATTGGAGAAGAATAACGAACTTAAATGGTGATAATTCTGATGGAAGTGTAGATATAAGAAGCTTAACAGTTTCTGCCAAATTGAATGATGTTAGAGGATTGTACATTTTGGCTGAATTTATTTGTGGTAATGGAGAATGTGAAACAAGCTTTGGTGAGAGTAGCTCTAATTGTCCATTAGATTGCCCATCAATACCAGGTGCAGGAGCAGGTGGCGGAGCTGGAGGAGGGGCAGGACCTGGTGCAGGCGGCCCTGGTATGGGAGGTCTTCCTATAGGAGGTCCAGGAGGCGGTTTAGGTATAGGAATCCCACCATTAAATATAAGTTTACCAAATATTTCTCTACCTAACATAACGGTGCCAAATATTTCTAGAGCACCTGTAGAATTTAAAGCGACAGTAATTGATTTGTCTGTTTATCCAATGGAAGAAAAAATATTTTCAGTTGATGTAACTAATCACTTAGAAAATGGTGTTGAAGTTAGCATATCTATTGAAGGACCAGCAGCTTCCATAGTTACTTCACAAACACCAAAGTTATATGTGAATGCAAGATCTTTAGCTTCAGCAACCTTTAGAGTTTTTGCTTCAACATCTATAGCACCTGGTATATATACAGGAAATATAGTATTGCAATCAGGAAATATAACTCATAGATTGCCAGTAACAATTAAAGTTAATCCAGTTATAGAACCATTACTAGACGTAAAAACAAAAATACTTACAAAAACAGTAGGGCCAGGTAAAGATTTGTTGTTTGAAGTTACTTTGATAAACATGGGTCAAACTCCAAGTGTAGAAGATATAACAGTTACTTATACTGTTAGAACTCTTAATGAACCATATAAAATAATAGCTCAATCAAAAGAGACTCTAGCTGTTGTTAATACTTTAACATACACTAGAAAAATAACCATACCAGAAAATACTCCACAAGATTCATATTTGCTAATTGTTAATGCTAGCTATTGGTATGGCAAAAAATACGCTATGGCAGCAGATAGTTTTGAAGTTAGCGAGTTGCCAGCACCTGTTTTAATGTTAAAAGCAATATTTACAAATTGGTTGACTTATTTGATTTTAACTGTAATGCTGCCAATAGGTTATGTTGGAATGAGGTTATATGGAATATATAGAATGAAACAGTTAGCTAAAAAGAGATATGTAGCACCAATTGATTTCAAAGCCTTGCCACAACCAGGACCTAATTCTATAGAAGTTGGTAAGATAGCAGAAACGGATGTTAAAGCGTATATTGATATGAGTCAATTGTTAATGCACACAATAGCTGCCGGAGGTTCGGGTTCAGGTAAAACAATTTCTGCAATGGTAATAGCTGAAGAACTTTTGAAGAGAAAGATTCCAGTTATAGTCTTTGATCCAACAGCACAATGGACAGGCTTTATTAAACCGAATAGAGTTAAGCAACTATTAGATTACTATCCAAAATTCGGATTAAAACCCACAGATGCTAGAAGCTTTAAGACAAATATAGTTGTGGTTGAAGATCCAAACATGGAAATAGATATTAAGAAATACATGATTCCAGGTGAGATAACAGTTTTTGTTATGAATAGATTGAAACCAGAACAATTAGATTCATTTGTGAGAAGAAGCGTTCAAGCTATATTTGATATGAGACCACCAGAATCAAAAGAGGTTAAATTACTATTAGTTTATGACGAGGTTCATAGACTTTTGCCTAAGTATGGTGGTAAGGGAGGCTACGTTGCAATAGAAAGAGCAGTAAGAGAGTTTAGAAAGTGGGGTATTGGTGTATTTTTGATTTCGCAAGTTTTGCTAGACTTTAAAGCTGCAGTTAGAGCTAACATAGCAAACGAAATTCAGTTGAGAACTAGATATGAAGGTGATATAGGAAGAGTTAAGTCTAAATATGGACAAGAGTATGCAGATAAAATAACTAAGCTTGTTATAGGTACAGGTTTGTTCCAAAACCCAGAATATAATCATGGTAAGCCATGGTTTATTAGCTTTAGGCCAATATTACACTCTCCATTTGCTTTAACCGATGATGAAATTAATCAATATGTAAATCTAAATAAGAAAATAGAGGAAATAGGTAGTAGAATAGCTGAGCTAAAGAAGAGGGGCATAGATACGTACGATTTAGAGGTAGAACTAAACATAGCTAAAGATAAGCTTAAGACAGGAGCTTTCAAGATGGTGGAGACATACTTACAGTCACTAGAGGAAAGATTAAGAAAGGTGAGTTTGTAATATGGATGAAAGAGAAAGAAAGAATTTAGAAAAAGAGAGAGAAGACATATTACTATTAATTAAACAGCTAGAAGAAGAGCATTCTAAGGCGAATATAACGGATCAAGTTTATAACGAAATGAAAGAAAAATATGAGAAGAGGTTAAAAGAGATTAACAAAAAGTTGGGTATTAAAGAAGAAAAGAAAGATGGCGGAGGACTTTTTTCTAAGTTGTTTAAGAAAAAGAAGGAAGAATCAAAAGAAGTTGGAAATCAAGAAAATCAAGAAGAAGGTCCAGTTTTCATTGATCCTATGAACCCCCAACAGGCATCAGTTGAAGAAGAAAATAAATTAGATAACATAGAAGTTGAAAAGGACGTTTCTGAAAAGGTTTCTATAGAGTTAGAAAGAATAAGGGCCTTTATAGATTCTCTAAAGGATATGAATAAATCTTTAGGAGAACAAATTAGAATGTTGTCTGAAAGTATAGGAGAAGTAAGATCGGCAACATTTCAAGTTGATGCGGCTCTAAAAGAAATAGAAGTAAAAGTAGAAAAATTGGAAGAATCAATAAAGGAAATTTCTCCAGAAAAATTCGAGAAAAAAATTAAAGAGATAGATTCTAATTTTGAAAAGATAGAAGTCTTTAAGGAAATCGTTAATAAGAAGATAGAAGACATAACAAACAACTTATCTAAGGTAAATGAGCTTTTAAAAAGTGTTGGCAGTATAGAAAATTTTTTAGAGATGTATAAAAGTATAAATGAAAAGGTAAACGAAATAAAAGAAGCTATTTCCTATATAGAAAGAATTGCTACTAAAACAGAAAAAAGTTTTATAGAAATGAATAAGTATTTACAAGATTTTGTTTTATATAAGGGTAAGCAAGATGCATTGGAAGAAGAGATTAAGGAAGTAATTAAAAACTTGGAAGAAATAAAAAGTAAACTAGAAAATAGTGCTAGTTTAAAAGATATCGATGCCTTAAGATACGATATTTTGTCTATAAAAAATCAGATAGATGAAATAAATAAGGTTTTGCCAATAGTTGAGACAAAGATACCAGAAACAATAATAAAATTAAGAGAAGAGAGGGACGATTTATTACTTTTGCTTAATTCTTTAGAAACACAGATGAAAGAAGGAAAAATAAGTAAAAAAAGCTATGAAGAGTCAAAGAAAAAGGCTTTACAAAAATTGGATAAAATTAGGGAAGAATTAATAAAAGAGTGGAAAAAAATAGAGGCTTTTGTTGAAAGTGGAGGACTAGAACAAATACCTTCTGTTTCAGCTACAAAGGAAGAAAAACCTGAAAAGATGGAGGAAAAAATAGAAGTAGGGAAAATTGAGAAAATTGTAGAAAAGAGTGAAGTTTCAGAAAACATAGAAGAAGAAAGTGTTGAAGAAAAGGAAGATAAGAGCAAACGAAAAACTGAAGATAAAAAGAGAAAAAAAGGTAGTTACAAAAAAGAATCTAAAGTTCAAGATATTTCGGAGGAGAGAAAAGACGTTAGAGAATTGCTATCATCTATATCTAAAGAAGATGAGGAAGATTTTATCATCAGACTAGTTAAAGAAATAGAGAAGAAAAAGAAAGAGAAAGAAATAGAGAAGAAAAAAAAGCAAGAAATGTTATTAAGGGCAATTTTAGATGCATTGGAGTAATGCATAAATCTTTTTTGACTTTAATCTAGAAATGGAAAAGGTTAGTTACATTACAGTAGTAATAGTTTTACTATCCGTATTTTTTTTAGAGAAGCAATAAAGAGTGGTTTTTCCAACCCTCTCGGTTGCTATTACGGAGAAAATATTCTTATAGATTCAAGGCTTTATACTTCTTCATCCTTAGTCTGTAGCAAGGGTTCATACTTTTTATTAGCTATATCAAACTTATTATCACTTCTTTTCCTTTCTTTGTTATTCAAATTCTTAGATGATACGATTTTTTCCACAAGTATTTTGATATTTTCTTTTACTCTATTTTTTATTGATTTGTTATCCTATTATTATGTCAACCTTAACTATTTTACATTTATTGTATTTCTTCCTTTTATGTTTTTCAGCATAGTTTACTATAGAGGATAGAGAAGTTTTATCTTCTAAAAACATACTTTTCTACAGTCAATATTTCACCCATTATTATAAGTACAATTCCTAAAAAAATAATCAATTCATTATTAATAAATCCTAGATATTTTTCGAAATCCCAGGTAGAAATTATTAGATTAAAACCAAGCATGACTAATGAAAGGTACTTATCTGGAGTTTTTATCCAAAGAAACATTATTATACAAATAGGCAAAACTAAAAAAGAACCAGATAAACCAATTATTTTTTTATCCAAATTTTTCATGCATTCTAATATCGTGTATGTTTTCATAAAATCGAAGCCAAAAAGTATAATCTTCACATCTTTACAGTTCGCTATTAAACCAAGCAAAAAATGCCCAAATTCATGAATTATAATCGTAGAAATCGATATTAGAACAGTTATAGTAAGAATGTAGAGAAAATTTTTTAAGTATTTTCTTATTATAGATCTTTTCATTAACATTATTTTACTTTTGTGAAAATAATATTTATGGAGAAGCTTGCAACAATAATAGTGCTTTTAATCGTTTTTGTACTAATTTTAAATTATATCAGAACTTCTATTACAGGTTTATTTATAGGATTTGGTAAACCAATAAATTCTACATGGTTTAACACAACTTGGCACTATAGATTTAGGATAGAAATTACACCATCAGTTCAATTAAATAATTGGCCAGTAGAGCTAAAAATTAACTTTACTGATTTAATACCTTATGGTACTTTTGATGAAAATTCAATAAGGGTATTTGAATATGATGAAAATGGTAATATTCTGTATGAAGTTCCAAGCCAGTTTGATAAAGACGATGGATATTCCGAGAACAATGCTTTAGGGGAACTAATATTTGTTTTGAATGGAACTACATTAGAAAATCAAAAAAGAATTTTTTATGTTTATTATGATATTGTTGAGAATGGTGTAAAGGAAAGAAAAGAATATGAAATTCCCTTTTATTATTTTGTGGATAGTGATAAAAAACAGGTTAATGTAAACACATCAGATTTAGCTTTCTATATTGATACATCAAGGCAAAACTATTCTGGTATTTATGCTGTTGTTAGGAAATCGGATGAAATATATATTATAAATGTTGACGAATCGCAAAAACCAATAGAATATACTGAGCTCTATAATGGTACAGATATTTTAACTTTTGATTTAAGAAATAATGTATCCTTAATTGTTGGTCCAGTAAGGTTAACTTTAATACAAAAAGGTTATGAAGTTGAATCATCTTCATTTCAAAAAACTAATGAATTATTCTTAGTAAAAAAATATCATTTTTATAATACTCATTATATTGATGGTTCTTACGTAAGAATTCAGCAATTATTTTATAATCTTGCCGATTATACAATAGCAAGAAGTTCTACACCAGCAGGAGCAATAGCAATTGATTTAAATAGAAGTTTTGAAATAGATACAAATTATATTGATTGTAATGAAGAAAATCCTTATTCTTATTGTTTAGCAGGTACTTATGCCTATGGTTATGCTGGTGGTATAATTAATTTAAACTCTACTTCCAATTTTTATGCTAAAAATGAAACAGAAACATTGGGAAGGATTGGTTTGCATTTAAATCATACTAATATTTTTTCGAATTCTATGATTTATTCAGATTCAGTAATATATTTTGGAGCTTATGGTGAAAGAGGAGCTTCAGAAGTTTTTCATACCATTAGAAATTCTTATATTTCGCCTATAATAATAAATATAAGCAATCCAGAAAAAATATTTGTTAATGTTTCAACTTCAACAAACGCAACAGTTTTTAATAGAAATGAAGCTTTACTAATAAAAGTAAATATAACTGAAGATCCCTATAGGTTAGCAAAGTATATAAACGCAACTTTTGATTTAGGAACATTAAATAAAGATGATGACATTACTATTGTTTTATATGATGATGGTACCCATGGAGACGAAATACCAAACGACAAAGTTTATACTTCTATTTTTATTATTCCTATTGATGGTAATATTGGTGCTTGGAAGGTTAACATTTCTATTTATGACAAAGATTACGTTTATTTAGATTCTAGCGAATACTATTTTTTGGTTACAGATATTTTGAATGTGAATGTTTCTATATTAAATAAAATTTTGATGGAGGGTAGAATAAACTATGCTATATTAACAGTTAGTAATTTTAGAAATGATTCATTTGTTGAAGGAGCAAGTATTATTTGTAGTTATGGCGAATATATAACTACCAACTATACTGATTTTAATAACGGAACTTATTTAGTCAATTTTACAAACCCACCTTATGGCGATTATATTCTTACTTGTAATGTTAGTAAAGATGGAAATTTTGGTCAAGGAGAGGATAGCTTCTTTTCACAAGCTGCAAAAACTCAAGTTGAAATTAACACTATTCCAAATTATATAGAGTTAAGAAATGTTAGTTATTACAATAATGAAACTTTCAGCTTCTATGTAAATGCTTCTAATATTGGTAAAGGTATAGCATATTTAGCGAACATTAGCTTTGAAATACCAGAAAATTGGGAATATCCAACTGAAAGTGGAGAATGTGGTGATATTTCGATTGATAGTTTTTGCTATAAGTATTTTTCAATAACAACTGATGAAAATATTTTGGGAGTTTTTAATATAAATGTTACAATTACTTGGAGGAACCCAGATGATACTATAAGTTATAATAGAACCACAATTACAGTAAATATTTTACCAAACCCAATATTAAGAGTTCGGGAAAAGCAAATTATAAGAATAGTTAAAGATGGGTTAAATATAAGCCTAGGAAATATTACTATTCTTTCAGAAGGAAACTATAATTTAACTAATATTACTTTTAATTGTATTTCCCCAAATTGTAATGAGTTTTCTGTAAGTTTTAATCCTCAAAAAATAGAAATTTTAAGACCTGGAGAAGTTTTTAATCCTGAGATTATTCTCTTTACTCCTTTAGGCTATCAACCAGGAATTCACAATATAATTGTAAATGTTTCTTCTGAAGAAACATTTGACATTTTTACTATAACTGCAATTATTGAACCAAAGACTAATGTTTCTATAGAGTTAAACCCTAAATTTTTTGTAACTCAGAAAATTTCTTTATATGAAGGAGACAGTTTTAGTTTTTCTGCTATGGTAACTAACATTCAAAACAGTAGTGCAAGGAATGTTATATTTAATATAGATTTGCCAGCTAATTGGAGTTCTAATACTTCAATTGAATATTGTGGAAATTTAAGAAGTGGAGAAAATTGTACAAAAAGTTTTAACATAAATATACCAGAATCTACATCACCAGGGATTTATCAAATTAGAGTTTATGTAAATTGGACCAATTTAGATAATTTTATTTCTTCTAATTTATCTATATTTACGGTAACAGTTTTGTCAAATCCACTTATAAATACTTTAGAAAAAGAAGTTGTTAATAAAATACCTCCTTCTCAAGAAAGCTATTTCGGTAATTTAACTGTTTTATCAACAGGTAATGATAGATTAAGAAATATTTCTTTTTCTTGTATAGGAGAATATTGCAACGATTTTATTTTTAAATTCACACCAAACAATTTTGATTTAGATTCTGGTAGAAATCAATCAGTTTCAGTTAATATAACTGTACCATTTAACTATTTTGCAGGTTCTTATAATTTGACAATAAATGTTTCATCTTTCAATTCGTTAAATTATTCTATAGTATATTTAATAGTAAATATTTCAGAAAACAGAACATGGGATTTAAATCCAGTTGAATGTAGAAAATCTGAATATCCAAAAGAGGGTATAGCTTGTATAATAAAAGTAAATAATTTGGGTAACGCGCCAATTAATTTTTATGTTTCTCCATTAGAAGGAAATTATACAAAAATAGAAAACTCTTCTTTTGTTGTAAATCCAAACTCTTCTTTTGATTTGTATGTCTCATATAATGTTAGTGAAATTCCTGAAGGAATATATGTTTCAGATTTTACTGTTTTTGCAGTTGAAGATGATGCAACTCCAAGAAATAAATCTTTTAGAGTTATACTTTTGCCATTTACTCCACCACAAATTTTGGTTTATTTTGATAATGATGAAATAGAGCAAAATAGTAGTATTAAAATTTATGCAAATGTAACAGATAGATCTACAGCAGGAATAAAACAAGTATTATTAAATGTTACTCAACCAAATGGGATTTCACATCAAACTGAAATGAACTTTTCCTATAGTGAAGACAATGTATATGTCTATTACGCTAATTATCCTTTTAAAGATGGTGGGGATACACTTCAAGTAGGATATTATAATGCAACTGTTTACGCAGAAGATAATATAGGAAATTATGAATTTAACTATAGCTTATTTAAAGTCAGAAGAAGTTTTATGATTTTTGCATCTACTCTATCTTCAGTTTATTATCAAGGAGATGTTGCATCAATTTACTTTTCTGCTAAGGATTTTGAAGGTAAAGGTTTAAGTGGTGTAGAAGTTTTGATTAGAGTATTTGATCCAGAAGATAGAATGATTTATAGTTCAAGCTTTATTACAAACGAAGAAGGTTTATTAACACCTTTGCCTACATTTCAGATAGCTTCAGATGCTATTGTTGGAAATTATACTTTATCGATTGTAGCTAAATATACTGATTCAAATGTTACTACACTTAAATTTTATAATTCTACATTTTCAGTAATAAAAAGAGCTATAACAGTAACTGGTCTTTTTGCAGATATATCTACCGCAGTTGTTTGGTATCCAAACAACATAATGAAGTTTGGAATTTTAATTTATGATGGAGAAGGAAAGCCTGTTGATCCGGAATACATCAATCTAACAGTTTATGATCCGGCTGGTAATGTTTATTTGAGTGTTGATTTAAATAGTATGAACAAAGAATCTACAGGCTTTTATTCTTATAAATATGCAATGCCACCAACAACGCCAAGTGGAATGTTTTTGGCTGTTGTTAATGCTAGTAAAGGAGAATTTCAAACCATGAAACTAGCAAGTTTTAGAGTTGCTCATGGAGGACCATATGACGTTAAAGTAATTCCATTAGAATATGAAGTTGCTCAAGGGGATGAGCTAGATTTCAATATATTGATAATCAATATGGGGGAAGTTTCTCAAGATGTATTCATTGAATATTGGGTTTCTTCTCCTGATGGAAGAAGATATTTCTCTTCTTCAGAAGCAGTATATACTCCTACTCTTTCTAACAAAACATTTTTAAGATCTGCCTATATATTTCTAGACCAGCCTTTAGGTTTGTACTACATAAATGTTAAAGTTACTTATGATTATGTTCAACCACCAATTATTGCTAATGCAACATTTTTGGTTGTTGCAAGAAATGTTACTCAAGTTACTAGACCTATAGTAGAAGTTCCAATACCAACCGGACAAATTATAATACCAACCCCACTACCAATACCAACAGCAAACTTGACTTCAGCAATATTAATTGAGAAATACCCAAGAAATATTTCAGTTGCTAGAAATTCAATTAAAGCAGAAACAATTGTAGTTAGAAATATTGGAAATTTAGATTTATTTAATGTTACATTAATTTTAGTTGGTCTTCCAGTCGCTTGGTTTAATATAACCCCATCAAACTACTATAAATTAGAGCCTAACCAAACAGCGGTTTTTGTAATAACATTTAATATTCCAAATAATGCAAATCTTGGAATATTTCCAGCTACTTTAATTGCTTCTTCTAATTTAATAGCGGATTCAAAAGATATTTCACTAACGATTTTTAGATCTATTGAAGATCTTCTATTAGAAGAAATTTCAAAATTAGAAGAGGAATACGCAGATTTGGTTATAAAAACAAGAATCGCAGAAAAAGAAGGTAAAGATGTTTCTGTTATTAATTTGTTGTTAAAAGATTTGGAGAAGGAATTAAAAGAAGCAAGAAGTAATTTAAGAGATAAGAATTATGATAGTGCAGTAAAAAATTTGGAAAACGCAAAGATTATGATAGAGAGGATAAAGGAATTACTTTCTAAGCTAGAAGTTGTTTCTAAAGCATTTATAATACAACCATGGATAATAATTCTTTTAGTTGCAGTTTTCACCATATTTCTATCTTCTTTAATATTATTCAGATTTAAAAAGAAAGAGAAAGTTCGATTACCAGTTATAATTTCTACTTCAAAGCTAGTTGAGTTTGCAAGAAAAAAAGAATCCAGAGAAGAGATTTTGAGAGAAAGGGAAGAAGTTATTAGAGCATTAAGAGCACTAGAAAGAAGTAGAGAGAATAAAATAATTAGTGAAGAAGCATATAGGGCAATGAAAAAAAGCTTAGAAGAAAAACTAGCTAAGATTGAGAAAAAAATAAAATAAAAAACTAGCTGGATATGCCAACAAAAGTTATTGTTCCAGCTTTTAGTATACCTGCTGGAATTCCTTTTGGTACATATGCATTTAATGTAGTCAATCTAAGTATATCTCCCGGTGCTAGTGTTCTAGAAGACAAATATTGGGAATTTGTGCATGTTGAAAAGCCATCTCTTTTGTCATACTTATAAATATATATCTTAGAACAATCTGTAGCTACTGCAACACAAACATTATCATTTCCAAATGCTGCTCTATTACTAACACTGAAATAGCCAAATTGAGCATCACCACCGTCTCTTGTTATTCCAGTAGTTGTTGGTCTTCTTGTTTCTGTAGTACCTATATCTACATCATCTTCTATTGCAAATTTAGCATTTGTGTCATTACATCTTCCTGTTGAAGGATCTGCACCTACTGCCCAAACGTATTCAAAGCTAGTATTCTTATAAAAGCCCCATGCTACAGCATTTCCAACTGCACTAAAGTCAGCACCACTAATAGTATCTGTCCAATTCCATTCAATTCTTCCTACAAATTGAGGAATATTGTCAGTTTCATTTTTAATTACAATTACTCCTGCAGCAGAATATTTTGAAGGATCTGTACTTCCATATGGCCTTTCTGTTTCATCTGTTAATGTACTTGCATAAACATATACCTGATTTATTGGTGTAGATCCAGTGTTTTTTACATCAACATATTTTGGTTCTCCTGCACTACCAGGATTTAAATTAGCCCATTCTAAATAGTTAGGAACTACTGTTATTTCTGTAACTGGTGCTACTGTTACGTTTACTGTTACATTCGCTTCTGAAGATACTGCTAAAGCTAGGTTGAAAAGTCCTATTGATAGTGCTAGGAATATTAAAAGGGCTTTTAAAGGCATATTTTCACCTAATAATTAGTTGTTAACAGTATTTATAAGCTTTAGTGTTAAGCTTTTATATTTAACATTAATATATAATATTATGAGAGGAGAAACAACAAAAGAAAAAATTCTAAACGTTATTAAAGAAAATCCAGATGGTTTAACAATTCAAGAGATAGCTAGAAAAGCAAAGGTAAGTAGAATAACTGCTAGTATTTATGTTCATGAACTTTTAGGAGAGGGAAAAGTTCATCAAAAAAAGATAGGTGTTTATAGAATAATTTTTCCAAAAGAAAAAGCTATAGAGAGTGTAAAAGAGGAAGAATTAATAGAAAGGTTGAAGAAAAAAATAAGCTAAAGATATTTTATAAACCCCGCTTTTTCAAATTCTTCTAGAATTGGCTTTAATCCCTTTATTACATCTTCAAAGCTCATTTGCACATCTTCAGATATAATTCGTGCTATTTCAGAAACGCTTTTCTTCCCATCACACAATTTTAAAATTTCCCAAGCCCACTTTTCAAGCTTCCAGTATCTTTCTCCATCAAATGTTGCATATAAACTTCCAATATGCTCTATAACTTTAAGATTTCCAACTTTTAAAGGTCTTTTCTTTAAAAATTCTTCCTCCATATTTATCTTTAGATTCTTACATTTAATACTGCTTACTCATAAATAATATGAAAGGGAAAGTTTTCTTTTTTACTTTATTAATCTTTATTTTTTCTGTAGTTGAGGCACAAAGATATGTTGTCGGTGTTTCCCCATCTTTTATAGATTTAGGAGTTATTAAAAGGGGAGAATCGAGAATAGTAAAATTCTATATTATTAATCCAGAAAATCAAGAGCTTTTAGTTTATCTTAAGGAAGAAAAAGGAAATCCAGATTTTTTAATTACACGATTTCCAGAATATGTGGCAAATTTTTCTGAAGAAGACGCAAGTAAATGGATTACTTACTTTTCAAACCCTGTTGTATTAAGGCCTCAAGAAACGCCACTCGAAACTCAAGTAGGAAAAGTAAGAACATGGAGAGAAATAACTTTTATGATTAAAGTCCCTTTGGATGCAGAACCAGGCTATCATATTATATCCATAGAACCACAACCGAAAATTCCTGAGCAAATAGGTGGTCAAATTGGAGTTGGTTTAGTTTCTGTTAGTAAAGTAAATATTCTATTTTATGTGGATGGTTTAGCTATAAGAGATGGAGAAATTATTGAAGCTGTTGGGGAAAATGATAAAATTAAGATCTACTTTAAAAATAAAGGAACAGTAACAATTAGGGCTAGAGCTAATGGACAAATATATACTTCTGAAGGTGTAATAAATTTTACTACTTCTTTTACTGACATTAAACCAGGAGAGTTAGGAGAGTTAGTTGGTTTTATAGATAGAAATTTAAATGGAGAATTTGAAAGCAAAATAGTAGTTAACTATTTGGGTGGAAGAAAAGAAAAGAGCACAACTTTAATTTTTATTACAAAAGAGAAATTACCTATTTTTAAAGAGTTTGATTTAAGTTTTATACTATTTTTATTGATTATAATTTTAGTAATTGGCTTATCTATTTGGTATTACAAAAAATAGTTTTAATCTTGTATTAGATAATAGATTATGAAAAAAAAGAAGAAAGTTAACAATAAAGTTTTAATTTTTGTTACAGTTTTTTCTCTATTACTTCTTTTAATTCTTGTTATATCAAACAATTTTTCAATTTTGTATGATAAAGAGATTGTTAAAATTGTAGGAAGAGCTTATGTATTTGATCCTAGAGAAAACATAACAATAGGTTTTTCTAACGAACCTAATGTTTTAGATTTTGGGATTATTCCAGGAAATGGTAGTTACTCTAAAAAGTATTTACAACTAGAGAACTTTTATGATAAAAAAGTTAAAGTAGATATAGAAGTTCTTGGAAACATTTCATCTAAAGTTTATGTAAAAGAAAAAACGTTTTGGCTTAATGAAAAGGAAAAAAAGATGGTTGAAATATTTTTCTTCACAAACGATACCATTTCTGGATATTATGAAGGAGAGTTTTTTGTTTACATAAAGAAACCGAAAATTAGTATGATTTATAAAATTGAAAATTTATTTAGGTGAAAAATGTGAAAAAGATATTTTTATTGCTAATTTTATTCTTTTTATTTAATTTGGCATATTCTCTAACTGTTAAAGTTGAAGTGAAAGACTTATGTAATCTTGAGGTAAAAAGTTTTTTTATAGATAGAGAAAATATTCCGAAAATTAACGCAGAATTTTATAATTCTGGAAGTATTCCAATAAGATTTAGGGTATTTTTAGATTCTGGAGCTAGATATTGGCTAAAGGAAAAAAATATTAATCCTGGGGAAATTAGTAGAGTTGTTTTACCATTTTTTCCTAAGGAAATAAATAAAATAAAGCTTTTTTATTGTACAAATTTTTCAGAGTATTATTTTAATGTATCAGATTTTAATCTAACTTTAGACAAAAGCATAAAAATAACTTCAGCTAGAAGTTATGGTGATATTTTATTTATTGAGATTGAATCTGAAAAAGACTCTTACTTATTTATTCTACCTTCAGAATATCCAGATAGCTGGATTTTTGAGAAAAATGAAGGAAGAGTAGCAAAAGGAAAAAGAATATTTCGAGTTTTTTATAGCCCATTAGGTAATGAGGAAATAGAAGTGGGCTTCTATTTAGTTTCATCAGATAAAACTTATAATTATCAAAAAGTTAGAATTGAAAAAATGGTAGGTATTAAGTATATTCTTTATTTTTATGATTACTTAAGATTTGTCTTTCAATTTTAAATGTTTTTCTATATTGTGGCTATATTGATCTTTTATTGTAGCAATATTGAAATAATATATTTAAAATATAGCTACAATATAGAAAATGGAAAACGAGAAGAAAATTGAAGATAAGATTTTAGATATTCTTAGTAAAGAAATACTTTCTATATCTCAACTTGCTAAAAAATTAAAAATGAAAAGATATTTGCTTTCTGGATATTTAGAAGCTTTGAAGGATCAGGGCAAAGTAGAATCTTTTATTGTTGGTAGGGCAAAGGTTTATGTTGCAAAAAACAAAATTAAAAAAAGTTTAGGTATTTTAATCTTTATTTCATTTTTACCTTTTTTACTTAATATAGGAAAGGCAAGTATTATTACTTCTTTTACCCCATCAGACGGAGAAGCGTTAGTTTTGAAGCTTAATAATGAAATAAAATATAGCGATATAATATCGGCTGAAATTATTTGTAGTGATAAGCCAAATGTTGTTATAGTTGGAGAAGGAAGTAACTATATTCCAAATTTACTTCAAAAACAACAATTATTGTGGAAATTCGAATTTCCATCATCTTTACTTTCAAAGGGGAAATATAATCTAACAATAAACTGTAATAATAGTGAAGAATATCTTAATGTTGAGGTTAAATTTATAGAATTGTTTTTGAGCTCACTACCTTCATATTACGAAAACCAAATTATAAAAATAGATTTTACCCTAGATTCTGATGTTAGTTTAGAAAATATTTCAATATTACCATTTATAAATTATGATAAAGCAAGTATAATATTACAAATTAAAAATAATGTTATATCTATTTTAATTTCTGGATTACCTCAAGGTGAGTACAATTTTTCTATAAATCTTTCGTATTCAAGATTGAACTTTAGGTTTAGCTTTCCTTTAAAAATATTGCCAAATTATGAAGTCAAAATTTCTTCAATCTCTAAGAATATGGTTGAAAAGGGAGAAAACATAACTATAAATTTTGTTTTAAGAGAAAAAGGAATACCAATAGAAGCAAGTTATGAAAACGTTAAAGTATATGTTGGAGACGAAGAGGCACAAATATTAGCATTAAGATTTGATGGTGCTAATAACATTTTAAGAGTTCTTTTACCATCTTTATCTCCAGGAAAATATGATCTTAAAGTTGTTTTTGATTCAGGAAAAATATATTCAGATACTTTACCAATTTATTACATAAAACCAATTTATGGTACTCTTTTAGATTCTAATAGAAAACCAATTCAAGCTTTCTTTTACTTATATAAAAATGAGCAAGAAGTATATAGAAATAATACAGATTCGCAAGGAAATTATTTGATACGAATAGTTCCAGATACTTATGATCTAAAAATAGTATTTCCTCAATCTACTTTGTTTTTTAAAGATTTTTCATTTACTGGAGAGCAAAATTTTGTTAACTATAATTATGTGGAAAATATTTTTATAGAAGGGTTAAAAGTTTATGCCCTTTATTCTTTTGATATAATAGGCTCTTATTCTAGAGTTGAAGTAAATCTTAATTATAAAGATTACATTGTAGAAGATGAAGATTTTATAAGGTTGTTTTATTGTGAAAGTTGGAATTCTCAAAAGTTGAGTTGCAATAAGAATTGGGTTAAGATAGATAGTTTTGATTTGAATAAAGTTTCAAATACAATATTTCTATCTTTAAATAAATTATCAGCATTTGTTTTAGGTAGAGAGAAATACTTGAAAGTTTCTTGCAATGCTAACAAAAATAAGTTTTACTTAAATGATAGTGCAATAATAAATTGTTTAGTCCAAGATGAAGAGGGAAATCCGGTAAAAGAAGCTATAGTTACCTTTAAAATGGAAGGAAAAACTTATGTTAGAAA
This sequence comes from Candidatus Aenigmatarchaeota archaeon, assembly GCA_039000725.1. GTDB lineage: Archaea > Aenigmatarchaeota > Aenigmatarchaeia > CG10238-14 > SpSt-28 > SpSt-28. The sequence continues at coordinate 3,626 of JAWBNO010000001.1, read as the reverse complement.
AACTGATGAAAAAGGTTTTGTTAGTTTTGATTTAATTTTGGATCAAGAAGGAAACTTTACTTATTCTATAAATGTTAAAAAAGACCTTTATATACCTTCTGATTTCAACTCTAGCATTTTAGTTGAAAAGAAGAGGGAAATTTTTGTTTTGGTTCCAGATACTATTAGAATAGAAAGAGGAAGTAATTTAACTATAGATTTTACTATATACAACATAGGTCAAGCAGATTTGAATGATATAGAATTATTTTTAGAAGGAATAGGTTTTGATTATACATTTTCTCAAGATTATTTGAAAACTCTTAAAGCTGGAGAATCTTTTAAGGGTAGCTTAACAATATATTGTAGAGAAAATGCTACCTTAGGAACATCAAGTATCAAATTTAAACTAAATAGCAAAGAAATTAATTATTCTAAAGATATAGGATTAACTATTCTAGAAAGAAAACAAAACTTAGTTACGGGTTTTGTTATTAAGTTGCCTTCTTTAAAGCTAAGAAAAGAATACCTTTACTTAATAATTTTTGCTATAATTTCTTTTTCTCTATCTTTCATTTTAAAGAAAATAAAAAAAAGTAGAAAAATTAAAAGAGATTATAGTGAAATTTTTAATTTAATAGGTGGTAAGAATTAGAATCATAAGTATAATGTCTACTAAAGGTGGGGTTGGAAAAACTACTATAGCTAGCAATTTAGCTCTAGCCCTTCAAAATTTTGGTAAAAAAACTGCTCTAGTAGATTTTAATTTTACAACACCACACGTTTCTCTCTATTTTAATATTTTTCCAACAAAAACGTTGAATAATTTTTTAAGAAATGAGTGCCAATTTTCTGAAATTTTGCATAATTACAATGGCTTAACAATTATTCCCTCATCTTTATTAATAAAAGATGTAGTACCAATAGAGCAAGATATAAAAAGAATTTTGGAAGAAAATTTAAAAGAATACGAATTTGTAATATTGGATTCTGCTCCAGGTTTAGGAAGAGAAGCAATATCCGCGCTAAAATCTTCAAAAGAAGTTTTATTAGTATCCACACCACTTGTATCAACAATTTTAGATGTTGTTAGGGCTCAAGAGGTTTTAAGAGAAATTGGAGTGAAGCCTATTGGAATTGTTTTGAATATGGTTACTGGTGCAAGTTATGAAATGAGAAAAGAAGAAATAGAACAATTAACTGGTTTGCCAGTTTTAGTTAGTATCCCTTATGATAAAAACGTTTATAGAAGTACTGCACTAAAGCAGCCAGTATATTTATTAAATCCAAATTCTTCAGCAAGTAAAGAAATATTAAGATTAGCAAGCATTTTAACTGGAGAAAATATAGAAATAAGAAAAAGTTTCTTTGAAAGGTTGGGAGAAAAATTCAAAGTTATTACTTCTCATCTTATTTGATTTTTAAATTTCTTTTAATATCTCTTCTAATTTTTGTTTAACTTTTTTTAGTTTTTCTTCAGCTTCTGTAGAAAATATTAATGCAGGTTTTTCTCCTCTAACGAAACTTTCATATGTTTGTTTAACTAATTTACCAGCCTCAGTTTTTTCTGTTAAATGATTTCTTATCGTTTGCTCACTTCTTCCTAATTCTTCAGCGATTTTACTTATTGTTATGCCTGCTCTATCTCTAGCAAACGCGCCAGCTGCAATTATTAAAGAATCTAACCAAGTAATTTTATCTTCAGCATTTCTTATACTTTCTAAAACCTCTTGTCTAAAAAGAGTTCCTAGAATTAAAGAAAGCTCTAATTTTCTTATTTCTTCTTTTCCAATAGGCTTTAGTGGTATATCGTTCATATTATTCACCTTTCTAATATTTTTGAAAACTCACCTCTCATTTTTACTATTTTGTTTGAGTAAACAACAATACCATTATCATTAATTTCAAATGGTCTTCTATGCATATCATGTTTAGTCCCCCTCATTTTCCAAATTATTAGAGATCTAATAAGTTCTCCATCTATTTCATCTAAATCTAATCTTATAATACCATCAACAGCATGCTCAACACCAGGACCACCAAATCCTCTTTCTGTTACACTAACTTGGGAAACAAATATTGCCGTAGCACCCAAGCCAGAGATTACTCTTTTCAATTGCATTAGTACACCCCTTGCTAAAGCAGGCTTAGTTAAGTATAGAGTAGAAACAGAATCTATTACAATTCTTTCAGCATTTATATCTCTCATAGCTTGCCTTATTATATCTAGAAGCTCGGGAATATCATCAATACTTCTTACAACATACTTTTCTCTTTTAGATGCTTCCCCTATACCTCCAGTAAATGCATCAACAATTGCAAATTTACCTTCATCTTCAAATTTTTTAACATCCCACCCAAAAGCTAACATATTTCTTCTTAGTTGAACAGGATGTTCCTCTAAAGTAACTATTATTCCGTTTTCGTTTTGTTTTAAACCATTAAAAACAAATTGTTGGGCAAATATACTTTTACCTGTCCCAGGACCTCCAGATAAAAGAACTATATTTCTTTTAGGTATTCCTCCATTTACTAGTTCATCAAATCCTGGTATCAAAGTTTTTATTCTTTCAATTTGGAAACTCATATAATCTTTTAGAAACTTAAATTAAATTTTTAGAAAAAATAATATTTGAGCGGGGGTCGCCTAGCCTGGTCGATGGCGGCAGATAATATTAGCTGAGGCTCAGAATTAGCCGAGGCTTAGGTGTTAAGAAGAAACCTGCTGGGTTAGTCCCTTCGTGGGTTCAAATCCCACCCCCCGCATTTAAGTAGATTTTCATGTCAACTTTATGTCAAGTTGTAGATTTATAATCTAAAAGAAACAAGTATAAAATTATTTAGTTATCTAATAGATCTACAGCTTTGTAACTCTTTAAAATTTAAATACTCTATAGATAAATTTTAAAATGGAGAAGAAAACAATTTTGATACTAACATTTTTCATTCTATTCTTTTATTTTTTAAACGCCACATATGCTGCACAATGGTTAAGTTGCTGTAGTTCAGGTTGTAGCTATTCTCCTGGACAGAGTGTAACTATAAATAATACTGTCTATTATTGTTGTAGTAATGGATGGCAAACTTCACCATGTTGTACTCGCTCTAATCCAACAGTTTCTATAACTCCATCTTCTCAAGCTGGAAATCCAGGAGAAGCTAAAACTTATACAGTTAATGTAACTAATAATGATAATTCTGCATGCGGACAATCAACATTTAGTTTATCTGTTATTAGTTGTCCTGTTGGATGGACTTGCTCGTTATCATCAACTAGCTTAACAATTTCTGCAGGAAGCTCAGCTTCAACAACAATAACAGTAACCTCATCTTCAAGTGCACAAGCTGGAACTTACAGTTTTACAGTTAGAGCCACAAACAATCAAGCAACTAGCTATTATGGCCAAGGAAGTGCAAATTATAATGTTAGCCAAACTTGTACTCGCTACAATCCAACAGTTTCTATAACTCCATCTTCTCAAGCTGGAAATCCAGGAGAAGCTAAAACTTATACAGTTACTGTAACTAATAATGATAATTCTGCATGCGGACAATCAACATTTAGTTTATCTGTTATTAGTTGTCCTGTTGGATGGACTTGCTCGTTATCATCAACTAGCTTAACAATTTCTGCAGGAAGCTCAGCT